>NZ_KQ058831.1 GCF_000982955.1 Micromonospora sp. HK10 | reverse complement strand
TGGCGGCCCTCCGGCGGCCTGGGGGGCGTCCGGCGGCCTGGCGGGCGTCCGGCGGCCCGGCGGCCGTCCAGCGGCCGGCGGGGCGGGTCCGTCCGGCGGGCGGCGGGCGGCGCGGGCGGCTGGTCCGCGTACCCTTGGGGTGGGCGTCCTGAGGTGCCGGCCGGCACCGGGACGCCTTGATCATGAGAGGTGGGTCAGTGGCCAACATCGTCAACCTGGACCGGGTGTCCAAGGGGTACGGCGCCGCCGGGCCGCTGCTCACCGACGTCTCGCTCGGCCTCGACGACGCCGACCGGGTCGGCGTGGTGGGCCTCAACGGTGCCGGCAAGTCCACCCTGCTGCGGCTGCTCACCCGCATCGAGGATCCGGACGACGGCCGGGTCACCCACCGCCGCGACCTGCGGGTGTCCTGGCTGCCGCAGACGCTGGAGCTGGCGCCCGAGGCCACCGTCCGCGACGTCGTGCTGGGCACCGCCTGGCTCGGGGAGAGCATGGGCGCCGAGCACGAGTGGGCCGGCGACGCCGGCGTGCGGGCCATCCTCGACGGCCTCGGCATGCCGTACCTCGGCCTCGAAGCGCCCGTCGGCCCGATGTCCGGCGGCGAGCGCCGCCGGGTCGCCCTCGCCGCGCTGCTGGTCCGCGAGGCCGACCTGCTCATCCTCGACGAGCCCACCAACCACCTCGACGTCGGCGGCGTCGACTGGCTGGCCCGGCACCTGGTCACCCGGAAGGGCGCGCTCGTCGTGGTCACCCACGACCGGTGGTTCCTCGACGCGGTCTGCACCACCACCTGGGAGGTCGCCGACCAGACCGTCCGGGCGTACGAGGGCGGCTTCGCCGCGTGGACCCTGGCCCGGGCCGAGCGGCAGCGGGTCGCCGCCGCCACCGAGGCCCGCCGGCAGAACCTGCTCCGCAAGGAGATCGCCTGGCTGCGCCGGGGCGCGCCGGCCCGCACCTCGAAGCCGAAGTTCCGGATCGAGGCCGCGAATGCGCTCATCGCCGACGTGCCGGAGCCGCGCGACACCATGTCGTTGCAGCGGCTCGCCACCGCCCGGCTCGGCAAGCAGGTGTACGACCTCGCGCAGGTCACTCTGCACGCCGGCCCCAAGGAGATCCTGCGCGGCCTCACCTGGCAGGTCGGCCCGGGCGACCGGGTCGCCATCCTCGGCCGCAACGGCGCCGGCAAGACCACCCTGCTGCGCATGCTCGCCGGGGTGACCCGCCCCGACGGCGGCGACTTCACCACCGGGCAGACCGTCCGGCCCGCGTTCCTCTCCCAGGAGCTCGCCGAGCTCCCCGGCCACCTGCGGGTGCTGGAGGCCGTCGAGGAGGTGGCCCGGCGGGTTCAGTTCGGCGACCGGGAGATCAGCGCCGCCCAGCTCGCCGAGATCTTCGGCTTCGACGACCGGCGGCTGTGGACCCCGGTCAGCGACCTCTCCGGCGGGGAGCGTCGCCGGTTGCAGATGCTGCGGCTGCTCGCCGGCGAACCCAACGTGCTCCTGCTCGACGAGCCCACGAACGACCTGGACACCGACACCCTCGCCGCGCTAGAGGACCTGCTCGACTCCTGGCCGGGCACCATCGTGGTGGCCAGCCACGACCGCTACCTCATCGAGCGGGTCACCGACGTCGCGTACGGGATGTTCGGCGACGGCCGGCTGGTGCACCTGCCCGGCGGGGTCGACGAGTACCTGGCCCGGGCCGCCGCCGGTGGCGGTCCGGCGCCCGCCGACCTCACCCCGGCCGCGCCGGGCCCGGTCCGCCAGGGTCTCTCCGCCGCCGAGGTACGCACCGCGAAGAAGGAACTCAGCCGGCTGGAACGGCAGATCGCCAAGCTCGAGCAGCGGGAGGCGACCCTGCACGAGCAGCTCGCCGCCCACGCCACCGACTACGCCAAGGTCGCCGAGCTGGACGCCCAACTCAAGGAGGTGCGGGCCGAGCGGGACCGCACCGAGGAGACCTGGCTCGCCCTCGCCGAGGAGCTGCCGGCGGACTGACCCGCCGGTGGGCAGGGGGTGTGCGGCGTCACAGCTTGGCGTGCGGGACAATCGCTGGCGACCCCTCACCCGAACGGTCTTGGAGACGCAGAGATGTCGCACACCCCCGTCAACCACCCCGCGCGGCCTGTCTACCGGGCGATCGGCGGGCTCGTTGGTCTGTACTTCATCGTCTTCGGCGTGCTCGGCATCATCGCGAGCGCGGGCGACGAGGTGCTCGCCCAGGATGACACCAAGGTCCTCGGCCAGGGCACCAATCTCGGATTCTCGCTGCTGGCGATCCTGCTCGGGGCGGTGATCCTGCTCGGCGTCGTGATCGGCCGCAACCTCGACGTGCTGATCAACCAGTGGATGGCGTACGGGCTGATCGGCCTCGGCCTCGCCGAGCTGGCGTTCCTGCGGACCGACGCCAACATCTTCAACTTCTCGATCATGACCGACATCGTGGTCCTGGTCCTCGCCCTGGTCCTGCTGATGGCCGGCATGTACGGCAAGGTCGGCACCGACGACGAGCACGAGGCCTGGCAGAAGGCTCGGCTCGTGCTCTGATTCCCGCCCGTACCGACGTGGGCCCGGCATCGCGCCGGGCCTTCGGCGTTTCCGGGGACGCGGGTCCGCCGCTGGGGGACAATCGGGGCGAATCGCTCGCTTCGTTGGAGGTTCCCATGGCGCACTTCCCGGTGAACCATCCCGCGCGGCCGCTCTACCGCGTGCTCTCCGGGCTCATCGGCCTCTACATCCTCGTCTTCGGCGTGTACGGCGTGGCCGAGACCTGGGGCGACGGGCTGTTCAGCCGGGAGGACACCAGCGCCCTCGGGCTCCGCACCAACCTGGCCTTCTCCCTGGTCTCCGTGATCTTCGGCGCCTTCCTCATCATCGGCGCGTCCCGGCGCGGCAACCTCGGCCACTACATGAACCTGACCGCCGGAGCCGTCTTCCTGGTCACCGGCATCCTCATGATGTCCGTGCTGCAGACCCAGGTGAACATCCTCAACTTCTCGATGGCGACCGTCATCGTGTCGCTGCTGTTCGGCCTGATCCTGCTCGCCACCGGCCTCTACGACAAGGTCGGCACGGAGGAGCACGCCGAGGAGGAACGCCGCCGCCGCGAGCACCCCATCGCCGAGGCCCACCGCTGACCGGACCGGACCGCCGGTCGGCCCGGCGCCGGCGGATCAACCCGGCTTGCGCACCGTGATCAGCCCCGGCTTCGCCTCCAGGTGCGACAACCCGTTCCAGGCCAGGTTCACCAGGTGCGCCGCCACCGTCTCCTTGCGCGGCTTGCGCACCTCCAGCCACCAGCGGCCGGTCAACGCCACCATGCCCACCAGCGCCTGCGAGTACAGCTCCGCCAGCTTCGGGTCGTAGCCCCGACTGGAGAACTCCGCGCCCAGGATGTGCTCCACCTGGTGCGCCACGTCGTTCAAAACGCTGCTGAAGTTGCCCGTCGCCGACATCAACGGCGACTCCCGGACCAGCACCCGGAACCCGCTGGTCTCCTCCTCGATGTAGGTCAGCAGGGTCAACGCCGCCTGCTCCAGCAACTCCCGCGGATGCCCGGCGGTCAACGCCGTGGTGATCCGCTCCAGCAGCGAACGGACCTCCCGGTCCACCACCACGGCGTAGAGCCCTTCCTTGCCACCGAAGTGCTCGTACACCACCGGCTTGGACACCTTCGCCCGAGCCGCCACCTCCTCGATCGACGTGGCGTCGAACCCGCGCTCGGCGAAGATCTCCCGGGCGATCGAGATCAGCTGCTCCCGGCGCTGGGTCGCGGACATCCGTACCCGGGAAGGGGGCTTGGCCGCCGGGACGGCCCGCCGCCGGGCGGAGCGCGCGTCACTGCCGGGAACGTCGGTCACCCGGCCCATCCTGCCAAACCCGACCGACACCGATCGACCGGTTACCGCGCGGCGCGGCCCCGCACCCGCACCGGCTCCACCAGCTTCGCCGTGATCCGCTCCGGTTTCGGCCACCGCACCGACCAGGCCGCACCGGCCTTCTCCAACAGCCAGATCACCCGCGCCGACGGATCGATCTGCCCGCGTAGCACCCCGTGCCGCGCGCTGGTCGGCTCCGCGTGGTGCAGGTTGTGCCAGCTCTCCCCGAACGACAGCAGCGCCAACGGCCAGAAGTTCGCCGCCCGGTCGCCCTGGCGCACCGCGAACGGCCGCTCCCCGTAGACGTGGCAGATCGAGTTGATCGACCAGGTGACGTGGTGCAGCAGCGCGATCCGGACCAGCCCGCCCCAGAAGAACGCGGTCAGCGCGCCCTGCCACGACCAGGTGACCAGCGCGCCCATCGCCGCCGGCCCGAGCAGCGACACCGCCACCAGCGCCGGGAAGAGCCGGTCCACCCGACGGGTGATCGGATCGCTGAGCAGGTCCGGGGCGAACCGCTCCCGGTTCGACAGCTCCCGGTTGAACAACCAGCCGACGTGCGCGTGGAACAGCCCTCTGGCCAGCCCGCCGATGCTCTCCCCGAACCGCCACGGCGAGTGCGGGTCGCCCTCCTGATCGGAGAACGCGTGATGCCGGCGGTGGTCCGCCACCCACTGGATGATCTCGCCCTGCACCGCGAACGACCCCGCCACCGCCAGCGCGGCGCGCAGCCCGGGCTTCGCCCGGAATGAGCCGTGGGTGAAGTAGCGGTGGTAGCCGACGGTGATGCCGAGCCCGGAGAGCACGTACCAGAAGCCGGCGATCAGCAGGTCGCTCCAGCCCAGCCAGCCACCCCAGGCCACCGGCACGGCGGCGAGCAGGGCAAGGAACGGTACGGCCACGAAGGCCCACAGGGCGATCAGGATTCCCCGGGACTGGTGTCCCTGGGTCAACGGCTTCGGTCCGCTCTCCGGGCCGTTCAGGGTGGTCGACATGGCACCTCCCAGTGGTACGGGCTACGCCTACGTCACCGTAACCAGCGGGCGGCTAGATCGCAGCGGACACCGGCGTTCGCGAATGGGAGGACCTGTCGTACGCCTGTCCTAACCTGCTGGTCGTGACCGACCCGATCGCCGCCGAGGCGCGCCGCCTGCGCGTCGAGGAACAGCTCTCCGTCGCCGAGATCCGGGCCCGCCTGGGCATCGGTCGTGATCGGGTGTACGCGCTGCTGCGCGGGGTGCCACCACCGGAGTGGACCCGGCGGCCGCGCGCCAAGGACGCCGTACGCGCCGATGCGGTCCGGCTGCGCGCCGCTGGTCGGTCGGTCAACGAGATCGCGAAGCAGCTCGGCGTCGCGAAGTCGACCGCGTACCAGTGGGTCAAGCAGCTGCCGCTCGATCCCGACGGTGCGGCGGCGGAGCGGCGGCGGGCGCACTCGAAGGCGATGACCGACGCGCGGTGGGGCGCGTACCGGAATATGCGCGACGCGGCGCAGGCAGCCGAGCACGAGTGCGCCGCCGAGCGCGTCGGTGAGCTCGACGAGCGGGCCCTGCTGTTGCTCGGCGCGGCGATCTACTGGTGCGAGGGGGCGAAGTCCAAGCCGTGGCGCCGCGCGGAGAAGGTGCAGTTCATCAACAGCGATCCCGGCTTGCTCGCGCTCTTCCTCCGATTTTTGGAGAGCTGTGGCGTCGACCGTGCGGTGCCGACGTACCGGGTCAGCATCCACGAGTCGGCCGACCCCGACGCCGCGGTGCGCTGGTGGGCGCAGCGGCTGAGGCTCCCGGTCGAGCGGTTCGGGCGTTCGACGCTCAAGCGGCACAATCCGACGACCGTCCGCCGGAACACCGGCGACGACTACCACGGCTGCCTTGTGATCACCGTGCCGCGTAGCCGCGCGCTCTACTGGCGGATCGAAGGTATGATCGCCGAGCTGTTCCGGATCGCTGACTCAAGCGAGTCTGAAATTAGTGGCCGCTAGGTCTTGATGCTGCGATGGGGTGTGGGGTAACGGCAACCCGCAGGCCTTTGGAGCCTTGAGCTCCTGGTTCGAATCCAGGCACCCCAGCTCAGCCCTGCCGCTCCCACGAGGCGACCTCATTTGTGCGGCCGGATGCGAATTGTGCCGAGCGGCGTGGTTAGCATGACCGCGAGACTGTCGCCGTCCCGACGGGAGCCACGTCGTGTCCCAGCCCCACCTCCGCACCGTTGTCGTGCTCGCCGCCGGTGAGGGCAAGCGGATGAAGTCGGCCCTGCCCAAGGTGCTGCACCCGCTGCTCGGCCGTACCCTCCTCGGACACGTGCTGGCCGCGGCCGCGCCGCTGGGCGCGGACCGCACCGTGGTGGTGGTCGGGCACGGCGCCGACCAGGTCCGCGGGCACCTGGCCGAGGTGGCGCCCGACGCCCTCGCGGTGCTCCAGGAGCGGCAGCTCGGCACCGGGCACGCGGTACGGATCGCGCTGGACGCGGTGCCGGAGGCGACCGGCACGGTCGTGGTGATCAACGGGGACGTGCCGTTGCTGCGGCCGGAGACGGTGGCGGCCCTGGTGGAGGCGCACGAGGGCGAAGGCGCGGCGGCCACGGTGCTCGCCGCCGAGGTGCCGGACCCGACCGGCCTGGGCCGGATCGTGCGGGACGGCGCCGGCCGGCTGGCGCAGATCGTGGAGGAGCGTGACGCCACCGCCGAGCAGCGCGCGCTGCGGGAGATCAACGCGGGCATCTACGCGTTCGACGTGGCCCGGCTGCGGGACGCGCTGGGCAAGCTCTCCACCGACAACGACCAGGGCGAGGAGTACCTGACCGACGTCTTCGGCCTGCTCCGGGACGCCGGGGAGCCGGTGGCGGTGCACTGCGCCCCGGACCACGTGGAGACGTTGGGCTGCAACGACCGGGTCGAGCTGGCCGCGCTGCGCGGACTGCTGCGGGACCGGGTCAACGAGGGCTGGATGCGCAGCGGGGTGAGCATCCTCGACCCGCACACCACCTGGATCGACGTGACGGTGACCGTCGAGCGGGACGCGGTGATCGACCAGAACACCCAGCTCCGCGGCGCGACGCTGGTCGGCGCAGGCGCGCTGGTCGGGCCGGACGTGACGCTGATCGACACGACCGTGGGCGAGGGCGCCACCGTGCTGCGCAGCCACGCGGTGAGCGCGGAGGTGGGCGCGGGGGCCAGCGTCGGCCCGTACGCGTACCTGCGGCCCGCCGCGCGGCTGGCCGAGAAGTCGAAGGTCGGCACCTTCGTCGAGGTGAAGAACTCCGAGCTCGGCGCGGGCGCGAAGGTGCCGCACCTGACGTACGTGGGTGACGCCACGATCGGAGCGAAGGCGAACATCGGCGCGGCGACGATCTTCGTGAACTACGACGGGGTGAACAAGCACCGCACGGTGGTCGGCGAGGGCGCGTTCGTCGGCTGCGACACCAGCCTGATCGCGCCGGTCGAGGTGGGCGACGGGGCCTACGTGGCGGCGGGCAGCGCGATCGCGCAGGACGTGCCGCCGGGCGCGCTGGGGGTGACCCGGGCGCCGCAGCGCAACATCGACGGCTGGGTGGCCCGCAAGCGGCCGGGGACGGTCTCCGCGGCGGCGGCCGAGCGCGCCCGGCTGGCCGTGGAGGGTGCGTCGGACCAGCCCGCTGCCGCAAGTGAAGGTGACTGAATCCACGGGCGGCGCCAGGCCGTGGGTGGAGCGGTGAGCGCGGGGGATACTGCAACCGAATAGTCCCCGGCTCCACGCCGCCGGGAACCACCGACACACGGGAGCAGACGGGCCCATGGGCAGCATCGTCGCCGAAAACCGCAAGAGCCTGATGCTCTTCTCCGGACGGGGCTTTCCGGAGCTGGCCAAGGAAATCGGTGAGGTGCTCGGCGTCGCGCCGACCCCTTCCGACGCGTACGAGTTCGCCAACGGCGAGATCTTCGTACGGTTCAAGGACTCGGTGCGCGGATCGGACGCCTTCGTGGTGCAGTCCGTGACGCACGGGGTCAACACCTGGGTCATGGAGACCCTGATCATGGTCGACGCACTGAAGCGGGGATCGGCCAAACGGATCACCGTGGTGCTGCCGTTCTACCCGTACTCGCGGCAGGACAAGAAGCACCGGGGCCGGGAGCCGATCTCGGCGCGGCTGGTGGCCGACCTGCTGAAGACGGCGGGCGCGAACCGGATCCTGACGGTGGACCTGCACACCGCGCAGATCCAGGGCTTCTTCGACGGCCCGGTGGACCACCTCTTCGCGATGGACGTGCTGGCCGAGTACGTGGAGCACAAGTACGCGGGCCGGCCGATGACCGTGGTGGCGCCGGACTCGGGCCGGGTACGGGTGGCCGAGCGGTGGACGGACCGGCTGGGTGGCTGTCCGCTGGCCTTCATCCACAAGACCCGGGATCCGCTGAAGCCGAACCAGGTGGTGGCGAACCGGGTGGTCGGTGAGGTCGAGGACCGGGTGTGCCTGATCGTGGACGACATGATCGACACCGGTGGCACGATCAGCAAGGCGGCGGACATCCTCAAGGAGTCCGGCGCGGCGGAGATCGTGGTGGCGTCGACGCACGCCCTGCTGTCGGACCCGGCGACCGAGCGGCTGAAGAACAGCCCGATCAGCGAGGTGGTGGTGACCAACACCCTGCCGTTGCCGCCGGAGAAGCAGCTGGACAAGATCACCGTACTGTCGATCGCGCCGCTGCTGGCGCGGGCGATCCGGGAGGTCTTCGACGACGGCTCGGTGACCACCCTCTTCGGCGGCCTCAGCTGAGTTCGGCACCCCCGCCGGCGGGACACCGCACCCTGCCGGCGGGACGCCGCACTCCGCCGGCGGGACACCGCACCCGCCGGCGGGACCGCGCCAGCTCGCGGGACGGTGCGGCTCACGGGCCCGTGCCGGCGCAGCGGGCCGGCTCGGGCCCGCGGGCCCGAGCCGCCGGCGGGAGGACCGCTTCGGTCGGGGGAAAAGTTGGGCTGCGAGGTGTCGCCGGCGGTGATAAGGGGACTGCCGGATGGCCCGGAAATCGCTCGGGTAGACTGGTGCGGTTGCCACGGCGAGGGTGCCCGGCGGGCCGCTGAAAAGCACCGCACGGAGGCGCCGTCATCGACGCGGTGCTCCGGGCAGTCGTTCATGACGCATGAGCCCCAGCGAGCCCCTCGCCCCAGCACCGCAAGACGACAAGCCGCCGCAGCGAAGCATCAGGAGTTTCCCCGTGTCCGAGGTAAAGATCAGCGCCGAGCCCCGCACCGAGTTCGGCAAGGGTGGTGCCCGTCGTACCCGCCGGGCCGGCAAGGTGCCCGCCGTGCTGTACGGCCACGGCGAGAAGCCGAAGCACATCGCGCTGCCGGCGCGTGAGTTCGCCGCCGCGATCCGCAAGGGCGGCGCCAACCAGCTCTTCGCGATCGAGGTGAGCGACGGCACCCAGGTGCTGGCGCTGCCGAAGGCGATCCAGCGCGACCCGATCAAGGACACCTTCGAGCACGTGGACCTGCTGCTGGTCCGCCGGGGCGAGAAGGTCACCGTCGAGGTCCCGGTCCAGCTGACCGGTGAGGCCGCGAAGGACACCCTGATCGTGCACGACCACGACACCCTCTCGGTGACCGCCGACGCCACCAAGGTGCCGGACCACCTGGAGGCGTCGATCGAGGGCGCCGAGGCCGGCACCCAGATCACCGCCGGCGACGTGGAGCTGCCGGCCGGCGTCGAGCTGGTCGCGGACGCCGACCTTCAGGTCGCCTCGGTGACCGCCGCCCCGACCGCCGAGGAGCTGGAGGCCACCCTCCCCGAGGTCGAGGTGGCCGAGGAGGAGGCCGAGGAGGGCGTCGGCGAGGAGACCGCCGAGGCTGCCGAGGGTGCGCCGGCCGAGGGCGAGCCGGCCGCCGAGGAGCCGAAGACCGAGGCCTGATCGGCCCGCAGGCTGTGCGACAGGCGTCCCCGGTTCCGGGGGCGCCTGTCGGCGTATCGGCGCCGGCCGGGCCTCCCGGGCGGTGCGGGCCGCGGCGGGCCGGAGATGACGGAAGGGGCGAGGCGTGACGGACGAGGCGGGGCCCTGGCTGGTGGTCGGCCTGGGCAATCCCGGTCGGGAGTACGCGGGCAACCGGCACAACGTCGGCTTCATGGTGGCCGAGCTGCTGGCCGGCCGGCTGGGCGGGAAGTTCGGCCGGCACAAGCGGGCGGTGGCCGAGGTCGCCGAGGGGCGGCTGGGCTTCGGCGGGCCGAAGCTGGTGCTGATGAAGCCGCTGACCTACATGAACCTCTCCGGCGGCCCGGTGGCCGCGCTGGCCCAGTTCCACAAGATCCCGCCGGGGCAGGTGATCGCGGTGCACGACGAGCTGGACATCCCGTACGGGCAGCTGCGGGTGAAGTGCGGCGGCGGCGAGGGCGGCCACAACGGCCTGCGGTCCATGTCGAAGTCGCTGGGCACGAAGGACTACGTGCGGGTGCGGTTCGGCATCGGGCGGCCGCCGGGGCGGCAGGATCCGGCGGATTTCGTGCTGTCGGACTTCTCCGCGGTGGAGCGCAAGGAGCTGGAGTTCCTGGTGGACCGGGCGGCGGACGTGGTCGAGTCGGTGGTGACCCGCGGGGTGGAGCCGACGCAGAACCTCTACCACGCCGGCTGACCGCGGGCGGGGCTGCGGGTCGCGGCGGGTGGCGGCCGGTAGTCTGCGCTCTTCGGGAGGCGACGCGAGCGACGGGAGCGGAAGACCCATGGCCAATCCTCCGATGATCGACGGGGCGTTCGCCCGCTGGCTCGCGGCGCGGGCCGGGCAGGCGCTGGTGAACCTGCGCGCGGAGCTGGGCTTCACCGATCCGGGGGCGTTGAAGGCGGCCGGGGACAAGGTCTCGCACGACCTGATCCGTACCGAGTTGGCGAAGTGGCGCCCGGCCGACGCGGTGCTGTCGGAGGAGGACGAGGGGTCGCGGCTGGCCTGGACGGCGGAGGTGACCACGGAGGCGGTGCCGCGGTTGACCGCCGACCGGGTGTGGATCATCGATCCGCTGGACGGCACCCGGGAGTTCGCCGAGGAGGGCCGCTCGGACTGGGCGGTGCACGTGGCCCTCTGGGCGCGTCACGCGCCGTCGCCGCACGGGCTGGTGGCGGGCGCCGTGGGGTTGCCGGCGCAGCACCGGGTGCTGGGCACCGACTACCCGCCGGCGTACCCGCCGATGACGTTGGAGGCGGCGACCGCGGGCGGGCGGGTCATCCGGTTGGCGGCCAGCCGCAGCCGGCCGCCGGTGTTCCTCACCGATCTGGCCGAGGAGGTCGGCGCCCATCTGGTGCCGATGGGTTCGGCGGGCGCGAAGATCGCCGCGGTGGTGACCGGCGAGGTCGACGCGTACATCCACGCCGGCGGGCAGTACGAGTGGGACTCGGCCGCTCCGGTGGCTGTGGCGACGGCCACCGGGCTGCACGCTTCCCGGATCGACGGTTCTGCGCTGAAATACAACGAGGCCGACCCGCGCCTGCCCGACCTTCTGGTCTGCCGGAAGGATCTCGCCAGTCGGTTGCTTGCAGCGTTGCAGCGGCATTCCGGGTAGCCTGAGCGTCTTCTTGACGAGTCCGACCGGAAAGGTCTGGAATTCGATGAACGGACACCTGTCATGACGTCCCCGGCGGCGTACCAGGTCTCGCACCTCGACGCGCTCGAGGCGGAGAGCATCTTCGTGATGCGCGAGGTCGTCGCCGAGATGGAGCGGCCGGTGCTGCTCTTCTCCGGCGGCAAGGACTCGATCGTGATGCTGCGGCTGGCGCAGAAGGCGTTCGCCCCGGCCAACATCCCGTTCCCGGTCATGCACGTCGACACCGGGCACAACTTTCCCGAGGTCATCGAGTACCGGGACCAGCGGGTCGCCGAGCTGGGCCTGCACCTGATCGTGGCGAGCGTGCCGGAGGCGCTGGCGGCCGGGCTGGTCCGGGAGTCGGCGGACGGGATGCGCAACCGGATCCAGACCCCGGTGCTGCTGGACGCGGTGGAGAAGCATCGCTTCGACGCGCTCTTCGGCGGCGCCCGGCGGGACGAGGAGAAGGCCCGCGCCAAGGAGCGGGTGTTCAGTTTCCGCGACGAATTCGGCCAGTGGGATCCGAAGAACCAGCGCCCCGAGCTGTGGTCGCTCTACAACGGCCGGCACCACCCGGGCGAGTCGATCCGGGTCTTCCCGCTGTCCAACTGGACCGAGCTGGATGTCTGGCACTACATCGCCCGGGAGCGGATCCCACTGCCGTCGATCTACTACGCGCACGAGCGCGAGGTGATCGAGCGGGACGGCATGCTCTACGCGGTCAACGAGTTCATCCGACCCAAGGCGGGCGAGGAGCGGTTCAAGGCGCAGGTGCGCTACCGGACCGTGGGCGACGCCTCCTGCACCGCGGCGGTCCGGTCCGACGCCGACACCGTGGAAAAGGTGATCGAGGAGGTGGCCGCCACCCGGATCACCGAGCGCGGCGCGACCCGCGGCGACGACCGGGTCAGCGAGGCCGCCATGGAGGACCGCAAGCGGGAGGGCTACTTCTGATGAGCGTCGAGGCTCTGGCCCAGGCCGACAGTGAGACGGCACGCCCGATGGACCTGCTGCGGTTCGCCACCGCCGGCAGCGTCGACGACGGCAAGTCGACCCTGATCGGCCGGCTGCTGTACGACACGAAGTCGCTCTTCACCGACCAGCTCGCCGCGGTCGAGGCGGTCAGCGCGGCCCGGGGCGACGAGTACACCAACCTGGCGCTGCTCACCGACGGCCTGCGGGCGGAGCGGGAGCAGGGCATCACCATCGACGTGGCGTACCGGTACTTCGCCACGCCGCGGCGCAAGTTCATCATCGCGGACACCCCCGGGCACATCCAGTACACCCGGAACATGGTGACCGGCGCGTCCACCGCCGACCTGGCGCTGATCCTGGTGGACGCCCGCAAGGGCCTGGTGGAGCAGTCCCGCCGGCACGCGTTCCTCTGCTCGCTGCTGCGGGTGCCGCACCTGGTCCTCTGCGTGAACAAGATGGACCTGGTCGACTGGTCGGAGGAGGTGTTCGAGCGGATCTCCGACGAGTTCACCGCGTTCGCCGCGAAGCTCGACGTGCCGGACCTGACCGTGGTGCCGATCTCCGCGCTCAAGGGCGACAACATCGTCTCCCGGTCGGAGAACATGCCCTGGTACGAGGGCCCGTCGCTGCTGCACCACCTGGAGCGGGTGCACATCGCCAGCGACCGCAACCTGGTCGACGTGCGGTTCCCGGTGCAGTACGTGATCCGCCCGCAGTCCACCACGGTCACCGACTACCGGGGGTACGCGGGCCAGGTGGCCTCGGGCGTGCTCAAGCCGGGCGACGAGGTGATGGTGCTGCCGTCCGGGTTCACCAGCCGGATCGCCTCGGTCGAGACGGCCGACGGCCCGGTGGCCGAGGCGTTCCCGCCGATGTCGGTGACGGTCCGGTTGACCGACGAGATCGACATCTCCCGGGGCGACCTGATCTGCCGGCCGAACAACGCCCCGGCCGTCGCGCAGGACATCGAGGCGATGGTCTGCTGGATGGACGAGACCCGCCCGTTGCAGATCGGCGGCAAGTACGCGATCAAGCACACCACCCGCTCGGCGCGGGCCATCGTGCGCGGGCTGCACTACCGGCTGGACATCAACTCGCTGCACCGCGACGACGCGGCCGGCGAGCTGAAGCTCAACGAGATCGGCCGGGTCCGGCTGCGGACCACCGTGCCGCTCCTCGCCGACGAGTACCGGCGGAACCGCACCACCGGCGGCTTCGTGATCATCGACGAGGCCACCAACCGGACGGTCGGCGCCGGCATGATCGTCGAGATGGGCTGAGGCCCCACCCCGGTGTCCGGCGGCGGCCCTGGTCAACCCGGCGCGGGTCGGCCAGGGCCGCCGCCGTTCAGTCGAGGCGGGTGACGCCGCCGGTGGGGTGCACGGCACGGGTGGCCGGGGCGGCGAAGCCGCGCTCGGCGTACGCGGCGGCCACGGCGTCCGCCACCGCGTCGGCGGCGGACGCGTCGACCAGGGCCAGCACGCAGCCGCCGAAGCCACCGCCGGTCATCCGGGCCCCGTACGCCCCGGCGGCCAGCGCCGCCTCGACCGCGGTGTCGATCTCGGGCACGGTGATCTCGAAGTCGTCGCGCATCGACGCGTGCGAGGCGGTCAGCAGAGGCCCGATCTCCCCGACCCGGCCGGCGCGCAGCAGCGCGACCGTGTCGAGCACCCGCTGGTCCTCGGTGACCACGTGCCGGACCCGGCGGCGGGTCTCGTCGTCGGGCAGTTTCGCCAGCGCCGCGTCGAGGTCGGCCGGATCGACGTCCCGCAGGGCGGGCACGCCGAGGATCCGCGCCGCCTCCTCGCAGGACCGGCGGCGGGAGGCGTACTCGCCGTCGGCGTGCCGGTGCGGGGCGCGGCTGTCGACCACCAGCACGGCCAGCCCGGCGGCGTCCAGGTCGAACGGGATCTGGTCGACCTGCTCGGTGCGGCAGTCCAGGAAGAGGGCGTGCCCGGCCCGGCCCCGGATCACCGCCGACTGGTCCATGATCCCGGTGGGCGCGCCGACGTAGTCGTTCTCGGCGTGCTGGGCGAGCCGGGGCCACCGCTCGGCGGGCAGGTCCAGGTTGCCCAGGTCGACCAGGGCGGCCAGCACCGCGGACTCGATCGCCGCCGACGAGGAGAGCCCGGAGCCGACCGGCACGTCCGAGGCGACCGCGAGCCGGGCGCCGGGGACCGGCTGGCCGGCGGCGCGCAGCGCCCACACCACGCCGGCCACGTAGGCGGCCCAGCCGGGCACCCGACCGGGCTCGTCGGCCTCCTCCGGCCCGAACCCCACCGGCTCGTCGTCCAGCTCCGACCAGACCGTCCAGCGCGGCTCGTCGCGAGGCGCCGCGGCGACGACGGTACGCATCGGCAGCGCGAAGGGGAGCACGAAGCCGTCGTTGTAGTCGGTGTGTTCGCCGATCAGGTTGACCCGGCCGGGAGCCGCCCAGCGGCCCGCCGGCTCGGCGCCGTACCGCTGCCGGAAGCCCGTGGTGGCGCGGGCCGCGACGTCGGCGCTCGCCGTGCCGGCCGCCGTCCGCGGCTGCGGGCTCGCAGGCCCGGCTCGCTCCTCGCTCCGCGCGCTCACGCTTGTTCCAGGACGTGCTCGCGGTAGAACGCCCAGGCGTCGCCGACCATGTCCTGCAGCGTCGGCTTGCCCGGCACCCAGCCCAGCTCGTCGCGGGCCAGCGCGGCGGAGGCGACCAGCTCGGCGGGGTCACCTTCGCGGCGCGGGGCCATCTCGACCGGCACCGGGTGGCCGGTGACCTCCCGGACCACCTCGATCACCTGCCGGTTGGTGAAGCCGTTGCCGTTGCCCAGGTTGTAGATCCGGTGCTGGCCCGGGGTGGCGGCGCCCAGCGCCAGCAGATGGGCCCGGGCCAGGTCCTCGACGTGGATGTAGTCGCGAACGCAGGTGCCGTCGACGGTGGGGTAGTCGTCGCCGAAGAGCTGGAGCTTGTCGCGCCGGCCGGCGGCCACCTCGAGGGCGAGCGGGATCAGGTGGGTCTCCGGGTCGTGCCGCTCGCCGATGGTCCCCCCGCCGTGCCGGTACGCCCCGGCGACGTTGAAGTAGCGCAGCGAGACCGCGCCCAGGCCGTGCGCGATCGCCTCGGAGGTGAGCGCCATGTCGACGGCCAGCTTGGTGGCCCCGTACGTGTTGGTGGGGGCCTTCACGGCGGTCTCCGGGATGGGCAGCTCGGTGGGGTTGCCGTAGACCGCGGCGGTGGAGGAGAAGACCAGCCGGGGCACCCGGGCGGCGCGGACGGCGTCGAGCAGGGCGAGCGACCCGATGGTGTTGGCCCGCCAGTAGAGCTCCGGCTTGACCATCGACTCGCCGGCGGCGATCAGCGCGGCGAAGTGCAGCACGCCGTCGAAGCCGGCGTCCGGGGCGAGCACCCGGGCGGCCTCGTGGATCGGCAGGTCGACGTGGGTGGCGTCGGGGGCGAGGGCCGCCCGGTGTCCGGTGCGCAGGTCGTCCAGGACGGTGACGTCGTGGCCCTCGTCGAGCAGCATCCGGGTCACCACGCTGCCGATGTAGCCCGCACCGCCGGTGACGAGCAGTTTCACGTCGCTTCCTCCCGCCTGGCCGCCGCGGCGGCGGCCGTCCTTGATCACCCTATGGTGGCCGTCGCGCCAGGGCTGCCAGTGCACCACCGCCATCCCACCACGTTCCGCCATGATTGAACAGATCCGAACATCGGCCGGCTCGGGCGGCGAGGGCTGTCTACCATCCAACCCATGCGGGAGGCAGGTGGTCCCGGGCTCCGGCGCCGAGCGTCGGGGCGGCCACGGCGCGAACCCGGCCCCGTCGCCCGGACCGTCGCCCGGCTCCTGGTCCGCGCCGCCGACGGGGCGACCCGCCTGGTCACCGACCTGCTCGGGGCCAGCCCGACCGCCGGCCGGGAACGGATCACCGAGGCCGAACTGCGCGACCTGGTGGCCGCGAACACCCTCCTCGACCCCGACGAGCGCCGGATCATCGACGAGGTGCTGGTGGCCGGCGCCCGCCTGGTCCGCGAGGTGATGGTGCCCCGCACCGAGGTGGTCTTCCTCTCCGCCGGGCTCACCGTGGCCGAGGCCGAACGCCTGGTCCGGGCCGAGACGCACACCCGCTACCCGGTGGTCGACGGCACCCACGACGACGTGGTCGGCTTCCTCCACCTGCGCGACGTGCTGCTGCGCCCCGAGCGCGACCGGTGCGCCACGGTGGGCGAGCTGACCCGCGAGGTGAAGCGGCTGCCCGGCAGCAAACGGGTGCTCGCCGCGCTCACCGAGATGCGCCGGGAAGGCCACCACCTCGCCGTGGTCGTCGACGAGTACGGCGGCACCGCCGGCATCGTCACCTGCGAGGACCTGGTGGAGGAGCTGGTCGGCGAGATCCACGACGAGGACGCCGTCCCGCCCGAACCGGCCCCCGCCGGCCTGCCCGCCGTGGTGGACGGCCGGCTCAACCTGGCCGACTTCGCCGAGCGGACCGGGGTGCCGCTGCCCGCCGGCCCGTACGAGACGGTCGGTGGCTTCGTGATGGCCGCCCTGGGCCGGCTGCCCGTCACCGGCGACGAGGTGCCGGTCTCCCCGGTCACGCCGGACGCCGGCCGGCCCGATCCGGACGACCCGCCGGGCGGGTGGCTGCTGCGGGTACTCGCCCTGGAGGGGCGGCGGGTGGCCCGCCTCGCGGTCTCCGCCGCCCGCGTGCCGGAGCAGCGGCGTGAGCCGTACGCGCCGGTCATGACCGCCGACAATCGACCCGCCGGCCCGTCATGACGCGCGCCGGGGCTTGCTGACAGAATTGCCGGCATGTCCGACGTACCCGCCCGCCCGCGCGTCTTCTCCGGCATCCAGCCGACGGCCGACTCGTTCCACCTCGGCAACTACCTCGGCGCGCTGCGGCACTGGGTGGCCCTGCAGGACAGCCACGACGCCTTCTACTGCGTGGTGGACCTGCACGCCATCACCGCCGGCCACGACCCGAAGCTGCTCAAGCAGCGCAGCCGGGTCGCCGCGGCGCAGCTGTTCGGCCTGGGCCTCGACCCGGAACGCAGCACCCTGTTCGTCCAGTCGCAGGTGCCCGAGCACCCGCAGCTGGCCTGGGTGCTCGGCTGCATCACCGGGTTCGGCGAGGCGAACCGGATGACCCAGTTCAAGGACAAGGCGCAGAAGCAGGGCAGCGAGCGGGCCAGCGTCGGCCTCTTCACGTACCCGGTCCTGCAGGCCGCCGACATCCTGCTCTACCAGGCGCACGCGGTGCCGGTCGGCGAGGACCAGCGGCAGCACCTGGAGCTCTCCCGGGACCTGGCGCAGCGGTTCAACTCGCTGTTCGGGCCGACCTTCACCGTGCCCGCGCCGCACATCGTCAAGGACACCGCCAAGATCACCGATCTGCAGGACCCGACGGCCAAGATGTCGAAGTCGTCCTCCTCGCCGGCCGGCATCATCGACCTGCTCGAGGAGCCGGCCCGCTCGGCCAAGAAGATCCGCTCCGCGGTCACCGACACCGGCCGCGAGATCGTCTTCGACGCCGAAGGCAAGCCCGGCGTGTCCAACCTGCTGACCATCTACTCGGCGCTCTCCGGACGGAGCATCGACGACCTGGTCGCCGCGTACGACGGCAAGGGTTACGGCGACCTCAAGAAGGACCTCGGCGAACTGGTCCGGGACTTCGTCACCCCCATCCAGCAGCGCACCCGCGGCTACCTGGACGACCCGGCGCAGCTGGACAAGCTGCTCGCCCAGGGGGCGGAGAAGGCCCGGGCGGTCGCCGCGGCGACGCTGGCCACCGTCTACGAGCGGGTCGGCTTCTTCCCGCCGGTCCGGTCCGCTTAGCGGACCCGCGCGTCGGAGAGGGTGTGCGCAGTCGGTGGCCGGAAGGGTGGCGCGGAGCGTGGCTGGCAGGGACGGAGCGCCGGACGCCGGCGACACCATCCAGATCGGGATCGCGGTGGACATCCCCGAACCGTGGGGCGGGCTGCTCACCCGCCGCCGGATCGAGGCCGGTGACCCGCAGGCCGTCCCCGCCCACGTCACCCTGCTCGGGCCGACCGAGATCCCGGTGAGCGCCCTGCCCGCCGTCGAGGAGCACCTGGCCCGGGTGGCCGCCACCCACCTGCCGTTCACCCTGCACCTGCGGGGCACCGGCACGTTCCGGCCGGTCACCCAGGTGGTCTTCGTGACGGTCGCGGCCGGGATCAGCGAGTGCGAGGTGCTCGCCGCGGCCATCAACGCGGCGCCCGAACTGCACCGGGAGGCGCGCTTCCCGTACCACCCGCACGTCACCGTGGCGCAGGACGTCCCGCCGGAGGTGCTGGACAAGGCGTACGAGGACCTGGCGGACTTCTCGGCGCTGTTCGAGGTCGAAGCCTTCACCCTCTTCTCGCACAGCGGAGCCACCCGGTGGCAGCCCCGCCGCGACTTCCGGCTCGGCGGTTGAGCTGAGCGCGCCGCTGGCCACCGCGTTCCCCACGGATCGGCGAGGATGACGGGGTGAACCTGCTCGGCCGGATCGAGAGCGCGCTGGGCCGCCGGATCGACGCGGCGCGGGGCCGGTGGCCGACCTTCGACCACCTGTGGCGGGCCGGCACCCTCTACGCCGACCTGCTGGCCGGGCGGCTGGCCGCCGCGATCGCCTACTACGGCTTCTTCGCGGTGTTCGCGCTCGCCCTGGTCGCGTACTGGATCTTCGGCACGATCCTGCAGGACAACGCCGAGGTCAGCGAGGCGGCCGCGGACTTCCTGGCCGGGAACCTGCCGTTCCTCGACCCGCAGCAGATCGCCGAGAGCAGCAACACCGTCGGGGTGGTCGGTCTGATCATCCTGGTGGTGACCGGGATCGGCTGGGTGGAGGCGATCCGCTCCTCGCAACGGCTCATGTACGGGCTCAACCAGCAGCCCGGCAACCTGGTGGTCCGCCGCCTGGTCGACCTGGGCGTACTGGTCGCGGTCTTCGTGCTGCTCGGGGTGTCGGTGGCCGCCGTGGACGCGCTGGAGTCGCTGCTGCGGTTCCTGCTGCGCAGCACCGGCTCGGTCGGCCTCACCACGGTCAGCGCGGTGCTCAGCGTGCTGGTCAACGCGGTGCTCGCGGTGGCGCTGCTGGTGGCGGTGCCCCGGCTGCGGATGAGCCGGCGCCGGCTGCGGCCGGTGGTGCTGCTGGTCGCGGTCGGTATCACCCTGCTCAACACGGTGGGCCGCTACTACGTGGTCCGCACCGAGCGGAACCCGGCGTACACGGTGGTGACCACCGCGGTCGGCCTGCTGCTCTACCTCTACCTGCTCAACCAGTTGGTGCTCTTCGGCGCGGCGTTGGCCGCCACCAGCCGGTACGGCCGGGTGGTGGACCTGGCCGAGGGCGCCAGCGCGCGGGAGGTGGACGTCGAGATCGACGAGGAGACCGAACCGGGCACACCGGGAGGAGCGGGATGAGCAGCCGGATCAGGATCGACGCCGACTCGGCGGTGCCCCCGTACGAGCAGGTGCGCGGGCAGCTCGCCGGCATGATCGGGGACGGGCGGCTGCCCGTCGGCACCCGGCTGCCCGCGGTCCGGCAGCTCGCCGCCGACCTCGGCCTGGCGGTGAACACGGTGGCCCGGGCGTACCGGGAACTGGAGTCCGCCGGGCTGGTGCAGACCCGGGGGCGGCACGGGACCATGGTGGCCCCGGGGCGGGACGACGCCACCGACCGCCTGCACCGGGCGGCCGCCGGGTACGCCGCCGAGGCGGCCCGGCTGGGCGTACCGCCGGACCGCGCCCTCGCCCTGGTCCGTGCGGCGCTGAACGCCGGTACGCCCGGTTAGGAGTGACCGCCGGAGCGGAGGGACTTGGGGGCAATGCGGCCCGCGCCCGCGCCGGGAACGACCATGATGGGCCGGTGGGCGCACTCGTGACACTGGACCTGCCGGACGACTCGCCGATGCTCGGCCTGCCGTGGATCATCACCTTCGGCCCGCTGGGCGACGGCGACGAGTGGGAGCCCGTCGTCTGCGGCCCGTACGAGCGGCCCCACGCGCTCGCCCTGGCCGAGGCGGTGGTCGCCGAGGAGCAGCTGATGGCGGTGGTGGAGCCGCTGGTGCCGGCGCTGACCCCGGAGGAGATCCGCAGCGAGATCGCCGCCGCGCAACTCGCCGCCGAGGACGAGGCGGCCCGGCTCGACGAGGCGGACCTGTACGGCGACTTCGAGGACGTCATCGACGAGGAACTGGAGTTGGCCGCCGAGCGGGAACCGGAACCGCAGCCGGCGAACCCGCCCAGCGCCGAGGAGGTCCACGCCGGCTTCGCGCGGATCGCCACGCTGCTCGCCGCCCGGGGCGCCTGAGCGTCAGGGCTGCCGTCGCCGCCCGGTCGGACCCGGCAGCCGAGGGCGGCCGACCAGAACCGGGCCATCGGATCGAGGTCGCCGGCGTCGAGGGGCGTGCCGCGCCACGCGTGCGGTCATCCCCCGTCGTACCGCACGGTCCCAGATGGACACCGACCCCCCGGAGATCGAGATCCCCGAGGGGCCGGCGCCACCTCACCCCCCACCACAAGGGGTCGGCAGCCCAGCCGCCCGTCGGCGCGGGGCACAACGGACGACCAGGTCATTGGCGGGTTACCCGGCTCAGCGCCGTTCGAACCACGCAGCCGCGTCCACCGGCAGGACGTGCCCGTCGCCCCGCTCGGTGAGGCCGGCGCTGGCGACCACCGGCCGGCCGTAGCCGATGATCGTGGCCGCCGCGCCGCTGATGTTGACCACACAGGTCAGCTCGGTGTTCCCGGCGGTGCGGCGGAACGCCAGCACGCCCGGCTCGGTCTCCAGCCAGCTGATGCCGTCGGTGCCGGCCAGCGCCGGGTGCTCGTGCCGGACCCGCAGGGCGGTCCGGTAGAGCTCCAGCGTCGAGCCGGGCACGCCGGCCTGGGCCGCGACCGAGAGGCCGCGCCAGGTCGCCGGGGCCGGCAGCCAGCTCAGTTCGCTGCCCGCCGGACCGAAGCCGTACGGGGCCAGCTCGCCGCCCCACGGGATCGGCACCCGGCAGCCGTCCCGGCTCTCCCCGGTACGCAGGAACGCCGGGTCCTGCCGCAGCCCGTCGGGAAGGTCGAGCACCTCCGGCAGGCCCAGCTCCTCGCCCTGGTAGACGTACGCGCAGCCGGGCAGGGCGAGCATCAGCAGGGCGGCGGCCCGGGCCCGGCGCAGACCGACCTCGCCGTCGCCGTACCGGGTGACGTGCCGCTGCCGGTCGTGGTTGGAGAGCACCCAGGTGGTCGGGGCGCCGACGATGGTCGACTCGGCCAGCGCGGTGTCGATGACCTTGCGGAACGAGTCGGCCGACCAGGTGGCGTCGAGGAAGTCGAAGCTGAACGCCTGGTGCAGCTCGTCCGGGCCGATGTAGCGGGCCAGCCGCTGCGGAGTCTCGGCCCACGCCTCGGCCACCGCCATCCGGCCGCCCGGGTAGCTGTCCAGGATCGGCCGCCAGGCGCGGTAGATCTCGTGCACCTCGTCCTGGTCGAAGTACGGCAGCCGGCCCTTGCCGAGCAGTTCCGACTGGCGCCGGCCGGTGGTCATCGAGTTGAAGCCGACGTCCGGCAGCCCTTCGGCCTTGATCATTCCGTGGGCCACGTCGATCCGGAAACCGTCCACGCCCCGGTCGAGCCAGAACCGCAGGATGTCCTCGAACTCGGCGCGTACCTCCGGGTGGCGCCAGTTCAGGTCGGGCTGGGCCGGGTCGAACAGGTGCAGGTACCACTGCCCGTCCGGCACCCGGGTCCAGGCCGTACCGCCGAAGATGCTCTCCCAGTCGTTGGGTGGCAACTCGCCCTGCTCGCCCCGGCCATCGGCGAACAGGTAGCGGGACCGCTCGGGGGAGCCCGGGCCGGCCGCGAGCGCCGCGACGAACCACGGGTGCGCGCTGGAAGTGTGGTTGGGTACCAGGTCCACGATGATCCGCAGGCCCAGCGCGTGCGCGTCGGTGATCATCGCGTCGAAGTCGGCCAGGTTGCCGAAGAGCGGATCCACGTCCCGGTAGTCGGCGACGTCGTAGCCGGCGTCGACCTGGGGTGAGGTGTAGAAGGGGGTCAGCCAGAGTGCGTCCACCCCGAGTTCCCGCAGGTACGGCAGCCGCTGCCGGATCCCCGCCAGGTCACCGACGCCGTCGCCGTTCGCGTCGGCGAAGCTGCGGACGTAGACCTGGTAGACGACCGCGGAGCGCCACCAGTCGTTGTCGGCGGTCGGCGGCGAGGGAGGGGTGGCGGCGGTCATCGGTGACGATCCCCGTTCTCTGGCATCAGACGGCGGCGTCCCGCAGGGGTACGCGGGACGCGGGTGTCTGAGCAGAATGCCGGCCGAGCACTGCAAGAGTCAAGCATTCCTTGCGCAAGAAGAAGGCGCTCCGCCCGGGCGCCGTTCCACCCGCGTCCGTCCCGCGTCCCGTCCCGCGTCTCGGGTCCCGCGTCTCGGGTCCCGCGTCCCGCGTCCCGCGTCCCGTCCCGTCTCCGGTCGTGGGTCCCGTCCCGCGTCTCGCGTCCCGTCTCCGGTCGCGGGTCCCGTCCCGCGTCTCGCGTCCCGTCCCGTCTCCGGTCTCGGGTCCCGTCCTTCGGAAGCCCCAGCCGCTTCGCGGCATCTCGCTCCCTCCCGCCGCGGGGAAGGGCCAGGTCGCGGCATCTTGTGCCCTCCTCCTGGTCGGAAGGGCCGAGTTGCCGCATCCGGAGTGGATCACGGGCCATCCCGCTGCGGGTGGATGGGCCAGGTTGCGGCATCTCGTGCCATCCCGCCGACCGGATGGGCCGGATTGCGGCATTCAGAGTCGATCATGTGAAGCGACGGCCGGCAGTCGGTGGACCCGGGCGCGGTCGGGTGTGAGGGCTCAGCCGGGTGCAGTGGGCTGGCGGGGCGAGGGACGGCGGGCGATGGCTGGCGGGGCGAGGGCTGGCGGGCAGGGCGGGGTCAGGCTGGTACGGCCAGGGAGGGGGTGGTCGGGCGTTGCCGCCGCGGGCCACCCGCCGGGCGGCCGGTCGGGCCGGTTCCTGACGGGCCGCTGGCCGGGCCGGTTCCTGACGGGCCGCTGGCCGGGTCGGTTCCTGATGGGCCGCTGGCGGGGCTGGTTTCCGCCGGGCCGCTGGTCGGGGTGGGTTCGGCCGGGCGGACCACCGCCGTCGAGCCGCGTACCACGAGTTCCGGGCGGAACAGGTATTCGGAGTTCGGGGCGGCGTGCCCGTTGATCTCGTCGACCAGCGCGCGGACCGCGGCCACCGCCATCGCGGCGACCGGCTGGCGCATGGTGGTCAGCGGCGGATCGGTGAAGGCGATCAGCGGGGAGTCGTCGTACCCGACGACCGAGATGTCGCCGGGGACGGCGAGGCCGCGCTGGCGGGCGGCGCGGATGGCGCCGAGCGCCATCAGGTCGGAGCCGCAGACCAGGCCGGTGACCCCGCGCTCGATGAGCCGGCCGGCGGCGGCCTCGCCGCCCTCGACGCCGAAGAGGGAGAGCTCGGCCAGCGCGTCGATCTCGGCCTCGGTCGCGCCGACCAGGCGGGTCATGGCGGACCGGAAGCCGGCCACCTTGCGCTGCACCGGCACGAACCGGTCCGGCCCGGTGATCAGGCCGATCCGGCGGTGTCCGAGCGCCACCAGGTGCGCCACGGCCAGCTCGGCGGCCTCCCGGTCGTCGCAGGAGACGAAGGGCGCCGCGATGCCACCGACGTACCCGTTGATCATGACGATCGGCAGCGGGCGGGCGATCAGCGCGCGGTACCGGTCGTGGTTGGCGGCGGTGTCGGCGTGCAGGCCGGAGACGAAGACGATCCCGGAGACCTGCCGGTCCAGCAGCATCTCCACGTACTCGTCCTCGGTGACGCCGCCGGGGGTCTGGGTGCAGAGCACCGGGGTGAACCCGCTCTGCGCCAGCGTCGACTCGATGATCTGGGCGAAGGCCGGGAAGATCGGGTTGTCCAGCTCCGGGACCACCAGTCCGACCAGCCCGGCACTGCGCTTGCGCAGCCGGGCGGGGCGCTCGTAGCCGAGCACGTCGAGGGCGGTCAGGACGGCCTGCCGGGTTTCGGGGGCCACGCCGGGGCGGTCGTTGAGCACCCGCGACACCGTGGCCTCGCTGACTTCGGCCTGTTGGGCGATGTCGGACAGTCGAGCGCGCATGGCGGCACTGTAACTCACCGGCAAGTTCTTGCGTACGCCCCTGCAAGCCCTTCCATTCCCTGCAACGTCTTGCTAACGTCCCCGCAACATGCGAGACCGGCGGCGCAAATTCCCCGCGCCGATCAGCAAGAACTTTCCGAGCTTCCCACTGGCGAGCCGTCCTTCCCTCGGCGGGCCGCCATGACGACAGGAGTACCGATGCGCATCCGTACCGCGGGTGTGGTCGCCGTCCTCGGCCTGGCGCTCGCCGCGTCCGGCTGCGGTGGCAGCGACAGCGACAAGCCGGCCGCCAAGGAGTCCGCCAAGGCGGCCGGCGGCAAACTGGTCATCTGGGCCGACGACAAACGGGCCGCCGCGCTGAAGCCGTTCGCCGACGAGTTCGGCAAGGAGAACGGCGTGACCGTCGAGGTCCAGGCCGTCTCCAAGGACCTGCAGACCAACTTCGTCACCGCGTCGCAGCAGGGCAGCGGCCCGGACGTCGTGGTCGGCGCGCACGACTGGATCGGCAACATGGTCCAGAACGGCGCCATCGACCCGGTGCAGCTCGCCGCCGAGCAGAAGAGCGCGTTCAACGAGACCGCGATCAAGGCGGTCACGTTCAACGGCCAGCTCTACGGCGTGCCCTACGCCACCGAGAACGTCGCGCTGCTGCGCAACACCGCGCTGGCCCCCGAGGCGCCGAAGACGATCGAGGAACTGGTCCAGACCGGCAAGAAGCTCAAGGCCCAGAAGAAGGTCCAGGAAATCCTCTGCCTCCAGGCCGGCCAGAACGGCGACGCGTACCACGTCTACCCGCTGTACGCCTCGGGCGGCGGTTACCTCTTCGGCACCACGGCCAACGGCGACTACGACCCGAAGGACCTCGGCGTGGGCAAGCCGGAGTCGATCGCCGCCTTCCAGAAGATCGCGAAGCTCGGTGAGAAGGGCGACGGCGCGCTCAAGCGCTCCATCACCGGCGAGAACTCCATCGCCACCTTCACCGGCAAGAAGTGCGCCTTCCTGGTCTCCGGCCCGTGGGCCGTCGCCGACGCCAAGAAGGCCAACATCGCCTACGACATCTCCCCGGTCCCCGGCTTCGCCGGCGGCAAGGAGGCCGCGCCGTTCGTCGGCGTGCAGGCGTTCTACGTCGCCGCCAAGGGCAAGAACAAGGCGCTCGCCCAGGAGTTCGTCACCAACTACGTGACCAAGCCCGAGCTGGCCGTCGCGCTGTACCGGGCCGAGCCGCGCCCGCCGGCGCTGACCGCCGCCTTCGACCAGGTCAAGAGCGAGGACCCGGACCTGGCCAAGTGGCTCGAGGCCGGCAAGAACGGCCAGGTGCTCCCGGCGATCCCGGCCATGGCCGCGATCTGGGACCCGTTCGGCAAGGCGGAGGCCGCCGTCATCGGTGGCGCCGACCCGGCCAAGACGATCACCGCCGCGGGCAAGACCATCGCGGGCCAGATCAAGTAATGAGCACGTCGCTGTCCGGCTCGGGGCCTGCTCAGCAGGCCCCGGGCCGGGGGCCCGTTCGCCGCGGGCTCCCGCGCACGTCCCGTACCGCGCGGAACCACGCGCCGATCACCGCGACCGGCCTCGCCGTCAAGGTGGTCCTGCTCGGCCTGGTGGCCGGGATCGCGATCTGGGCGGCGTTCCCGCTCGTGGCGGCCGAGCACTGGGTCGGGCTGGGCATCCTCGCCGCCACCACGGCCGGCCTCGGCTACCTCTACCTCGGTCGGCGGCACATCCCGGCCAAGTATCTGGTCCCCGGCACGATCTTCCTGATCGCCTTCCAGGTCTTCCCGGTGCTCTACACGGCGAGCACCGCCTTCACGAACTTCGGCGACGGGCACCGCGGCAGCAAGGACGACGCCATCGTCGCCATCCAGACCTCCTCGGTGAAGCAGGTGCCCGGCTCCGCCCAGTACTCCCTCTCCATCGCGACCCAGGGCGACCCGACCACCGGCGCGCTGGTCTTCCTGCTCGGCGACCCGAAGACCAAGGAGGTCTTCGCCGGCGACGCGGGTGGCCTGCGCCGGCTCGACCCCGGTCAGGTGGAGAGCAGCAGCCTCACCGGCAAGGTCACCGCCGCCGACGGCTACACCGTGCTGAACATCGGCCAGGCCAGCGTCCGGAGCAAGGAGATCACCGATCTGGTCGTGCCGACCGCCGGGGGCGCGATCCGCTCCAACGGTCTCACCCGGGCCTACGAGGGCCGGGCCGTGCGGGCGTACGACGCCGGGTGCGACTGCGTCAAGGACAGCGAGACCGGCCGGACCTGGACCGCGGACGCGCAGGCCGGCGCGTTCGTCGCCGCCGACGGGGAGCGCCTCACCCAGGGCTGGAAGGTCAACGTCGGGTTGCAGAACTTCAGCCGGGTGCTCACCGACGACACCATCTCCGGGCCGTTCCTCGGCACGCTGGTCTGGAACTTCGCCTTCGCGATCGCGTCCACCGGCGGGACGTTCCTCCTCGGCATGCTGATCGCGCTGGCCCTGCACTCGCCGCGGATGCGGGGAAGCAACCTCTACCGGGTGCTGCTGATCCTGCCCTACGCCATGCCGTCATTCGCGATGCTGTTGGTCTGGCGGGACCTGTTCAACACCGACTTCGGCCTGGTCAACAACCTGTTCGGGCTGGGCGTCGACTGGTTCGGCGGAAGCTGGACCGCCCGCTTCGCGGTGATTCTCGTGCAGCTGTGGCTCGGCTATCCGTACATGTTCCTGGTCACCACGGGTGCGCTGCAGGCGATCCCACGCGAGCTGACCGAGGCGACCTCGGTCGACGGCGCGTCCCCGTGGCAGTCCTTCCGGGCGGTCACCCTGCCGTTGCTGCTGGTCGCGCTCTCCCCGCTGCTGATCTCGTCGTTCGCGTACAACTTCAACAACTTCAACGCGATCTACCTGACCACCGAGGGCGCGCCGTTCCCGGCGGACAACCCGACGAACGGCGCGACCGATCTACTGATCACCTACACGTACCGGCTGGCGTTCGGCGCACAGGGCGCGGAGTTCGGGTTCGCGGCGGCGATCTCGCTGCTCATCTTCACGATCGTCGCGGTGGTGTCCGCCGTGAGCTTCCGGCGCACCCGTAAGCAGGAGGAGGTGTACTCGTGACCACGCCCACCGCGGTCCCGGCCACGGGGAACCGGGCCGGTACCGCCCGGCGGCGGGGCAACCGCTGGCTGACCCAGGTCGGCTGGCGACACCTCGTCGCCGTGCTCGGGGTGCTGTTCAGCCTCTTCCCGATCGTGTTCGTGCTCTCCGCGGCGCTCAACCCGTTGGGCACGCTGTCGTCCACCGAGCTGGTGCCGACCGCCGGGGTGACCTTCGGCAACTTCGGCGAGCTGTTCCAGCGGACCGCGTTCGCGCACTGGTTCCTGAACTCGCTGCTGATCGCCGGGGTCGCGTCCTTCGCGTCGATCTTCCTCTCCGCGCTGGCCGCGTACGCCTTCTCCCGGATGCGCTTCCGGGGTCGCCGGGTCGGGCTGCTCTCGCTGCTGCTGATCCAGATGTTCCCGCAGTTCCTGGCGATCGTGGCGATCTTCCTGATCTTCGCCACGGTGACCGACCTGTGGCCCGGGATCGGCTTCAACACCCCATGGGGCCTGCTGCTTCTGTATATGGGTGGCGCGCTCGGCGTGAACACCTGGCTGATGAAGGGCTTCTTCGACACGCTCCCGCGGGAGCTGGACGAGTCGGCGACCATGGACGGCGCAAGCCACGCCCAGGTGTTCTTCCGGATCATGTTGCCGCTGGTCGCGCCGATCCTGGCGGTGACCGGCCTGTTGGCGTTCATCGGCACGATCAACGAGTTCCTGATGGCGAACGTGTTCCTCACCAGCACCAACTCGAAGACCCTCGCGGTCGGTATGTACGGCATGCTCCAGGGCAACGAGCGCAACGCCAACTTCGGGATCTTCGCGGCGGCGACCCTGCTCACCGCGATCCCCACGGTGCTGGTGTTCCAGTTCCTCCAGCGCTACATCGTCTCCGGCCTCACCGCCGGGGCGGTCAAGGGCTGAGCGGAACGACCCGGCCCATGTCGCTCCAGCCGCACCACGATGGGTCCGCCGGCTACGTGCCGGAGCAGGCGCCGGTGCTCGGGCAGACCGTCCCGGTCTTCGTCCGGGTGCCGGCCGGCGCCGGCGTCCGACAGGTGTACGTGCGGACCACCGGCGACGGTGAGCCGCGCTTCGCCGAGGCCGTCGTGGACCGTACCGGGGGCGGTGACGTGTGGTGGCGGGCCGACGTCGAGGTCCGTAACCCGGTCAGCAGCTACCGGTTCCTGCTCGACGGCCGCCGGGGCGCCCGCTGGCTGAACGCGGCCGGCCTGATCGACCACGACGTGCCCGACCACGGGGACTTCAAGCTGGTCAGCTACCCGCCGCCGCCGGCCTGGGCCCGGGACGCGGTGATCTACCAGATCTTCCCGGACCGGTTCGCCCGCTCCGCCGCCGCGGACGGCCGGCCCGCGCCGGACTGGGCCATCCCCTGCGACTGGGACACCCCGGTGATCGGGCGCGGCCCGGCGACGCCCCGCCAGTTCTACGGCGGCGACCTCGACGGGATCACCGAGCGGCTGGACCACCTGGACCGGCTCGGCGTGAACACCGTCTACCTCACTCCGATCTTCCCGGCCCGCTCCAACCACCGGTACGACGCGGCGAGCTTCGACACGGTCGACCCGCTGCTCGGCGGGGACGCCGCCCTGGCCCGGCTGGCCGACGCGGTGCACGCCCGGGGCTGGCGGCTGCTCGGCGACATCACCAGCAACCACACCGGTGACGCCCACCACTGGTTCACGGCCGCCGTCTCGGACCTGCACGCGCCCGAGCGGGAGCTGTACTACTTCGACCGGGCCGGCGTCGGCAACCCCAGCTCGGCGCGTCCGGCGCCGCAGGGTGACCAGGAGCCCGCGGACTACGAGTCGTGGCACGGGGTCAGGTCGCTGCCGAAGCTCAACTGGGGCAGTGCCGAGCTGCGCCGGCGCTTCGCCACCGCCGAGGACTCGCCGCTGCGCCACTGGCTGCGCCCGCCGTACGGGCTGGACGGCTGGCGGGTGGACGTGGCGAACATGACCGGCCGGCGAGGCGCGGACGCCTACACCCACGAGGTGGCGCGGCTGCTGCGTCAGGTGGTCGCCGAGACCCGACCGGACGCGCTGCTGCTCGCCGAGCACGGCCACGACCACACCGGTGACTTGGACCGGGACGGCTGGCACGGGACCATGAACTACGTGGGCTTCACCGATCCGGTCTGGTCCTGGCTGCGCCACGGCGACGACCGGGTGCCGAACTTCCTCGGCACCCCGGGCGGGGTGCGGCGGCGGGCCGGGGGCGCGGTGTTGGCCACCATGAACGCCTACCGGTCGCTGATCTCCTGGCGGTCGTACACGCACTCGTGGCAGCTGCTCGGCTCGCACGACTCGGCCCGGATCCGGACCGTGGTGGGCGACGCGGCCCGCCAGGAGGTGGCCGCCGGGCTGCTGGCCACCATGCCGGGGACTCCGGTGGTCTTCGCGGGCGACGAGCTGGGGCTGACCGGCGGCAACGGGGAGGGCTCGCGTACCCCGATGCCCTGGCACCGGCCGGAGAGCTGGGACCGGCGGACCTTCGCGGCGTACCGGGCGTTGCTGGCGCTGCGCCGCGCGGAGCCGGCGCTGCGGCACGGCGGCCTGCGCTGGGTGCACGCCGACGCCGACACCCTGGTCTTCCTCCGGGAGGCGCCGACCGGCACGGTGCTGGTGCTGGCCCGGCGCGCGGCTGGCGCCCCGGTGCGGCTGACCGGCCTGCCGGCCGGCGACAACGGGTACGGCGGCGCGCCCGCGCTTCGTCCGGACGCCGACGGCGCGGTGACCATCCCCGGCGACGGCCCCACCTTCCAGGTCTGGCGCCTGAGCTGACCGCCCGGCGATCCCGCCGGTCCGCATCCCGTTCGGTCGCGGTCGCCGTGCCTGCCGCGGCGTCCGGCGTCAGCGCGCGGAGGGCGGGGAAGCCGGCGCGGGGCAGGTCACGGTATGACGGCAGGTCAGCGGGGTGGCTACTACGGAGCGTCGTTGATGGGGGAGGATGGGCCGCGTGGAAGCTCTTCGACTGATTCTTCTCTACGTCCATCTGGTCGGTTTCGCGCTGCTGCTCGGTGGTGCGATCGCCCAGTACGTCACCGGCCGGCTGCGGATCAACGCCGCCATGCTCTGGGGCGCGGTGATCCAGATCCTCACCGGTATCGGCCTGTCCGCCCCGCTGCGCGACGGCGACGAGCCGGCCCCCGCCAAACTTGTTACCAAGTTGGTGCTCGCGCTGATCATCTTCGTCATGGTCTTCTTCTCCCGTAAGCGGGAGAGCGTGAACCGCGGCCACTTCCTCGCGATCATCGGGTTGACGCTGCTCAACGCCGCCGTCGCGGTGTTCTGGCGTTAGTTCGCCCGGCAGCGGGGAAGCTCGGGGAAGCTCGGGAAACAGACGTTCGCGACACCACCGCGCATGCCGCTCGGCACGATTAGTGACGTGCCCCACGCAAGGGTTACGTAGGGGTAACGACCGTTCAACAGTCGTGCACGATTGTCGGCCGGTGGGTGGGCGCGGGCGTACGCTCCCGTCCGTAACGTGGGACGCCGGCGGCACACCGCAGGCCGGCGCAAGGGCTGCCACCGCGCACGACGCGGTGTGCAATGGGAAGGAGACGTCTTGCGCTCTGTGCGTGGGATGCGGATCGCCTCCGCCATCGTGGCGGGTGGCCTCGTGCTGGGCGCCGCCGCATGTGGTGAGGCTCCCGAGGACGACAAGAACGCCGGCGGCACCGGCGGCAAGAAGTTCAGCGCCTGCATGGTGACCGACGTCGGCGGCATCGATGACAAGTCCTTCAACACCTCCGCCTGGAAGGGCCTGCAGGAGGCGCAGAAGGAGAACGACAGCATCGACATCAAGAACGTCCAGTCGAAGGCCGAGGCGGACTACGAGGTCAACCTGACCGGGTTCGTCAACCAGAAGTGCGACTTCATCCTGGCCGTCGGTGGCCTGATGTCGGACGCCACCAAGAAGATCGCCACGGCGAACCCGAACCAGCAGTTCGGCATCGTCGACGCGGACCCGGGCGTGGACAACATCTACCCGATGCAGTTCGACACCGCGCAGGCCGCCTTCCAGGCCGGTTACCTGGCCGCCGGGATGAGCAAGAGCGGCAAGGTCGGCACCTACGGTGGTCTGCCGATCCCGCCGGTCACCATCTTCATGGACGGCTTCGCCGACGGCGTGGCGTACTACAACAAGGCCAAGAGCAAGAACGTCCAGGTGCTGGGCTGGGACAAGGCCACCCAGAAGGGCTCCTTCACCAACGACTTCGTCAAGCAGGACGAGGGCAAGAAGGTCTCCGACGCGCTGGTCGCCCAGGGTGCGGACATCATCATGCCGGTCGCCGGCGGCGCCGGCCTCGGCACCACCGCCGCGGCCCAGGCCTCGAACGGCAAGTACTCGGTCGTCTGGGTGGACGTCGACGGCTGCGAGAGCACCCCGAACTGCCCGGCGCTGATCACCACGGTCGTCAAGAACATCCCGGACGCCGTGAAGGAGGCCGTGCTCAAGGCCGCCGGTGGCGAGAAGCTCCAGGCCAAGCCGGGCTTCGTCGGCACGCTGTCCAACAACGGCGTCTCGATCGCCCCGTACCACGACTTCGACAGCAAGGTCCCGGCGGACCTGAAGGCCGAGGTCGACAAGATCAAGGCGGACATCTCCGCCGGCACCATCACGGTCACCTCGAAGGCCCAGCCGACCAAGTGACCGCTCCGCCGGCCAGCGCGGTGAAATCATCGGCGAGGGCCGGCGGGCGCCAGGAGTGACGATCCGGCCGCCTCGGCGTACGCGGGACACCCCGCGGACGGCGGGGCGGCCGGTCCACCTTCATCCCCCACTGACCCCACCCGGCGCGGTGGCTGGCGGGCAGCCGCTACGCTGCACCATCGCTCGCACTCCAGGAGGTTGCGCTGAGACTCGAACTGCGCGGCATCACCAAACGGTTCGGTGATCTGGTCGCCAACGACCACATCGACCTCACGGTGGAGCCTGGAGAGATCCATGCCCTGCTCGGCGAGAACGGCGCCGGCAAGTCGACCCTGATGAACGTGCTCTACGGGCTCTACCAGCCCGACGAGGGCGAGATCCTGGTCGACGGCAAGCCGCTGAAGCTGAAGGGCCCGTCGGACGCCATCGCGGCCGGCATCGGCATGGTGCACCAGCACTTCATGCTGGTGCCCGTCTTCACCGTGGCGGAGAACGTCATGCTCGGCGCCGAGCAGGTCCGGGGCCGCTTCACCGGTCTGCTGGACCGCCGGCGGGCCCGGCGCGAGGTGGCCGAGGTCTCCGAGCGGTACAACCTCCGGGTCGACCCGGACGCGGTGATCGAGGACCTGCCGGTCGGCATCCAGCAGCGGGTGGAGATCGTCAAGGCCCTCACCCGCGACGTCGACCTGTTGATCCTCGACGAGCCGACCGCCGTGCTGACCCCGCAGGAGACCGAGGAACTGCTCGCGGTCATGCGGTCGCTCAAGGCGGCCGGCAAGTCGATCGTGTTCATCACCCACAAGCTGGGCGAGGTGAAGGCGATCGCCGACCGGATCACGGTGATCCGGCGCGGGAAGACCGTCGGCACCGCCGAGCCGAGCGCCAGCCGGGACGAGCTGGCCGCGCTGATGGTGGGACGCAGCGTCCGGCTGACCGTGGACAAGCAGCCGGCCCAGCCGGGCAAACCGGTCCTCGAGGTCGCCGGCCTGGTCGTCGACGACGACCGGCAGGTACGCGCGGTCGACGGCGTCGACCTGACCGTGCACGCCGGTGAGGTGCTCGGCGTGGCGGGCGTGCAGGGCAACGGGCAGACCGAGCTGATCGAGGCGATCATGGGGCTGCGCCCGGTCCTCGCCGGCTCGGTCACCCTGGACGGCCAGGCCGTGCACGGCTGGTCGACCAAGAAGGTGCTCCGCGCCGGCGTCGGGTACGTCCCGGAGGACCGCAGCGTGGACGGCCTGGTCAAGGAGTTCTCCGTGGCGGAGAACCTGGTGCTGGACATCTACGACCGGCCACCGTTCGGCAAGGGCCTGTCGCTCAAGCCGGACGCCATCGCGAAGTCGGCGAAGGAACGGATCGAGCAGTTCGACATCCGCACCTCCTCGGCCGACGCGGCGGTCGGCACCCTCTCCGGCGGCAACCAGCAGAAGGTGATCGTGGCGCGGGAGCTGTCCCGGCCGCTGAAGCTCTTCATCGCCGCCCAGCCCACCCGGGGCGTGGACGTCGGCTCGATCGAGTTCATCCACAGCCGGGTCATCCGCGAGCGGGACATCGGCACCGCCGTCATGGTGGTCTCCAGCGAGCTGGACGAGGTGATCGGCCTGGCCGACCGGATCGCGGTGATGTACCGGGGCCGGATCATCGGCGTGGTCGGCCCGGACACCCCGCGCGAGGAGATCGGCCTGCTGATGGCCGGCATCACCCCGGACGCCGCCACCACGAGCCCGACCGAGGGCACCACGAGCCCGACCGACGGCACCACGACCCCGACCGAGGGCACCGCGGCCCCGGCCCCCGAGGGCCCTGGCAACGAGGACGAGGCATGAGCGACGTGAACCCGGTCTCCGGCTCCCCGGACAAGGAGCCGGCGACCGAGGCGCAGGAGGCGCGCAGCGAGGCACGGGCCACCCCGACCGCGCCCGCCGGCGACCCCGACCGCGCGGTGCCGCCCGCCGCGACTCCGGCCCCCGGGAAGGAATCCCGCCCCACCCTGGGCAAGCTCTTCCTGGACAACCTCTGGGCGGCCAACACGGTCACCGTGACCGTGCTCGCGGTGCTGCTGGCGATGCTGGTCGGCGCGGTGCTGATCATCGTGTCCGACCCCGAGGTGCTGAGCACCTACAGCTACATCACGGCACGCCCGTCGGACGCGTTGAACGCCAGCTGGACGGTGGTCAGCGAGGCGTACGCGAACCTGTTTAAGGGCGCCATCTTCGACCCGGACGCGTCCGGCTTCACGGCCGCGTTGAGCCCGATCTCGGAGACGCTCACCTACACCGCTCCGCTGGTCTTCACCGGCCTGGCGGTGGCGCTCGCCTTCCGCGGCGGCCTGTTCAACATCGGCGCCCAGGGGCAGGCCACCATCGGCGTCATCCTCTCCGCCGTGGTCGGCTTCGCGCTGCCGCTGCCGCCCGGGGTGCACCTGCTGGTCGCGCTGATCGCCGGCGCGCTGGGCGGCGCGCTCTGGGGTTTCATCCCGGGCATCCTCAAGGCGCGCACCGGCGCCCACGAGGTGATCAACACGATCATGCTCAACTACGTGGCGGTCTACTTCCTGTCCTGGATCATCATCCAGAGCGGGGTGCAGAACCCGAACCGGTCGGACGCGATCAGCAAGCCGGTCGAGTCCTCCGCCCAGCTGCCCCGGCTGCTCGGCGCCGACCTGCGGGTGCACGCCGGCATCCTGGTCGCGGTGCTGGCCACCTGGTTCATCGCCTGGCTGCTGAACCGCTCGACGCTCGGCTTCGAGCTGCGCGCGGTCGGCGAGAACCCGGACGCCGCGCGGACCGCCGGGATCAGCGTCACCAAGACGTACGTGCTGGTCATGGTGATCTCCGGGCTGCTGGCCGGGCTCGGCGGGTCGAACATGGTGCTCGGCTCGACCGCGAACGCGCTCACCCCGCTGGTGATCGCGCAGATCGGCTTCGACGGCATCCTGGTCGCGCTGCTCGGCCGGGTGAAGCCCTGGGGCGTGCTGCTGGCCGCGCTGCTGTTCGGCGCGCTGCAGGCCGGCGGCAACCGGATGCAGTCGTACTCCGGGATCTCGCTGGAGCTGGTCACCGTGCTCCAGGCGCTGATCGTCATCTTCATCGCCGCGCCGGCCATGGTGAAGGCGATCTTCCAGCTCCGGGCGGCCCGCGCGGCCCGGCTGCAGACGAGCCTCGCGAAGGGCTGGTGAGCATGTCCACCACCGCTGTCCCCGAGGTCGCCGTGACCGCCGTGGACGAGGGTTTCTGGACCCGCGCCCGCAAGACCGGGCTGGTCCTGCTGGGTCTGGGCGTGCTCGCGGCGGTCCTGTTCGGCGCGCTCGCCACCGGCCAGCAGGCCCGGTTCACGCTCAGCGAGACCGAGGGCGGCGCCGCCCTGGAGATCCACGGCACGGTCGGCGCGATCCTGTTCGGGATCATCGCGGCGGCGGCCGGTGCCGCCCTGCTCGCCGGGGTGCCGAAGCGCTGGTTCACGCTGGTGCTCGGCGTCGGGCTGGTCGCCTTCGTGCTGAGCTTCCTGTGCTGGCAGGTCTCCGCCGCCCCGGAGGGCCGCAACTTCATGCCGCTGGTCAACGTCGTCCGGGGCACCTTCATCCTGGCCCTGCCGCTGATCTTCGGCGCGCTGGCCGGCGTGCTCTGCGAGCGGTCCGGCGTGGTGAACGTGGCGATCGAGGGCCAACTGCTGATGGGTGCCTTCTCCGGCGCGCTCTTCGGCAGCATCACCGGCAGCGTCTGGGTGGGTCTGGTCGCCGCCGCGATCGGCGGCGCGCTGATCTCCCTGCTGCTCGCCGTCTTCGCCATCCGCTACCTGGTCGACCAGGTGGTCATGGGCATCGTGCTGAACCTGCTGGCGGTCGGCGTCACCGGCTTCCTCTACGAGCGGCTGATGCAGACCGACGCCACGAAGTACAACAGCGCACCGCGGTTCAGCAACTGGGAGATCCCGCTGCTCAAGGACATCCCGCTGCTCGGCCCGGCGCTGTTCCGGGGCAACATCTTCCTCTACGTCGGCCTGCTGCTGGTGCTGGTCATCCACCTGGCGCTGTTCCGTACCCGGTGGGGCCTGCGGACCCGGTCGGTGGGCGAGCACCCGACCGCGGCCGACACGCTCGGCGTGCGGGTGCTGCGGCTGCGCTACCGCAACGTGATCATGGCGGGCATGGTGGCCGGCATCGGTGGCGCGTCGTACACCCTGGCGCTCTACTCGTTCACCAAGAACATGATCGGCGGTAAGGGCTTCATCGCCCTGGCCGCGCTGATCTTCGGCCGGTGGAGCCCGACCGGGGCGCTGCTCGCGGCGCTCTTCTTCGGCTTCGCCGACCAGCTCGCCACCTACCTGGGTGCGATCGGCAGCAGCATCCCCAGCCAGTTCCTGGCGATGCTGCCCTACCTGGCGACCATCCTGGCCGTGGCCGGGCTGGTCGGCCGGGTCCGGGCGCCGGCCGCCGACGGCAAGCCGTACATCAAGGGCTGACGCCCCTCGGCGCAGCGTGCCCGGCGGGGAAGACCCGCCGGGCACGCGCGTCTCCGGCCGGCATCGCGACCGATCGGGGTGAATTGGGCAGAATGGGAGGCGTGATGGAGATCGACTGGGAGCGGCTGCGGGCCGCCGCCACCGAGGTCATGCGACACGCGTACGTGCCGTACTCGAAATTCCCGGTCGGGGCGGCCGCCCTGGTCGACGACGGCCGGGTGGTGGTCGGCTGCAACGTGGAGAACGCCGCGTACGGCGTGGTGCTCTGCGCCGAGTGCGGCGTGGTCTCCTCGCTGCACGCCACCGGCGGCGGGCGGATCGTCGCCCTGTCCTGCGTCGACGCCACCGGCGAGCCGCTGATGCCGTGCGGCCGGTGCCGGCAGCTGCTCTGGGAGAACGGCGGCCCGGAGTGCCTGATCGAGGCGAAGGGCGGCACGCTGCGGATGGCCGAGCTGCTGCCGCACGCGTTCGGCGTGGAGGACCTGGAGGCGGTGACCGGCGAGACGCCGGTGCCGGTGGTCCCGGAGCGGCTGGCCGCGTGGCGCGGGCGGGGCAGCGTCTTCGTGCATCCGGACCTCTCCGCCGGGCAGCAGGTCTGGACGGCGTACTGGGAGCGGTCGGCCGGGGACTCCGACGGGGCCGAGACCGGCGTGCTGGAGGAGGGCCCGTCCTGGGCGGACCCGGCGGAGGCGATCACCTGGGGGCTGGCGCGGACGCCGCGGGTCGTCGTGGTGGACGCGTCGGGCACCATCTTCTGGGCTGGGGAAGGCGAGCCTCCGGCCGAGATCCCGGTTCGCTGGGGTTGAGCTGTGGGGCCGGGGCCGACCGTGCCCGGCTCCGGGCGGTCAAGCTTGATCCCTCCGCCGGTCACGGTCGGCCCCGGCCCGCGGTGGTCACCGTTGTCGGTCCGCTGCCCGACGCGCGTGTGTTGATCTATGGATGGGAACTCAAAGGTGAGTGTGTTCACGGCGGTTGACGTCATTCGGGCGAAGCGGGACGGGGGTGTGCTGAGCGACGGGCAGATCGACTGGGTCGTCGACGCGTACACCAAGGGGCTGGTGGCCGACGAGCAGATGTCGGCGCTGGCGATGGCGATCCTGCTGCGCGGGATGACCGCGCCGGAGATCGCCCGGTGGACCGCCGCGATGATCGCCAGCGGGGAACGGCTGGACCTGTCGCCGGTGACCCGGCCGACCGTGGACAAGCACTCCACCGGCGGCGTCGGCGACAAGATCACCCTGCCGCTGACCCCGCTGGTCGCCGCCTGCGGCGCGGCCGTGCCGCAGCTCAGCGGCCGGGGCCTCGGGCACACCGGCGGCACCCTGGACAAGCTTGAGTCGATTCCCGGCTGGCGGGCGACGCTGCGCAACGACGAGTTCATCGCCCAGCTCCGGGACGTCGGCGCGGTGATCTGCGCGGCCGGCGCGGGGCTCGCCCCGGCCGACCGCAAGCTGTACGCGCTGCGCGACGTCACCGGCACCGTCGAGGCCATCCCGCTGATCGCCAGCTCGATCATGAGCAAGAAGATCGCCGAGGGGACCGGCGCGCTGGTCCTCGACGTGAAGGTGGGCTCCGGTGCCTTCATGAAGAACGTGGCCGACGCCCGCGAGCTGGCCCGGACCATGGTGGAGCTGGGCGGGGCGCACGGGGTCCGCACGGTCGCCCTGCTCACCGACATGTCCACCCCGCTCGGCCGGGCCGTCGGCAACGCGGTCGAGGTCACCGAGTCGGTGGAGGTGCTGGCCGGCGGCGGCCCGGCCGACGTGGTGGAGCTGACCCTCGCGCTGGCCCGGGAGATGCTGGCCGCGGCCGGCCTGCCGGACGCCGACCCGGAGGCGGCGCTGCGCGACGGCCGGGCGATGGACGCCTGGCGGGCGATGATCCGCGCGCAGGGCGGCGACCCGGACGCGCCGATGCCGACCGCCCCCGAGGTTGAGGTGGTCCGGGCCACCGGGGACGGCTACGTCGCCGAGGTCGACGCGTACGCCATCGGGGTGGCCGCGTGGCGGCTCGGCGCGGGCCGGGCCCGCAAGGAGGACCCGGTGAGCATCCCGGCCGGCGTGGTCCTGCACAAGCGCCCCGGCGACCCGGTACGCGCCGGCGAGCCCCTCTACGAGCTGCGGGCCGAGCACGCCGCGCGGATCCCGGCCGCGCTCGAAGAGGCGCAGCAGGCGGTCCGGGTGGCGCCCACGGCGCCCGCCGCGAAGCCGCTGGTCATCGAGCGGGTCGGCGGCTGATCCCGGTCATGGTGCGGCGCCGGTCGAGCGGCTATCCTCCCTGGTCGAGGGGGAAAGACCGGCGCTGAGCCGATGCGAGCAGACAGGGACTGAGCCGTGCGCGTACCCGCCCCCGACCCCCGGGCCGTCCGTGAGGCGAGCCTCGACGAGTTGTCCCGGCTGGGCCTGCCCCTGCCGCCGCCGCAGTACCCGCTGGTGTGGGAGCCGGGGGACGAGATCGAGTTGCGGCCCACGCCCGACATCGAGGCCCGGATCGCGGTGCTGCACCTGATCCTGGCCCGCTGCTTCGGCATGCCGCCGCAGGCGGCGATGAGCTGGCTGCTGGACTCGCACCTGGTCGAGTCCGTCACCCCGCCCGAGTGGCAGTTCGTGATGGGCGGCAAGGGCGACCACCGCTCGTTCGTGCTGCACCACGACGCGCTCTTCTCGCTGGCCTGGGTGCTCGGGCTGACCAAGGAGCTGGACCCGACCGTTCCGGTGGACCCGCGGCTGGTCGAGCGGATGCCGAACCTGGTCGGCGGGGAGACCTTCCCCCAGTGGCGGGCGCGGATCCTGGCCGCGCCGCAGCACCCCGCCGACGTCGCCGCCCTGCTCGACCTGCACTACTGCCTGGACTGGGCGTACCTGGAGTCGGAGCAGGCCGGCCTGGCGCTGCCCGGGTTGGTCGACGCGAACGCCATCGGGCAGCGCCGCTGGGCGCTGGAGTGGGCGGTGGTGCTGCGCGGGCCGTACCACGACGAGCCGCCGGGCTGGGAAGAGGTCGACCTCTCCACCTGAGCCGGTCAGCGCGGTCGGTGCACGCCGAGCCGCACGGCGAGGGTCACCTCGACCGGCTCGGGCAGCGCGGCGATCCGGCCGGCGAGCCGGGCCGGGTCGGTGTGCCAGGCGCTGGGGCCCATCCCGACCAGGGTGGCCACCTCGGCGCGGCGGAGCGCGAGCCGGTGGCGGTGCTCGCTGCCGGACTCCTCGGTGAAGTGCCCGGCCAGGCTGCCGGCCACCCGGTCGGCCTTGGCCGGGTCGACCCGGAGCAGGTCGAGCGCGTCGACCAGCTCGCCCAGGTGCGCCGCCGCCGGGGTGACCACCAGCAGCGCCCCGGCCGGGTGGAGCACCCGGTGGAATTCCGGGCCGTTGCGCGGCGCGAAGACGTTGAGCAGCACGGCGGCCGAGGCGTCGGCCAGCGGCAGCCGCTGCCAGGTGTCGGCCAGCGCGGCGGCGGCGCGGGGATGGGCCCGCGCCGCGCGGCGCAGCGCCGGCTTGGCCACGTCCAGCGCCAGACCGACGGCGTCGGGCAGCGCCGCCAGCACCGCCGCGAGGTACCAGCCGGTCCCCGCGCCGGCGTCCACGACCAGCGGGTACGCCTCGCCGGTGCGCGCGGCGTGCGGCGGCGCGGCGGCGGCGAGCGCGGCGGCGACCGGGTCGTAGTGGCCGGCGGCGAGGAAGTCGGCGCGGGCCGCGACCATCTCGGCGCTGTCCCCGGTGTGCGGGGCGCGGCCGGCGAGCAGGTTGACGTACCCCTGGCGGGCGAGGTCGAAGCTGTGCCGGTGCGGGCAGCGCAGCGCCCGGGCGGTGCCGGCGGTGGTCTCGGTCAGCGGCTCGGCGCAGACCGGGCAGCGCAGCCGGGCCAGGATCCGGGGGTCCATCTCAGGCGTCCGCCCGGGTGGGGCGGTCGCCGGCGAGGTGGTCGACCACCCGGTGGGTCAGCGCGCCGAGCGCGGCGATCTCCTCGGGGGTGAGCAGGTCGATCAGGTGCCGGCGGACGGCGGCCAGGTGGCCGGGGGCGGCCGCCTCGATGGCCTGCCGGCCGGCGGCGGTGAGCGTCACGATCGAGCCGCGCCCGTCCGACGGGCACTCCGCCCGGCTGACCAGGCCGCGCTGCTGCATCCGGGCCAGGTGGTGGGAGAGGCGGCTGCGGGACCAGAGCATCCGGTCGGCCAGCTCGCTCAGGCGAAGCCGCTGGTCGGGGGTCTCGGAGAGGTCGGAGAGGACGTCGTAGTCCGGCTCGGAGAGGCCGGCGTCCTGCATCAGCTCCCGGGCCAGCGCCAGATCGAGCAGGCGGCGCATCCGGCGGTAGCCGCGCCAGGCGCGCTCCTCCCGCTCGTCCAGCCAGCGTGGTTCGTCCATGCGCCGATCCTAACCGAGTGGTTGACATGTCATCGAAGCCTCCGTACGGTCGATGACATGTCAACCACAATGCCGGCGCGGCCGGCCCGGCTCCTGGCCGGCCCCGTGCTCTTCGGCGCCGGCGTGGACCCTCGACTCGCCCCACCGGCCACCCGCCGTCCCGTCCCGACAGGAGCGACCCCGCCATGCCCCGCCTGAACGTGATCGTCGCCAGCACCCGCCCCGGCCGGGTGGGCCGGCGGATCGGTGACTGGTTCACCGCGGCCGCCGTCCGCCACGAGGGCTTCGACGAGGTACGCCTGGTCGACCTCGCCGAGGTCGGGCTGCCCTTCCACGACGAGCCGCAGCACCCCTCGGAGGGGATCTACCTGCACCCGCACACCCGGCAGTGGAGCGCCACGACCGCGGCCGCCGACGCCTTCGTGTTCGTCATGCCCGAGTACAACTACGGCTTCAGCGCCCCGCTGAAGAACGCGATCGACTACCTCTACCACGAGTGGCAGCACAAGCCGGTGGGCTTCGTCAGCTACGGCATGACGTCCGGCGGTCTCCGTGCGGTCCAAATGATCAAGCAGGTGGTGACCACGTTGAACATGATGCCGGTGAACGAGGCGGTGACCATCTTCCTGCGGCAGGCGCTGGACGACGCGGGCGAGCTGCGGCCGGACCCGGGCCGGGAGGCGGCGGCGGACCAGTTGCTCGACCGGTTGGCCCGGCTCGCCGTCGCGCTCGCCCCACTGCGGGCGGTGCCGGCGTGACCGCCAGGCTGTGGGAGCTGTTCGGCGAACGGGGGCGCGGGGTGCTGGTCACCCTGCGTCGGGACGGCCGCCCGCAGCTCTCGAACGTCGACTACCTGGCCGAGCCGGGGCTGATCCGCTGCTCCACCACCGGCGACCGGGCCAAGGTGCGCAACCTGCGCCGCGATCCGCGGGCCAGCTTCCACGTCACCACCGCCGACGGCGGGGCGTACGCGGTGGCCGAGGGCACGGTGACGGTGACCCCGCCGGCCGCGGCCACCGATGACGCCACGGTCGAGGAACTGGTCGAGGTCTACCGGCGGATCCGGGGCGAGCACCCGGACTGGGCGGACTACCGGGCGGCCATGGTCGCGGACGGCCGGGTCGTGCTCCGCCTCGCGGTCGAGCGGGTGTACGGCTGGCGGCCGTGATCCGGCCCGGTCCGTTGCCGGGGCCGGACCGGCGGTGACTAGGGTCTGAGCATGGTCGCAATCTCGTACGCGGACATCGTGAAGGCCCCGAAGGCGCTGCTGCACGATCACCTCGACGGTGGGCTGCGGCCCGCCACGATCGTGGAGCTGGCCACCGAGGTCGGCCACGAGTTGCCCACCACCGACCCGGCGGCGCTGGGCCGCTGGTTCGTCGAGGCGGCCAACTCCGGCTCGCTGGAGCGCTACCTGGAGACCTTCGCGCACACCGTGGCGGTCATGCAGACCGCGCCGGCGCTGCGCCGGGTGGCCCGCGAGTGCGCGCTCGACCTGGCCGAGGACGGGGTGGTCTACGCCGAGGTGCGGTTCGCCCCCGAGCAGCACCTGGAGCGGAACCTGACCCTGGACGAGGTGGTCGAGGCGGTGGTGGCCGGCTTCGCCGAGGGCAGCGCCCTGGCCGCCGAGGCGGGCCGCCCGATCCGGGTCGGCACCCTGCTCACCGCGATGCGGCACGCCGCCCGCTCGCAGGAGATCGCCGAGTTGGCGGTGCGGCACCGGGACACCGGCGTGGTCGGCTTCGACATCGCCGGCGCCGAGGCGGGCTTCCCGCCCACCCGGCACCTGGACGCCTTCGAGTACCTCCAGCGGGAGAACTTCCACTTCACCATCCACGCCGGGGAGGCGTTCGGGCTGCCGTCGATCTGGCAGGCGATCCAGTGGTGCGGCGCCGACCGGCTCGGCCACGGCGTCCGGATCGTCGACGACATCACCCCGGGCGATCCGCCGGTGCTGGGCCGGCTGGCCGCGTACGTGCGGGACAAGCGGATCCCGCTGGAGCTGTGCCCGTCGTCGAACGTGCAGACCGGGGCGGCGGCGTCGATCGTCGAACACCCGATCGGGCTGCTGCGCGACCTGCGCTTCCGGGTGACGGTCAACACCGACAACCGGCTGATGAGCGGCACCTCGATGTCGCGGGAGATGGCGCTGCTGGTGGAGGCCTTCGGCTACGGCTGGAAGGAACTCCAGTGGTTCACCATCAACGCCATGAAGAGCGCCTTCATCCCGTTCGACGAGCGGCTGGCGATCATCGACGAAGTGATCAAGCCGGGGTACGCCAAGCTGATCGGCTGATCAGGGATGCTGCTGCGGGTGGCCGGCGAGCAGGTCGGCCACCCGGCGCAGCACCTCCCGGGCCCGGGCCGCCTCGGCGCCCAGCCCGGTCTGCCGGCGCAGCACGCCCGGCTCGGCCCGCAGCAGCGCCAGCCCGCGGCGGAACAGCACCCTCGGCGCCTTGCGCTGCTCGGCGAGGTCGCGGGCGAGCCGGCGGAGAAAGGTCGCCCCGCGCGGGCGGCGCAGCGCGTACGCCCCGGCGAGCAGGCCCCGGCGGCGGCACTCCGCCACGATCTCGGCGGCGAAAATCCCTTCGGCGATGAAAAATGGCGATCCGGTCACGTCGAATGGCCGGCTGGCCACCCTCCGGTCCGCGCCGATCGCATAAACCGGCACTTCGGCCTTGCCCTCCCGGGCCAGTCGGGCAATGGTTTCCACCGCTGTGTCCGCATCCCAGGACAGGGGAGACTCCCAGTCCACCTGTCCGTTCCGGCGTGGACACGTAGGGTCATCGCCGTCCTTGTAGAAGTCGTCCAGGCAGAGGACGGGAAGTCCGGTTCGTTCGGCAATGTAGGACTTTCCGGAGCCGGAAGGCCCGGCGAGCAGGACGACGCGGTGAGGGTGTGCCATTACTTTGAGTGACTCCGGCCAGACGGATTGCTATCAAATTGCATCAACATCTCATCACACCACCGGCGAGGTACAACCTGGTCTTTCTCTTTGCGGAGCGGCGTGATGGAATCTCGGAGGTCCGACCCGCCGGGTCGGTCGCTCGGCGTTGCCCAGAGGCGACGCCCGGGCGCGGTAATGCGAGGGCGGTGACGTGAGCAAACGGCCAACGACGGCGGGCTCCTTCCTGTCGCGTCTACGTCGGCCGGCCAGCCGGCTCCGCGACATGCCGATCTGGTCCAAGCTCGGTCTGATCATGATCGTGCCGACCATCGCCACGGTCGTGGTGGGCACCAGCGGGCTGGTCGACCACCTGCAGACGCTCAACAATGCCAACCGGGCCGGGAACCTGGCCAACCTCATCGAAACCTCCGGTGACCTGGTTGACAGCCTCCAGGACGAGCGGGTGGCGGCGGTGCTCTGGCTGGGCGCCAACCGCGAGGGCCAGACGGTGGCCGAGCGGACCCAGAGCAACGCCCAGTACCAGGAGGCGTACAACCGCGCGACCCAGCGGGTCGACCAGCGGAAGAACCCGTACTCCGACCAGCGGCTCAGCATCGAGGGCCTGCCCTCGACCTTCGAGAAGCTGCTGGACGACATCGACCAGGGCCTCGCCGACCTGCCCGGCACCCGCAGCCAGGTGCTCAACGGCAAGTTGAAGATCGTCGAGGCCCAGCAGATGTACGCCGGCCTCATCAGCGACCTGCTCGGGGTCCGGGACTCGTCCAGCCAGCTCGCCGGCGACACCAACCTGAGCGACCAGATGCGGGCCGCGGCCGCCACGGCGCGGCAGAAGGAATACATCGCCCAGCGCCGCGTGGTGGTCCACCGGGCGCTGGTACAGGCCACCCTCACCCCGGCGCTGCGCGACGAATACATCGCCACCGTCACCGGCGAGCAGCAGGCCGCCGAGACCTACAAGTCCGTCGCGAGCCAGGCCGACCAGGACTTCTACCAGCAGACGGTCTCCGGCCCCGACCTGCGCGAGTCGGTCAACTACCAGAAGGAGATCAGCAGCAGCAGCGGCGACCTGTCCGAGCTCAACTTCAACTCGGACAAGTGGGACCACGCCATGGTGGCCAACACCGAGCTGATCCGTACCGTCGAGTCCCGGCTCGACGGGAACGCGGTCCGCAAGGCCGACCAGCTCCGCTCGGCCACCCAGACGCAGGTGTTCCTCGAGACCGGCCTGCTGCTCACCATGCTGCTGCTGGCCATCCTCTTCGCCTACCTGGTGGCCCGCTCGATGGCCCGCTCGCTGCGCGAGCTGCGGCAGGGTGCCCTCTCGGTGGCCCAGTACGGCCTGCCCCAGGCGGTGGCCCGGCTGCGTGACCCGCAGGTCACCGGCCAGCTCTCCCCGATCCAACTGGCCAACCAGATCGCCGAGCCGCTGCCGGTCCGCAGTAAGGACGAGTTCGGCCAGGTGACCGAGGCGTTCAACGCCGTCCACCTGGAGGCGGTCCGGACCGCGGCCGAGCAGGCCGCCCTGCGGGCCTCCGTCGCGACCATGTTCGTCAACCTGGCCCGCCGGTCGCAGATCCTGGTCGACCGGCTGATCGGCCACCTCGACCGGCTGGAGCGCGGCGAGGAGGACCCGGACCGTCTCGCGGAGCTCTTCCAGCTCGACCACCTGGCCACCCGGATGCGCCGCAACGACGAGAACCTGCTGGTGCTCGCCGGCGCCGACTCCACCCGCGTGCAGCGCGAGCCGGCCGCCCTGATCGACGTGCTGCGCGCCGCGCAGTCCGAGGTCGAGCACTACACCCGGATCGAGTTCGGCGTGATCGACCGGGACATCGAGATCGCCGCGCACGCGGTCAACGACCTCGTGCACCTGGTCGCCGAGCTCTTCGACAACGCGACCGCCTTCTCCCCGCCGGACAGCCACGTCATGGTGGAGGCCCGCCGGGTGGGCGACCGCGCCTCCCTCTACGTGGAGGACCGGGGCATCGGCATCGGTCCGGAGCAGCTGCGCGAGCTCAACGAGCGGCTCGCCACGCCGCCGCAGGTGGACGTGGCGGTCTCCCGGATGATGGGCCTGGTCGTGGTCGCCCGGCTGGCCTCCCGGCACGGCGTCAAGGCCGAGCTGCGGCCCGGCGCCGACCGGGGCACCGTCGCCGACGTCACGCTGCCCCCGTCGGTCCTCGTGCCACGGGCGCTGAGCGGCCGGGGCCACCCGGCACCCGCGCTGCCGGCCGCCGGCCCGCAGCAGCCCGGCCCGGCACCCACCTTCGGCGCGCTGGCCGCGCTCGGCAACGGCCCGCACACGCCGCCCGCGCAGCGGCCCAGTGGCTCCGGCAACCAGGTCACCCTCGGCGGCCGGGCATTCGAACCCGCGCCGCGGAACGGTTCCGGCACCCCGGCCACCACGGGCGGATCGCGCGCGATGCCGGCCTGGTCCGACCTCACCGGCGCCAACGCGCTGGCCGGCGGGGACGGGTTCCCGCCGCGGCCAACCAACGGGCAGTCGGTCGACCCGCTGCCGCAGCGGCGCGGCCCCGAGGGCGACCCGGGCAGCACCGGCCAGCAGCCGGCCATCCCGCGGCAGCTGCCGAGCAGCCCCGAGCGGCCGTACAACCCGCCGCCGGTCTCCGCGCCGCCGGTGCCGCCGGTGTCGGCCCCGCCGCTGCCGCCGGTCTCCGGCGCCCCGGTCTCGGCCTCCCCGGTCTCCGGTTACCCGGTCTCGGCCTCGCCGGTCTCCGGCCACCCCGTCTCCGGCCAGCCCTACCCGGGCTACCCGGTCTCGGCGCAGCCGTACTCGGCGCAGCCCTACTCCGGCCAGCCCTACTCCGGTCAGCCCTACCCGGGCCAGCCGGTGTCGGCCGCGCCCGCGTCCGGCCAACCGGGCTCGGTGCCGCCGGCCAACCAGCTGCCGCCGCGGCCGGTACCGCAGGCCGGCACCCAGGGTGCCGGCGCGCCGCCGGCCTGGCCGCCGGTCGCCGCGCCCGACCAGGGTGCCCCGCCGGTGCCGGAGCGTCTCGCCGCCGGCCTGGACATGACCACCGAACTGCCGCGGGTGACCCGGCCGGAGCCGCAGCAGGCCGCCGCGCCGCCGGCGGCCGGCCGCCCGATGGCCGCACCGGCTCCGGCGACCCGGCCGACCCCGCAGCAGGCGGGCAACCGCCAGCGGTACGCGGACGAGACCATGGAGCTGCCGATCTTCCGGGAGCTGGAGTCGGCCTGGTTCCGCACCCGCCGGCCGGGGCCGAACGAGGAGACGACGGCGCCGCCGGCGGCGGCCACGAACGCCGCCGCGACCCAGCAGTTCGCCAAGGTCGACGTCGCCGGTCCGGCCGCGCAGCAGCCAACACCCGCAACGACAGGTAACACGCCGATGGCACACACCCCGGCGGCCGGCGCAGGGCCCCGCGAAAACGGTTCGGCCAACGGGGGCGGGCGTTCCGGCTTCGCCGAGGCGCTGCCGAACCGCCGGCCCCAGCAACCGCAGTCGCCCGGCTGGCAGACCGCGGCCGACGACGGCTGGCGGGCGGCCTCGGCCGCCACCGAGGTCCCGGTCGCCGAGACGACCCAGAAGGGTCTGCCCAAGCGGACCCCGATGGCCCAGCTCGTGCCGGGTGGCATCGAGAAGCCGTCGGCCTCGGTCCAGCGCCGGACGCCGGAAGGCGTACGGGGTCTCCTGTCGGCCTACCATCGAGGTGTGCAGCGGGGGCGTAACAACCCCACCGACAGCAACTCGACCGGCCCGGAGGGCACTCCGGACGGGCAGCAGTCCTCGCAGTCTGGCTCAGGCCCGGTGGCCGGGAGCGGGCAGAAGGAGCAACAAGGATGACAACTACGCAGGATCTCGGATGGCTGCTCGCCAACTTCGCTGACCGGGTGCCCGGCGTGGCGCACGCGGTCGCGGTCTCCGCCGACGGCCTGCTCCTGGCCTCGTCCCGGGACCTCCCGCGGGACCGGGCGGACCAGTTGGCGGCGATCGCCTCCGGTCTGGTCAGCCTGACCCAGGGCGCGGCCCGCTGCTTCGAGGGCGGTGCGGTGCTCCAGACGGTGGTCGAGATGGACAACGGCTTCCTGTTCCTGATGTCCATCAGCGACGGCTCGTCGTTCGCGGTCCTCGCGGCCCGCAGCTGCGACGTCGGTCAGGTCGGCTACGAGATGGCTCTGCTCGTCGACCGGGTGGGTGACGCCCTGACCCCACAGCCGCGTACGGCTGTGGGGATGATGGGCTGATCGACGCGCTGACCGGTGGGTCAGGAGCGGCAACAACTACGACATCGACGGACATCACCGGGGAGAGCCGGTGCCGGGTACGAAGGAGGTGAGCGGCGAGATGGTCGATCGTGACGAGCCGACCGGGGCGTTGGTCCGTCCGTACGCCGTGACCCGCGGTCGTACCCGGCCCCGGCTCGAGATCGCCCTGGAGGCGCTCGTCGAGACGACGGTTCGCGGCCGCGCCGTTGCCACCGGCAATGGCGGTCAGGGTCGTGAACACCAGTACATCGCCGCGCTGTGTGACGGACGCGTGCAGTCACTCGCCGAGATCGCGGCGCGTATGCAGCTTCCGCTCGGCGTGGCCCGGGTGCTCATCGCCGACATGGCGACGGACGGCCTGGTCGCGGTCCACGAGCCGACCATCCTGGACGACTCCGACGACGCGGTGGGCACTGAACTGCTGGAGAGGGTGCTGAGTGGACTTCGCAGGCTCTGACATGTCGCACCGGCCGCCGGTCCCGAGCGGGCGCGTGACGTCGGCGAAGATCGTTATCGCCGGCGGGTTCGGCGTCGGCAAGACGACGCTCGTCGGCTCGGTCTCGGAGATCACGCCGCTGACCACCGAGGCGATCATGACCTCCGCCGGCGTGGGCGTCGACGACAACCGGCAGGTGCCGGGCAAGACGACGACCACGGTGGCGATGGACTTCGGACGTATCTCGATCGACCGAGATCTGATCCTGTACCTGTTCGGTACGCCGGGTCAGACCCGGTTCTGGTTCATGTGGGACGAACTGGTCCGCGGCGCCATCGGCGCGGTGGTGCTGGTCGACACCCGCCGGTTGGCCGACTGCTTCGCCGCCATCGACTTCTTCGAGCACCGGCGGCTGCCGTACCTGGTGGCCATCAACTGCTTCGACGGCATGCAGTACCACGACCCGCAGGACGTCCGGGACGCGCTGGCGATCTCGCCCGACATTCCGGTGGTGGCCTGCGACGCCCGGAACCGGGAGTCGACCAAGCACGTGCTGATCTCCCTGGTCGAGTACGTGCTCACCATGCGGCGCTCGCGGGCGGTCGCGCCCGCCTGACGGCGGCAGCACAAGCGCCCGGTGCCTGAGGTCACCGGGCGCTTATCGCTGTCCACATCACGGCTGCGCCGCCGGGCGGGCCCACCACCCCAGCCGCCCGCGGTGGACGGCCAGGCCCACCCCGACCGGCCCGGGTGGACGGTCAGGCCCACCACCCCGACCGGCCCGCGTGGACGGTCAGGCGTAGCGTTCCCAGCTGCCCTGGTGGACCTGGTAGACGCCGAGCGAGTCCGGTTCCATGCCGCCGTGCCGGGTCGGCGCGAACGCGTAGGCGCCGGCCATTCCCTCGACCACCTGGGTCTGCAGGAACGCCCGCAGCCGACCACGGTCCACGTTGGTCGCCATCCGGGCCGCGGAGACCAGCAGTTGCAGGGCATCGGAGGCGTACGGGGCGAAGCCGGTGTAGCTGCCGTGCCGCTGCAGGTAGCGGTAGGCGAAGTCCTCGCGGGCCACCTGCGCCGAGTTGGCCGCGGTCAGCGGGGAACTGCTCAGGCAGGCCGGGTGGATCACGTAGGCGCCCTCGACGGCCGTCGCGTTGGGCCGGGCCAGGGTGTCGTCGGCGACCGCCCCGGCGTCGAAGAAGAGCGGCCCCCGGTAGCCGGCCCGACGCAGCTCGCGGGCGGCGGCACCGGAGTCCGGCGCGGTGCCCCAGACGATCACGCCGTCCGGCCTACCGGCGGCGGCCCGGGCGGCGGCGGTGCGGAGGCCGCGACCGCCGGCCGGCAGCCGGACGGTCCGGCCCAGTTGGACGTCGGCGCGGGGCAGGGCGGCACGGACCGCCCGTACCCCGGAGTCGCCGTGCAGGCCGTCGGCGGCCAGCAGGGCCACCCGCCGGATCTCCAGCGTGCCGAGCAGCCGGGCCAGCCGCCGGGCGACCTCCGCGGCGTCGGGGGCGAGCTTGAAGACGAAGGCGCGTTCGGCCAGCGGCAGCGCGATGCCGTCGCCGGCGGCCAGCGACAGGTACGGCGTCCGGAGGTCCTGGGCCACGTCGATGATGGCCATGGAGGTCTCGGCGAGGGTGCCACCGGTCAGGGCGTGCGCCTGGGTGCGCTGGATCAGGTCGGTGGCCTGCTTCGCGGCCTCGGCGGGGTTGCCGCCGTTGTCGCGGATCTCCAGCCGCACCGTGCGGCGCAGCTTGCCGACGGGGAAACCGGTGACGTTCAGCGTGTCGGCGGTGATCTCCAGGGCACGCTGCTGGAGCACGCCGAGGGCGGCGCCCCGGCCGGTCAGCTCCAGGCTCACGCCGACCACCAGCTCGTGGTCGTCCGGCGCGTTGCTGGCAGGGCCGTCGTCCGGGCGTTCGCCGGGCCGTCCGCACGCGGCGAGCATCAGGGTGCTGGCCGCCGCGGCGAGCACGCCGCGCCGGGTCAACACGGACGGGTCGAATGCCGGTGTCGCCATTGGAGTCGCCTTCCCACCCCGGCGACGCCCGCGCCGGCTGGTCCGCCGGGTATGGTTCCGGCCGGCCAGACCCGACGTCAAATTAGCCGGGTGTGGGCAGGAACACGCCGGTGGTCCGGAGTGCCGCGCTGCTCAGGAGCGGAGCGCGGCGCCGCTCAGGAGCGGTACCCGGCGGAGCGGTACTCGTACTCCCGGTCATCGTCGCGGTCGCCGGAATCGCGGGTGAAGTCCCAGCCACCGGCGGCCTCGCGACCCGGGCGGCCGCCGACGGCGAAGCCGCCGATCTCCTGACCGCGCCGCCAACCCCGGAAGTAGCCGGTGGTGTTCTCGGCGAGGCTGGCCGCGTTCCGCACGATCCGCAGTGGACGCTCGTCGCGCAGCGGCGAGCCTGGCACCAGGTTGGCCTGGGGGACCCGCTTGGGCAGGCCGGCCTTGGTCTCGTCGCCGACCGCCGGGCGGGCCGCCTGCTCGGCGGCCTGCCACCCGGTGTCGGCCGTGCTCGACCACTCCAGGTCGGCCTCGTCGCCGTGCCCGACGAACCAGGCGGACTTCGCCTGCGCGAAGATCAGCAGGTCGCCGTCGCCCTCGTCGGAGACCGGCGGGGGCCGGTGCTCCTTCGGCGCGGGACGCCGCTCCAGCGGGGGCGGCAGCTCGGCCCGGGGGGCCGGCCGGCCGGACCGTTCGGCACCCCGCTCGACCAGCCGCAGCGGCGGGGTCTCCAGCCCGGGGTCGGTCGGCGGGTTCAGCTCGTCCCGCAGCGCCCGATCGGCCAGCGGCGGCGGCTCGACCAGCCGCAGCATCGGCGGCTCCTGCGGCAGGTCGTCCGCGAGCCACGGCGGGGTGACCCGGCCCGGGTCGCTCGGCGCGTCCACGCCCCGGCCGCCGTACCCGTAGCCGGGCGCGGCCTCCTTGGCGCGGTCGTCCTCCTCGCCGCTGTTGACCAGCGGCCAGTTGGCCCGGGAGCCGGGGGGAGCGGACTCCTGCCCGGGGCGGGGCGCCGGCACCGGGATGGTCAGGTCGGTCGCGCTGAAGCCGCCGGTGGGCGACTCCGGCGTGATCTTGGGCCGGGGCGGGATGACCGTTCGCTGGCGCTCGGCCCGGGCGCTGTTGATGGCGGCCGTGGTCAGCGTCGGGCGGAACGGCTCACCGGCCTCGGCCGGCGGCACGGTACCGCGCTGGGCCGGGGTGATCGGGGTGATGCCCGGCGGCGGCGGGGGCGGCGCGGAGATCGGCCGGTTGGTCGGGGCGTCCACCCGCGACGGCTGCGGCGCGCCGGCCGGCTCGGGGCGGCTGGCCGGCCGGTTGGCGGCGGCTGCCGGGGCGACCGGAGCGGGCGCCACCGGCGGTGGCGTGACCGGGGCCGGAGCGACCGGCGGCGGCGCGAGCGGCTGCGGCGAGAGCGGCGCGGCGGGACCGGAGATGGGCTCGGGACGGCTGCGCCGGCCCACCGGCTCGGGTCCGGCGGGGCGGCCCGACCGCAGGCCGGTCAGCTCGCCCACCGACTCGCCACGCCGGGCGGCGGCGCGGCGACCGGGTGCCGGAGCGGGCGTGGTGACCCGGGCGGTCAGCGCACCGACGAGCGAGTCGCAGCCGGCGTCGCAGGCCCGCACGGAGGCGACCGCCTGCCGCACGGTCTCGGCGACGGCGGCGGTGAGTGCCCGGTTGACGGCGGCGCGCCGGGGGGTCTCGGAGATGGCCACCCGCAGCGCGGTGACCGCGTCGTTGACGGTGCCGGCGTCGGCGACGCCCTCGGCCGTGAGGTGCGCGGCGACGGCGTCCGCAGCGACCGGGACGTCCCGCCCGCCGGCCACCGTGCCACTGAGCATGCTCGGCTCGGGCAGCGCGTCCAGCACCGCCAGGGAGACCGGCTCGGCCGGGTCCGGATAGGCCCGCAGGGCCGCCGGGTAGAGCTCGCGGAGCACCTCGCGCAGCGTCACGGCGGCGGAGTGCCGCCCGCTGGCCAGCGCCGCGTGCGCGGCGAGAACCTGCTTGTAGCCGGCGAGATCGCGGGGTGCCGGGAGGGTGACCGCGGAGAGCGCGCCGGCCTGGAGGGCGCGGGCCAGCCCGACCGCCCGACGCTCTGCCGGCGCGGACTGCATCTCCTCCAGCGAGTCGTCATCGGCGAAGCGCTCGGCGAAGTCGTCGACCGAGTCGTCGTCCGCGATCGCCAGCGGTCGGCCGGCCGCGCTGAGCAGCGACGTGACCGTGTGGTCGTCGCTGTCCGCGGCGATCGCCGCACCGCTCGGGCCGCCCGATCGCTCGACGAGCAGCGCGACCAGCTGGGCGTAGCCGGCGGGGTCGTCGCCGATCTCGCAGACATGCAGCAGCCGGCCTGCGTCGTCGACCACAGCGGACGTCAACGTCGAACCGGCCGAAGCCGGCCGGTCGGCCGGATCCGCCGAGGCCAGACCGCAGTACACGCGCACGAGCGCCAAGGCGTCGTCCTCCTCCCGGGACACAAGGCTTTCTCTGCCAGAGACTGATGCTCCCCGCTTCGGGTCAGTCGCGCCAGTCCACAACCGCAGAGATCTTGCCGACAATGGTGCGCCAACCCAGACTTGCGGTTTGTGCCCCGATTTTCTTCAACCGGCGCCGGCCGAGGAAACCACCGATTCCGCCGTTGACACTGGCCCGCAGCGCCTCATCGAGGTCGTCCAGGCTGGAGCCCGCGGAGAGCATGTCCAGTACGGCGGGTAGCCGCAGCGCGTACGCCAGGTCACGGGCGATCTCGCCGGCCTCGATCAGGAGCGTGGGATCCCAGGCGTCGTGGCCGCCGCGCAGGTTCTCCACGACCAGGTCGAGCTCATAGGTGTCCTCGTCCAGCGGCGCGATGTCGGCCGGCTCCACCCGTTCGGACAGTTCATTCCAGCTGTCCAGTTGAGACAGGTCGTTGGGCGCACCGGAACGGATGAATGACACCAACGATTCCGGGCTCTTGAAGAGCAGCAGCTTGCCCCGGTGGGTGAGGAAGGCCGGCACCTCCTCGTCGCCGGCGTCGTCCGCCTCGTCCTGGTCCTCGTCCTCGTCGGTCGCCTCGTCGGCGTCGGCGTCGGCCTCGGCCTCGGCGTCGACGTCCTCGGCCGCGTCGGTCTCGGTGTCGGTCGCCGCCGACTTGCCGCGCCGGCGGCCCGCGGGGCGCTCCTCGGCCTCCTCGTCCTCGTCCTCGGCGGTAAGGGCGGCGTACTCCTCGTCGAGGATCACCACCTCTTCCTCGTCCTCGGTGTCGACGACCTGGCGGCGGGCCAGGAACGGGTCGTCCTGGTCGCGCTCGGCGACGTCCGTCGGGGTCAGCTCCCGCGCCGGCCGGTACGCCCGCAGCGTGTAGCCGGTGCCGGCGGGCAGGGCGATCTCCACCGGGTCGATGCGCAGCTCGTCCCAGAGCGTGCGGTCCGGGGCCGGGCGGTCGACCTCGACCTCGTCATCTGCGGCCGACGCGGTGGTGTCGTCGAGCTCGGGCTCGTCGGCGTCGGGCCGTTGGGGCGACTGGCGGGCCACGCTGACCTCCGGGTGCTTTCGGGTTGCCCACGCGGCGGCCCCTTCCGGCCGCCGAGTGACTCTGCGCACATACCCTAGTGGGCGACGCGGCAGACTGGGAGCGCACCCCGGTGGCGTCCCGAGCGGCAGACAGGTAGCCTTGCTACACATGAGGGCCCAGGCGCTGCACGGACACCTGGACGCGCTGCTGCTGGCGGTGCTGGAGCAGGGCGAATTGCACGGCTACGCGATTATCGACGCGCTCCGGGCCCGCAGCGGCGGCACCCTGGACCTGCCCACCGGCACCATCTATCCGGCGCTGCGCCGCCTCGAGCGGGCCGGTTACGTGGCCAGCTCGTGGAGCACGGTCAACGGTCGGGAACGGCGCACGTACCGGCTCACCGACGCGGGGCTGCGGGCGCTCGCCGGCGAACGCGCCGGCTGGCGCGAATTCAGCGACACGGTCGGCCGCTTCCTCGGCACCGACCAGCCGCCCGCCCCGGCTTGACCCGCCCGGCCCCGGCCTGACCCGTCCGCGTCGGCGGCCTGACCCGTCCGCCCCGG
>NZ_KQ058830.1 GCF_000982955.1 Micromonospora sp. HK10 | reverse complement strand
CCTGCCCGACCCGGCGACCGGGCCGGCGCGGCCCGCCCCGGGGCGCCGTCGCCCGATTGCCTCGGGCGGCACGCGCCCGCTCGCGGGGGCCGGCGGCGGTCACGCGGTCACCACCTTGGCGCGGCGGACCAGGAAGGCGAGCAGCGGCGCGCCGATCAGCGCGGTGATGATCCCGGCCGGGACCTCCCCCGGCGGGGCGACCAGCCGGCCGGCGATGTCGGCCGCGAGCAGCAGGGCCGGTCCGAGCAGCGCGGCGACCAGCAGGGTCCACCGGTGGTCCGCGCCGACCAGGGCACGGGCCAGGTGCGGCACGGCCAGCCCGACGAAGGCGATCGGCCCGGCGGCGGCCACCGCCGCGCCGGTGAGCAGCACGCCACCGAGGCCGGCGCCGAGGCGGACCAGCGCGGTCCGGTGGCCCAGCCCGGTGGCCACGTCGTCGCCGAGGGCGAGCGCGTCGAGCCCGCGGGCCACCAGGGCGGCCAGCAGGACCCCGGCGAGGACGAACGGGAGCACCTGGACGGCGACCCCGGTGTCCCGGCCGGTCAGCCCGCCGACCACCCAGAACCGGTACTCCTCGAAGGTGCGGGCGTCCATGGTGAGCAGCGCGTACACGACGGCGCCGAGGCTGGCGTCGAGGGCGGCGCCGATCAGCGCGAGGGTGACCGGGCTGGCCCCCTCGCGGGTGCGGTTGGCGACGGCGAAGACCAGCAGGCCGGCCAGCAGCGCCCCGGCCACGCCGAACCAGACGTACCCGGTGAGGGTGGTGACGCCGAACACGGCGATGGCCAGCACCACGCCGACGGACGCCCCGGCGCTCACGCCGAGGATGCGCGGTTCGGCGAGCGGGTTGCGGGTGACCGCCTGGAACAGCACTCCGGCCAGGGCGAGGGCCAGCCCGACCACCAGGCCCAGGGCGGTACGCGGCAGCCGCAGCTCGCGGACGATGGTGGTGGCGTCGCCGCCGTCCGGGGCGACCAGGGCGCCCCAGACCTGGCCGATGTCGAGCGGACGGCTGCCCAGCGCCAGGCTGGCGAGCAGCACGAGGAGGAGCACCAGCCCGGCCGTCAGGGCGACGGCGAGGCGGCGGCCGATACCTCGGCGGCTCGGCGTGCCGGCCCGCGCGGGCCGGACGGCGACGGTGGTCACGGGTCGGACGTCCCTCTCGAATTAGGTTCGCCTTACCTTATCCGAGCTGGTCAGGGTCGCCTAACCAGCGACCGTCGATCCCCGGGTTGCGCCTCCACCGAGGGGAGGCGCGAAGGTGGGCGGCATGAACGGTGAGACCCGCTACTCGATCGGTGACCTGGCCCGGCGGACCGGGCTGACCGTCAAGACCATCCGGTTCTACGCCGACCGGGGGATCGTGCCGCCGACCGGCCGCGACCCGAGCGGCCACCGGCGCTACGACGCGGCCGCCGCCGCCCGCCTCGACCTGGTGCGTACGCTGCGCGATCTGGGACTCGACCTGGCCACGATCCGCGCGGTGGTGGACCGGGAGGCGGACCTGCCCGAGGTCGCCGCGGCGCACGCCGACGCGCTGGCGGCGCAGATCCGGGTACTGCGGCTGCGGCGCGCGGTGCTCACCGTGCTGGCGCGGCGGGCGGCGACCCCGGAGCAGGCGGAACTCCTGCACCGGCTCGCCCGGCTCTCCGCCGAGGAGCGGCGGCGGCTGGTCGAGGAGTTCCTGGACGACACCCTCGGCGACCCGGCGGCCGACCCGGCGTTCGCCGGGATTCGGAACTCACTGACCCCCGAGCTGCCCGACGACCCCGAACCCGAGCAGGTCGAGGCGTGGCTGGAGCTGGCGGAGCTGACCCGCGACCCGGACTTCCGCGCCGGCCTGCGGCGGCTGGCGGAGCAGCACGCGGCCGACCGCGCCGGCCGTACGGGCGTCCACCGGGATGCCGTGGCGCTGGTCCGCGACGAGGCCGCACCGGCCCTGGCCGCGGGCGTCGACCCGGCCTCTCCGGCGGCCGATCCGGTCGTCGCCGCGGCCACCGCCCGGTACGCCCGGCTCTGCGGGCGGCCCGACGACGCCGACCTGCGGCGGCGGCTGCTGACCCGGCTGACCGCCGCGAACGACCCGCGCCGCGAGCGGTACCTGCACCTGCTCTGCGTGGTCAACGGCTGGTCGGTCGGCGAGAGCCTGGGCCCGGTGCTGGACTGGTCGATCCGCGCCCTGCGGGCCCGCACCGCCGGTTAGCCCTTGTGTGCCGGTTCGCGCCCCTACCCTGGCAGCATGCGATTCGACCAGCACACCGTGGTGCTCCTGGGTCGGCCGGACGATCCGCCCGAGCTGCCGCTGGACGCCGCCGACCGGATCCAGCAGGCGCACCTGGCCCACCAGGCCGGGCTCGTGGAGCAGGGCGCCGTCCTGGCCGCCGGCCCCTTCCTCGACGGCGACGACCCCCGGTTCACCGGCTTCGCCGTGCTCTCGGTGGACCCGCAGATGGCCCGTGAGCTCTACGCCAACGACCCGGCGGTGAGCGCCGGCCAGCTGGTTGCGCGGGTGCTGAGCTGGCAGGTGCCCGAGGGCGTGCTCCGGTTTGCGGAGGTGCCGGTGCCGACCGCCATGCTGGAGACCGCCTCCGGCGACTGACCGACGGCCGAGCGGGCTCAGTCCTCGGCGGCCTGCCGGCTGCCCGGCACCACCGGCATCGGCCACACCCCGGTACGCGGCGCCGCCGGCACCTCCACCTGGTGGTCGGACCAGACGTACGTCTCGGGCAGCAGGTCGGTCACCGGGACGGGGCGCAGCGCGTCCGGCGGCCCGACGATCACCTTGATCGACGGGAAGTAGTCGAGGAGCACCTGCCGGCACCGGCCGCACGGCGGGATGACGCCCCGACCCCGGTCGCCGACGGCGACGATCGCCTCCAGGTCGCCGGCGCCCGCCGTTGCCGCGGCGCCGATGGCGACCACCTCGGCGCACGGTCCGCCGGTGAAGTGGTAGACGTTCACCCCGCTGAAGACCCGCCCGTCGGTGGTGCGCGCGGCGGCCGCGACGGTGTGGTTGTCGCTGCGGCAGCGCAGCTTCGCGACGGCGGTGGCGGCCTGCACGAGCGCCCGGTCGATGTCCCGCATGCTCATCCCGTCCCCTCGTCGACCCCGGTCGGCCGAACTGTAGCCGGTCCGGCCCGCGACACCGCTCAACCGGGCCGGGCACGCCGCCCGTACGCCCGCATCCCGGGTCGGACCGCGCGGTAACCCACGGGCGGCGGGGCGGCCGGCTGCCTATCCTTGGCGACGACATGCAGAATCCAGCCGCACCCGCCGCCCCCGAGACCGCCCGCGACCTGCACCGCCGCCTCTCCCCGCTGATGTTCCGCGACCAGCGGCGGCTCCAGCGACGGCTGGACGGGGTGCGCAAGCTACGCGACCCGCAGCGCCGGGACGCGGCCCTGGCCGAGATCGCGGGCGAGGTGAGCCGGGCCGAGGCGCGGCTGGTGTCCCGGCGGGCCGCCGTCCCGGCCATCACCTACCCGCCGCAGCTGCCGGTCAGCGAGCGCAAGGACGACATCGCCGCCGCGATCCGCGACCACCAGGTGGTGATCGTCGCCGGCGAGACCGGTTCCGGCAAGACCACCCAGCTGCCCAAGATCTGCCTGGAGCTGGGGCGCGGCATCACCGGACTGATCGGGCACACCCAGCCCCGCCGGCTGGCCGCGCGGACGGTGGCCGACCGGATCGCCGAGGAGCTCGGCACCGAGCTGGGCGACGTGGTCGGCTACAAGGTGCGCTTCACCGACCAGGTGGGCGAGCACAGCCTGGTCAAGCTCATGACCGACGGCATCCTGCTGGCCGAGCTGCAGACCGACCGGATGCTGCGCCAGTACGACACGCTGATCATCGACGAGGCGCACGAGCGCAGCCTCAACATCGACTTCATCCTCGGCTACCTCAAGCAGCTCCTCCCCCGCCGGCCCGACCTGAAGGTGGTCATCACCTCGGCGACCATCGAGACCGACCGGTTCGCCAAGCACTTCGCCGATGCCGAGGGCAACCCGGCGCCGGTCGTCGAGGTGTCCGGCCGGACCTACCCGGTGGAGGTGCGCTACCGGCCGCTGGTCGAGGTCACCGGGGCCGACGAGGAGGACGAGGCCGACGAGGAGAACGTCCGGGACCAGATCCAGGCCATCGGCGACGCGGTCGAAGAGCTGGCCGCCGAAGGGCCGGGCGACATCCTGGTCTTCCTCAGCGGCGAGCGGGAGATCCGGGACACCGCCGACGCGCTGGGCAAGCTGGTGCAGTCCAAGCGGTCGCTGCTCGGCACCGAGATCCTGCCGCTGTACGCCCGGCTCTCCACCGCCGAGCAGCACCGGGTCTTCGCCGCGCACGCCAACCGCCGGGTGGTGCTCGCCACGAACGTGGCGGAGACCTCGCTGACCGTGCCCGGGATCAGGTACGTGGTGGACCCGGGCACCGCCCGCATCTCCCGCTACTCCAGCCGGCTCAAGGTGCAGCGGCTGCCCATCGAGCCGGTCTCCCAGGCGTCGGCCAACCAGCGCAAGGGGCGCTGCGGTCGTACCTCCGACGGCATCTGCATCCGCCTCTATGACGAGCAGGACTTCGAGAACCGCCCCGAGTTCACCGACCCGGAGATCCTGCGCACCAACCTGGCCTCGGTCATCCTCCAGATGACCTCGATCGGGCTCGGCGACATCGCCGCGTTCCCGTTCCTCGACCCGCCGGACCGGCGCAACATCACCGACGGCGTCAACCTGCTGCACGAGCTGGGCGCGCTCGACCCGGCCGAGAGCGACCCGGCGAAGCGGCTCACCCCGCTGGGCCGGCGGCTGGCGCAGCTCCCGGTCGACCCCCGGCTGGCCCGGATGGTCCTCGAGGGCGAGCGCAACGGCTGCGCCACCGAGGTGGTCGTGATCGCCGCCGCGCTCTCCATCCAGGACCCGCGCGAGCGCCCCGCCGACAAGCAGGCCCAGGCCGACCAGGCGCACGCCCGCTTCGCCGACAAGGAGTCCGACTTCGTCGCGTACCTCAACCTGTGGCGGTATCTGCGCGAGCAGCAGCGGGCGCTCTCCTCCAGCGCGTTCCGCCGGATGTGCAAGGCGGAATACCTGAACTACCTGCGGGTCCGCGAGTGGCAGGACATCGTCAGTCAGCTGCGCCAGGTGCTCCGTACCCCTGAGGCGGGCGACGGGCGGCGGGGCCGGCGCGGCGCGACCGACGCCGGCGGCGACGGCGGCCGGCGCGGTGCCGGCGCGGACCTGCCGGAGGAGATCGACACCCCGAAGGTGCACCAGTCGCTGCTGCCCGGGCTGCTGTCGCACCTGGGGCTCAAGGACGCCCAGAAGCACGAGTACCTGGGCGCGCGCGGCGCGAAGTTCGCGATCTTCCCCGGCTCGGCGCTGTTCAAGAAGCCGCCGCGCTGGGTGATGGCCGCCGAGCTGGTGGAGACCTCCCGCCTCTGGGGCCGGGTCGCCGGGCGGGTCGAGCCCGAATGGGTCGAACCGCTCGCCCAGCACCTGGTCAAGCGCAGCTACAGCGAGCCGCACTGGGAGAAGAAGCAGGCCGCGGTGATGGCCTACGAGAAGGTCACCCTGTACGGCATCCCGATCGTCACCTCCCGCAAGGTCAACTTCGGCCGGATCGACCCGGCGCTGAGCCGGGAACTGTTCATCCGGCACGCCCTGGTGGAGGGCGACTGGCAGACCCACCACCAGTTCTGGCGGGACAACCAGCGGCTGCTGACCGAGGTCGAGGAGCTGGAGAACCGGGCCCGGCGCCGGGACATCCTGGTCGACGACGAGACCATCTTCCAGTTCTACGACCAGCGGATCCCGGCCGACGTGGTCTCCGGCCGGCACTTCGACTCGTGGTGGAAGCAGACCCGCCGGGAGCGGCCGGAGCTGCTCACCTTCACCCGCGAGCTGCTGGTCAACGCCGGTCGGGGCGGGGTGGACGAGGCCGACTACCCGGACGAGTGGCGCGCCGAGGGGGTGACCCTGCCGCTGACGTACACCTTCGACCCGGGTACGCCGACCGACGGCGTCACCGTGGACATCCCGCTGCCGCTGCTCAACCAGGTGCCGGCGGAGAGCTTCGACTGGCAGGTGCCGGGGCTGCGCGAGGAACTGGTGATCGCGCTGATCCGGTCGCTGCCCAAGGCGATCCGGCGCAACTTCGTGCCGGTACCCGACTACGCCCGGGCGGCGCTCGCCCAGATCACCCCCGGCGAGGAGCCGCTACTCGACGCGCTCACCCGGCAGCTGCGCCGGATGACGGGGGTGACCGTCCCGCCGGACGCGTGGGACGTCGGCAAGCTGCCGCCCCACCTGCGGGTCACCTTCCGGGTGCTCGGCGAGGACGACAAGCCGGTCGCCGAGGGCAAGGACCTGCCCGCGCTGCAACGCGAGCTGCGCCAGGAGGTACGCCAGGTCGTCGCCGCCGCCGCACCGGACGTGGCCCGGACGGGCCTGCGTGACTGGAGCATCGACGTTCTTCCTCGCACCATCGAGCAGGTACGCGCCGGTTACGCGGTGACCGCGTACCCGGCCCTGGTGGACGAGGGCGCCACCGTCGGGGTGAAGGTCTTCGACTCCCCGGGCGAGCAGGAGGCGGCGCACTGGGCGGGCACCCGCCGACTGCTCCGGCTCACCGTGGCCTCCCCGGCGAAGTTCCTGCAGGGACGGCTGAGCAACGAGGCCAAGCTGGCGCTGAGCCGCAACCCGCACGGCGGGGTCCAGGCGTTGATCGAGGACGCCACCGGCGCGGCGATCGACAAGCTGATGGCCGAGGCGGGCGGCCCGGCCTGGGACGCCGAGGGCTTCGCCGCGCTGCGCGACCGGGTCCGCGCCGACCTGGTCGACACCGTGGTCGAGGTGATGAACCGGGTCCGGCAGGTGCTCGCCGCCGCGCACGCGGTGGAGCAGCGGCTCGGCGCGACGAGGAACCTGGCCGTGGTGGCCGCGCTGGCCGACATCCGCAACCAGCTCGGCGGCCTGGTGCACGCCGGCTTCGTCACCGAGGCCGGCTACGCCCGCCTGCCCGACCTGCTGCGCTACCTGACCGCGATCGAGCGCCGGCTGGACCGGCTGCCGGGCAACCCGCAGCGGGACAAGTCTCAGCAGGACCGGATCGCCGTGGTGCAGAAGGAGTACCAGGACCTGCTGGCCGCGCTGCCGCCCGCGAAGCGGCAGTCCGCGGCGGCCCGGCAGATCCGCTGGATGATCGAGGAGCTGCGGGTGAACGTCTTCGCCCAGGCGCTCGGCACCCCGTACCCGGTTTCCGAGCAGCGCATCTACCGGGCCATGGACGACGCCGAGGGGCGCTGAGGGTCAGAGCGGCTCGACGCCGGCGGGGAGCTGGTCGGTGGTGGTGGCGTCGTGGACGTACTCCAGCAGGATGCGGCGCAGCTCGCGGCCGGCGTGGGTGGGGACCACGTCGCGGCGGCGGGCCACCGCGATGGTCCGGCGGACGCCGGGCGGGACGAGTCGGGTGACCCGGATGCCGGCCCGGCGGGCCACCACGATGCCGGGGACCAGCGCCACGCCCAGTCCCGCCTCGACGAAGCTGAGCACGGCGTCCATCTCCCCGCCGTCCACCGACAGGGTCGGTTCGAAGCCGGCCGCCCGGCAGGCCTGCAGCGTGGCGTCGCGCAGGTCGTAGCCCTCCCGGAACATCACCAGGGGCTGATCGCGCAGGTCGGTGATGCGCAGTTCGCCGTCGCGCGCCCCGGGCAGCGGGTCGACCGAGGCGACCACGAGGCTCTCCCGCAGGATCGGGTCGGCGCGCAGCCCGGGGTCGGTGCCGGCGGACGGTTCGATGATCAGGGCCAGGTCGAGGTCGCCGCGGAGCAGGTCGCGGACCAGGTCCTGGGAGCCGCCCTCCTCCACCCGCAGGTCGACGGTGGGGTGGGCGTCGCGGAACCGGCGCAGCACCGGGGGCGCCAGCGAAGTGGCCAGGCTGGGCGTGGCGCCGAGCCGGACCCGGCCCCGGCGCAGGCCGACCAGTTCCTGCACCTCCCGGGTGGCGGTCTCCACGTCGGCGAGGATCCGCTTGGCCAGTGGGAGCAGCACCTCTCCCGCGGCGGTGAGGGTGATGTTGCCTCTTACCCGCTCGAAGAGCGGGGCCCCGAGGTCGGTCTCCAGGGCGTGAATTTGCTTACTCAACGATGGCTGGGTGATGCCCACCAGATCGGCAGCTTGGGTGAAATGTCGTACTTCTGCGACCGCGACGAAGTACCGGAGCTGATGGAGCTGCATCTCTATAGCTTATAGCTATCAAGACTGCGAAGTCGATGCATTGGACGCCTGATCGAACTGCTCCTAGCGTCGGTCAGGTGGTAATCACGAAAACTCGGTCGCCCATCCGCTCCAACGTCGGCCTCAAGGTCGTCATGGCGGTGACGGGCATCATCCTGGTGCTGTTCCTGGTCGCGCACATGCTCGGCAACCTCAAGATCTTCACGGGCGAGACCTCGTTCGACCACTACGCGCACTGGCTGCGCGAGATCGGCACGCCGCTGCTGCCGTCGACCTGGTACCTCTGGATCCAGCGCGCGGTCCTCACTGTGGCCGTGCTGGCGCACATCGCCTCGGCCACCGTGCTCGCCGTGCGGGCCCGGGCCGCCCGCCCGGTGGCGTACGCGCACCGCAGGAAGATCCACGTGAACTACGCGGCGCGCACCATGCGCTGGGGCGGCGTGATCATCCTGCTCTTCGTGATCTACCACATCCTGGACCTGACCAGCGGCCACCTGAACCCGCAGGGCGACCCGGCCAACCCGTACGGCAACGTGGTCGCCGACTTCGCGCCGGAACGCTGGTACGTCACGCTCTTCTACACCCTCGCCCTGGTGACCCTCGGTTTCCACCTGCGCCACGGCGCGTTCAGCGCGTTCCGCAGCCTCGGCCAGCAGACCCCGGCGGGCGAGCGCCGGGCCCGCGCCGCCGCACTGGTCTTCGCCGTCGTGCTCGTCGGCGGCTACCTGGTGGTCCCGTTCGCCGTACTCACCGGATTGGTGGCCTGACATGGATCTCTACACCGACGGCGACCCGATCGCCGACACCCGGGCCCCGGACGGCCCCATCGAGACCCGGTGGGAGCGCCACCGGTTCGAGATGAAGCTGGTCAACCCGGCCAACCGGCGGAAGCTCACGGTCATCGTGGTGGGCACCGGCCTGGCCGGCGGCTCCGCCGCCGCGACCCTCGCCGAGCAGGGCTACCAGGTCAAGTCCTACTGCTACCAGGACAGCCCGCGGCGGGCCCACTCGATCGCGGCGCAGGGCGGCATCAACGCCGCCAAGAACTACCGCAACGACGGCGACTCGGTGCACCGGCTCTTCTACGACACGGTCAAGGGCGGCGACTTCCGCTCCCGGGAGTCGAACGTGCACCGGCTGGCCGAGGTCTCGGTCAACATCATCGACCAGTGCGTGGCGCAGGGCGTCCCGTTCGCCCGCGAGTACGGCGGCCTGCTCGACACCCGCTCCTTCGGCGGCGCGCAGGTGCAGCGCACCTTCTACGCCCGGGGCCAGACGGGCCAGCAGTTGCTGCTCGGCGCGTACCAGGCGCTGGAGCGGCAGATCGGCCTGGGCAACGTGGAGATGAACGCCCGCCACGAGATGCTGGAACTGGTCGTCGTCGACGGCCGGGCCCGCGGCATCGTGGTGCGTGACCTGGTCACCGGTGAGATCAGCACCGAGATGGCCGACGCGGTCGTGCTCGCCTCCGGCGGCTACGGCAACGTCTTCTACCTCTCCACCAACGCCAAGGGCTGCAATGTCACCGCCTCCTGGCGGGCGCACCGCAAGGGCGCGTACTTCGCCAACCCCTGCTACACGCAGATCCACCCGACCTGCATCCCGGTCTCCGGCGACCATCAGTCGAAGCTGACCCTGATGAGCGAGTCGCTGCGCAACGACGGCCGGGTGTGGGTGCCCAAGGCCAAGGGCGACCAGCGCAGTCCCCGGGACATCCCGGAGGACGAGCGGGACTACTACCTGGAGCGGATCTACCCGTCCTTCGGCAACCTGGTGCCCCGGGACATCGCGTCGCGGGCCGCCAAGAACGTCTGCGACGAAGGGCGCGGCGTCGGCCCGGGCGGGCTCGGCGTCTACCTGGACTTCGCCGACGCGATCAACCGACTCGGCCGCAAGGCCATCGAGGCCAAGTACGGCAACCTCTTCGAGATGTACGAGCGGATCACCGGCGAGGACCCGTACGAGGTCCCGATGCGGATCTACCCCGCGGTGCACTACACGATGGGCGGCCTCTGGGTCGACTACGACCTCCAGTCGACCATCCCCGGCCTGTTCGTGATCGGGGAGGCCAACTTCTCCGACCACGGCGCCAACCGGCTCGGCGCCTCGGCTCTGATGCAGGGCCTCGCGGACGGCTACTTCGTGCTGCCCAACACCGTTGCCAACTACCTGGCGGGCGCCGGCGCGTTCGAGAAGATCGACGCCAGCCATCCGGAGGCGGTGGCGGCGCGGACGGCCGTCGAGCAGCGGATCCAGCAGCTGCTGGCGATCAACGGTGACCGGACGGTGGACTCGTTCCACCGCGAGCTGGGCCAGATCATGTGGGAGCACTGCGGCATGGAGCGCTCCGAGGCCGGGCTGCGCAAGGCGATCGACGAGATCCGGACGCTGCGCGACGAGTTCTGGCAGCGGGTCCGGGTCCTCGGCGACGGCGAGGGGCTCAACCAGTCGCTGGAGAAGGCCGGCCGGGTGGCCGACTTCTTCGAGCTGGCCGAGCTCATGTGCATCGACGCCCTGCACCGCGAGGAGTCCTGCGGCGGCCACTTCCGGGCCGAGCACCAGACCCCCGACGGCGAGGCGCAGCGCGACGACGACCGGTTCGCGTACGTGGCGGCCTGGGAGTACACCGGCGACCAGCCCGTGCTGCACAAGGAAGACCTGACCTTCGAATACGTCCACCCCACGCAGCGGAGCTACAAGTGAATCTGACCCTGCGCATCTGGCGCCAGCGGGGCCCTCAGGACAAGGGCCGGATGGTGACCTACCCAATCCAGGACGTCTCCCCGGACATGTCCTTCCTGGAGATGCTCGACGTGCTCAACGAGCGGCTGATCCTCTCCGGCGAGGAGCCGGTCGCGTTCGACCACGACTGCCGCGAGGGCATCTGCGGCATGTGCAGCCTCATGATCAACGGTGAGGCGCACGGCCCGCAGCGCGGCACCACCGCCTGCCAGCTGCACATGCGGCAGTTCTCCGACGGCGACACCATCGACATCGAGCCGTGGCGGGCCCGGGCCTTCCCGGTCGTCAAGGACCTGGTGGTCAACCGGAACGCCTTCGACAAGATCATCGCGGCCGGCGGGTACATCACCGCGCCGACCGGCAGCGCCCCCGAGGCGCACTCGGTCCCGGTGGCCAAGAACAACGCCGACGCCGCGTTCGAGTCGGCCGCCTGCATCGGCTGCGGCGCCTGCGTGGCCGCCTGCCCGAACGGCTCCGGCATGCTGTTCACCGCTGCCAAGATCACCCAGCTCTCGCTGCTGCCGCAGGGCCAGCCCGAGCGGTACACCCGGGTGATCGGCATGGTCGACGCGCACGACGAGGCCGGCTTCGGGGGCTGCACCAACATCGGCGAGTGCGCGGCGGCCTGCCCGAAGGGCATTCCGCTGAACACCATCGGCCGGCTCAACCGGGACTACCTCAAGGCGACCGCCAAGCGCGCCGGCACCCCGGGCTCCTGAGCCCCGCGGCGGGCCGCCCGCCGCCCGACCACCCGACCGCCGCGCCCCGCACCAGGGCGCGGCGGTCGCCCTTTCCCGAGGTAGGCGGGCAGCTTTCTCGGACACGCGGGCAGCGCCGGCCGGCCGATGCCTTCGGTCTCGCTACCGACTTGATGACGTGAGCGATTCGGCCATGCCTCGGGGCTCCCGACCTGACGACGCGAGCGCGACTCGGCCATGCCTCCGATCTCACTACCGACTTGATGACGTGAGCGATTCGGCCTCGCCAGGGCGGGGGGCGACCGGGGCGCCCCGGTTGAGTCGCCTGCGTCCTTGATGACGTGAGCGATTCGGCCTCGCCAGGGCGGCGACGAGCAGGCCTGCCCGGGTTGAGTCGCCTGCGTCATCAAGTCGGTAGCGTCGGAAAAGTCCTCTACCGGGTCGACCGTCCGAGCGACACCGTCGGGCAGGGACATGCGCACTCCGACCATGCGGCCAGCGGGCCGACCGCCCCCCGGTTCAAGCCCTTCCTCGCGGGTAGCAGTCCGATGGACGGCACCGGAGAGGGGACATACAGGCATGAAGGCACTGACCTGGCACGGCAAGCGGGACGTCCGCGTCGAGGACGTCCCGGACCCCCGGATCGAGGAGCCCACCGACGCGATCGTCCGGATCACCTCGACCGCCATCTGCGGCTCCGACCTGCACCTGTACGAGGTGCTCGGCCCCTACCTGAAGCCCGGCGACGTGCTCGGGCACGAACCGATGGGCATCGTCGAGGAGGTCGGCCCCGGGGTGACCCGGCTCAAGCCCGGCGACCGGGTGGTCATCCCGTTCAACATCTCCTGCGGGCACTGCTGGATGTGTGCGCGCCAGCTCTACGCCCAGTGCGAGACGACCCAGGTGACGAGCGAGGGCAAGGGCGCCTCCCTGTTCGGCTACACGTCGCTGTACGGATCGGTCCCCGGCGGGCAGGCCGAGTACCTGCGCGTCCCCCAGGCGCAGTTCGGCCCGATCAAGATCCCGGAGACCGGCCCGGACGAGCGCTGGCTCTACCTCTCCGACATCCTGCCCACCGCCTGGCAGGCGGTGAAGTACGCGGACACCCCGCCCGGCGGCACCCTCGCCGTGTTCGGTCTCGGCCCGGTCGGCCAGTTCTGCGCCCGCATCGGCCGGCACCTCGGCGCCGGCCGGGTGATCGGGCTCGACCTGGTCCCCGAGCGGCTGGAGATGGCCCGCCGGCACGGCATCGAGGTGCTCGACGTCAGCGAACTGGACGACGTGCCCGGCACGCTGATCGACCTGGTCGACGGGCGCGGGCCGGACGCCGTGATCGACGCGGTCGGCATGGAGGCGCACGGCGCGCCGCTGGGCAAGGTCGCCCAGACCGCCGCCGGGCTGCTTCCGGACAAGCTGGCCCAGACCATGACCGACAAGGTCGGCGTGGACCGGCTGGTCGTGCTGCACGCCGCGATCAAGGCGGTCCGGCGCGGCGGCACCGTCTCCGTCTCCGGGGTCTACGGCGGCGAACAGGACCCGATGCCGCTGATGGAGATGTTCGACCGGGGCATCCAGCTGCGCATGGGCCAGTGCCACGTGAAGCGCTGGGTCGACGAGATCGTGCCACTGCTCGCCGGCGGCGACGACCCGCTGGGCGTCGAGGACCTGCGGACCCACCGGCTGCCGCTGGCCCAGGCGCCGCAGGCGTACGAGATGTTCCAGAAGAAGCAGGACGGCTGCGTCAAGGTCGTGCTCGAACCGTGACCCGGACGGTGGTGCTCACGGGCGCGACCAGCGGGATCGGCCGGGCGGCGGCCCGGGAGTTCGCCGGCCGCGGGGACCGTCTGGTCCTCGCGGCCCGCTCCCCCGCCAGCCTGGCCGAGCTACGCGACGAGTGCCGGGCCGCCGGCGCCGACGTGCTGGTCGTACCCCTGGACATCACCTCGCCCGGCGCGGTGGCCGCGCTGGCCGGCGCGGCCGAGACGGAGTTCGGCCGGATCGACGCCTGGGTGCACACCGCCGCCGTGATGGCCTACGGCCGCTTCGACGAGACCCCCGCCGAGGTCTTCGACCAGGTGGTCCGCACCGACCTGCTGGCCGCAGCCGAGGTGGCCCGGGTGGCGCTGCGCCGTTTCCGGGCCGCCGGTGGCGGCACGCTCGTGCTCACCGGCTCGGTGCTGGGGCACATCACCGCGCCCTACATGAGCGGCTACATCGCGGCCAAGTGGGGTCTGCAGGGGCTGGCCCGGGCGCTGCAGCAGGAGGCCCGGGACACCCCCGGCGTGCGGATCTGCCTGGTCAACCCGGGCAGCGTCGACACGCCGATCTACCGGCGGGCGGGTAACTACCTGGGCCGGCCCGGCCGGCCCCCGCCGCCGGTCACCGCCCCGGAGCGGGTGGCCCGGGCCATCGCGCACTGCGTCGACCGGCCCCGCCGCGAGGTCTCCGTGGGCCGGCTCAACGTGGTCATGCGGTTCGGCTTCACCGTGCTGCCCGGCATCTACGACGTGCTGGTCGGGCCGCTGATGCGGCTCGCCGGGCTGTCCCGGCAGCCGGTCGCGCCGCACGACGGTGTCCTGTTCGCTCCGGACCCGGACAGCGCGGCGGTCCGCGGCGGCTGGCTGCCCGACCTGCCCCAGGTGGTCCGCTCGGTCGGCGGCGCGACGGCGGCGGTCGGCTCCGCGGTGCTGCGCCGGCTGCGCTGAGCGCGGAAGCGGAGCGGGTCCCGGGTGGCTACGGTGTACTGCGGGAGACGGCGGAGGGACAGGACCATGCGGGAACCAGCGGACCGGGAGATCGAGCGGGCCCTCGGCGGGCGGCTGTGGCGGATGGCCGGCCTGGCCGCGGTGACCGGCCTGGCCTGGGCGGCCCGGGACGTGCCCGCCCAGCTCGGCGGCCGGCTGGCCGGCGCCCGCGCGGAGCGGGCGGCCCGCTCGCCGCGCTTCCGCGACGGCACCTTCCACAATCCGGCGGGCACCCGGGCGACGGTCGCCGATCCCGGCCGCAACCTGCTCAAGGAGCTGCTCTTCGGCAAGCAGAAGCGCCGGCCCACCGCGGCGGTCCCGCTGCTGCGCCCCGACGAGCGACAGCTCAGCGGCGACGCCGCGCACACCGAACTCGCCGTCGTCTGGTACGGCCACGCCTCCACCCTGGTCGAGATCGAGGGGCACCGGGTGCTGCTGGACCCGGTGTGGAGCGACCGCTGCTCCCCCTCGGCGCTGGTCGGCCCGCGCCGCATCCATCAGCCGCCGGTCCGCCTGGCGGAGCTGCCCGAGCTCGACGCCATCGTCATCTCGCACGACCACTACGACCATCTCGACCTGGCGACCGTACGCGGGCTGCTCGCCCACCAGTCCGCGCCGTTCGTGGTGCCGCTCGGCGTCGGCGCCCACCTGGACCGGTGGGGCGTACCCGAGGAGCGGATCGTCGAACTGGACTGGGCGGAGAGCCACGAGCTGGGCGCGCTGACCCTCACCGCCACCCCCGCCCAGCACTTCTCCGGCCGGGGCCTGCGCCGCGACGGCACGCTCTGGAGTTCCTGGGTGATCGCCGGGGCGCACCGCAAGGTCTTCTACACCGGCGACTCCGGCTACTTCGACGGCTACGCCCAGATCGGCGCCGAGCACGGCCCGTTCGACGTCACGCTCATGCAGATCGGCGCGTACGACCGGGCCTGGCCGAGCATCCACATGTTCCCCGAGGAAGCCGTCACCGCCCACCTGGACCTGCGCGGCGGGCTGTTCATCCCGGTGCACTGGGCCACCTTCAACCTGGCCCTGCACGACTGGTCCGAGCCGGTGGACCGGCTCTGGGCCGAGGCGAAGGCGCGGGACATCCGGCTGGCGGTGCCGCGCCCGGGTGAGCGGGTGGTGGTGGACGACCCGCCGACGGTCGACGGCTGGTGGCAGGCGGTCGCCTGAGCACCGCCCGGCGGTCAGAGCACGAAGGCGTCCGTCCAGAGGGCGCCGGAGCGGCCGGAGAGCGCGTCCAGCATGGCCACCGCCTGACCGTCGGTGAGCTGCGCGACGAAGTCGACGATGGCCCGGCCCCGGGCCCGCCCGATCCGGTCCGGGGTGCGCGGGTGCAGCTCCGCCTCGGCCAGCTCGACCAGGTCGTGCAGGCGGCGGGGCAGCCGGGACTCCTCGTCCGGGTCCAGCAGCCACTCCCAGAGCGCCTCCACCAGGGTGCCGAGCAGCCGTGCCTGGCCGCGCTGGTGCAGGGCCAGGTCCGGGCGGGCCAGCACGAACCGGTGGTGGACGAACTTCAACACCTGCACCTCGTGCCACTGCGCCTTGGCCAGCAGCACGTAGCCGGAGCGGACGTCCGGGTCCGGGGTCACCGTGATCGCGTCGACGAAGCGGGTGGACCAGCGGGCGGAGAACCGGGCCACGTACTGCTCGGCCTCGATCGAGCCGTCGAAGGGCAGCGCCAGCAGCCCCTCCACCAGTTCCTCCCGGACGTGCTCGACGGCGGCGGCGAACGCCTCGTCGTCGGCGATCCAGCCGTCCTTGCGATGCAGTTGGCGGCGCAGCCGCTCGATCGCCGCCCCGGGCCGCCGGCCGGCCGCCTCCAGCGCCGAGGCGGTGATCGACCGCAGGTGCCCGTACTCGCGCTGCCAGGCCATCAGTTCGGCGGCCACCGCCCCCTGCTGGAGCACCCCCACCCGGTAGAAGTCCTCCACGTCGTGGATGGCGTACGCGATGTCGTCGGCGGTGTCCATCACCGACGCCTCCGGGGTCTGCTGCCAGTCCGGCATCCGACCGGCGAACGGCTCGCGGGCCTGCCGCAGGTCGTCCAGCTCGGTCCGGTACGCGCCGAACTTCACCGACCCGCTCTCCGGGTCGTCCGGCGGCGGCGCCGCGCCCCGGGGCGCCGGGTCGAGGTGCCGTGGATGCGGGTCCGGGTGGTCCAGCCGCGTCCACGGGTACTTCAGCATCGCCGCGCGGACGGCGGCGGTCAGGTCGAGCCCGGTGGTCGCCGCGCCACGGATCTCGGTGCTGGTCACGATCCGGTACGACTGGGCGTTGCCCTCGAAGCCGTCGGCCAGCCCGAGCCGCTGCCGGGCCAGCCGGTCCAGCACCCGCTCCCCCAGATGCCCGAACGGCGGGTGACCGAGGTCGTGGGCGAGCGCCGCGGCCTCCACCACGTCCGGGTCGCAACCGCCCAGCTTCTCCAGCAGGTCCCGGTGGACCGGGTCGGCGGTCAGCCGCTCGGCGATCGCCCGTGCCACCTGCGCCACCTTGAGGCTGTGGGTGAGCCGGTTGTGCACCAGCAGCCCCGAGCCACCCGGGCTGATCACCTGGGTGACGCCGTTGAGCCGGGCGAAGAACGGCGAGCCGACGATCCGGTCCCGATCGGCCCGGAACGGGCTGGCGGCCAGGTCGCCGAGCGCCCGGGCGCTGCCCCCGAAGAGCCGCCGGGCCCGCGGATCCGCAGCTTGTTCCATGATCGCCACGCTAGCGCAGCGCGCCACGGGTCGTGCTGCGCCTGCCCCCAGGCGGGACCGGGGTGGCCGGACCGGGCGGGCGGGTGCGGCGCGGCCGGCGATGGCCCGACCGGCACAATGACTGCCGAACCCACCCGAGAAGGCGGATCAGATCGTGACCCAGTCTGTGCACCAGCGGATCGCCGAGGAGCTCGGCGTCGCCGAACGGCAGGTGCGGGCGGCCGTGGAGCTGCTCGACGGCGGCGCCACCGTGCCGTTCATCGCCCGCTACCGCAAGGAGGCCACCGGCCTGCTCGACGACGCGCAACTGCGCACCCTGGAGGAGCGGCTGCGCTACCTGCGCGAACTCGACGAGCGGCGCGCCGCGGTGCTGGAGTCCATCCGCGGCCAGGGCAAGCTCGACGAGGCCCTGGAAGCGCAGATCATGGCCGCCGACTCGAAGTCGCGCCTGGAGGACATCTACCTGCCCTACAAGCCGAAGCGGCGGACCCGGGCGCAGATCGCCCGCGAGGCCGGGCTGGAGCCCCTGGCCGACACGCTGCTCGACGACCCGGCGCAGGAGCCCCGGGACATCGCCGCCGGCTTCGTCGACGCCGAAAAGGGGGTGGCCGACGCCGCCGCGGCGTTGGACGGCGCGCGGGCCATCCTCGTCGAGCGCTTCGCCGAGGACGCCGACCTGATCGGCACGCTCCGCGAGCAGATGTGGTCGCAGGGCCGGCTGGTCTCCCGGGTACGCGAGGGCCAGGAGACGGCCGGCGCCAAGTTCGCCGACTACTTCGACTTCGCCGAGCCGTTCGCCAAGCTCCCCTCGCACCGGATCCTCGCCATGTTCCGGGGCGAGAAGGAGGGCGTGCTCGACCTGACCATGGACCCGGAGGCCGACGGCGACTCCGACGCCGTGGTCACCGGCCCCACCCGGTACGAGGCGGCCATCGCCGGCCGGTTCGGGGTCAGCGACCGGGGCCGGCCCGCCGACCGGTGGCTCACCGACACGGTGCGCTGGGCCTGGCGTACCCGGATCCTCATCCACCTCGGCGCCGACCTGCGGATGCGGCTCTGGCAGGCGGCCGAGGAGGAGGCCGTCCGGGTCTTCGCCACCAACCTGCGCGACCTGCTGCTCGCCGCGCCGGCCGGCACCCGCCCGACCATGGGCCTGGACCCGGGCCTGCGCACCGGCGTGAAGGTGGCCGTGGTCGACGCCACCGGCAAGGTGGTGGCCACCGACACCATCTACCCGCACGAGCCGCGGCGGCAGTGGGACGCCTCGCTGGCCACCCTGGCCCGCCTGGCCGCCGCGCACGGCGTCGAGCTGATCGCGATCGGCAACGGCACCGCCAGCCGGGAGACCGACAAGCTCGCCGGTGACCTGATCAAGCGGCACCCGGAGCTGAAGCTGACCAAGGTGGTGGTCTCCGAGGCCGGCGCGTCGGTCTACTCCGCCTCCGCGTACGCCTCGCAGGAGCTGCCCGGGCTCGACGTGTCGCTGCGCGGCGCGGTCTCCATCGCGCGCCGCCTCCAGGACCCCCTCGCCGAGCTGGTGAAGATCGACCCGCGCTCGATCGGCGTCGGGCAGTACCAGCACGACCTGTCCGAGGTGAAGCTGTCCCGCTCGCTCGACGCGGTGGTCGAGGACTGCGTCAACGCGGTCGGGGTCGACGTCAACACCGCCTCGGCGCCGCTGCTCACCCGGGTCTCCGGCATCGGCGCCGGGCTGGCCGAGAACATCGTGCTGCACCGGGACGCCAACGGGCCGTTCCGCACCCGGGCCGAGCTGAAGAAGGTGCCCCGGCTCGGGCCGAAGGCGTTCGAGCAGTGCGCCGGCTTCCTGCGCATCCCCGGCGGCGACGACCCGCTCGACTCCTCCAGCGTGCACCCCGAGGCGTACCCGGTGGTCCGGCGGATCCTCGCCCACACCGGGCAGGACCTGCGCGCGCTGATCGGGAAGTCGGCCATCCTGCGCGGCCTGCGGGCCACCGAGTTCGTGGACGACACGTTCGGCCTGCCCACCGTCACCGACATCCTCGCCGAGCTGGAGAAGCCGGGCCGCGACCCGCGACCGGAGTTCCGGACGGCCACCTTCGTCGAGGGCGTCGAGAAGATCAGCGACCTGACGCCGGGGATGGTGCTGGAGGGCGTCGTCACCAACGTGGCCGCCTTCGGTGCGTTCGTCGACGTGGGCGTGCACCAGGACGGCCTGGTCCACGTCTCCGCCATGTCGCACACGTTCGTGAAGGACCCGCGCGACGTGGTGAAGTCCGGCGACGTGGTCCGGGTCCGGGTGCTCGACGTCGACGTGCCCCGCAAGCGGATCTCGCTGACGCTGCGGCTGGACGACGAGGCCCCGGGCGGCGACGGGCGCCGGGACCGCGGCGGCCAGGGCGGCGGATCACGCGGCGGCCGGGACGACCGGGGTGGTCAGCGCGGCGCCGGTCAGGGCGGCCGTGGCCAGGGGACCGGCGGCCCGCGCGGCGGCCAGGGCGCCACTGGTCAGGGCGGCGGCGCGCGTGGTGACCGGGGCGGCTCGCGGGGCGGGCCGCAGCAGCGGCAGGGGCGCGGCGGCGGGGCTCCGGCACCGGAGAACAGCGCCATGCTGGACGCGTTGCGCCGCGCCGGCCTGGCCTGAGCCGGGGTCCGGCCTCCGCCGCCCGCCGAGCCTGGCGGCGGAGGCCGGACGCCCCGGGAAGCGTCGACCGCCCTCGCTGCCCAGCGCATAGACCGTCGAGCCCGGGGCCAGCGTCCGACGCTGGGCGAGGCTGGCGCGTACCCTCGCGGGCGTGGGTGGGGACGACGGCCTCCAGTGGCGGGAGCGGCAGCGCCGCGCGGTGCGGGCGCACGCGGCGGCCGACGCCCGGCAGCGGGCCGCCGAGCAGGGGCAGGCCGCGGCGCTGGTGGCCCGGTTCGCGGCCGAGGCGCTGCGGCGCGGGCTGCACACCGAGCGGCTGATGGCCGCCGGTTACGACGGACGGGGCCGCTACCGGACCCGGATCACCGGGTGGTACGTGGACCGGGCGCGCAGCCGGGCGGTGGACACCGAGGGCCGCTTCTACCTGCTCGCCGTGCCGCCCAGCCTGCGGTCGCGGCTGTTCGGGGCGGAGGTCGAGCCCGCCCCGCCGCCGCTGGTGGTCGGGCGGGGCGGCCGGGACGGCGAGTCGGTTCCGCTGGCGACGCTGCTCGACCTGCGTCTCGAGGCGGGCGACGACTGGCGCTGACCCGGTCATCGGCGCCGCAGCAGGGTGACCTGCCCTAACCGGTGCCGCCCGGCTTTTCCATCGCCCGAACGGTCGTCGAGATCGCTACTTCCCGTCCGGTCGCTGCCGCGCCCGGCGCCGAATGCGGCATGGCCGTGTCCTCGACCTCCTGTCCGAGGTTGTTCCGACTGGTCTGGTGCGTACTACGTCGAATCGACTCCGGTGAGCTCAATGTCTGATAAAAACCTTTTGGAAGGTTTCGATCGTTTCTCCGTGGAGGGGTGGGACGTACCGCAGCCTGATCCGTTGCGCGACCACCACGAGTGACGGTCGGATCCGGCAGCGACGATCAGTGCGGGACAACTCAGCATTGATCGATTGACCTGGCTGCTCCTATCCGGCCGGCGGCAGTGCCCCGCGGTGCGTTCGCCGGCAGCCGCGGCAGCCGCCGGTCAGGCAGATCACCCTCACGGTCCTCGACGTCAGCCACCGCCACGCACCGGACAGCTCGTCATGCACATACAAGCGGTTCGTCTCCGGGGCCACAGGGACCGGGATGGACAGGGGACAGGAGCACACATGCCGCCGGAAACAGCGAGCAACGGACACACCGACCAGCGCGCCCGCCGGGCCAGGGCCCGCCGACGGGCGGCTGCGTTCCTCGCCACCGACGCGACGGCCTGGATCGGCGGATTCGTCGCCGCGGCGTGGACGCGGTTCGAGTTCCAGCTGCCGGCGGGCCAGCTCAGCAGGGCGGCCACCGCCGGCGTACTGGCCGCGGTGTTGTACGTCTCGGTGACCGCGGTACGTCGCCTCCACTCCGGACGGCATCCGCTCGGCAGCCTCCAGGAGGTCCGGGGCATCGCCGGCACCACTGTCACGGCGGCGGCGATCATGCTCCTCGGCCTGCAGCCCATCGCGGACCGGCCGGTGCCGGCGAGCACCCCCCTGGTCGGCGGTGCGCTGGCTCTGCTGTTCATGCTCGGTGCGCGGATCGCGTACCGGCATCGACGCGACCTCGCCATGCGGCCGGACGTCCGGTCGTCGACCCCGGTGCTGCTGTTCGGGATGGGAGACGCCGGCCAGGGGCTGGTGCGAGCGATGCTGAGCGACCCGCGCGGCCGGTATCTACCGGTGGGCGCCCTCGACGACGACCCCGACAAGCGCAACCTGCGAGTCGCCGGCGTCCGCGTGCTCGGCGGCCAGGCCGACATCGCTTCCGCGGTCCGACGCACGGGCGCGGCCACCGTGATCTTCTCGGTCGCCAACGCCGACGCGGCCCTGATCCGTCAGATCCGGGAGGCCACCCTGCAGACCGGCGCGGCGTTCAAGGTGCTGCCCCCGGTACGGGACCTGGTCGATCACCGGATCACCGTCACCGACGTCCGCGACGTGCGGATCAGCGACCTCCTCGGGCGCCGCCAGGTCGTCGGTGATCTTCCGCTGAGCACCAACAGCCTGACCGGACGGCGCATCCTGGTCACCGGCGCCGGCGGATCGATCGGCTCGGAGCTGTGCCGCCAGTTGATGCAGGCCGACCCCGGCGAGCTGATGATGCTGGACCGGGACGAGTCCGCCCTGCACGGCCTCCAGATGTCGCTCTCCGGGCGGGCCATGCTGGACGGTCCGGAGCTGATCCTCGCCGACCTGCGGGACGAAGAAGGCATCCGGCGGGTCATCCGGAACCGCCGCCCGGACATCATCTTCCACGCCGCGGCGCTCAAGCATCTGACGCTGCTTCAGCGCCACCCGGGCGAGGCCGTCATGACCAACGTCCTCGGCACGCTGTCGGTGCTGGAGGCCTGCCAGGACGTGGCCAAGTTCGTCAACATCTCCACCGACAAGGCCGCCGACCCGGTCAGCGTGCTCGGCTACACGAAGCGGATCACCGAGCGGCTGACCGCGCACGCCGCGTCCGCGATGCCCGGGACCTTTCTCAGCGTCCGGTTCGGCAACGTGCTGAGCAGTCGGGGATCGGTCGTGACGGCGTTCCAGCGGCAGATCGAGGCCGGGAAGCCGCTGACCGTGACCCACCCGGACGTGACCCGCTACCTGATGACGATCCAGGAGGCCGTCCAGCTCGTGTTGCAGGCCGCGGAGATCGGCCGGGACGGCGAGGCCCTGGTGCTGGACATGGGTGAGCCCGTCCGGATCGCCGACCTCGCCCGGCGGATGGCCGAGCAGGCCTCCAGCTCGGTACCGATCGTCTACACCGGGCTGCGCCCCGGTGAGAAGCTCCACGAGGACCTGTTCGGCACCGGGGAGACCGACCTTCGACCGCTGCACCCACTGATCTCCCATGTGTCGGTGCCGCCGCTGCACCCCATGGAGGTCGACGGCCTCGACCCGTACGAGGAACCGGAGAAGATCGTCTCGCGACTCGCCCTCCTCTGCGACGCGGCCGGCCCCTCCGGTGCCGCGACGGTGACGGCCAGCCAGCGTGCGGCCTCGGGCGTTCGCCCGGGTCCGCAGTTCGGTGTCGTCCCGCTCAGCTGAGGCCGCCCGGCGCCTTCGCACCGACCGCCAACCGAGTCGTCGGCCCACAGATCAGCCCCTGCGTCGGGCTGGCCTGGTGGCGCGAGGACTCGCCGGCCGCACCGGTCCTCCTCGCCGGTTGGCCGCCGAGCCGTGTCCCCCAGCCCGCCGCGGAGGTTGTTCATCAGGATCGGTCCTGTGCGGTTTGATGAGTTTCCTTCTATTGCCAGCCGATACACGCGTTTCGTCCCGAGTTGATCGACTACGTTGGTGGCATTCATGACGAGCGAGACCATCCACCTCTCCCCACCCGACGTCGGCTCCCTCGAGGAGCAGTACGTGCTGTCGGCGATCAGGTCGGGTTGGGTGGCGCCGCTCGGTCCGGAGGTCGACGCCTTCGAGTCGGACGTGGCCCGCCGGTTGGGCAGGGCGTACGCCGTGGCAACCAACTCCGGGACGGCCGCGCTGCACCTGGGACTTCTGACGCTCGGCGCCGGACCGGACCGGGTGGTGATCGTGCCGACGCTCACCTTCGCGGCGACCGCAAACGCGGTCGTCTACACCGGCGCCCGCCCCTTCTTCGTCGACTGCGACCCGTTGACGGGGAACATCGACGTCGGCCTGCTCCACGAGGTGCTCGCCCGGCTGCACCGTGAGGGTCGGCAGGTGGCCGCGGTGATCCCGGTGGACATGTTCGGCCGGTGCGCGGACTACGAGCGGCTCCTTCCCGTCTGTGCCGCGGCCGGCGTGCCCGTCCTGGAGGACGCGGCGGAGGCGCTCGGTGCGTCCCGGACGGGACAGGCGGCGGGCTCCTTCGGGCACGCCAGCGTCCTGTCCTTCAACGGCAACAAGATCATCACCACCTCGGGCGGGGGGATGCTCCTCACCGACGACGCCGCTCTGGCAACCCGGGTCCGCTACCTGGCGACCCAGGCCCGGCTGCCGGTGGCCCACTACGAGCACACCGACATCGGCTACAACTATCGGTTGAGCAACATCCTGGCGGCGATCGGCAGGGCGCAGCTACAGCGTCTCGATGCGATGATCGGCCGCCGGCGGGACCTGCGGGAGCTGTACGCCAAGAGCTTCGCGTCCGTACCGGGAGTCCGGCTGCTCGGCGAGGGCGATCCGGGTGACAACTTCTGGTTGACCGTCATCGTGGTCAACCCCCACGAGGCGGGATGGTCCGCCGGTGAGCTGGCCTGCTATCTGCGCGATCGGCACATCGAGACCCGGCCGGTCTGGATGCCGATGCACCTGCAACCGGTTCACGCCGGTGTCGAGGCCGCGGTAACCGGGGCCGCCGAGCGGCTCTTCGCTACCGGTCTGACCCTGCCCAGCGGCTCGGCGATGAACGAGGCCCAGCGGGCGCGCGTGGTGCACGCGATCGACAGCTTCCTGGCGAGCCGATGAGGGCGTTCGCGACGGGTGGCGCCAACGGTGACTCCGGCCTGCTCGACGCCGACTGCCCGGACGTGTACTTCACCTCGGCGTACGGCGCGGCGACAGCGGTGGTGGATTCCGGCACCTGGCAGGTCGTTCATGAACAGGACCGGTTGATCCTGCCCTACGTGTCGCGTCCGGCGAGCGAGATCGACGTGGACGCGGCCACCCCCTACGGATACGCCGGCGTCCACGTCGATGCCGGCTGCTCGACCGCCGACGTGGCCCGGTTCTGGAGCCGCACGGTCGAGCACTGGCGGCAGACCCGCACCGTCGCCGTTTTCCTGCGCTTCTCCCCACTGGATCCCGCGTCGGTGGACGCGGTCCGGGCACTCGGACAGGTGCAGCTGACCCGGCGGCAGGACACGATCACCGTCCGGGTCTCCGAGGGTCCCGACCGGGTGTGGGACGGCATGGAGGGGCGGTCCCGCACGGCGATCCGAAAGGCCCGCAATGCGGGACTGGACGCCACCATCCGACCGGCTGCTCCTGTTGACCTCGCCGCGGGTGCTCCGTTCCGCCGGCTGTACGAGTCGACAATGATCCGGCTGGAGAGCCAGCCCTGGTATCTGTTTCCCGACGTCTACTACCAGGCACTGGCCGACGGGCTGGGCAAGGCGCTGTACCTGGCGGAGGTTCGCGATACCGGCGGCGCCGTCGTGGCCTGCGCGCTCGTCCTTCGGCACCGGGACCGGGCCCACTATCACCTCGCCGGATCGGACCTGTCAGCCGGCCGGGTCGGCGCCAACAACCTTCTCGTCTGGACGATCCTCGCCTGGGCCGCGGAGCACGGATGCCACCTCGTCCACCTCGGTGGCGGCCTGCGACCCGACGACGGGCTGTTCCGGTTCAAACGCTCCTTCGGAGGCTTCCGGACCCAGTTCTGGACGGGGTCCGTCGTGGTCGATCCCGAGCGATACGCGGCACTGGTGGACGGGCGAGCACGCCAACTCGGCGTCTCCCCCCATGACCTGCTGTCAACCGGCTTCTTCCCGGCCTACCGAGCCACCACCCACTGAAGTCCACTGACCTGTGGAGTGCAACCGCATGGAGATCGCAAGAAACACCAGGGGCCGGCTCGCCAAGCGGATGCTGGACATCGCCGTCAGCGTCGTGCTGCTCGCCCTCTCCGCTCCCCTGCTGATGATCGTGGCGGCGCTGCTCCGCCTTCAGATCGGCGGGCCGACACTGTTTCGGCAGCACCGCACCGGCCAGGGGGGCCGGCAGTTCACCATCATCAAGCTCCGCACGATGACGGACGGCCGGGATGCCCGGGGCAACCTCCTTCCGGACGGTCAACGCTGCTCCGGGCTCGGCCTCCTGGTCCGCCGGGCGAGTATTGACGAGCTACCGCAACTGATCAACGTCCTGCGGGGTGACCTGAGTCTGGTCGGCCCCCGTCCGCTGCTACCGCGGTACGACCCCTGGTACACCGACCGGGAACGCCTCCGTTTCGCGGTGCCGCCGGGCATCACCGGACTGGCCCAGATCAACGGACGCAACGGTCTGGCCTGGAACGAACGCCTCGACCTCGACGTGCGATACGTGGAGCGCTGGTCGTTCGGCCTCGACCTGTGGATCCTCGCCCGCACCGTACACAAGGTGTTCGTCGGCAGTGACGTGGCGGCGGATCCCTCAGCCGTCATGCGCGATCTCGACGAGGAGCGGATGACGACGTGGGTGCGGGTGTGACGATCGCCGGCCCACGTCGGGCGGCAACCGCCGCCCGGGTGCGGTCGCTGGAGAATCCGACTGACTCCGATACCGCGGCAGTCGTCGCGCTGCTCCGCGAGGCGGTTCCCACCGCCTGCGCCGGTCTGGTGCCCTACCACGCCGCAGGATTCGGTTCCTACCTGACGGCGGCCCTGACGCCGCCGGTTCCGCGCCGAACGGTCTTCATCCGGTATGTGCGTGCCGGCCGCGACATCTGCGCGGTCGCGGACTGGCGGTTGCTCGGGACCTGCCTGTTCCTCAACGGAATCGCCGTGGCGACGCAGGAGAGGGGCCAACGGCACGGCAGCCGGCTGATCGAGGACGGCGAGCGGCTGGGTCGCCTCCTCGGCTGCGACACGCTCGCACTCGACGTCTCCACCAGCAACCCGGCTGCCCGCCGGCTGTACGAGCGACACGGGTTCGTCGAACACACCTACGCGGAATGGCTCCGCGTGCACCCGCAGGCAGCCGAGCAGGCCGAGGTACGCCTGCTGGACTGGCCGTCGTTCTCGGCCCACCACTCGGCGTACGGGTTCGGTGACGTCCGAGTCGTCCACCGGAACCGCGACCACGTCGTACGCGTGCTCGGCAGCGCGCTACGGGTGCCGGCGGACGAGGACGGTCCGGTGCTCGCCGCCGTCCTGTCGGTCAGCGTCGGCGCCGATCAGGCCTTCGCCGTCCAGCCAACCAGCGCGGGTAGCCCCTCGTCCGGCGCGTTCGTCCACTTCGCCCGGATGACCCGAACGCTGACGGCCGGTACCGCCGGTTGATGGAGGATGGGAGAACGTTCATGGATGACAAAGCCGGAAAGCAGCTGTCAGCGGATGCGGCGACGCCTCGGGTCGCGTTCATCAGCCAGTGGTTCCCACCGGAGCCGGCACCCATCGCCCTCGGGATCACTCGCTCCCTGCGGGCCCGCGGCCTCGATGTCGAGGTCCTGACCGGCATTCCCAACTATCCGGCCGGCCGCGTCTATGACCGGTACTCGGCGGCGCGCCGGACGGTGGAGGTGAGCGACGGGCTGCGGGTGGTGCGCACTCCGCTCTATCCCAGCCACGATCGCCGCGCGCTGGGGCGGGCCGCCAACTACCTCAGTTGGGCCGGCAGTTCGGCAGTCCTGGGAGCGTCCGTGTTGCGCGCGGCGGACGTGTCGCTCGTGTACGCCTCCCCGATCACGGCGGCAGTGCCCGCGATCACTGCCCGGCTACGCCGACGCACACCGTATGTGCTGATGGTGATGGATCTGTGGCCGGACTCCGTCTTCGCGACCGGCTTCCTGACGAAGGGCGCCCCCCGCCGGGTCGCCGAGGCCGCCCTGACGTCGTTCACCGAGCGGGCTTACCGCTGGGCCGACCACATCACGGTCCCGTCCCCCGGTCTCCGGGAAACGATCATCCGCCGCGGGGTACGGCCCGACAAGGTCTCCGTCGTCTACAACTGGACCGACGAGAAGGTGATGCAGCCCGCCGACCCGGATCTCCGCTTCCGGGCACGACTCGGGTTGGCGCCGGAGGACTTCGTCCTGATGTACGCCGGCAACCAGGGGCCGGCTCAACGCCTCGATGCCGTGATCGATGCCATGGCGCGCCTGGTTGACCTGCCGGACGTGCACCTGGTGCTCATCGGCGACGGCCTGGAAAAGCGGGACCTCCGCGCTCAGGCGGATCAGCTGGGACTCCGGAGCGTGCACTTCCTCGACGCGGTTGAGCCCGAGTCCCTTCCCGCCATCATGGCCACGGCGGACCTGCACCTCGTGTCCCTCGCGGACGAGCCGCTGTTCCACATCACCCTGCCGAGCAAGGTCCAGGCGCTTCTCGCCTGCGGTCTACCGCTGTTGGTGTGCGCTCCGGGTGACGCCGCGCGGATCGTGACCGACGCCGGGGCCGGGTTCGCCGCACCGCCGGAGGACCCGGTGGGGCTGTCGGAGGCGATCCGGCGCGCCCGGGCCACGCCTCGCGTCCGGCTGCGCGCGATGGGACGGTGCGGCCGCGCGCACTACCGCACCCACATGAGCGAGGATGTCAACGCTCAGGTGCTGACGGACGTCCTGACGGCGGCGGCCCGGCACCGCCGGCGTCCCGTCCGGTGAGTGCGCCCCGGTCAGGTGGTTCAGCCGCCGACGCGGCCCGACCGGCGCCGGCGGGGGCCGGGTACCCGACCCCCGCAACGGCCGCTCAGCGCCGAATCCCCGCCCAGTCGTGGTGTCGCCGAACGGTCGAGAGGATGAAGTTGACCACCAGGCGAGAGGTGTCCCGGACCTGGTAGTCCAGCGGACACGGGACACCGTTCGCAGCGGCCTCGTCGACCACCACCCGGATCGCCTCGACCACCCCGGACGGCTCCAGACCGGTCATGATGATGGCCCCGGTGTCCAGCGCCTCCGGTCGCTCCATGGAATCCCGCAGCGTCACCGCGGGGAAGCCCAGGATGGCCGCCTCCTCGCTGATGGTGCCGCTGTCGGAGAGCACGCACCGCGCCTGGGTCTGCAGCCGCACGTAGTCGAACAGACCGAACGGCTCGTGAAAGGTGATGCCATCGAGATCGATGGCCGCGTCGGCGAGCGACTCCAGGCGTTTGCGGGTACGTGGATGCGTGGAGACCAGCACGGGCAGCGACCATTCCCGCCGGACGGCGCGCAGACAGTCGAGAAGACGGCGCAGCCGGGTCGGCTCGTCCACGTTCTCCTCGCGGTGGGCGCTCACCAGGAAGTACTCACCCGGATCGAGGTGGAGGTGGTCGAGGACCGGCGAGGCGTCGATCTGCGGCCGGTAGTGCTCCAGCACCTCCCGCATCGGTGAACCGGTGTGCAGGATCCGGCGCGGGTGCAGGCCCTCGGCCAGCAGGTTGCGCCGGGCATGCTCGGTATAGACCAGGTTGAAGTCGGCGACATGGTCCACCAGCCGGCGGTTGGTCTCCTCCGGCACGTTCAGATCGAAACAACGGTTTCCGGCTTCCATGTGGTAGACGGGCACCCGCATCCGCCGGGCGATCACCGCCGCGATGGCGCTGTTGGTGTCCCCGAGCACCAGCAGCGCGTCGGGCCGTACGTCGCGAATGGTTTCCTCCACACCGATCAGCACGCCACCGAGCACCCGACCCAACGAAGACGTGTCGACCTTCAGGAAGCGGTCCGGTTCACGCATTCGCAGTTCGGCGAAGAAGACATCGGAAAGGGATCGGTCCCAGTTCTGGCCGGTGTGCACGAGGACGTGTTCGACCGTCCGGTCGAGCCTGTCCGTCACCCGGGACAGCCTAATGATCTCCGGCCTCGTCCCCACCACCGTCATAACCCGTGTCATCGCTCCACCCTCCGAATGTCAGGTCTCCGCAGCGGTCGGCGTAAGACCTGTGCCTCAACGATCCGAGCCGGTCCCCGGTCACGCCACCGTCACCATCTGCCCAACATCTTCCAGAATCCGCAATTGCCGTCCGTCAACGCCCATGGGGTTGTACTGTCCGGTGGGCACGAGAATCGACAACTCCCCCGCAAGGCGATCCGGGGAGAACAGGGGAAAATGTGGAATCCTCACTATTGGACCGGCGTTTTCTGATCACCGGCGGCACTGGATCATTTGGTCAGACGATGGTCTGCCGGCTGCTCGAGGCCGGCGCTCGTGAGGTGCGCGTTCTCAGCCGCGACGAGTCCAAGCAGGACATCATGCGGCACCGGATCCGCGATGACCGGGTGCGCTACTACGTGGGCGACGTCCGGGATCTGGACAGCCTCGTCAAGGCGAGCCGCGGAGTGGAGTACGTATTTCACGCGGCCGCACTCAAGCAGGTGCCGTCCTGCGAGTTCTTCCCGCTCGAGGCAGTACGGACCAACGTGCTGGGAAGCGCCAACGTGGTGGACGCCTGCGAACGCAACGGTGTGGAGACACTGGTGCTGCTCAGTACGGACAAGGCGGTTTACCCGGTCAACGCGATGGGGATGACGAAGGCCCTCATGGAAAAGGTCGGCCAGGCCCACGCCCGCAACAATCCCTCCGCCCGCACCCGGGTCTGCTGCGTCCGCTATGGCAACGTCATGTACTCCCGGGGCTCGGTGATCCCCCTTTTCATCGACCAGATCCGAAACGGTGTCGCACCGACCGTGACGGATCCGACAATGACCCGGTTCCTCATGTCCCTCGGCCAGTCGGTCGAACTCGTCGAACATGCCTTTCAACATGGTCGACCGGGCGACATCTTCATCCGCAAGGCCGACGCCTGCACGATCGGCGATCTGGCCACCGCCCTGTGCAACCTGTTCGGCGTTCCCCCCAAGTTCGACATCCTCGGCGTCCGGCACGGCGAGAAGCTGTACGAGACACTGGCCAGTCGCGAGGATCTCGCTCGCGCCGAGGACTTCGGCGACTTCCTGCGGGTCCCGATCGACAGCCGCGACCTGAACTACGCCCTCTACTTCGACGAGGGGGATGTCGGCCGCGACCACATCGTCGACTACCACTCACACAACGCACGGCGGCTGGACGTACCGGAGATCATGTCCGTGCTCCTCACGCTGCCCGAGATCCGCGCCGAGCTCGAAGCCGCCCAGGCCGCGTCGGTGGTGCCCGCGTGAGGGTGTGGATCGCTGGCGCGAGCCGTGCCGAGGCGCGGCCATGACTCGACGTGTCCTTGTTCTCGGCGCCACCGGCATGCTCGGACACACTCTCCTGCGCGAGCTTCAGTGCTCGCCGGACCTGGACGTGCGCGGTACCGCCCGGTCACTCACCGGCCGGGCCGGCTGGTTCCCCGACGAGCTGGCCGCCCGGATCACCACCGGGGTCGAGGCACTCGACGTGCCACGGATCCGCCGTCTGCTCCGCGAGCAGCGGCCGGACGCGGTGGTCAACTGCATCGGGGTCATCAAGCAGCGGCCCGGCGTCGAGGATCCGGTGCCGACGATCGCCATCAACGCTCTCCTGCCGCATCAACTCGCCGAGGCCTGTGCGGAGGTCGGCGCCCGCCTGATCCAGGTCAGCACGGACTGCGTCTTCTCCGGTGACCGGGGTGGCTACACGGAAACGGACCTGCCGGACCCCACCGATCTCTACGGCCGATCGAAGCTGTTGGGCGAGACCACAGGTGAGGGCACCCTGACGCTACGCACGTCGATAGTCGGGCACGAGCTCGGCACCGCACGGTCACTGGTCGACTGGTTCCTCGGTCAGACGGCCGTGAAGGGGTACACCAAGGCGATCTACAGCGGCGTGACGACCGTGGAATTCGCCCGGCTCCTCCGCACGGTCATCCTGCCCGACCAGGCCCTGACCGGCTTGTTCCACGTCGCCGCCGCGCCCATCGCGAAGTACGACCTGCTACGGCTGGTCGCCGCGACGTACGGCTGGACCGGTGACATCACGCCCTTCGACGGCTTCGTCTGCGACCGGTCACTGTCCGCAGAGGCGCTGGCCCGCACCACCGGGTACCGTCCTCCGGCCTGGCCCGAAATGATCTCCAAACTCCACGCGGCACGCTCCCGATGGGCAGCCGGCCGGCCGTCAACCCGATGAGCCCTATTCGCGACCCTCACCGCAAGCGGAGCTGAGCGTTCGATGACCACCCTGTTCCTGCCTGTCCTGGCCCTGGCAGTGCTGCACTACGCGGTCGCCATCCGGCAGTACGGGATACTGACTCCAGACGGCTTGTTCGTGGTCTGTCAACTGCTGATGCTCTACGGCACGGTGCGTCTGGTCGACTTCGACTCACCGGTGGAGACGTTCTACGCGCAGCTGATGGCCGCCGCTGCCGCCCTCTACCTCCTCGCCAGCCTGACAACCTGCATCGCGATGCAGCACCGGCGACCGGACCGCTCGGGCAGGCCCAACTTCTCCAACTACTCGGTCTCCCTCGTGGCTCCGAGCGGTCCGATACTCGCGCTCGTCGCGCTCTCGATCGTGGTGACCGTCGGGTACTTCGCCGCCGTCGGCTACAGCGCCTTCCTGGTCGGCCTACAGGGTCAGCTTGGCGGGTCACCGGCCGACATCGCCACCCTTCGGCTGGAGTCGTACGCGGGCGACCGGTACCTCTTCCCCGGCTTCGTCAACCAGTTCAAGAACGCGATACTGCCCGCGCTGGCGGTCATTCTCACGGTGTGGTCGTTCGCGAAGGGCGGGTTCTTCGCCCGGGTGGGCTCGGTCCTCCTCCTGGCGCTGTCCGCGCTTGCCCTCATGGCCACCGCGCAGCGAGGCGCCATGGTGCTGTTTCTGACCACCGCCCTGGTCTACGCGTTTCTGCACCGTCGGCGGCACCTGTCCTGGGGCTTTGTCCTACCACTGCTGCTGGGACTGCCGCTCCTCGTGCTGTCGACGTACGTGCTGGCGCGGAGCCCGGACAGCGCCAGTTCCCCCTTGCAGGCGGCCGCGGAGGATCTGAGCAACCGATTCCTCCACGACAACCAGGCCTCCGGCCTCGCCGCGTTCAACTACACCTCCTCACTGCCGGTCAGCAACGGTGGCGACTGGCTTCAGGGCCTGCTCAGCGTGCTGCCGAGCCACCGGGGAAGCACCCTGAGTTCGGACGTCTTCTACACCCTCTACGGCTCGACCCGCGGCACCTCACCACCGTCGTTGTGGGGCTCGATCCACTACAACTTCGACACCCTGGGTCTGCTCTTCATGGCTGCCCTCTTCGGCGTGCTGTTTCAGGTACTCACCCAGCGATCCCTGCGCCGTGGTCACTACAACTCGCTTCAGCTGATCGGTTTCGCCGGCGTCACCGTCGTCCTCGGCACCTGGGTGGCCGGCGGCATCGAGACGCCGTTGAACATCGGTCTCGTCAGCTATCTCCTGCTCTGGTACTGGGGCGGTCGGATCGGCAACACCGGACGTCGCCGGGCCCTCCACCACGCCGGACCGGGCCGGCAGCCTCCGGTCCCCACGGTCGGGATGCGGCCAACCGGCGCACCACCCGGGCAGTCGGAGGGGTCGCCGCGACATCTCGTCGGGCGGCACTGACCTTGGTGCGGCTGGACACCCGCACGGCCGGCGACCACCCGGGACGGCACCGGCGGTGGCTGACCGGCAGCCGACGGGGTGTGCTCAGTATCGCGGCGGGAAGCGCCGGCGGCCAGGTGCTCCTCCTGCTCTCGGCACCGGTCCTCGCCCGGCTGTACAGCCCGGCGGATTTCGGGGTCTTCGCTGTGCTCGCCACGCTCGCCGCAGCCGTCGGTGCGGTTGCCGCCGGCCGATTTGAACTCGCGGTACCGCTCCCGGAACGCGATCGCGAGGCGCACGACCTGGTTGCCCTCGGTCTCGTGGTGGCACTGGGCACCGCACTCGCGGGTACGGTGCTGGTGGCGCTGGCCGGAGAGCGCATCGCGACGCTGTTCGACCAGCCGGCACTGGCGTCCTGGCTGTGGTTGGTGCCCTGGACAGCCGCGGCGATGGCGATCCTTCAGGTTTTGAACCAGCTGGCGATCCGGTACCGCCGCTACGCCGCGATCGGTCGGCGCAATCTGCTCCAGACCTGCGCGACCCTGCTCGCCCAGTTCGGTGCCGGTGCCGTCGGTCTCCGGGCCGGTGGACTGATGCTGGGGCTGGGCGCAGGCCAGGCCGTGGCAGCACTCAGCCTCCTGCCTGGCCTTCGTCGAAGGGTGGCCGGCGAGGAACGTGCGACGCCCCGACGACTGTGGCAGACAGCCGCCCGCCATCGCCGATTCCCGCTGCTGCTCGCCCCGTCCGGGCTGCTGAACGTGCTCGGCCTTCAGCTTCCCGTCCTGCTGTTCGCGTACTACTACGGGGCCGATGTGGCCGGCTGGTTCGGCTTCACCCAGCGGATGCTCGCCGCGCCCGCCGCGTTGCTCGGCCTGGCCGTCGCCCAGGTGTACCTGGCCGAGCTGTCGCGAGTTGCCCGTACCGACGCCGCCCGAGCCGTGGCGGTCTTTCTGCGGGCGAGCCGTCAACTCGCCATGGTTGCCGCCGTAGGCGGACTCGTCGTCGCGCTCAGCGCTCCGGCGGCCTTCGCGCTGGCGTTCGGCCCGAAGTGGGCAACCAGCGGTGCGTACGCCCGAGCGCTCGCGCTCTTCCTGGCAGCTCAGTTCGTCGGCTCGCCACTTTCCCAGTCCCTGGTGGTCTTCGGCCGGCACGGCCTCCAACTGACCTGGGACGCGGGACGGATGCTCCTGACCACGGCGGCGGTGGTCGTCCCCTCCCTCGTCGGCGCGCCGGCCCTGACCGCGGTGTGGGCCTTCGGCATCTCCGCCGCTGCCGCGTACGGGGCGTCCTGGGTGCTCTCGCTGCACATCTTGCGGCGCGCGACCCGGCTCCCACCGGAGTCGGTACCCGAAACGGTGGCGCCGGAGGTCGCGGAACAGCGGTAGGTCAGCAGTCCGGCACGTGCCCGGCCGCCACGTCGGCGAGCACCTCGAGGTACCGCTCCAACTGGTCCTCCCGATAGAGACCGTCAAGAGCGGAGGCGGGCAGCTCCGGGATCCGACCGGCGCGGTCCTTTTCGGCCAGCCACTCCCGCAGCTGCTCCGCGATCTGCCGGGGGTCGCTGAGGACGACACCGGCATGGCGCGACCGGATGATGCCCGCCACGATCCCCTCCGGGTGCCCGATCATCAGGATCGGACGACGTGCACGCAGGTAGTCGAAGAACTTCCCGGGCACCGTTCCGGCGTCACGGGGGTCGTTCCACATCACCAGGACCAGCACATCGGCCTCGGTCTGCACATGCCACGACTTCTCGGCCGACACCTCACCGAGGTTCGTCACCGAGTCGGCGACCCCGGCGCGATCCACGGCGGCCTGCGCCACACCGTTGTCCTCACCAGCGAAGACGACGTTGACGCGCCGGGCATCCGAGCCGAGCAGTGCCACCGCGTCCAGCAGCGGCGAGGGATCGCGCTTGCCGGGAACGAGCCGGCCCGTGTGCGCCAGCGTCAACGTCGAGGGTCCTGGAACGGGCCGCGATGCGGGCCGCTCCGCCGGGAGGTTCCTGGGCCGGTCGATGCCGTTCATCACGACCTTCGCGTCGACGTCGAACGTCGAACGCAGGATCTCGGCCAGCGGTTCGGAGATCGTCACGCAACACGCCGCGGAGCGCAGCAGCCAGCGCTCCATGCGACGGTCGAGAACGCGACGGATCCGGGACTGGCCGTACGGCCAGTAGTCGTTGCCGACTGTCCAGAGGTCCCGGTAGTCCGCCACCCAGGGCACGTTCAGGCGAGACGCCAGCCTGGCGGCGACCAGGTACGCCGACGCCGGTGGACCGGTCACCATGATCACATCGGGACGCCAGTTCTGCCGCCTCCGCATGAACTGCCGGGCAGCCGGAGCCACCCAGGTGACACACCCGTCCGGGATCATGACTTCGCGCCCGAGCGTGCCGAGGAGCGTCAGCGGCCGCCGCCGGCCCGTCCGGGCCGCTGCCTCTGCCCTGCGGATCGAACCGACGAGGGGAGTCGAGCGGGGCACCGGAGCGACGCGGAAGATGTGGCTCTCCGGGAGGCCGTCGGCGGCTGCCCGCAGATCCGCCGGGGTCGAGGTGAGCACGCGGACGTCCCAGCCCTGTCGGGCCGCGAACGCGGCCAGTTCGGCGGGGCGGCGGGCGCCGACCGACTCCGACGGCGGAAAGCCATAGGCAATGATCAGCAGTCGCGGTCGCATGTCATCGAACTCGTTTCTCTTCGAGCGCGGCGTCGGCCGGCGGGCACACCGGAGCGTCGGCGGCCGGGTAGCCACCCAGCCCGCCGCCATTCGGCTAACGAATCAGCTGATCTCGGGGTTATGTCCGGCTCGCACCGATCCGTGGCGACACCCGCTCCGGCCTACCGGTGCCGGCGTTGCTCAGCTCACGCCGGATTCAGGCCCTCCACCGCGGGTAGCCAGAGCCCTGCGTACGCGCCGGCGGTGATCCGGTAGCAGAGCCGCCCGTTGACCCAGGCCGTCGCATCGAAAGGAGCCGCAGACGCCCGGGGGAAGGTGTACGTCCGGCTCTCGGCGACCGTCCAGGCGGGACCGTACCGGTAGCCCGGGTAGGTACCGGGGCTGAACAGCAGCGTCCGTTGCGGCGCATAGGTGTGCAGGGCCACCGCACCGAGCAGCACCCGCGTTCCGGGTTCCTCGGCGACGAAGTATCCGGCCAGCGCACCGTTGTGGATCTGGTAGTACACGCCCCGGCCGCGTACCCGGATCCGCTGGTCGGCGTTCGCATTCGACTGGCGGGACAGGGTCAGCGGCTTCTGCTCGAGAATCGAACCCGTGGCGCTGAAGGTGTACCCGATGTGGGTGCCACCGGCGAAGACGACGGTGCCGGTGACCGCCGGGGGCGGATAGTCGTCCCGAAGCAGGTCGGCCAGACCCGCGAAGACCGCTGTCCGGGACATCTCGTACACCTTCAGCAGTTGCTGGATGTGCAAGGCGTGGTAGCCGATGTACGCGTTGGGGCAGCCGACCGCGTACCGGCTGACCCACTCCGGCATGCGCAGTGCCGTCGGCACGTAGTGGCGCAGGCTGGTGGCGGCACCGTCGAAGATCGCGACAGCCCGCGGGTCGGCGGTCAGCCGCCAGTAGTCGTACACGCCGTAGAGCGCGAAGATGTGGCCGTTCAGCACCCGTTCCCCGGTCACACCGGGCGTCACCGGGTACTCCTCCAGCCACAGGTACCCGGCGTCGTCGACCCAACTCGCCCACGGCAGCCCTGGTGCGGGGGGGAAGAAGCAGGCTGGCAAAGGTCAGATCTGCGGCCTCCCGCCACTTCTGGTCCCCCGTCACCTGGTGGAGCCGCACGAACAGGCTGAGCAGTTGGCCCTGCGACATCGCGCTGTACCACGGGGCCCGGATCACCGGCAGCTGTCCGCAAGCGGGAAGGTCGAACTCATAGGGATACCACCACGCACCGCGGGACTCGACCTTTCGATCCAGGTTCCGCTGCGCCTGCGCGACCGCCCGGTCGAGGTAGGACCGATCGTGATTGACCAGGTAGGTGCGCAGGTTGCTGAGCCCCCACTGCGCCTGCGCCACGGGGTGGTCATAGATCTCGTCGTTGTACCGGAACATCCGCACGCCCTGATCGTCGTGCAGCCCGGGGTCCACGCGCGGCGCCAGCGGAGTGTCCTGGTACGGAAGCGCGGCGTCCGGCATGGTCTGTGGGCGGACGCCGCTGCGGGCGTAGTCGGTCACGCTCGTGGCCGGCCTGTCGGTGCCCGCCACCGTGGCCGCGAACGCCGAGTCCACCGGCGTCGGCGCGGCCAACGCGAGCAGCAGCGCGGCCGGTAGGGCACCGGCCCTCGATCGCCATCTGGCTACGTAACTACCCACCTGCCAAAAATATGCACTAAAGGGCACCGGACCCTCCGATGGTCTGATATGCGACATTCCCGTTGTTCCCCCCGCGATCCGCAGGCCCGGATTGCGCCATCCCGTGCCAACCGCGCGACCCATAGGCCCGGATTGCGCTATCCCGTGGTCACCGTCTGACCGGTTCGCGCGGATTGCGCCGTCCCGTGGTCACCGCCTGAGCGGTTGGCGCGGATTGCGCCATCCCGTGGTCACCGCCCGGCGGCGGCGCATCGGGACAGGGCACGCCGGGGTGGCGGCAGCGACGCAAAGCCCGCCGGGGCGGCGGCGAATGTGGTGAGCTGGGCACATGGATCGGATCCGCCTCGGGCTGGTGCTGCACCCCACCCGGGACGTCTCCGAGGTGGTCGACATCATCGTGGACTGGGTGGCCCGGCACCGGATGAGCCTGGCGGTACGGGCCGAGGACCGGCACCGGGTGCCATCGACGGTGGAACCGCTCCCGGCCGAGGCGGTGGCGTCGTCCTGCGACGCGTTGATCAGCATCGGCGGGGACGGGACCATGCTGGGTGCGCTGCGGATGGCGGTGGCTGACCCGAAGCCGGTGCTCGGCGTGCACCTGGGCCGGCTCGGCTTCCTGGTGGAGGTCGAGCCGCCGGACCTGCCGGACGCGCTGAGCCGGCTTGCGGCGAAGGATTTCACCGTCGAGTCGCACGCCTGCCTGGCCTGCGACGTGTGCGGCGACGACGTGGTCGCCTTCAACGACATCGCGCTGCTCCGCCAGCCCGGCTCCGGGTTCGTCACGGCCACCCTCGCGGTGAACGGCCAGCGGTACGGCTACTACCGCTGCGACGCGCTGGTGGTGAGCACCCCGACCGGCTCGACCGCGTACAGCTACGCGGCGGGCGGGCCGCTCATCTCACCGGCGGCCGACGCGGTGGTGGTGACCCCGTCGGCGCCGATGGCCGGCATCTCCCGGTCGGTGGTGCTGGCCCCGGAGGAGGGCATCCGGCTGGACCTCCAGCCCCACTCGGCGGCCGTCGCCGTCGAGATGGACGGGCTGGTGATCAAGGAGGCGGCGCGGGAGGGGGCGGTGCAGATCCGCTACCGCCGCGACGCCGGCCGGGTGGTCCGCTTCGACCCGAAGCGCTACCAGGAGCGCAACCAGCTCAAGTTGAGCCTGCTGGACCTGCCGTTCCTTCCCGACCAGCTGCGCGAGCTTCTCCCGGAGGAGCTGCGCCGGGAGCGCGACCAGCGGGAGCTGGAACCGCCCTGCTGACCCCGCGGACACCCGGGGTCAGCGCGGGGAGCGCACACCGGAGACCAGCACCGGTCACACGCGGAAGCACGCCGAAGACCAACGCCGGTCACACGCGGAAGCACGCCGGAGACCAACGCCGGTCACAGGCGGAAGCCCGCCGGAGGCCGGCACCGGTCAGGCGCGGGAGAGTACGTCGGAGACCAGCGCCTTCGCCTCCTCCTGGATCCGGGCGAGGTGCTCCGGCCCGCGGAAGGACTCGGCGTAGATCTTGTAGACGTCCTCGGTGCCGGACGGCCGGGCGGCGAACCAGCCGGACTCGGTGGTCACCTTCAGCCCGCCGATCGCCGCGCCGTTGCCGGGGGCGGTGGTGAGCGTGGCGGTGATCGGCTCGCCGGCGAGCTCGGTGGCCGACACCTGATCGGGTGACAGCTTGGCGAGTACAGCCTTCTCCTCCCGGGTGGCCGGCGCGTCGATCCGGGCGTACGCGGGCGCGCCGAAGCGCTCGGCGAGGTCCGCGAAGTGTTCGCTCGGGGTCCGCCCGGTCACCCCGATGATCTCCGCGGCGAGCAGGCAGAGCAGGATGCCGTCCTTGTCGGTGGTCCAGGTGCCACCGTCGCGGCGCAGGAACGACGCGCCCGCGCTCTCCTCGCCGCCGAAGCCGACCGCCCCGTCGAGCAGGCCGGGGACGAACCACTTGAAGCCGACCGGCACCTCCAGCAGCGGGCGGCCCAGGTCGGCGGCGACCCGGTCGATCATCGAGGAGGAGACCAGCGTCTTGCCGACGGCGGCCGCCGGACCCCACTCCTGCCGGGTGCGGAAGAGGTGGCCGATCGCCACCGCCAGGTAGTGGTTCGGGTTCATCAGGCCGCCGTCGGGGGTGACGATGCCGTGCCGGTCGGCGTCGGCGTCGTTGCCGGTGGAGACCTGGTAGTCGGAGCGGGCGGCGATCAGCGACGCCATCGCGTTCGGCGACGAGCAGTCCATCCGGATCTTGCCGTCGCCGTCCAGCGTCATGAACCGCCAGGTCGGGTCGACGGTCGGATTGATCACGGTGAGGTCCAGCCGGTGCCGCTCGGCGATCTCCCCCCAGTACGCCACGCTGGCCCCGCCCAACGGGTCGGCGCCGATCCGGACCCCGGCGTCGCGGATCGCGGCGATGTCCAGTGCGGCGGGCAGGTCGTCGACGTACCGGCCGAGGAAGTCGTACCCGCCGGTGGTGTCGGCGGCGCGGGCCCGTGCGTACGGGATGCGCTTCACCTCCTTGAGCCCGGCGGCGAGGATGGCGTTCGCGCGGTCCTGGATCCAGCGGGTGACGTCGGTGTCGGCGGGCCCCCCGTGGGTGGGGTTGTACTTGAAGCCGCCGTCGTCCGGCGGGTTGTGCGACGGGGTGATCACGATCCCGTCGGCCAGGCCGCTGGTGCGCCCACGGTTGTGGGTCAGAATGGCGTGCGACAGCGCGGGGGTGGGGGTGTAGCCGTCGCGGCTGTCCCGCAGCACGGTGACGTCGTTGGCGGCGAGCACCTCCAGCGCGCTGGCCTCGGCGGGCGCGGAGAGCGCGTGGGTGTCCCGGGCCAGGAAGAGCGGACCGTCCAGGCCCTGTTCCCGGCGGTAGTCGCAGAGCGCCTGGGTGACCGCGAGGATGTGGTCCTCGTTGAAGGCGTTGCGCAGGCTCGACCCGCGGTGCCCGGACGTGCCGAAGGAGACCTGCTGCGCCGGGTCGGCCGGGTCCGGGTGCTCGGCGTAGTAGGCGGTGAGCAGCCGGGGCACGTCGACCAGGTCGGCGGGCTGGGCGGGCTGGCCGGCACGGGGGTGCGCCACGGTGGAAACCTCCTGAGCTGGTGCGGGTGGATCAGGGCTCGACGCGCTGGCCCTTGCCGATGACGACGATGCCGTTGTCGGAGACGGTGTAGCGCTGCCGGTCCTTCTCCAGGTCGACGCCGATCTCGGCGCCCTCCGGGACGTAGACGTTCTTGTCCAGGATGGCCCGGCGGACCACCGCGTGCCGGCCGATCTCGACACCCTCCATGAGCACCGCGCCGTCCACGTGCGCCCAGGAGTGGACCTTCACCTTGGGCGCGACGATCGAGTTCTCCACGAGCGAGCCGGAGATCACCGCGCCGGGCGAGACCATCGAGGCGACCGCCCGGCCGACCCGCTCCCCCCACTGGTGGACGAACTTGGCGGGTGGGAAGGGCGGCTGCTCGGTGTAGATCGGCCAGTCGAAGTTGTAGAGGTTGAAGACCGGGTGCACGTTGATCAGGTCCATGTGGGCGTCGTAGAAGGAGTCGAGGGTCCCCACGTCCCGCCAGTAGCCGCGGTCCCGGTCGGTGCTGCCGGGCACCTCGTTGTCCTTGAAGTCGTAGACGTTGGCCTCGCCCCGCTCGACCAGCATCGGGATGATGCTGCCGCCCATGTCGTGCTTGCTGCTCTTGTCCTCGGCGTCGCGCTCGACCGCCTCACAGAGCGCCTTCGTGCTGAACACGTAGTTGCCCATCGAGGCGTAGATCTGGTCCGGCGCGTCGGGCAGCCCGACCGCGTCGGTCGGCTTCTCCCGGAACGCGCGGATCCGGCGGCCGTCCTCGCCCACCTCGATCACCCCGAACTGGTCGGCCGTCGACAGCGGCTGGCGGATGCCGGCCACGGTCACCGCGGCGCCGGAGGCGATGTGGTCGTCGACCATCTGGCGCGGGTCCATCCGGTAGATGTGGTCGGCGCCGAAGACGATCACGTAGTCGGGCTGCTCGTCGTTGATCAGGTTGAAGCTCTGGTAGATCGCGTCGGCCGAGCCGGCGAACCACCACGGGCCGCGGCGTTGCTGGGCCGGCACCGGGGTGACGTAGTTGCCGAGCAGGGTCGACATCCGCCACGTCTTGGTGATGTGCCGGTCCAGCGAGTGGGACTTGTACTGGGTGAGCACGACGATCTTGAGGAAGCCGGCGTTCGCCAGGTTGGAGAGGACGAAGTCGACCATGCGGTACATCCCGCCGAAGGGGACGGCGGGCTTCGCCCGGTCCGTGGTGAGGGGCATCAGGCGCTTGCCCTCCCCGCCGGCCAGGACGATCGCGAGCACCTTGGCAGCCATGCCCAGACGCTATCCATCCGACCCCGACTTCACCACTCGTACGGGCACAGTTCCGCAGCCGGTGCGGGGTGGCGAACTGCACTAGGGTGCCGGTCATGACGTCTTCGGCACGGCTGCGCGTGGACCTGCTCACCCGGGAGTACCCACCGGAGGTCTACGGCGGCGCCGGGGTGCACGTCGAGTACCTGGCGCGCGAGCTGCGCCGGCTCGCCGAGGTGCGGGTGCACTGCTTCGGCGCGCCCCGCGCCGAGCCGGGCGTCACCGCGTACCCCGAGCCGGCCGCGCTGGCCGGCGCGAACGCCGCGCTGCGCACCATGGGCGTGGACCTGGAGATGGCCGCGGGGGCCGCCGGCACCGACGTGGTGCACAGCCACACCTGGTACGCCAACCTGGCCGGGCACACCGCGAAGCTGCTGCACGGGGTGCCGCACGTGGTGACCGCGCACAGCCTGGAGCCGCTGCGCCCGTGGAAGGCCGAGCAGCTCGGCGGCGGCTACGCCCTCTCATCCTGGTGCGAGCGGACCGCGTTCGAGGCCGCCGACGCGGTCATCGCGGTCAGCGCCGGGATGGCCCGCGACGTGCTGTCCGCGTACCCGGCGATCGACCCGGACCGGGTGCGGGTGGTCTACAACGGCATCGACACCGCGCAGTACGCCCCGGACCCGGGCACCGACGTGCTGGACCGGCTCGGCATCGACCCGGCCCGCCCGAGCGTGGTCTACGTGGGCCGGATCACCCGGCAGAAGGGCCTGCCGTACCTGCTGCGCGCGGCCCGCGAGCTGCCCGCCGACACCCAGCTCGTGCTGCTGGCCGGCGCCCCCGACACCCCGGAGATCGCCGCCGAGGTGGAGGGCCTGGTCGCCGAGTTGCGGGCGAACCGCTCCGGGGTGGTGTGGATCGCCGAGATGCTGCCCAAGCCCGAGGTGATCCAGGTGCTCGCCCACGCCACGATCTTCGTCTGCCCGTCGGTGTACGAGCCGATGGGCATCGTCAACCTGGAGGCGATGGCCTGCGAGACGGCCGTGGTGGCCACCGCCACCGGCGGCATCCCCGAGGTGGTCGCCGACGGCGAGACCGGCCTGCTGGTGCCGATCGAGCAGGCCGGCGACGGCTCCGGCACCCCGCTGGACCCGGCGCGATTCGTGACCGACCTGGCCGCGCGCATGAACGACCTGCTGGCCGACCCGAAGCGGACCGAGGAGTTCGGGCTCGCCGGCCGCCGCCGGGCGGTCGAGCACTTCTCCTGGGACACCATCGCGCAGCGCACGATGGACGTGTACCGGTCGGTGGGCGCGGCCGGCTGACCGCACTCCGACGCGTGTCCGTCCCGGCCGTCGACGTGCCGGGGCCGGTACGATGCGCGCATGAGCGCAGAGGCGGTTGGCAGGTCGATGCCGCCGATCGTGTCGCTCGACGACCTGGCCGCGATGATGGCCGCGGACGAGCACCATCGGTACGAGATCAGCCCTGAGGGAGTTCTCTCGATCATGCCGCCGCCGGGATACGCCCATGCGATCATCGCGACCCGGCTCATGGTCTGGCTCGCCCAGGGAGGCGTCCCGGCGGATCATGTCGCCCAGGCGGTCGGGCTGCGCATCCCCGGGCGGCACGGCGGTGTCGGTGGACGGATCCCCGACCTCGTGGTGTGGAGCAAGACGCAGGCCGACGGCGTGTGGCTGCCGCCCGGCGACGTCCTTCTCGTGGTCGAGATCGTCTCGCCCGGCTCCGAGGGCATCGACACGGTGACCAAGCGCGGCGAGTACGCCGCAGCGGGCATCCCGCGGTACTGGGTCGTGGAGCAGGACCAGGCCCAGACCGTCACGATGCACCGGCTGGACGGCGAGCACTACGGCGTACGGGCCACCATGCCGCTCGCCTGGGTCCTCAACACCACGCCGGCCGAGCACGACCTCGGCTGACCGGAACCGCGACGGGGCACCCCGAGGACCTTACGCCTCGGGCGCGATCAGGGTCAGTCCAGGAAGGTTGGGTACGGTCCCCGGATGCCTGATGCGATCTTCGCCCATCCGCGCCTCGCACCGGTCTACGACACCTTCGACGGGCACCGTGACGACCTGGCCGCCTACCTGGCGATCGCCGGTGAGTTCCGCGCGAACACGGTGCTTGACGTGGGCTGCGGGACCGGATCCCTGGCGATTCTGCTCGCGCAGAACGGTCACCCGGTCGTGGGCGTCGACCCGGCCGAGGCGTCACTCGAGGTCGCGAGGTCGAAAGATCAGGCGGGCCGGGTCCGCTGGGTCCACGGCGACGTCACGGCGCTGCCAGCGCTCGCCGTCGACCTGGCCACGATGACCGGGAACGTGGCCCAGGTCTTCCTCACCGACACCGACTGGGCGCATGCCCTCCAGAGCATCCGCGCCGCGCTCCGCCCGGGCGGTCACCTCGTCTTCGAGACCAGGCGCCCCGAGCGTCGCGCCTGGGAGGAGTGGGCGGCGGAGGCGGGTCCGGTCACCCGCGACGTGCCGGGCGTCGGGCCGGTGGAGCAGCGTCTTGAGGTCACCGCGATCAACCTGCCGCTGGTCTCTTTCCGGCACACGTACCGGTTCCTGGCCGACGGCGCGGTGCTCACGTCGGACTCCACCCTCCGGTTCCGTGACCGCGACGAGGTCGAGGTGAGCCTGGCCGCCGCCGGTTACCGGACGGTCGACGTGCGGGAGGCGCCCGACCGGCCCGGGCGGGAGTTCGTGTTCATCGCGCGCCGGGCGTGCTGACGGAGGTCCGGTGGGGTGCATCCGGGGTCGCACCCGAGCGCGAGAGGATCTCGCGCAGTAGGTTGAACCGGTGACTGGACGGTTCCCGATCGAAGACGTCTCTCCTGTCGTCGCCTGCGGTCGCTACCCGGCCAAGGCGGTGGTCGGCGAGCCGGTGCCCGTGTCGGCCCGCGCCTACCGCGAGGGGCACGACGCGCTCGGCTGCAACGTGGTCTGGCTCGGACCGGACGGCGCGGCCCGCCCGTTCACCCGGATGCGCCCCGGCGAGCCCGGCCAGGACCGCTGGCACGCCACCATCCGCCCGGACGCCGTCGGGACGTGGCGGTTCGCCGTGGAGGCGTTCCAGGACCCGTACCTGACCTGGCAGAACGCGGTCACCAAGAAGGTCGCCGCCGGCCAGGGCCCGGCCGAGCTGGCCAACGACCTGGCCGAGGGGGGCCGGGTGCTGACGGCGGCCCTCGACCTCGTCGAGCCGGCCGACCGGGAGCGGATCCGGGCGGCGCTGGTGGCGCTGGGCGACACCGACCTCGACCTGCCCCGCCGGGTCGGCCCCGCGCTCGACCTGGCCGCGCTGCTCTGGGAGCACCCGGTCCGCGAACTGGTCACCACCGGCGACGAGCACCAGCTCTGGGTGGACCGCCCCCGGGCGCTCTTCTCCGCCTGGTACGAGTTCTTCCCCCGCTCCGAGGGCGCGATCCCGGCCACCGTGGACGCGCCCGCCCGGTCCGGCACCTTCGCCACCGCGATGGAGCGCCTTCCCGGCGTCGCGGCGATGGGCTTCGACGTGCTCTACCTGCCGCCGATCCACCCCATCGGGCGGGTCAACCGCAAGGGCCGCAACAACGCCCTCACCGCCGGGCCGGACGACGTCGGCTCGCCGTGGGCGATCGGCGCCGCCGAGGGCGGCCACGACGCCATCCACCCCGAGCTGGGTACGCCGGAGGACTTCCGCGACTTCGTCGCCGCCGCCGCCGAGCAGGGCCTTGAGGTGGCGATGGACCTGGCGTTGCAGTGCGCCCCCGACCACCCGTGGGTGACCGCGCATCCGGAGTGGTTCACCACCCGGGCCGACGGCAGCATCGCGTACGCGGAGAACCCGCCGAAGAAGTACCAGGACATCTACCCGCTGAACTTCGACAACGACCCCGAGGGCATCCGGGCGGAGATCCTGCGGGTGGTGCTGCACTGGGTCGGCGAGGGCATCAAGATCTTCCGGGTCGACAACCCGCACACCAAGCCGTTCGACTTCTGGCACTGGCTGATCGGGGAGGTCAAGAAGGTCGACCCGGACGTGCTCTTCTTGGCCGAGGCGTTCACCCGCCCGGCGATCATGCACGGGCTCGGCAAGATCGGCTTCACCCAGTCGTACACCTATTTCACCTGGCGCACGACGGCGGCCGAGATGCGGGAGTACTGCGCGGAGCTGGTCGCGGCGGCCGACCACATGCGGCCCAACTTCTGGCCCAACACCCCGGACATCCTGCACGAGTCGTTGCAGCACGGCGGCCCGCCGATGTTCAAGATCCGGGCGGTGCTGGCCGCGCTGCTCTCCCCTTCCTGGGGCATGTACGCCGGCTACGAGCTGTTCGAGCACGTCGCCCGGCCGGGCGCCGAGGAGTATCTGGACAACGAGAAGTACGAGCTGCGCCCCCGCGACTGGGCCGGGGCGCAGGAGCAGGGCCGCTCCCTCGCCCCGTTCATCACCACCCTGAACCGGGTCCGCCGCGACAACCCCGCCCTGCACCGGCTGCGCAACCTGCACTTCCACGAGATCGACAACCCGGCGCTGCTCTGCTGGTCCAAACACGACCCGGACACCGGCAACACGGTCATCGTGGTCTGCTCGTTCGACTCGCGCGCCGTGCAGTGGGGCAACACCACGCTGGACATGCCGGCCCTCGGCTTCGACTGGCACGAGCGGTTCACCGTGCACGACGAGCTGACCGGGACCGGCTACGACTGGGGTCAGCGCAACGCCGTCCGGCTCGACCCCTACCTGCAACCCGCGCACGTGCTCACCGTGCGGCGGCCGACCCCACCCGCCGTCGCCGAGGCGCCGCCCCCGGCCGCGCCCGACCTGACCGTCGAAGACGTACCCGCCGACCTCTCCGGCGGCACCGCACCGACCGCACCGGCCGCGAAGGACGACGCACGATGGACCAGCTGATCGCCGGCGAGGCGCACGACCCGCACGCGGTGCTCGGCGCGCACCCCGCCGACGGGCACACCACCATCCGGACCCTGCGCCGGGGCGCGGCCGACGTGGCCGTGCTGGTCGACGGCGACCGGCACCCGATGAAGCGGGTGCACGACATCGGCATCTTCGAGGCCGCCCTGCCCGGCGAGGTGCTCGACTACCGGATCGAGGTCGACGGCGCCCCGCACGACGACCCCTACCGCTACCCGCCCACCCTGGGCGAGCTGGACCTGCACCTGATCGGCGAGGGCCGGCACGAGCGGCTCTGGGAGGCGCTCGGCGCCCGGGTCTTCGACGAGGGCGTGGCGTTCAGCGTCTGGGCGCCCAACGCCCGCGGCGTGCGCGTGGTCGGTGACTTCACCGGCTGGGGGCCCGACGACGGCTGGCCGATGCGCTCGCTCGGCTCCAGCGGGGTGTGGGAGATCTTCGTGCCGGGCGCGTCGGTCGGCAGCCGGTACAAGTACCGGGTCCTCGGCGCCGACGGGCACTGGCGGGACAAGGCCGACCCGCTCGCCACCCGGACCGAGCTGCCGCCGGCCACCGCGTCGGTGGTGCACCATTCGGCGTACGAGTGGCACGACGGCGACTGGCTCGCGCGGCGGGCCGGCCGCCAGGCGCACCAGGAGCCGATGAGCGTGTACGAGGTGCACCTCGGCTCCTGGCGGCCCGGCCTCGGCTACCGGGACCTCGCCGAGCAGCTCACCGCGTACGTCACCGAGCTGGGCTTCACCCACGTGGAGTTCCTGCCGGTGATGGAGCACCCGTTCGGCGGCTCCTGGGGCTACCAGGTCACCGGCTACTACGCCCCGACCGCGCGGTTCGGCGACCCCGACGACTTCCGCTATCTGGTCGACCGGCTGCACTCCGCCGGCATCGGGGTGCTCCTGGACTGGGTGCCGGCGCACTTCCCCAAGGACGAGTGGGCCCTCGCCCGCTTCGACGGCACCCCCCTCTACGAGCACCCCGACCCGCGCCGCGGCGAGCACCCCGACTGGGGCACCTACGTCTTCGACTTCGGCCGTCGGGAGGTGCGCAACTTCCTGGTCGCCAACGCGCTCTACTGGCTCGACCAGTTCCACATCGACGGGCTGCGGGTGGACGCGGTCGCCTCGATGCTCTACCTGGACTACTCCCGCCAGGAGGGGCAGTGGGCGCCCAACGTGCACGGCGGCCGGGAGAACCTGGAGGCCATCGCGCTGCTCCAGGAGGTCAACGCCACCGTCTACCGGCACCACCCGGGCGTGGTCATGGTGGCCGAGGAGTCCACCGCCTGGCCGGGCGTGACCAAGCCGACCAGCTCCGGCGGGCTCGGCTTCGGCTTCAAGTGGAACATGGGCTGGATGCACGACACCCTGCTCTACACCTCGAAGGACCCGATCTACCGGCAGCACCACCACCACCAGCTCACCTTCTCCCTGGCGTACGCCTGGAGCGAGAACTACGTGCTGCCGATCAGCCACGACGAGGTGGTGCACGGCAAGGGCTCCCTGGCAGGCAAGATGCCCGGCGACACCTGGCAGCGGCTGGCCACCGTGCGGGCGCTGCTCGCGTACATGTGGGCGCACCCCGGCAAGCAGCTGCTCTTCATGGGCTGCGAGCTGGCCGACGACCGGGAGTGGAGCGAAGAGCGCGGCCTCGACTGGTACCTGGTGCACGACCCGGCCCGGGCCGGGGTGCAACGCCTGGTCGGCGACCTGAACCGGATCTACCGGGCCACCCCGGCGCTCTGGGCGCAGGACACCGAGCCGGCCGGTTTCCGCTGGATCGCCGGCGACGACGTCGCCAACAACACCGTCTCGTTCATCCGGATCGCCCCGGACGGCGCGACCCTGGTCTGCGTGGCGAACTTCTCCGCCCTCCCGCTGGAGGGCTACCGGGTCGGCCTGCCGGCCGGCGGCACCTGGACCGAGCTGCTCAACACCGACGCCCACCACTACGGCGGCTCCGGGGTGGGCAACCTCGGCGCGGTACACGCCGAGGACGTCCCCTGGCACGGCATGCCGGCGTCGGCGGCGTTGCGGGTGCCGCCGCTCGGCGTGCTCTGGCTCCGCCGCGACTGACGCCACACCGACGGACCCGGCCGCACACCCCTTTCCGCCGCGCACCGCGCACGGCCGCACACCGCACCTCGGCTCGTGCCGCGCGCCGCACCCCCGCCGTGCGCCGCACCCCGCCATGCGCCGCACCCCGCCGCGCGCCGCACCCCGCCGCTCGCCGCACCCCGGCGTGGCCCGGGCCAGGCGGAGGTAGGACTTCTAGCCGATATGCCGCTGAGTCATATTCATGCCTCAGCGGCATATCGCTCTCACCTGTCCTGCCCAGCGACCGGCGCTACCCTCCGTCACAGACCCCGGTCGCGGGCGCGCCGGAGGGCCACAGCGTGCCGGAAGGGCCCGTCCGGCTCAGACCAGCCCGGCTTCGCGCAGCAGTTTCCAGAGGCCGGCGCCGTCCGGGGCGGCGAGCCACTTCTGCCCCACCGGGCCGGCGGACGGGCGGTCCGGCGGGGTGGGCAGGCTGCCGGCCAGCACCGACTGGGTGGGCGAGAGCCGACGGATCGCCACCCCGGCCACGTTGTCCGGGTGGGCGGCCGCGAACTCCCGGTAGATCTCCTGGTCGTGCTGCCCGTCGTCGCCGATCAGCAGCCACCGCACGTCGGGAAACTCCCGGGCCAGCCGGGCCAGGGTGGCCCGCTTGTGCTCCCGGCCGCTGCGGAACCACCGGTCGGCGGTCGGCCCCCAGTCGGTGAGCAGCAGCGGCCCGGCCGGGTAGAGGTGCCGGGAGAGGAACCGGGTCAGCGTCGGCGCCACGTTCCAGGCGCCGGTGGAGAGGTAGAAGACGGGCGCGCCGGGGTGGGCGGTGACCAGCCGCTCGTACAGCACGGCCATGCCGGGCACGGCGGCCCGGGCGTGCTCGTCGAGGACGAAGGTGTTCCACGCGGCGAGCAGCGGCCGGGGCAGCGCGGTCACCATCACCGTGTCGTCGATGTCGGAGAGGATGCCGAACCGGACATCCGGGTCGAGGATCCGGACCAGGGCGTCCACCGGCTCCGCGTCGGGGACGCTCAGGCGTACGCAGCCCCAGCCCGGGGTGAAGTCGGCCTCGATGACGGTGTCGACGAAGCCGCTGCGGTCGGCGGTCGCCTCCCGGCGTACGCCGCCGGCCTCGATGGTGACGGTCGCGTACTTGGCCGGCAGGGTGGCGAAGCTGCGCCAGCCCCGGACCTTCTCCAGCCGGCCGCGCTGGCGGGTGTCGGGGCGGCCGAGCAGCACCCGGCAGAGCACCCGCGCCCAGCCCGGTGCGCCGTAGCCGGCGTACGCGATGATGTTGGCCTGCCATCCGGTGCGGCGCAGCCGGCGCTCCACCAGGCCGTGCACGGCGTCCTCGATCCGCGCCGCCCGGTGCAGCTGCGGCACGGCCAGTTGGTCCGGTGGTGTCGGTGGCACGCTGCCACCCTGCCACAACCCGGGGGACCCGGCCACGCGAGTGGGGCCGGGCGGAGTGCGCGGATCCACCCCGCCGCCGCCCGGCGCCGTGAAAAACTGCGGTCGCAGGCGACGACGGGGGCGTTGGTCGTGTCGACACCAGTGCGGGACCCGAGGCGACGGCGTCCGACGCTCGACCGGCCGGCGCTGGTGGCGCTGCTGCTCGGCGTGGCCGGGGTCGGTTACCGGCTGGTCCTGACGCTGCTGACCCTGCCCACCTCGAACAGCGACGAGGCGACCTTCGGCCTGGCCGCCCTGCACATCGCCACCGGCCACGAGCGGCCCGTCTTCCTGTACGGCCAGCGCTACATGGGCATGCTGGAGTCCTACCTGGCGGCCCCGCTGCTCGCGCTGACCGGCCCCAGCTGGCCGGTGCTGCGGCTGCCGCTGCTGGTGCTCTACGCGGTGTTCCTCTGGCTGACGTACCGGCTGACCCGCCGGCTCCTCTCCCCCTGGCTGGCCACCTTCGTGGTGGGCCTGCTCGCGCTCGGCTCGGAGCGGGTGGTGCGGGACCAGCTCACCGTGGTGGGCGGGCGGCCGGAGGTGAAGCCGGCGGTCCTGGCCATGCTGCTGATCGCGCTGGCCCTGGCCGACGACCGGGTCCGGCACCGCTGGCTGGCCACCGGGGCGTTCGGGCTGCTCGCCGGGGTGGCGCTCTGGTCCGACTGGCTGATCGCGCCCTACCTGGCGGTGGCGGCGCTGGTGCTGGTCTGGGCGGTGCCCCGGGAGCTGGTCGGCTGGCCGGGCGTGCTGCTGCTGGGCGGGTTCCTGATCGGCCTGGCCCCGATGATCAAGGACAATCTGATCGCCCCGGACGGGCAGGACTCGCTGTCGGTGTTCCGGGAGATCAGCACCAAGGACGGGCTGGCCCCGACGCTCACCGAGCGGCTGCACGGCGGGCTGCTGGAGGGCGTGCCGCTGGCGACCGGCCTCTGCCCGATGGACGGCTGTGCCCGCTGGGCGGGCTGGTTCGGGCTGCTCCTTCCGCCGCTGCTGCTGGCCGCCGCCGGGCTCGGGCTGGTCGCCTACCGGCGGGCCGCGGACCCGGCCGCGCGGGTCCGGGCCGTGGCCATCCTCGCGCTGGTCGTCGGCGCGGTGCTCACCCTGCTCGGGTACGTCCGCAGCCCGCTGTCGGCCACCGACCCGCTGGGCAACGCCCGCTACCTGTCGGTGCTGCAACTCTCGCTGCCGGTGGTGCTCTGGCCGCTCTGGCTGGCCGCCGGGTACGCCTGGCGGGGCGCGGCCGGGATGCTGGCCCGACTCGGCGGCGCCCTGGCCACCCTGGTGCTGGTCGCGTTGGCCGCCGGCACGCTCGCCGGCACCGTGGCGTTCGTCGCCGACGCGCCGGCGCTGCGCGCCGAGGAACGGCGGGCCCGCGAGTTGGCCGACGCGGTCCGCCGGGCCGGCCTGCACGAGGTCTACTCGGACTACTGGACCTGCAACCGGCTGATCTTCAACACCGGCGAGCGGGTGGTCTGCGCGGTGCTGGACGGCAACCTGACCCCGGGACAGAACCGCTACCCGGCGTACTGGAAGCGGGTCGGGCGGGCGCCCCGGCCCGGGTACGTGGTGCCGCTGGGCTCGTCGGCGGAGCGCGGGCTGCGCCGGCTGCTCGGCGACCGGGCCGACGCCGCCGTGGTGGCCGAGGCCGGCGGCTATCGCGTGTACCACCCGGAGAGCGCCGTGCGACCGTGGCGCTGAGCCGGGCCGTAATCTGTGCCGGTGCTCATCCTGCTGCCCCCGTCCGAGGGGAAGGTCGAGGCCGGCGCCGGCCGGCGGCTGGACCTGTCCCGGCTGGCCCTGCCGGAGCTGACCCCGGCCCGGGACGAGGTGCTGACCGCCCTCGTCGCGCTCTGCGCCGGGCCGGACGAGGCGGCGGCCCGGGCCGCCCTGGGCCTCAGCGCGGGCCAGCGCGGCGACCTGCGCCGCAACGCCCGGCTGCGGCAGGCCGCCACCGCGCCGGCCGCGAAGGTCTACACCGGGGTGCTGTACGAGGCGCTCGACCTGGCCTCGTTGCCGCCCGCGGCCGACCGGCTGGCCCGCCGCAGCGTGCTGATCAGCTCCGGTCTGTGGGGCGCGGTCCGGCTCACCGACCGGATCCCGCCGTACCGCTGCCCGATCGGGGCGAAGCTGCCGGGGATCGGGGCGCTGTCGGCGTACTGGCGGCGGGCCCTCGCCCCGGCGATGACGGCGGCCGCCGGCGCCGGGCCGGTGCTGGACCTGCGGTCCGGGGCGTACGCGGCCACCTGGGCGCCCCGCGGCGTGCTGGCCGAACGCACCGTCACCGTGCGGGTGCTGCACGAGCGCGAGGTCGACGGGGTGCCGACCCGCTCGGTGGTCAGCCACTTCAACAAGGCCACCAAGGGCCGGCTGGTCCGGGACCTGCTGACCGCCGGGGCCCGGCCCCGCACCGCCGCCGCCCTGGTCGGGGCGCTGCGCGAGCTCAAGTACCAGGTCGAGGAGCAACCGTCGGTGGCCGGCCGGCCGCGCCAGGTCGACGTCGTGGTGACCGAGCTGTAGCCGCAATTTTTGCTCAAGGCTCGGGCGCAGCGGTTCCGCCCCGGCAGCGACGGGGCCACCGTAGGGGGACCCCGACGTCGACAAGGAGCACTGCGATGGCCCCCGAGCCCGTGACCCTGCTCGACCGGCCCCGCCCGCCGTCGACCCTGCCCCCGCTGGACTGGCCGACCGTGGCCGACGCGTTCGAGGTCGCCTGCCTGCTGCGCTGCACTCCGCCGCCGGCCACCGACCTGCGCCGTCCGGGCACCGGCACGTACCGGGGCGGGGTCGCCGAGTTCAACCGGGAGGACGCGGCCCGCCGCCTGCGGCAGTTGCTCGGCCGCCTCGCCGTGCCGGTCGAGCACGAGCTGGCCACCGGCGGGTTGCGCCGCCGCTACGAGGTGCACCGGCTGTCCGTGCCGCGCGAGCACCGGCCGGCGTACGCGACGCTGGTGGAGGCAGCCTGGCGGCAGGGCCGGCGGGAGCTGCTCGGCGGCCCGGTGCCCGGCGCCTCACCGGCTCGGCGGGTGTGGCGGCCACGGCTGGCCGCCGCCGCCTGGCGGGCGGCGCTGCTGGCCGGCGGGCGGCACGTCCGCCGGCACAGTCTCGGCATCCGGCTGGCCGACCGGGACCTGGCCGCCGTGCTGGTGCGCGGCGCGGCCCTGCTGGACGTCCCGGCGATGCTGCGGCCGGGCGCCGGCTGTTTCCTGGTGAGCGTCGCCAACGGTCCGCACCGGACCCGGATCCTGGCCAGCGCGACGCTCGCCCCGCCCGTGACCGCCTACTGAACCGCGCCCGGCGGCCACCCGCGACCGCGCCGCCGGGGCGCACCCCCTCTGCTCCGGGTGGGCGGGGCCCCCACCGGGACCGGGGCTCCGCTCCCCCGGCCACCTGCCGGTACGCCGGCGCCGACCGGCGTCCTCGGCGGCGGCGACCGGGCCGGCGCCGCGGTCACGGTGCCGGAAGGGGTCCGTGGCTACCGGGCCGGCGCTGCGGTCACAGTGCCGGAGGGGGCGGCCGTGGCTACCGGGCCGGCGCCGCGGTCACGCTGCCGGAGGGGGCAGCCGTGGCGCGGCTGCGGTGTGGTTCGTGCCGCCCGTCACACCCGGCCCGGGCTTGCGCCGCGGGCCGTGCGCGGCGCACAGTGCAGCGCGTGAGCCGACACTGGTCCGTGCCCGGACGACGCCGGGTCGCCGCGCCGCTCGCGCTGCTCATCCTGCTCGGGTCGGCCCTGGCCGCGCTGGCCAGTTGCCGGGACGAGCCGACCGAGCCGGTCCCGATCCGGATCGCCACGGGCAGCCCGACCGCCGTCTACCACGCCTTCGGCCAGTCGCTGGCCGCCATCCTCAACCGGGAGCTGCCGGGGGTACGCGCCAGCGTGGAGGTCACCGCCGCGTCGGCGCAGAACGTCCGGCTGGTCGGCACGGGCGCGGCGGAGCTGGGGTTCACCCAGGCCGACGTGCTGCCTCCGCGCGCCCCCGAGCACCCCGCCGTGCTCGCCGTGGCCCGCGTCTACGACGACCTGCTGCACCTGGTCACCACGGCCGGCGGCCCGGTACGCACGCTCGCCGACCTGCGCGGCCGGCGGGTCTCGGTGGGCGCCGACGGTTCCGGCACCGAGGTCACCGTGAAGCGGCTGCTCGCGGTGGCCCAGCTCGGCGGCGACCGGGTCCACCAGGAGCACCTCGGCCTGGACGACTCGGTGGCCGCGCTGCGGGCCGGCCAGATCGACGCGTTCTTCTTCTCCGGTGGGCTGCCGGTGCGCGGCGTCGCCGAGCTGGCCGGCCGGACCAGCGTGCGGATGGTCGACCTGGGCGAGTGGACCGAGCCGCTGCGCCGCGCCTACGGACAGGTCTACGTGACGCGGGACATCCCGCACTCGGTGTACCGCACCGATCCGGTCAGCACGGTGGCGAACCCGAACTACCTGATCGTCCGGGCGAACCTGCCGGAGTCCCTGGTGCGGGACGTGACCCGGCTGCTGATGGAACGCCGGGAGGAGTTGGCCGCCGCGCATCCGGCCGCCGGCCGGATGAGTCCCCGCGCCGCGATCGTCACCGCTCCCCTGCCGCTGCATCCCGGCGCGGCCGACTGGTACCGCGCCAACAAACCCTGACCCCGGCGCTCCCAGCCGGTGCCGACCGGCGCCCTCAGCCGGTGCCGACCGGCGCCCGCGGCGGGCCGGTCGGCGGGGTCTGCTCCCCGTCTGCCGCAGGGCTGTCCGGGGCCGGCCCGTCCGGCGCCGGTCCGTCCGGGCCTGATCCGTCCCGGGCTGGTGCGTCCTGGCCTGGCCCGTCCGGGCCTGATCCGTCCCGAGCTGGTGTGTCCAGGCCTGGCTCGTTCGGGGCTGGTCCGTGGAGGGCAGGTGCGTCCGGGGCGGGGAACCACAGCTCGGCGACCAGCCCGCGCGGCTCGGCCTGACGCATCACCAGCCGCCCGTCGGAGGCGTCGACCAGCACCGCCACGATGGTCAGGCCCAGCCCGACCCCGTCCACGTTCTGCGCGTCGGGTGCCCGCCAGAACCGCTCGGTGGCCTGGTCGAGCTGGCTGGTCGTCATGCTGGGGCCGGTGTCCCGCACCGCCAGCGCGACCCCGCCGTCGGCCGCCCGCACGGTCACCGTCACCTCGCCCCCGGCCCCGCTGAACTTGACCGCATTGTCGATCAACGCGTCGAGGGCCTGGTCGATGGCGGTCGGCACGGTCCGGGCGTACGCGGGGGCGGTGGTGGTGTCAAGCCGCAGCGCGACCGAGCGGTGCCGGGCCAGCGGCAGCCAGGCCGCCACCCGGGAGGCGGCCACCTCGGCGGCGTCGACGGTGACCCGCTGGTTCTCCTCGCGTTCCGCCCGGGCCAGGGTGAGCAGCGCGTCCAGCACGGTGGCCAGCCGGTCGGTCTCCTCCAGGGCCAGCCGGTGCTCGGCACGCCCGTCGGCGTCGGTCAGGCTCAACCCCAGCTCCTCGACCCGCAGCCGCAGCGCGGTCAACGGATTGCGCAGCTGGTGGCTGGCGTGCGCGACGAAGGCCCGCTGCCGGTCCATCACGTCGGAGACCGCGTCGGCCATGTGGTTGAAGCTGGTCGCGAGCCGGCGCAGCTCGGGCGGGCCGAGCCGGGGACGCACCCGCGCGGTCCGGCGCCCCTCGGCGATCTCGTGGGTGACCGCGTCCAGCTCGGTCACCGGGCGCAGCACCCAGCCGGCCAGCCCGAACGCGGTGGAGACGCAGGCCAGCACAGCGAGCAGGCCGATGCCGGCGAGCAGCAGCCACCAGGCGGCGATGGTACGGCGTACCGAGCTGGCCGGGGTGGCGGTGACCACGGCGCCCAGCACCTCGCCGCCGTCGTTGATCGGGACGGCCACCACCAGCGGCCCGTCCCCCCACGGCCACACCGAATCCGGCCCGCTGGCCTGCTGCCCGGCCAGCGCGGTGTCCAGCGCCTCGTCGGCGCGCGGGCCGAACTGCCAGCTCGCCGAGGCGGCCACGGTACGCCGGTCCCGGTCGACCACCGCCGCGCCGATGCCGTACAGCCCGTCGTAGGCGGCCAGCTCCCCGTCGAGCGGGCCAGGCCCGCCGCCGCGCAGCGCCGGACCGGCCAGCGAGGCGAACCGGTTGGCGTCGGCGAGCCGGTCGGCGCGGACCCGGTCGGTCTCCCGGGTGGCGAGGGTGGCGGCCAGCGGCGTCTCCAGGGCGAGCAGCACGAGCACCATCAGCAGCAGGTAGCTGATCACCAGCCGGCGTCGCACCGGGGGCTCCTCACTCGCCGCGGAGCCGGTAGCCGACCCCGCGTACGGTCTCCACCAGCGTCGGGTCGCCGAGCTTGCCGCGCAGCGAGCCGACGTGCACCTCCACCGTGTGCCGGTCGGCCCAGGTGGTGCCCCAGACGTCGAGCAGGATGCGTTCCCGGGGCACCGCGACGCCGGGCTGCCGGGCCAGGGAGAGCAGGATGTCGAACTCCTTGCGGGTCAGCGTCACGCCCCGGCCGGCGACGCTGACCGTCCGCCCGGCCACGTCGATGCGGACCGGGCCGGCCTCGATCAGGTTGCGCTCCGGCGCGGTGTGCGCGGCCCGGCGCAGCACCGCCTCGATCCGGGCCTGCAACTCCACCATCGAGAAGGGCTTCACCACGTAGTCGTCGGCGCCCAGCCGCAGGCCGAGCACCCGGTCGCGTTCCTCGCCGCGGGCGGTCACCGCGATGATGCCGAGCTGGCTGCTGCGCCGGCGCAGCTCCCGGCACACGTCGGTGCCGTCCCCGTCGGGCAGGGTCAGGTCGAGCAGCACCAGGTCGCAGGGGGCGGCGGAGAGGGCCGCCTCGACGGTGGCCGCGTGCTCGACCTGGTAGCCGCGCCGGGTCAGCGCCGACGAGAGGGCGGCCGCCACCCGCCGATCGTCCTCGACCAGGAGGATCCGCACCCGTGCCCCCATCCGCTCGACGTGTCGCCCTGGAATGGTGGCAGACGCGGCGGCGCGACGGGAGGGCCGGTTGCCGGTGAGCGGGCGCATTCCACCGAGCTGCCGGACTAGGCTGCGGAAATGATCTACAAGATCCTCTCCTCCAGCGAGTGGGAGCAGGCCCGGGCGGCCGGCCGGTTCACCGGCACGGAGTTGGACCGGCAGGACGGCTTCATCCACCTCTCCGCCGCCGACCAGGTGGTGCGGACGGCCCGGCGGTACTTCGCCGGGGCCACCGGCCTCACCGTGCTCGCGGTGGACCCCGACCGGCTCGGCGACGCGCTGCGCTGGGAGGTCTCCCGGGATGGGGCGCTCTTTCCGCACCTGTACGCGCCGCTGCCGGTCGAGGCGGTGGTGACCGCGCACCCGCTGCCGGCGGACCGGCCGGCCGCCGACGCGGTGGCCGAACTGCTGCCCTGACGGCTCGCTATGCTGCGTCAGCCCGCGCCGACACGGGGACGCCTCCCGGGCGGCCGGGCGGTCCTGGCCCGGGCGGGGCCGCGCCGACCGACCGGCACGGTCCACCCGGCACCCGACGGCGCGACGGCGCGCCCGCGACGATGCGAGTAGACAATGACTGACACCAACGACCGGTCCGCCTCCGTGTTCGTCCACCCGACGGCCGACGTGGAGGCCGGCGCCCAGGTCGGCGACGGCACCAAGGTCTGGCACCTGGCCCACATCCGGTCGAGCGCGCAGGTCGGCGCCGGCTGCGTCATCGGCCGCAACGTGTACGTCGACGCGAACGTCTCGGTCGGCGACCGCGTGAAGATCCAGAACAACGTCTCGGTCTACCAGGGCGTGACCATCGAGGACGAGGTCTTCGTGGGCCCGTGCGCGGTGTTCACCAACGACTTCCGGCCGCGCGCCCAGAACCCGGACTGGACGATCACCCCGACCCTGGTCCGCCGGGGCGCCTCGATCGGCGCCAACGCCACCCTGGTCTGCGGCATCGAGGTCGGCGAGTACGCGATGATCGCCGCCGGCTCGGTGGTGACCAAGGACGTCAAGCCGTACCAGCTGGTGGCCGGCAACCCGGCCCGGCCGAAGGGCTGGGTCGACGAGAAGGGCGAGGTCGTCTCGCGCGACGCCGACACCCCGCCGACCGGGCTGACCCAGGGCTGACCGGGCCGCCGTACCGGCCACGGCCGGGCTGCTCGCTCCCCCGGCCGGCCACTGACACACCGCGGGCCCTGACCGATCCGGTCAGGGCCCGCGTCCGTGCGGCGGGGTCAGCCGCCGATGACCACCCGGCGCACACCGGTCCAGCGGGCCGGGTCGGTGACCCGGCGGCCGTCGACCAGCACCGTCACGCCCGGCAGGTCGGCCGGGGCGAGGGTGCGGTATTCGGCGTGGTCGGCCTGGATGACCGCCGCGCCGACCGGCTCACCGTCGTAGCCGGGCAGGCCGTGCGCGGCCAGCTCCTCGTTGGTGTACATCGGGTCGGAGACGTACGGGACGGCGCCCCGCTGGCGCAGCGCCTCGACGGTCGGGAAGACCCCGGAGAAGGCGGTCTCCTTCACCCCGCCCCGGTAGGCCGCCCCGAGCACCAGCACGCCCACGCCGGTCAGGTCGCCGTACGCGGCGGCGAGCAGGTCGACCGCGTAGTCCGGCATGGCGGCGTTGGCCTCGCGGGCCGAGCGCACCACGGTGGCGGCCGGGTCGTTCCAGAGGTACATCCGCGGGTAGATCGGGATGCAGTGCCCGCCGACCGCGATGCCCGGCTGGTGGATGTGGCTGTACGGCTGGGTGTTGCAGGCCTCGATCACCTTGGTGACGTCGACACCGACCGTGTCGGCGAACCGGGCGAACTGGTTCGCCAGGCCGATGTTGACGTCCCGGTAGGTGGTCTCGGCGAGCTTGGCCAGCTCGGACGCCTCGGCCGAGCCGAGATCCCAGACGCCGTTGGCCCGGTTGAGGTCGCCCCGCTCGTCGAAGTCCAGCACCGCCTCGTAGAAGCGGACCCCGTGCTCGGCGGACGCCTCGTCGATGCCGCCGACCAGCTTCGGGTAGCGGCGCAGGTCGGCGAAGACCCGGCCGGTGAGCACCCGCTCCGGGCTGAAGACCAGGTGGAAGTCCGTGCCGGCGGTCAGGCCGGAGCCCTCCTCCAGCATCGGCGCCCAGCGGTTGCGGGTGGTGCCGACCGGCAGGGTGGTCTCGTAGCTGACCAGGGTGCCCGGGCGCAGCCCACGGGCGATGGCCCGGGTGGCGTCGTCCATCCAGCCGAAGTCCGGCACGCCGTCGGCGTCCACGAACAGCGGCACGACCACGACCACCGCCTCGGCCTCGGCCACCGCGGCGGCCGTGTCGGTGGTGGCGGTGAGCAGCCCGGCGGAGACCGCCTCCTTGAGCTTGGTGTCCAGGTCGGTCTCGCCGGGGAACGGCACCGCGCCGTCGTTGACCAGCGTGACGACCCGCTCGGAGACGTCCGCTCCGATGACCCGGTGCCCCTTCGACGCGAACTGCACGGCGAGCGGCAGTCCGATCTTGCCGAGGGCGACGACGCAGATGTTCATGCTTCTACTTTCCTCCTAGTGGGAGCCGGCGCTGCAGGCGGGCCATCAGCCTGCGCGGCGTCACAGGTGCTACGGCGATCACGAGCTGACCCTTGTGGTTCGTGGTGGTGGTGATGACGTGCAGTCGGGCGCCGTGGCGCACCACGGACCGTACCGGCACCGGCCGGCGGGGCCCGCGCAGCGCCGCCGACCCGGTGGCGCCGAGGGCGGTCACCTGGGCGGAGACGACGCGCAGCTCGCCACCGGGGGCGACGGTGGCCAGCACCCGGCCCAACGGTATCCGGGCCCGGACGGTGGTGCCGGTGGCGTCGGCGTCGACCGCGAACGTGACACCGGCGACGTCCCCGGCGCAGAGCCGGAGGTCCGAGGCGCGTTCCGTGAGGTCGGGTCGAGGGCTGCGGGCGGTCACCAGCAGCGCGCGGGCGCCGGCCCGGCCTCCCTCGAAGGTGGCCGAGACGGTGTCGAACCGGGCCAGCCAGTCGGCGACCGTGTCGGTGATCTCGAACCACGGGTCCGGGACGGCCAGCCGGGGATCCCGGAACCCCGGATAGCCGGCGTACCAGCGGTCGCCGTCCAGCACGGCCGGCGGGATGCCCAGCTCGGCGTCCTGCCGGATCACCGCCAGCAGGTCGTCGAGGTCGCCGTGCCGGGCCGCGCCGAGCCGGACCCGGGCCTCGATGGGGAGCCGGTCCCGGATGTCGTCGGTGAGGTACTGCCGGGCCAGCTCCCGGACCCCGGCGCGCACCTGCTCCTGGACGTCCCGCGTCAGCAGCAGGAAGTCGTTCTCCAGGAGCTTGGCGACCTCCCAGGTGAAGTGCCGCAGCAGCACCGCGTCGCGCCGCTTGCCGGGCTCGATCAGGTCGGCCACGAACCGGACGAGCTGCTCGGCGCAGCGCAGCCGCTCCAGGTGCCGGCTCTTGTAGGTGATGTTGCGGGCGTTCAGCCGGCGCACCGCGTAGTAGTAGTCGTAGTCGGCGAGCACCGAGATCCGCCGGGCCCGGAAGCACGCCTCGATGGTGAACGGCTGGTCGCTGCCGACCGGCATGTCCTCCGGGTAGCGCAGCCCGTGGCGTTCGATCAGCTCGCGCCGGAACAGCTTGGTGTTCGACAGCGACCACGGCAGGGCGGAGTCGAACAGGTCCACGTCCGGGTCCGTGGCCGCGAAGATCGCCTGGTGGATGTAGCGGCTGTTGACCCCGACGGTACGGCCGAGCACGACGTCCGAGCCGTACCGGTCGGCGGCGTCCACCAGCCGCTCCAGCGCCTGCGGCCCGAGGTAGTCGTCCGAGCCGATGAAGAAGACGTACCGGCCGGTGGCGTGCTCCAGCCCGACGTTGCTGGGCTGCGCCGGCCCGCCCGAGTTGGCCTGGTGGATGACCTTGACGGTGCCGGGGTGCAGGCGCGCGAAGCGGTCCAGCTCCCGGCCGCTGCCGTCGGTGGAGCCGTCGTCCACCGCCACCACCTCCAGCCGGTCCCGCCCGATGCTCTGCTCGACCAGCGAGGTCAGGCAGCGGGTCAGGTACGGCATGGTGTTGTAGACGGCGGTGATGACGGTGACGTCCGGCTGGGTCACGTGCCGGCTCCGACCGCCGGCTGCACCTCGTCCGCCAGCCCGGCCGCCCCGCCGGCCGGCCCGGCCGGTGCCCGGCCCGGCAGCAGCCGGCGGTACACCGCGTCCAGCACCTCGGCCTGGGCCTCCCAGGTCCAGCTCTCCAACAGCCCCGGCCGGTCGTACGCGGCCCGGTAGCGGTCGGGGTCGGCCAGCACCGCCCGGACCGCCCGCACGTAGTCCGCGACGTCCTCGGCCCGGAACACCTCGCCCTGGCCGGTGTCGCGCACCGTGCCGGCCATCGTCTTCACGTCGCTGACCACCAGGGGCAGCCGGGCGTGCGAGTACTCGAAGAACTTGGTGATCAGCGCGATCTCGTGGTTGGGCCAGTGGTGGATCGGGATCACCCCGGCGTCCGCCGCCGACAGGAACGGCACCACCTGCCAGTGCGACACGTACGGCAGCGCGTGCACCCGGTCGGCGACGCCGAGCCGGGCCGCCCGGGCCAGCACCTCGACCAGGTACGGGCCGTCCGGCTTGTTGACCACCAGCGCGACGTGCACGCCCGGCAGCTGCGGCAGGGCGGCGACCATGGTGTCCAGGCCGCGCTGCGGGCCGGCGGCGCCGCTGTAGACGAGCAGCGGCACGTCCGGGCCGATTCCACACCGGGCCCGCAGGTCGGGTGCCGGAGCCGCGGGGTCGAGATCCACCGACCGGGCGGCCGGCGCGTTGAGCACCACCTCGGGCGGCTGGGCCAGCCCGTGCTCGCGCTGGAGCAGCTCGGCCAGGCCGTCGGAGACGGTCACCACCGCGTCGGCGTACGGCGCGTACTCCCGCTCGTGCGCCTGGTTGGCGGGCCGCCAGCGGGCGTTGTCGTGCCAGGGCCGGACACCGGGCAGGAACTCGTGCGCGTCCCAGACCAGTTTGATCTCGCGCCCGTCGAGCGCCGCGCGGATCTTGGCTCGCGCGCCGACGCCGAGCATCCGGAAGTCGTGGGCGTGGATCAGGTCGGGACGCAGCTCGTCGATGACCGGCCCGAAGGCCAACTCGTAGTCCCACAGCCCCGGCTCCAGGCGCCGCCAGGCGCCGTCGCCCTTGACCGTCTGCCAGAACCGAGTGTACGCGCGGTCCCAGGGGCTGCGGAGCTTGCGCCCGGTCCGGGCCCGGGTCAGCTGCCAGTACCGGAACGACACCCACCGGCGCAGCGTCTGGGCGGCCAACTGCTCACCGCGCAGCAGCTGCCACCGCCAGGCCGGCACCCGCTGACCGGCCCGGGCGGCGAGGGTCAGGGTGGCCCGGCGCAGCCGCAGGTCCGCCAGCCAGGCCTTGGCCTGCTGGGCACGGTGCGCGGCGATGCCGTTCGGCGGGTACGCCAACGGCCACCGCAGCCACGCCCGGCGGAACTCGTGCCGACGCCGGGCGAGCGGGTCCGGCATGTCCACCAGCCGCACCTCGGCCCGCCCGAGCCGCCACGTCTGCGGCGGTCCGCCCGGCGACCGGCCCAGCAGGATGACCTCCCACCCGGCCTCCGCCGCCGACTGGGCCGCCTTCTGCACCCGGGAATCGCCGTGCACGCCGTTGTCGACCAGCATGACGACCCGTCCACCGGCCTCCGGCGCCACGACAGCACCGTCGCCCCTCATTCTCTGCCCCTCCGCTGAGCCGGCCCGCTGAAGCCGGCGCCCGGCGCACCTACCACGCCCTGTGTCGGCACAATTCTCCACCCGGGCCCCGGGCGGTCCGCCCGCGGCACCCCGCGTGGTCAGAACCGGTCAGGCGGGGACCTCCACCGGGCTCTCGTCCGCCCGCGCGGCGGCCGGCGGCTGCTGCTGCGGAAGCAACCGGCGGTAGACCTCGTCGAGGACCTTCGCCTGCGTCTCCCAGGTCCACTCCTCAAGCATGCCCGGGCGGTCGTAGGCGGCACGGTACCGGGCCGGATCGGCGAGCACGGCGCGGACCGCCCGGACGTAGTCGTCGACGTCCTTGGCCCGGAACACCTCGCCCTGCCCGGTGGTGCGCACCATCTCGGCCATGGTCTTGGTGTCGCTGACCACGATCGGCAGCCGGGCGTGGGAGTACTCGAAGAACTTGTTGCTGAGCGCGATCTCGTGGTTGGGCAGGTGGTGCAGCGGGCTCACGGCGGCGTCAGCGGCCGAGAGGAACTGCGCGACCTGGTGGTGGGACACGTACGGCAGGACATGCACCCGGTCCGCGACGCCCAGCTCCGCGGCCCGGGCCAGCAGGCCGTCGATGTACGGCGTGGAGGGCCGACCCGGCGGAAGCGACACCAGGGCGATGTGCACCTCCGGAAGCTGGGGCAGCCCCTCGACCATGATGTCCACCCCCCGGACCGGCGCGATGCCACCCGAGTAGGCGAGCAACGGGGTGTCCGCGTCGATCCCGCAGCGGGCGCGCAGATCGAGGACCTCGCCGCGCCCGGTCTCGTCCGCGCCGCCGATGCTCGGGGCGTTCATCACCACCGCGGGCCGCTCGGCCAGCGAGTGGTGCTGCTGGAGCAGGTCGGCCAGCGCCTCCGAGACGGTGACCACCGCGTCGGCGACCGGCGCGTACTCCCGCTCATGGGCGCACTGTGCCCGCAGCCAGGCACCCTTGGCCAGCGCCGGGTTGAGGCCGGGGAGGAACTCGTGGGCGTCCCAGACGAGCTTGACGTGCCGGCCCGCGCCCCGTGCCCGGATCGTGGCGCGGGCGCCCACACCGAGCATCTTGTAGTCGTTCGCGTGGATCAGGTCGGGGCGCAACTCGTCGATGACCGGCCCGAAGGCCAGCTCGAAGTCCCACAGCCCCGGCTCCAGCCGACGCCACGCGCCGTCGCCCTTGACCGCCTCCCAGAACCACGTCGACAGGCGGGTCACCGGGCCCAGCCGGTTACGCCGGGCCTTCTGCCCCTGCGTCAGCTGCCAGTAGCGGAACGAGACCCACTTCTGCGTGAGCCCGGCCGCGGTGCGCTCCATCCGCAGCATCTGCTGCTGCCACCGCAGTCGCTGCACGTCGCCGCCGGAGGCCGCGGCGAGCCGGAGCTGATCCTCCCGGACCTGCAGATCCGTCCGCCACGCCTTCATCTGCTGCGCCCGGTACGGCGCGACGCCGTTCGGCGGGTAGGCCAGCGGGCCGCGCTGCCACACCCGGCGCAGCTCCCGCCGGTGCTTCGCCAGCGGCGCCGCCATCGGCACCAGCCGTACCTCGGCCTGCCCGAGCTTCCAGCTTTCCGGCTGCCCGGGACGACCACGGCCGAGCAGGATGACCTCCCAGCCCGCGTCGGCCGCCGACCGGGCCGCCTTCTGCACCCGGGAGTCGCCCTTGACGGCGTTGTCGACCAGCATCACCACCCGACCCCGCCCGCCGCGTGAACCGACAGCGTCGTCAAAGCTCATGATGGTCGCACTTCCTCTCGCTCAGGCAGTTGCCGGAAACCCCGGCGAGTGTACGGCAGTAGTCGCGAATGCCCCGGAGCGCGCACTGGTTCACAAACCTCGGGCGACGCCGGCTGGTCGACCCGCGTGCACCGGCATCCGGCGACGCCAAGCGTATCTGGCGCCCGCGGACGCCCGGTCGGACCGACCCGTCCCCCGGCGGATACCCGGTCGGACCGACCCGTCCTCCGGCGGCCGCGCGGCGGGAGCCGGCACGGCGGAGGGCGCAAGGTGACGTATCGTGTGTTTCGCCGAGCCGCCCGATGGGTCGCCGACCTGGCGTTCTCTCTCCACACCATCGGTGCCGGGTGCCACTCGTTCCGCGTCCGAGAGTGCAGGAGTCAGAGCAGTGAAGGTTGTCAGCGTAGTCGGAGCACGTCCGCAGTTGGTCAAACTGGCACCGATCGCGGCTGCCTTCGCGGAGACCGATCATGAGCACGTCATCGTGCACACCGGCCAGCATTACGACGCCAACCTCTCCGACGTGTTCTTCACCGGGCTCGGGATCCCCGACCCGGACGTCCACCTGGGCATCGGTTCCGGATCGCACGGCGTGCAGACCGGCGGGGTGCTCGCCGCCATCGACCCGGTCCTCGCCGAGCAGGCGCCCGACTGGGTGCTCGTCTACGGCGACACCAACTCGACCCTGGCCGGCGCCCTGTCCGCGGTGAAGCAGCACATCAAGGTCGCCCACCTGGAGGCGGGGCTGCGGTCGTTCAACCGCCGGATGCCGGAGGAGCACAACCGGGTGCTCACCGACCACTGCGCCGACGTGCTGCTGGCCCCCACCGAGCAGGCCGTGCGGCACCTCGCCACCGAAGGGCTGGCAGACCGTACGGTGCTCGCCGGTGACGTGATGGTCGACGTGTGCCTGCGGGTCCGCGACGCCGTGCTGAGCGGGCAGCACCCCCGGCCCACCCTCCCCGAGGGCATCGATCCGGACGCCCCGTACCTGATCGCCACGCTGCACCGGGCCGAGAACACCGACGACCCCGCGCGGCTGGCCGCGCTGCTGGCCGCGCTCGCCGAGCTGCCGGTGCCGGTCGCCCTGCTGGCGCACCCCCGACTGCTGGCCAAGGCCGACCAGTACGGCCTGAAGATCGGCCAGGGTGCGGTGCACGTCGGGCAGCCGCTGGGCTACGCGGGCCTGATCGCGGCCGTGCTCGGCTCGGCCGGCGTGGTGACCGACTCCGGCGGCCTGCAGAAGGAGGCCTACCTGCTGGGCCGGCCCTGCACCACGCTGCGCTCGGAGACCGAGTGGGTGGAGACCCTCGACGGCGGCTGGAACCACCTGGTGCCGGACCCGGGTGCGCTCGGCCCGGGCGACTGGATCGCCACGGCCACCCGCCCGACGCCGCAGGCCGAGCGGGGCACGCCGTACGGCGATGGTCAGGCCGCGCGGCGCGTCGTACAGATTCTGGCCGAGCGGCTCGGCTGACCTCGTCCCGACGGGCCACCGGCGGGTGGCGCGTCCCGGCCTGACCCGGTGGGTCGGGGGTCCACGCGGCCGCCGACCCACCGTCCCGGTTCCGGGTTGCTCCGCCGGCCCGACCGGGGCCTATCGACAGCGGCCCCGCCGGTGGTAGCGTCTGCCCGCCAACGGTGCACCCGGGGGGAAAAAGCCGCACGTGGACACGAGTTTCGCCAGCGACGTCGCGATCGTCACGCCGTGGTATCCGAGCCGCCACCGGCCCTTCCTGGGCGCCTTCGTCGAGGCGACGGTCCAGGCGACCGCACCGCGGCAGGGCAGCATGCTGGTGTACCACTGCGACGAGTGGGCCGGCCCCTACCCGGCCGCCGACGACGCCGCGATGACCCGGGCGCACCACGCGCTGCTGCCCCGCACCCTGCGCCCCCGTCCCGTCGCCGGTGGCGCCGCACTCCTGCACGTGCCGGTCCTGCTGCCCCTCGGTCTGAGCTACGCGGAGATCGCCGACCGGCACGCCGAAACCCTCCGGGCCGCGCTCTCCGGGGGCACCCTCGACGCACCCGTCGTGCACGCCCACGTCGGGCTGCCGGGCGGTTGGGCCGCGCTGCGCAACGCCCGGCCCGGCGCGCGGGTCTTCGTGACCGAGCACGCCACCTTCCTGGACGCGGTGCTCGCCCAGCCCGAGGCCCGGCGCCGGTACGACGAACTGCTGCACCGGTGCGCCGGCTTCTTCGCCGTCGGCCGGGCCGTGCGGGACCCGCTGGTCGAGGCCTTCCCGCACCACGCCGAACGCATCTCGATCATGCCCAATCCGGTCTCCTTCCGCACCGAACGGGCGACGCCGGTGACCGAGCTGCGGCGGTGGCTCTTCGTCGGCGGGCTCATCCCCCGCAAGGGCGTCCGGCGGCTGCTGGAGGCGTTCGCGCTCTGTCACCGGGAGGACCCCACGCTCACCCTCACCATGGTGGGCGAGGGCGCGTTGCTGCGGCCCCTCCAGGCCCGCAGCGCGGAGCTGGGCCTGGCCGACGCGGTGCGCTTCACCGGGGCGGTCGCGCCCGAGGAGGCGCTGCGGCTGATGCGCGAACACGACCTGTTGGTCCATCCGAGCCAGTTCGAGACGTTCGGGATGACCGTGGTCGAGGCGGTGGCCGCCGGCATGCCGGTGCTGGTGACCCGGTGCCACGGCCCGGAGGAGACCCTCGCCGGGATCGAGGCCGCCACCGCCGAATTCGTCGCCGTCGAGGACGACCCGTCCTCCCTCGCCGAGGGCTTCCGCCGGCTGCGGGCCCGGTTCCGGGACGGTCTCGCCCTGGCCGAGGCCCGGCGCTCGCTCGAGGGCCGCTACGGTTACGACGCCGTGGCCGCCGCGCACCACCGCGCCTGGTATCCCGAGGCCGGCACCACCGCACCCGTCCAGGAAGGCACGGCGCAGCCAGTACCATGACCGGCAGAAACGTACTCTTCCTCGCGCTCGGTGGGGACCGGCAGCGGGTGGTCATCCAGGACGCGGCCCGGGTGGTCGCCGAGGGCGGCCGCGCCGTCGTGGTCATCGACGACGTCTCCGTCTGGCCCACCCCACGGCGGTTCTCCTCCCGGGTACGGGTCCTCGAACTGGCCGCGCTGCAGGAGGCGGCGATGCCGGCGAAGGTGGCGCGGAAGGTGTTGTACCGCCTCCCCCGCCGGCTCTTCGGGCTGGCCGGCCGGCTTCCCCTGCTGTCCTGGTCGGCACGGGTCGGCACGGCGTACGAGAAGCGGGTCGCGCAGGTGATCGACGAGCGCCTGTTCACGCCCACCTACCGCTGGTTGCGGGGCGACAACCGGCACCGGCTGGTGCGCCGTCTCGTGCTCCGCAAGACGGCCTTCGACGTGGTGGTGGTCTGCGATCCGCCGTCGATCCCGCTGGCCGCCCGGCTGGCCGAACGACGGTCGGTCGCCGAGCGGATCACCTACGACCTGGCCGGGCACCGACCGCTCGACGACGAACCGGCCGCGGCCCCGCACCGCTGACCGTCCCGCCCGCACGGCGCGGCGGCGCCACCGGAATCCGGTGGCGCCGCGGGGCCGTCCGCTCCGGGCGTGCTCAGCGCAGGAACTCGGCGAAGGCGCTGGCGGTACGCCGCCCGTCGTGCACCTCGCGGGCGTACGCCACCGACTCCGCGCCGATCTTGGCGGCCCGGTCCCGGTCGTCGAGGAGCGACTCCAGCGCCTCGCGGAGCGTGCCCGGAGTGGCGTTCACGACCGGCGGGTTCGCGCCGAAGCGCAGGTGCAGGCTCTCGTCGATGGACGCGACCACCGGCCGGCCGGCCGCCATCGCCTCCACCGCGAAGGTGCCGTACGCGCCGGTCGCGAACTGGTCGAGCACAATGTCCGCCGACTTCACCAGCTCGCGCACCTCGGCCCACGGGGTGTTCTCGATCAGCCGCAGCTCGATCGCGCCCTGCTCGTGCAGTTCGGTGACGACCGGCAGGATCCGGTCGGTGCCCTTGGTCCATCGGCTCGACGGCGCGTGCAGCACCACCGGCCGCTTGCGCCGCATCACCGGCTCGTCGCTGGCCCAGGAGTGCACGTCGACCACCTGCGGCGCCCAGACCGCGCCCGGCAGGTCGGCGAGCAGGTCCGGGGTGGTGACGAAGAGCGGCAGGCCGGTCTCCTCGGCGATCCGCAGGTTGCGCTCCACCCGCGCGGTCAACCGGGCCACGGTCCCCTCCGGCGCGTCCCGGAAGAGCGAGAACTCGTGCCGCTCCAGGTGCCGGCCGGGGTGGCGCACCTCGCTGCCGTGGCCCAGCACGGCAACCTTGATCTTCGCCCGGTTGAGGGCCGGCAGGTCCCCCTCGATGGTGTCGCCGTTGAGGAAACCGAACACCGGCATGAAGGCGTCGACGATGAGGTGGGTGTACCGGCCGATCACCCGCTCAAGCTGCTCGGTCTGCACCGCGAGGTCGCCGAGCCGGTCGACGTCCAGGTAGACGTCGGCCGGGAACGGGAAGCTGGAGGCCTGCAGGCGCATCACCACCTCGGCCGAGACGTCCTCGTTGTCCCGGCAGATGGCCTGGGCGAACGCCGCCGCCTGCCCGGCGTAGTTGGCGGGGCCGAGCCCCAACCGCACCCGGGTCTGCCCGAGCGGCCGCCAGCCGTCCAGCGGCCGCAGGTCCGCCGGCTTCGCCGGGGCCGGGGCGGCGTACTCCTCGACGCTCCACGGGACCTCGGCCGCCGGCGCCGCCGGGGTCAGCCCCGACACCGTGCGGTAGAGCGCCATCAGGCCGGCGCTCTGCTCCTCCCAGGACAGGTCCCGCAGGATCTCCTCGGTGATCCCGGCCGCCAGTTCGTCGCGTCGCGCGGTCGCCCGCTTGACGGCCTCGACGAAGCTCGCCGAGTCGTCGGAGCGGAACGTCTCCCCCACGCCGTGACCCGACACGTACTCGCCGAGGGTCTTCACGTCGCTGGCGATGACCGGGAGCCGGGCGTGCAGGTACTCGGCGAGCTTGGTGGGCAGCGAGAGCTCGTAGTTGAGGGTGCGCTTCGAACAGATCAGGCCGAGGTCGGCCGAGGAGAGGTAGTCCGGTACCGCGTGCTGCGGCACGTACGGCACCACGTGGATCCGCTCCCGCACCCCGAGCTCCTCGGCCCGGCCCAGCAGGAACTCCAGCTCCGGGCTGGTCCGGCCGGAGACGATCGCGAGGTGGTGCTCCGGCAGCTGGGGCAGGGCGTTCACGGCCGTGCCGAGGCCCCGCTCGGCGGAGAGCCAGCCGGAGTAGACCAGCAGCGGGGTCTCCGGTCCGAGCCCGGCGGCCGCCCGCACCGACGGCGGGGCCGCCGCGGCGCCCACCGACTCGCGGATAGGCGTGTTGCGCACCACCAACGGCAGCTCGGGCAGGCGGTAGTCGCCCCGCAGCCGCTCGGCGATCTCGGGTGAGACGGTGACCACCGCGTCGGCACGCCGGATGAACATCCGCTCCACCGCGGGGAAGGCGCTGTCCATGGCCGGCTTCGGCCAGTCGACGCCCGGCACGTACTCGTGCGCGTCGTAGATCCAGGAGACCCGCTCGCCGCGGGCCCGCATCCGGGCCACGCTGAGGGCGGCCGTGTTGATCATGGTGACGTCGTTGGCGTGGATCAGGTCGGGCTTGAGCTCCTCGAGCACCGGCCCGACGGCGAGGTCGAGATCCAGCAGGTGCGGCCAGTCCCGGCGCCAGTCACCGGTCGGCCTGGCCTTCGCCTGCTGCGCCTGCTCCCAGCCGAAGGCGCGCTCCCGGAAGCGGTGGGCGGCGCGGCCGAACCGCACCACCGCCCCCAGCGCCCGACTCGGCGGCAGCCCGAGCATCCGGCGGACGCCGGACTGGTCCGGCTCGCCGCGCAGCCAGCCCACCTGCGCGCTGACCTGCCGGACCCACGCCTGGTGGGCGGCCCGCCGGCGGGCCAGCGCCTGCTTGTCGGTGATGCCGAACTGGGTGACCCGGCGGCGCAGCCGGTGCGGCGTGAGCTGCTGCCGCATGTGGGTCCGGACCGGGACCCGGATCACCTCGATCGGCCCCATCCTGGTCCGCTTGACGCGGTCCCCGCCCACGCCGATCAGGGTGACGTCCCACCCGTCCCGCGCCGCAGCGATGGCGATCTTCTGCACTCGTGAGTCACCGGTGATGCCGTTGGCGACGATCACCGCGAGCTTGGGCCGGGGGGCGGGCGGTGCCATGCTGCTAGATCCTCCAGTGATTGGGCTGAGGCTGATACCGGCCGCGCTACGGCTCCGCCGCCGGGAGGTCCAGGAACCCGCCGAGCTACGCTCGCGCCTGCTCCGAGTCCGGCGCGGGAAGGGAACTCCCGGGCCGGCTCGCGACGTCGATCGTGCTGCCGTCGCCGGCCGACCGGAGCAGCGCGGACGCGACCTGCACGGTACGCAGGCCCTGGCGCAGCGTGACGATGTCACTCTCCTTGCCCTCGACCGCGTCGCGGAACCGCTCGTGCTCCACCAGCAGCGGCTCCCGCTTCGGGATCGCGTACCGGACCATGTCGCCCTCGGCGACGCCGCGGAACGCGCGCAGCGCCTCCCACTCGGTGTCGATGGCGGCGTTGGCGTAGAAGGTCAGGTCGGCGGTGAGCGTGTCGGCCACGAAGCAGCCCTTGTCGCCGGTGACGACGGTGGACCGCTCCTTGAGCGGGCTCAGCCAGTTGACCAGGTGGTTGACCATCGTGCCGTCGGCGAGCTGGCCCACCACGGCGACCATGTCCTCGTGCAGCCGGCCGCTGCGCGACACCGTCCGGGCCGAGACCGACGTGTACGCCTGCCCGGTCACCCAGCTGGTCAGGTCGATGTCGTGGGTGGCCAGGTCCATCACCACGCCGACGTCGGCGATCCGGTGCGGGAACGGGCCCTGCCGACGGGTGACGACCTGGAACACCTCGCCCAGCTCCCCCGCCTCCAGCCGCAGCCGCAGGTTCTGCAGGGCGGGGTTGTACCGCTCGATGTGGCCGACGCCGGCGACCAGGCCGGCGGTCTCGAAGGCCTCGACCAGCCGGCTGGCCGCCTCGACGGACTGCGCGAGCGGCTTCTCGATCAGCGCGCTGACGCCGTTGCGGGCCAGTTCCAGACCGATCGGCTCGTGCAGCGCGGTCGGGCAGGCCACCACCGCGTAGTCGATGCCCAGCGCGAGCAGCTCGCTCAGCTCGGGCACGACCGGCGCGCGCAGCGTGCCGGTGACGTCACCGGCCGGGTCGACGATGCCGACCAGCTCGACGCCGTCCAGGTTGGACAGCACCCGGGCGTGGTTGCGACCCATGGCCCCCAGGCCGATCAGGCCGGCACGCAGCTTGCGTCCCTCGCTCATCGGGCACCCCCGGCGAGGTTCGCGCCCTCGGCGATGCGCTCGAGGTCGGCCTGGCTCAGCGACGGGTGCACCGGCAGCGAGATCACCTCGGCGGCGGCCCGCTCGGTCTCCGGCAGGTCCCACGGGCCGGGCTTGCCGTTCTCGTCCAGGTACGGCTTGAGCCGGTGGATCGGGGTCGGGTAGTAGACCGCGTTGCCGATGCCCAGCTCGGTGAGGCGCCGCTGGGCGGCGTCCCGGTTGCCCTCGGCCCGGACGGTGTACTGGTGGTAGACGTGCTTCGCGCTGTCGGCGACCGGCGGGGTCACCAGGCCGGTGATGTTGGAGTCGAGGAACTTGGCGTTGGTCCGCCGCTGCTCGGTCCAGTCGGGAAGCTGGCGCAGCTGCACCCGGCCGATCGCGGCGGCCACGTCGGTCATCCGCATGTTGGCGCCGACGATCTCGTTGGCGTACCGCTGCTCCATGCCCTGGTTGCGCAGCAGACGCAGCGTACGGGCGAGCTGCGGGTCGGCGGTGGTGACCATGCCGCCCTCGAGCGAGTGCATGTTCTTGGTCGGGTAGAAGCTGAAGCAGCCCGCGGTGCCGAACGAGCCCACCGGCCGGCCGCCCAGCGCCGCGCCGTGCGCCTGCGCGGCGTCCTCGACCACGGCGAGGCCGTGCCGCTCGGCGATCTCCATGAGCTGGTCCATGGCGGCCGGGTGCCCGTACAGGTGGACCGGCATGATCGCCACGGTGCGCGGGGTGACCGCGGCCGCGACCGCCGCCGGGTCCACGCAGAAGCTGCCCGGCTCGATGTCGACGAAGACCGGCTCGGCGCCGACCAGGCGGACGGCGTTCGCGCTGGCGGCGAAGGAGAACGACGGAACGATCACCTCGTCGCCCGGGCCGAAGCCCAGCGCCATGAGGGTGAGCTGGAGCGCGGAGGTGCCGGAGTTCACCGCCACGCAGTGCCGGCCGGCGACCAGCTCGCCGAACTCCTCCTCGAACGCCTTGACCTCGGGGCCCTGTACCACCAGGCCGCTGCGCAGCACCCGGACAGCCGCCTCGATCTCGGCCTCACCGATCACCGGCCGGGCTGGGGGGATGAATTCTGCGTTCAGCCCAGACATGGGCTTCCTCCTGTCGACAGGGTGCTCGTTCGGGACGCGATGCTAGCCGGTCCGATCGGGACCGGACGTGGGGGTGCGGAACGGGTCACGACCGGATCGGATCGATGGTCGCGGTGATGGGGGATACGTGTACGTCCGGTTCCGTCCGGACTGCCGGTTGGCATGCTACCTCCAGTGCGGTGGCGACAACCGCCGCCAGTCGGGGCAGGTCCTCCACGGACAACGGGGTCCGGGAGACGGCGAGCCGCCAGTACAGCGGGCCCACGATGAGGTCGACCGCGAGGTCGACATCGAGGTCGGGGGCGAGTTCGCCGCGCCTGATCGCGCGGTCGATGAGCTGGCCGCCGATCTCGCGCTGATTGGCCTGCAGGGCCTGTTCCAGGGTCTGTGCGATGCGTGGGTTGCGGGCGGCCTCGGCGAGCAGGTCGGGGATGATCTGCACCGCCACCGGGTGGCGGAGCGCCTTGGTCATGATCAGGAAAAGCATCCCCAGGTCGCCGCGGAGATCGCCGGTGTCGGGCAGCGGCAGGCGCTGGCCCGCCACCCCCGAGACGATCTCCAGCACCAGCTCCAGCTTCGAGCGCCAGCGCCGGTAGATGGCGGTCTTGCTGACGCCGGCCCGGCGGGCCACCGCCTCGATGGAGAGCCTGCCGTAGCCGACCGCGGCAAGTTCCTGCAGAACGGCGCCGCGGATGGCCGTGGTGATCTCACCACGGAGCACCGCCGCTCCGGCCGGCGCACGCCTCTTCTCGGTCGTCACGTGGGACAATGTACCGCAGCGACGGTACGGTTGCGTCCCGACGTGTTTGTGAACTACCGTCCACGCGGCGACGGAGCGGCGGCCCCCACTGTGGTGGCCCCCTTCGCCGCCGTGGATGATCTTCTACCGGACAAGAGATCGGAGCGCCTACCCATGGCCAACACGGCGGTGGCCGACGCCGGCTCAGGGCTCAGCCGGGCGGAACTCGCCGCGCGGCACGGCCTGACCGTCGCCGGCGCGAGGCCGACCCTGGCCGCGTACGTGAAGCAGGTGTGGTCCTACCGGCACTTCATCACCACGTACGCCAACGCCAAGGCGGTCTCCGCGTTCAGTCAGGCCCGGCTGGGTCAGGCGTGGCAGGTGCTGACCCCGCTGACCAACGCGGCCGTCTACTTCCTGATCTTCGGCGTCATCCTGAACACGAAGCGCAACGTGCCGAACTTCATCGCGTACCTCTGCGTCGGCGTCTTCGTGTTCACCTTCACCCAGGCCGCGGTGATGGGCGGCACCCGGGCGATCAGCGGCAACCTCGGGCTGATCCGGGCGCTGCACTTCCCCCGGGCCAGCCTGCCCATCGCCACGACGCTCACCCAGTTCCGCAACCTGCTCTACGCGATGGCGGTGCTGGTGGTGATCGTGCTGGCCACCGGCGAGCCGATCAACCTGGAGTGGCTGCTGGTGGTGCCGGCGATCCTGCTGATGACGGTCTTCAACGCCGGCCTGGCGATGATCCTGGCCCGACTCGGCTCGAAGCTGACCGACATGAAGCAGATCATGCCGTTCGTGATGCGTACCTGGATGTACGGCTCCGGCGTGCTCTACAGCGTCAAGGTGTTCGAGGAGAACCTGCCGGCGCTCGTGGCCCAGCTGGTCCACATCAACCCGCTGCTGGTCTACATCGAGCTGGTCCGGCACGCGATGCTGGAGAACACCCCGCTCACCTCGTCGGCACCCGTGCTCTGGCTGTTGGCGATCGCCTGGGCGGTCGTGGTGGGCCTGGGCGGTTTCATCTACTTCTGGCGCGGCGAACAGGAGTACGGTCGTGGCTGAGCTGAACTCTCCCGCCGACGCGGCCACCACGGCCGTCGGCGAGCGGATCCCCACGGTGATCGTGGACGACGCCCACCTCATCTACCGGGTGTACGGCGGCGGCAACGGCAGCGCCGCCTCCCCGGCGGCCGCGCTGCGGCGGATCGTCCGCCGGCAGCCGGCCCGGCAGACCCTGCGCGAGGTGCACGCGGTCAAGGGGGTGAGCTTCACCGCGTACCGGGGTGAGGCGATCGGCCTGATCGGCAGCAACGGCTCCGGCAAGTCGACCCTGCTGCGCGCCATCGCCGGCCTGATGCCGGTCAACCGGGGCGCGATCTACACCCAGGGGCAGCCGTCCCTGCTCGGGGTCAACGCGGCGCTGCTCGGCGACCTCTCCGGCGAGCGCAACGTGGAGCTGGGCTGCCTGGCCATGGGCATGAGCCCGGAGGAGGTGAAGAAGGTGGCGCCGGAGATCCTCTCCTTCTCCGGGATCAACGAGCGCGGCGACTTCGCCTCGCTGCCGATGCGCACCTACTCCTCCGGCATGGGGGCCCGGCTGCGCTTCGCGATCTCCGCGGCCAAGCGACACGACGTGCTGCTGATCGACGAGGCCCTGGCCACCGGCGACGCCCGGTTCCGCCGGCGCAGCGAGCAGCGCATCCGCCAGCTGCGCGAGGACGCGGGTACGGTGTTCCTGGTCAGTCACTCGATCGGCTCGATCCGCGACACCTGCGAGCGGTCGATCTGGCTGGAGTCGGGGCTCATCCGGATGGACGGGCCCACCGACGAGGTGGCCCAGGCGTACGAGGACTACATGGCCAACCGCTGAGCCGACGGTCGGTGCCGACGGCCGGGCGCCCCGCGCGACCCGGCCGTCGGCACGCCGTACCCGGCGAACGGCACCAGCTCGTGGACCAGTGAGGATCGCAATGACGCAGGACCGGACCCCGGCACCGGAGACCGCACCGCACGAGCCCGCGCCGTGGCGGCCGGCCCGTACGGTGGCGGTGGTGCTGGCCGGCGGGACCGGCGCCCGGCTCGGGCTGGGCATCCCGAAGCAGCTGCTGAAGATCGCCGGCAAGCCGATCATCGAGCACACGCTGGCCGTCTTCGAGGCCGCGCCGGAGATCGACGAGATCATCGTGCTGATGGCCGCCGGGCACGTGCCCGACGCGGAGCGGATCGTCGCGGGTGCCGGCTTCCGCAAGGTCAGCAAGATCATCGAGGGTGGCGAGACCCGCAACGACACCACCCGGATCGCGCTCGACGCCCTCGGCGACGGCGACGTCAACGTGCTCTTCCACGACGCGGTCCGGCCCCTGGTCAGCGCCCGGATCGTCCGCGAGTGCGTGAACGCCCTCTGGAGCTACGCCGCGGTCGACGTGGCCATCCCGTCCGCAGACACGATCATCCAGGTCGACGGGGACGACTGCATCGTCGACATCCCGGTCCGCGCGACCCTGCGCCGCGGCCAGACCCCGCAGGCGTTCCGCTCCGGCACCATCCGGGAGGCGTACCGGCGGGCCGAGGGCGACCCGGACTTCGCCGCCACCGACGACTGCGGGGTGGTGCTGCGCTACCTGCCCGGCACGCCGATCAAGGTGATCGACGGGTCGGACGAGAACATCAAGGTCACCCACCCGGTCGACGTGCACCTGGCGGACAAGCTCTTCCAGCTCGCCGCCGCGCAGGCGCCCCGGGTCAGCGACCACCGCAGCTACACCGAGGAGCTGGCCGGCCGGACCGTCGTGGTCTTCGGCGGCAGCTACGGCATCGGCCACGAGCTGGCCGAGCTGGCCCGCCGCTACGGCGCCCAGGTCTTCCCGTTCAGCCGCACCACCACCGGCACCCACGTGGAGCGGGCCGGGGACGTCGCCGCCGCGCTGCGTACCGCCTTCGAGGCGACCGGCCGCATCGACCACGTGGTGGTCACCGCCGGCATCCTGGAGCGGGGCGCGCTCGCCGAGATGGACGAGCAGACCATGGACCGGCTCCTCCAGGTCAACTTCGTCGGGCCGGTCACCGTCGCCCGGCAGTCCCTGCCCTACCTCCAGCAGACCAAGGGCCAACTGCTGCTCTACACCTCCAGCTCGTACACCCGGGGGCGGGCCCGGTACGCGCTCTACTCGGCCACCAAGGCGGCGCTGGTCAACCTGACCCAGGCGCTCGCCGACGAGTGGGCCGAGTTCGGCGTACGGGTCAACTGCGTCAACCCGGAGCGCACCGCGACGCCGATGCGCACCCGCGCCTTCGGCGAGGAGCCCGAGCACACCCTGCTCTCCGCCGAGGCGGTCGCCCAGGCCTCGCTGGATGTGCTGATCTCCGACCTGACCGGCCAGGTGATCGACGTACGCCGGGCGCCCGGCGAGCAGGTCGCGGCGGTGCCCACCCAGCCCGGCCCGCACCGCTCCGACGCCGCCGACCTGGCGCTGTCGCCGCGACTGCCGGCCGGCCCGCAGGCCTGAGCCGAGGAACGGACGGGACGATCGAGATGCGTGGTGACCTGGTCCGGAAGCTGCTCGCCCGGGTGCTGACCACCGGGCTGGCGGTGCTGGCCTTCGTTGTCGTGGCGCTCACCGGCGCGACCGGCTGGGGCCTGGCGGTCGCGGCGGCCGCGCTGCTCGCCGCCGCCGTGGAGCGGCGGGTCCGGCCGAACGCCGACGCCGTCGCCGAGTCGGCGCTGGTCGCCGCCGGGGTGCTGGTCGGGTACGCCCGCCGCCTGGACGGCGGCTTCGATCCGGCGCTGGCGCTGACCGCCCTGGTCCTGCTCGGCCTGGTGCTGCTGGTGGGGCCGCTGCGGGACGCCGGCGCGCTGGAGATCCGGGCGGCGAACCTGCCGGTCCGGTCGTGGACCCCGCTGGTCGCCGCCCGGCTCGGCGACGCGCTGCTCGGGCTGCTCGCCGTGCTGGCGCTGGCCGCCGCCCTGGTGCTGCCGGCCTGGCTGGCGCTGGTGGCCACGCTGCTGGTCGCGGTGGGCTGCGGCGCGGTCGGGCTGGACCTGGCCCGGCGCCGGTTCCGCCCGCCGGCCGGGGGTGGCCCGGTGGGCCGGGCGCTGCGCCGGCACCAGCCCGAGTTCCTGCTGCACTTCTCCGCCCCGCCCGGCTCCGAGTACCAGGTCACCATGTGGCTGCCGTACCTGGAGCGGATCGGCCGGCCGTTCCTGGTGGTGGTGCGGGAGCCGGAGTTCCTGCGGACCGTCGCCGCGGCCACCCGGGCGCCGGTGGTCTACTGCCCCACCCACCAGAGTCTGGACGAGGCGCTGGTGCCGAGCCTGCGGGTGGCCTTCTACGTCAACCACGGCGCGAAGAACAGCCACTGCATCCGGTTCCACCAGCTCACCCACGTGCAGCTGCACCACGGCGACAGCGACAAGGCGCCCAGCGCCAACCCGGTCTCGGCCATCTTCGACAGGATCTTCGTGGCCGGCCAGGCCGCGATCGACCGGTACGCCCGGGCCGGCGTGGAGATCCCGGCCGAGAAGTTCGTCGTGGTGGGCCGCCCCCAGGTCGAGGCCATCGAGGTACGCCGGGGGCCGGTGCCGGCCGACCCGACCGTGCTCTACACCCCCACCTGGCGCGGGCACCACGCCGACGCCAACTACTGCTCGCTGCCGGTGGCCGAGACGGTGTTGCGCCGGCTGCTGGACCGGGACGCCACGGTGATCCTGCGGGCCCACCCGTACACCAACCAGGACCCGGCCTCGGCGCGGCAGCTGGCCCGGCTCACCGAACTGCTCGCCGCCGACCGGGCGAAGACCGGCCGGGCACACCGGTGGGGCGCCGCCGCGAGCCGCGAGTTGAGCCTCACCGAGTGCGTGAACCGGGCCGACGCGCTGGTCTCGGACGTGTCCGGGGTCATCTCCGACTGGCTCTACTCGGGCAAGCCGTACGCGGTCACCGACATGGGCGCGGACGGCGACCGGTTCGTCGAGCGGTTCCCGCTGGCCGGGTCGGGCTACCTGCTGCGCCGGGACATGTCCAACGTGGACGAGGTGCTCACCGACCTGCTGGAGACCGACCCGAAGGCGGCGGCCCGCTGGGCGACCCGGAGCCGCTACCTGGGCGACTTCCCCGCCGAGTCGTACGCCGAGGCGTTCCTCGAGGCGGCCCGCCGGGAGCTCGACCAGCGCGGGCAGCCGCCCGCGCCGCGCGCCGCCGACCCGGTGGCCCCGGACGGCGCGCCGCTGCACCCGGCCGGCTGACCGGCCCGCCCGCCGCTCAGCCGTACGGGTCGAGCAGGGCGAGCACCGCCGCCGGGTCCTCGACGTGTGCGTTGTGGCCGAGCCCTGGCAGGGTGGCCACCGGCACGCCCAGCTCCTTGAGCTGGGCGTCGGAGACCATCGGGTCCTGTTCGCCCCGGGCCAGCAGGACCGGCACGTCGGTCGCCGCGAGCAGCTCCGGCAGGCGGGGCTCCCCCACCGCGAAGGCGGCCGGATCCATGGCCAGCCGCCAGCGGCCGTCCTCCTGCCGCAGCCCGGCGTCGACGACCGGATGGTCCGGGGCGAAGAGCCCGGTCAGGCCGGCCACCCGCAGGTAGCGGCGGGCCGCCTCGTCCCGGCTGCTGAAATAGGTCACCGGCCGCTCGGCCAGCTCGCGGGCCTTGTCCAGCTCGGCCGGGGACCAGGTCACCTTGATGCCCAGCCCGACCACGGCGTCCACCGGCAGCCGGCGGGCCCGGGCGGCGAGGGCCAGCGCCACCACCCCGCCCAGCGAGTGGCCCAGCACGACGAGCCGGTCCCGGGGGCCGAGCCGCTCGGCGACCGGACCCAGCCCTTCCATCAGCCGCTGGGCGAGGGCGCCGAAGGAGTACGCCGGCAGCGGCGGGGACCAGCCGTGCCCGGCCAGGTCGGGGGCGAGCCAGCGACCCGCCCAGCGGCCCTCCAGCAGCGGCGCCCAGGGCAGCCAGACCGCCCCGGTGGCGCCCATGCCGTGCAGCAACAGCAGGTGGCGGGTACCCGTCGCGTCGCCCATAGGGCGCAGTGTGCCACCGGACGGACGCGACGCGCGAGAGGCCGCCCGGGCCCGTCGACGCGGACCGCCGGGTGCCCGTCGGGCTCCGGCGTGGCCGGCGCAACGGCGGCGGGCCCCGGCGAAGCGCCGGGGCCCGCCGTCGGGGGCACGGGAGCGATCAGGCCGAGTAGCCCCGGCTGGCCGCCCAGTTCGCCAGGTCGATCGTGCTCAGCCAGTACTCGGGCAGCGCCGGGTTCGCCGAGTCGGCGATCCGCACGGTGCGGCCGTCATTGCGGTAGCCGATCACCGCGACGTAGTGGCCGCCGGGGAACGAGTGCCAGCCGCCGTCGGTGTCGACGGCGTCGCCGGCCACGTTGACCACCACGCCCCGACCGTCGGTGACGGCCTTGACCACGTCCGCCTGGAGCTGGTCCATCTCGGCGGGGCTCGCCGCGCCGCCGAACATGTGGGTCCGGTACGGGTTGCCCTTGACCATCTGGTTCAAGCCGCGGGTGGTGTCCTCGGCGGAGTTGGTGCCGCCCTCGGTGGTGCCCAGCGGACCGGCCAGGGCCTCCTGGGTGGTCTCGACGCCGCTCGCGCTGAGCGCGTTGCGCACCGCGGCCGGACCGCAGTTCCAGTAGGTGGTCTGCGCCTGGTACCGGTACTTCAGGATCTTGGTCGACGGGGGCTTCGGCTTCGCCGCCCGGGTGGTGAGGTCCGGGTCGGCCGGGGCCGCGCTCTTCGCCCGGGCCGAGGGCGACGGCGACGTGCTCGGCGAGGTGGACGGGGACGGGATGGCGACCCGGGCCTCGCCGCGGGTGGCGACGTCATCGAGCCGGGACTCGAGTTCGGCGACCGCGGCGCGGTGCTCCTGGCGGGCCGGGGCGTCGTCGGTGGTGGCGAGGGCGGCGGTGCCGCCGGCCAGCACCAGCGCGGCGGCCGAGCCGGCGATGATCTGGTACGGGCGTTCGGTCGCCAGCCGGCGCAGCTGACGCTTCACATGGTGCTTCAAGGTTTCCTCCACGGAGCCGGAGCGGCACGCGCCGGCCCGACGCGCGGAGGAACTCACGCGCGTTGCGGGGCGGGATGCCGCGGGACGGGGGGCGCCCGGTGAGCCGGGCTTGGGGGGTGGGCCGGACGGTCTCGCGGGTCAGGCGAGCGGCGGCACCGCGACGCCGTGGAGGCGCGGGGAGGATCGGGGGGTGTTGGGCACGAGGATTGGAACTCCTTCCGTGACCGCCTACCGGGTTAGCTGACGGATTCGGGCGGGAAGTACGCCCTACCGCGGGCCGTGGCGCGCGGATTCACCCCGGTGTTGCCTGTGGGTCCCCGGTTCGTGCGAGCACGATTAGGCGGGTCGGCACGGCGTCGCCACTCGCGATCGAAAACCGCACCGGACGCGCCGACATTACCGACAGGTACGCCCCATGCCAAGCGCCCCCACCTGCCTAAACGTCGAGCATCATGACGCTGAGCGGAACAGTTCGACACTGACGTCACTCAATGGGACGAGCGGTCCGGTCGGAGCCGACGGGCGACAACCGGACATCCGGTGCCGGCCGGCCCGCAATCACGGCGCCCGAACGCGCCGCCTGGGTCGCATTGACCGATTCCGGGCCGCGGTGACCGGGCTCACCAAAATCCGGTAACAATTCAGCCCACCCGCGCCGGGCGCCAACGGGCGGCCCGCCCGACGGCCGCCGGCACCGCGGCCGGACCCGGCGTCCCCCGCGCCGCGGAACGTACCGGGGCGGGCCGCAGCGCCTCGGCGGCCGCGTACGCCTCCCCGGCCAGGGCCCGCGCGGCGTCGGCGGCCAGCTCGGCGTCCCGCCACGCCTGCCGCTCCCGCTCGCCGGCCGCCCGCCAGCGGGCCAGCCGGCCGTCCCGGACCACCCGGGCCAGGACGATCTCCTGCTCGGCCGGGTGCCGGCGCGGATCCCAGCCGTTGCGGCCGGCCAGCGCGTCGGCGAGCTGCCGGGCGCTCAGGTCACCCCGCCAGTGCGCCGCCATCGCGGCGCGGTGCAGCCAACGCTCCCGGACCGCGTACTCGGCCGGCGTGCGGGGCGTGCAGGGCTCGGCCAGCACCGCGGCGCCGGCGAGCCGCCGGGCAGCCGCCTCGGCCTCGTCGTACGCCCGCCAGGCCCGGTCGGCGTCCTGGTGGGCGGCCAGCCACCGGGCGCGCCGCCGGCGGCTCGTCCGGGCCGCCCCGGCGGCGGCCACCGCCACCTCGTCGGCGTACCGGCGCAGGTCGGCGAGGCGGGTCGCCGCCTCGGCGGCCGGGTCGGGGACCGGCTCGTCCGGGCCGTCCCGCTCGGGGCGGGCCACCAGCGCGGCGAGCACCCCGAGCGCGAGCACGAGCAGGGCGGTCCAGATGGCGGCGGCCTCCGGGACCTCGGTCAGGAAGTGGTAGAGGACGGTCTGCTCCATGATCGGCACCTCACGGACGGTCGTGGTGGAGAGGGCCGCACCGCCGACAGGGCGGGCGCCACCGGGGGCGCCACCAGCCGGCCGTCGGGCAGGTGCGGGGCGAGGTTCGCAGGGGGTACGGCAGGCGCGGGCCGGCGGCCCGCACAGCGGTCAGCCGGCGGGCGGGGCCCGAGGGCCGGCGGGTCTTCGTCAGATCCCGGCCGGAGCCGCCTGCCGCTCGGCCGGCCGCGGCACCGCCCGCCCGGCCGGCGCCGGCACCGGAGCCCCGACCGGCAGGTCGGCGACGGCAGCGCCGTCGACGGACGGGCCGCCGGCGCCAGCCGAGCGGGCCAGAGCCGGAGCGGTGGACGGACCGCCGGCAGCAACCGGGCGAGCCAGAGCCGGAGCGGTGGACG
>NZ_KQ058829.1 GCF_000982955.1 Micromonospora sp. HK10 | reverse complement strand
AGCCCTTACGAAACACGGGCTAATGGCGTGGCATCACAGGTGCGCAGGGACGGGGAGAGAAACAGTGGTCGAAACGCACAAGGATGCACGCGGCGCCGGTGGTGGCCGCGCCACCGTCGCACGAATCTATGACTACCTCCTCGGCGGCGATCAGAACTTCCCCGCAGACCGCGAAGCCGCACGACAGCTCCTGCAGGCTGTTCCCGACGCGGCCGACATCGCCTGGTCCAACCGCCTGTTTCTGCGGCGCGCGGTCCGAGTGCTGGCCGAAGCGGGCATTCGACAGTTCCTCGACCTCGGCTCCGGCATCCCCACCCAGGGCAACGTGCACGAGATCGCCCAGGCGGTCGACCCCACCAGCAGAGTGCTGTACGTGGACATCGACCCCGTCGCGGTGGTCGCGTCCAACGAGCTTCTGATGGGCATCCCGGGCTGCCGGGCCATCGAAGGTGATTTCACCCGCCCCGACCTTGTTATCGATGCCCTCCACGAGGGCGACCTCGCCAGCGTGATCGACCTCGACCAGCCCACCGCGCTGCTCTACTGCGCGGTGCTGCAGCAGGTGCCAGACGATCGAATCGATCAAGTCGTGGCACCAATCCGTGACCGGCTTGTCCCCGGCAGCGCGATAGTGCTCTCGCACCTGAGTGCGGCGGCTGTTACGGACACATATGAAGAGTCGAGCGTGTCAACGGCGAAGAGTGTGTTTCGCACCCAAGCGGCAACCGAGATCACCCTCCGCACCGACGCGCAGCTCACCGCGCTCTTCGGCGACTACACGCTCATGGCGCCAGGCCTCGTGCCGCTCGGCGAATGGCGACCCGAGTTGAGCGAGCCGGACCCCTACGCCGCGACACCGGCGCGTTCACCGATGCGGGGCGCCGTGGCCACCAACTGACCGCCGAGACCAAGACGGGCGCGAGATCGGGAGCCGAATGTCGTAGGCGCTCGCGATACTGGCGGCTATGGCAACCGGAGCGACCTGCCCGCACTGCGGCTCTGCTGGAACGCGCGCTCTGCCTGCGGTGCGCGCAACGGGGGCGCGAGTGGCGCATACGTCCACCACAACACTGGCAGGGGGATTGCTCGCCGTACGCAGCCGCAGTGCCACGGCGTCGTCGAGCCTTCTGGCTGTGCAACTACGGCCCCCTGCTCACCCCCGTTCGGCGTCGCGGCCAGCGGCGGTAGCAGCAGCATGTGCGGGAATCGTGGTCTTCATCAGCTACGGGCTGCTGGCCGCACCATCGCCCTCCGCGCAGGACTCTGCTGCGGGTATGTTCGCAGCGGCGGTTCTGGCCGCTGTGGGCGGCGCCGCTGGGCTGCTCGCGGCTGTCCGCCGGCACCATGCTCAGGGATCGCGGGCGGTGACGGAGCGGGCGATGTGGGTGTGGCGTTCAGGGACCTGGTGTGGAAGCTGTCACCACGTGGCCCTGCCGGTCCCCGGTGCAGGCCGTCAGGTCATCGTGAGCGCGGAGCACGCGTACCAAGCGGTTCACGACCTCGCGCGAGTGGATGCCGGTGGGGCACTGCGGCTGGCAACGTAGAAGCTGCCCAACTCAGCCGCGGCGGAGGCCCGAGCGGGAAGCTGCCAAGATCGCCTGTCGGCATTTTCCGGTGTTGCGTGCGCTTCTCAACACGGCTGCCCGTCACCGGACCGACTCACCCCACTACGCGGTGCCATCTTGCTGGCGGCCGGCGGCCTGCTCACGCCATGAGCCGGGCGAGGGCGCGCGCAGGAGGCGGTCAACCATTTCCAGGGCTTCCTCCGGGGCGTCGAACTCCCAGCGCAGCACCTTGCCCGTCTCGCTGTCGCCAGCTCGGGCAACCACCTTCCAGCGGGTCTGTCGGATGAGCCAGACGTCGCGGCGCGCGAGGCGACCCCACGTTCCGTTCCACCATCTCCGTGCTACCTCATCCACAACATGATCGTACGCATGTTCGAACGAGTGTTGTGTGACCTCCCCGCGAACGGGTCATTCGCAGCGATCCTCGGCACCCCGGCCGCGCGCCTCGCAGCAGTCGGGGCGGTGCCGGTAGACCCGCAGATCGCACCCCTGCCGCCGGGCGAAGTCGGGCGTCGCCTCGTACAGGCAGGCCCGCCACACGACAGCCCGCCCGACGGCAGACACCATTTGGCCGTCGCCAGGTCCGCCGCGCAGCAGCACCCTCATGCCACCCGACGGTACGCAGCCCACCGACAAGCGGCGACCGATTCCTTGAGTAAGCGGCGCAGGTCAGGAGGCGCTGGCTAGCGGAACCCCCGGTTCGGAGAGCAGGCCCTGCGCGCGGAGTTGCGCGGCATGGGCCTCGGGCGGCGGATCGGGCTCGTAATCGGAGGGACGCGGCCCCCGGGGCCTTCGGGTGAGGAACGCGGCAGGGTTTCGACTACGCCACGACGCGTGCGCCGAAAGGGGCGCGCGAGAAAAGCTTCCCGAGTGGCTATGACGGACGAGATGGGCTCCACCGGGACGGCCATATCTGGCCCACCACGGCTGCCTGGCGCTCCTCTCGGCTACCAAACGTGGCCGGCGCGGGTGCTCACCGAGCGGGCGACTGGCGACGACCCGCGCGTTGTCTGCGGCATGAGAGCGTGTGCCGGGCACGGGTGCGGGAGGAACTTCGGCAATGGGTTGCGGTTACTCGTACCGATCTATCCGTATCAGGATCTCCTCCAGTCGCGCTACATCATGCGGGAATTGCACCTCCAACATTTCGCTAAGCCGTGCGGCGGTACTGCCAAATCTCGAATCTTCTAGCGCGTTGGCCAAGCGCACCATCCCTCGGACGGCTTCGCTATCCAAGCCACTGGATGCGGAGAGGACGGCTGTGATCGCCTTGAGCTCCCGAACCGTGTCAGCAGTAACGGTGCCGGTCTGCTCGAGTTGCTTCGTGATTCTCTCCAAGCGACTTAGGGGCGGTTCGGCAAGCTTTATCAGCGCATTCATCAGTGCTCCGGTGTTGACCACACGCAGGTCCTTGAGCACCGATCCGTGGTCACCTTCGTGCTCGATCTTCCAGCGGCGCAGCACGTCTACGGGGTAGAGGTGTGCGCTGTCCTTGCCGTCGACTTCCTCATGGTGTGCCTGGCAAAGCAGCAGCAGGTTCTCGAACGAGTCGCGCATGGAGGCCGGCATGTCCGGCCGGTAGCGAGGCGCGCCGGGCCGGACCCCGTAGATGTGCGCTACCTGAGCGTTCTTCTGGAAGTGCCCGGGGCGAACCTCGTACACGACCGGGAACGGGCACCCAGGGGCGTAACAGCGGCCGTTGCTCACCGTCCACAGCGCGGCCAGCATCGCCGGCGATATGCTCTTGCGTTGGCCTGCGCCCTCAGCGGACGCCGGCTCTTCGGTGTTGTTCGCCATGCCCCCAGGTTGACGGCAGGGTATGACAGGGAATACAGGCTGATGACTGCGATACGGCGGTCCGGCAACTCGGCGGGTTGGGTGGGCCTCGAACGCAGCGTCTCACCACGCAACCCGCTCAGCGCGGCCGAGCACCGTGGCGGCCCGATGTCCGAGGCCCGGACTAGGGTCGGCGCCGTGAGAGCGATGGACTGGCTGCCCGAGGCACTGCACCCGGTAGCGATGCGCTTGGCGCACGCCGATCAACTCGCCTTCGAGTTGGCCGAGATCGCGCTGGCGTGGTCGCGAGGGCCGGACGGCGAGGGACCGCTGACGCTGAGGCAGGTGGAGCGGACGCCCGGCTACCTGGAGGTCGAGGTGGTCACGATCAGGCCGCTGCCGCCCATCGCCGCCATGTTATTCAGCGGGGCCGTTCACCACCTGCGGTCAGCGATCGACAACGTGGTGTTCTACATCGTGGAGAGAAATCGCGATAAGCCGCTGACCGACTCGCAGGCTCGGGCCGTGAGCATGCTGATCTACGAGAACCCGAAGAAGTTCGAGGACAAGGTGAAGGGCCTCGTGAAGCAGGGGCTCACTGAATTTGCGACCACCGCCACCTTGGGCCAGCGCATCGCAGCGCTCCAGCCCTTCGCCGACAAGGCATCCGTCCCGGCGATCCCATCAGCCTTGTCGATGCTGATGGGCGGACCCGACCCGGCCAGCGAGCATCCGCTGGTCCTGCTTCGCGACTACTCCAACGAGGACAAACATCGCACCATCCGCCTCGCCGCCGGCCGGTCGCTGGTTGAGCGGCTGGACGATGGGCCACGGACCCGCCAACTCGGCATGCGGCACATCGAGGTCGGCACCGTCCTTGAGATCGTCCAGAAGGGCGTGCTCACGCCCGTGCACACCTCGCCCGCGCTGCACGTGCAGCGCCCGGACCGCGGCGTCTGGGTCAGCCCCGGCTACGAGCTTGACTGCCTCTCGCGGCACGTCGCCGACGTCGTGCTACCGACGCTGATCACCGGCATGGCACTGCCGGACGGCCTACCCGCGCTGGTGGACCTGAGCGACACCGGAACGCCGCTGGCCGAACGCCTGCGGCAGGGCGGGACCCGGCGCGCACACGACCGTGCCCGTGAGATGGTCGCGAAGGCGTACTGGGATGCGATGGAACGGGACTGGCAGTTCCCGCCGATCGTGGCCGGGGGGACCGATCCGGAGCAGGAGAAGTCCTGAGCAGCGGCCGTCCGCGTGATCCGGAGCTCTGCCGACCTCCCAGCGCTCAACGGAGCATTGGAGACGCGACCGCTCATCGACAAAAGGAATCACCCGAGCGATCATGCAACCAACCGGAGCTGACCCCATCGAGCTCGCCGAAGAGGTCACCGAGCAGAAAGGCCTGCTCAGAAGGTTGCCGATGGGACCCAAGTCTCACCACTCACGCATCCGCACCCGCTCCCGCGCCATGGCGTCCCTCCGCAACATCGCAGTCGGAGCGTTGCGCCTGGCCCGGACGCCCAGCCGTCACCGAAGCCTCCCGCTTGGCCTGCCGCTACATGAGCAGGCCATTCGGCATCCTCAGCCTCACCCATGATCTTGGAAGGGCCGCGCCCATCCAGTTGATCACTGGGCGGGTCGCCCGGGAACACGACTGGCCGTGGATATCTTGAGCGCCATCCGGGCGCACGTGGTCAGAGGTTGGGTGAACCCGGGGCTGCGTGTTGACGGACGTGTCGGCGTCGGGATACTCGGTGCCGTGGGCGGAGATCATTGGTGGCAGAGCCCGTCGCTGCGTGACGGTTTGCTCGTTGCACTGGATTTGATCAACGATGCTCGAGCCGCGCCTCGACGTCGGCCCGGCTGGGAGCTGGCTGCATGCGCCGACTACTTCCGGGCGCTCAATCAGCTGGCGAACTGTCTCGACGGCACGATGCCCCCGCTTCCTCCGCATCCGGATCGCCCAAACGTGCCTGGCCGACGCACCGAGTCGATCAAGCACCAGAACCTGCTTCTTGAGATGACTGCCGCGGACCAACGCGGTCTGCTTGGCCACCCAGCGGTGGCGGCGTTTGCCCGCTTCGAGCCCCTGGTCCTCGATCATGGATCGCCCGGCATGAGTCAGCGGATCGCGGATCTGACCGAGCCGGTTGTGCAGGGCGCGTCGAGGCAGCACCGGGAGTTTCGCGTTAGCTGGCTGCGTTGGGAGGAGCGGAAATCTGGCACGGCGCAGACGCTGAACAAGCTGATCCGCGCGGTGCTGGTGGTTCGGAACAACATCCAGCACGGAGAGAAGACGCCGTCTGGACCTGACGTGCAGCGGCGCGAGCGGAACCAGGCGGTGGGGCGGGTCGTCCTTCCCATCCTCGAGGCAATCGTCGACGCTGTGCTTGTCCGACCTTCCCACAGGCTCGCCGCCTACGGGACGCTGCGGCCAGCTCAGCCCAACCAGGACGAAGTCAGTGTCGCCGCCGGCGACTGGACCGAGATCACGCTGACCGGGTGGCTGCGCAACCAGTCCAGCTTTCCCGCCTTCGAGGCCGACGTGTCCGGGCAGAGGGTTCCGGCGGCGTTGTTCACCTCCGCCGGGCTGCCGATGATCTGGCCTCGCCTGGATGACTTCGAGGGCCGAAACTATGAGCGGCGCCTCGGCCTGTACGAGTGCGAGGGCATCGTCGGCGTGGCTAACGTCTACGAGTGGGTGGGAGAGAATTGGTGAACGGTCTCGACGCTATCCGCCGCGCACTGCCACGCGCAGCACCAGCAGCCTTGGCCCTCACGCACCGTTACTTGTGACTCTCGGCGAGGCCGGCCCGTGCCGGGGCCCGTTATGGCCGTCCCGGTGGAGCCCATCTCGTCCGCCATAGCCACCCGAGGGACCTCGCGGTCATCGAGAGGTTCAGGAAGTGTGACGCCACAGGTCGCGCAGGGGTGCCCAGGAGGAGCCGAGACCCTGTTCCCAGTAGGCGGTCAGGACGCCGGCGACAGGCTGCGCGGGATCGCTCCACCACAGTGCGGCCACCGTCTGTCCGGCGTGCTCTCCGGCGGGCACTCGGTAGGCGTACTCGACGTGAAGCTGCGGAGGGTGTTCCGCGGGCGCCGGGCTGGGTTGCAGCATGCCGGGAGCCAGATGTTGTGAGTGCGCCCCTGGGCAGCGTATCGAGCCTGGGCGGCATCCCGATCGGCGATGCTGCGATATGAGATCCAGTAGACGGTGACGATCCCGGCGGTGCACCGGGTACGCGTCTGCTCGCCGTCGCCGCGCTCGGGTCCTCCGCTTTGGGTGTCGCCGGTGCAGTCGCCCATGCGAGCGAGCCAGGGCGCGGCGAACTCGGCCAGCTGCTTCGTCGGGATGTGGCTGCGATTGACGCTGGCCTGACGCTCGGCGAACGGACCTTCGGCATCGCCTTTGGGGCGGTCCCTTGGCCTCTCCGAGGATGTGGGTGCAAACCAGCTCGCGAGACCGGTGCCGAGCCCGGCGCCGGCAAGGAGCACCGCGAGGATCATGGCCACAAGCCGGGCGCGGCTGGTTCTTGGTCGATCACTGTGCGGGATGGCGGCGTGGGCTGGAGTGGAGACGCCACCTGCAGGGTGTACGGGAGTGACGGCAGGCGCCCGGCCAGGCGCCCTCGCCGGCACGTCGCCGTGACCGATGGGCCAGATCGCCTGGTCGGGGCGCTGCCTCGTCACAGTTGCCCTCCCTGCCTGTGTCGTGAGCGTCAGCCAATCTTGCGTCGACGGCCAGCAACGACCAGACCGACGCCGATGAGGACTGCCCCGGATCCGACCGCCGTGATGGTTGCGACGCGCGCCCCGGTCACGGGCAGCCCTGGTTCTTGATCGGCATTGCCAGTGGCGACGGCGGCGTGGGACGTCGGGGTGGACGTGTTCGAGACGCTGCTGGACGGCCGCGAGGGCTTGAGCGGGGGCGGGGCCGTCGGCGATTTGCTCGGTTCAGGGAGCGGTGGCGTGGGGGGCTCAGGGCCGGGAGGTGTGGTGGGTTCTGGATCCGGCCGCGGGCCGGTGGGATCGGGCTCCGGCGTCGCGGTGGGATCCGGCACGGGCGGGTTCGCGCCGGCGCTGGTCGCCTCCGCAGTCGCGGCCTTCGTCGCAGCCGCGTCCGGAGTGGGAGTGGCATCGGCGAGTGCGGGTGAGGCTGCGACCATCAGGCCGACAGCTGCGCTGGCCGCCGATATTGCCAGCGCGTTCCACGTTCTAATCGATCCAAAATGCACGAGTGATTTCCTCCCCGTTCGAAGTGTTGAACTCGGCCTTGACGGAAGGCGCGACGCCCCGCCGTGCTGTGCGGGAGGAACCGTAGCTTCTTGCTGTGTCCGCTACCAGCGTGATGCGCGCTGGAGGATTGCATTCCGTTGGACATACGCCCAGTTCAGCCGTGCCTAGATGATGCAGTGAGTGGACTGGTGAAAGCGACTAGTGGTGGCCGGAAACGTAGACACTCCGGTTGGGCGTGTGCTGAATTGATCGCGTTGTTGGCGCAGACCTCACAACGGGGGAGCGGGTCTGCGCCCGGAGCCCGCGACATCATCTGCGCCGGCTGCTAGCTCGCACCCCCGGATAGGTGCGTCAAATGACTTCGTCGTCATTTCCCTTCGGCTGTCAGTCGCGTCGTCGCCGGCGGCCGATTCCCTATGGCTTGACACTTCGCGCTGCGGCCGCAATGTGGGGCCTTGCCGCAGTGGCGCTGGCGGTGTCCGGCTGTACCGGCGCCGCTGAGTCTTCGCCTGCTTCCGACGCGACCTCCACCGCCATAGTGAGCGCCTCGGCGACGTCAGCCGTGCCATCCTCGACCGCGACCCTCTACCGCCCGATTGACGCGCTATGCACCAAGCTGGACCTCCGCGCCGTCGCCGACATCATCGGGCCGGTAGGGAGCCGGCAGGACACCTCCCGCGTGAGCGGCAGCACCGCCAACCTCGCGTGCACCGCCACCGTGGGGCGCCTACCCAACGGTGTCGTGATGACGGTGCACGTCGACATCGTGGAGCCCGACTCGGCCCGCCTGATGTATGAGGGCATGCGGCAGGCGCAGCAGGACGCCGGCCCGGTCACCGATCTGCCTGGCGTCGGCGCCGCCGCCTACACCTACACGGACGAGTCGACCGGCTTCAACGTGGCCACCTACGACGCGAACCTCTACCTGACGATCGCGGCCGCACCGCTGCGCCCCGGGGCTGCGCTGCCCGGCGACCTGCCCGCCCGGCTCACGGCCGTGGCGGCCTCGACCCTGGCCGCCCTGCACACCTGATCAGGCTGCCGCGACGTAACCCCCGATCCCGATATCGCCTCGCCTGCGCATCGGTCCGACCGTCCTTGGAGATTTCCTGTGCCAACGACACCTCTACCCGCTGTTTTACCGGGAGCGGGCGACACCGACTACGCCCGCTACATGCGCATCGACGACCTGCTGTCCTTGCAGAAGGGACCGGGGGAGTGGGTACACCCTGACGAACTGTTGTTCCAGGTCGTGCACCAGAGCAGCGAGCTGTGGCTCAAGCTCACCCGCTCGCATCTCGCCCGGGCCCTCGCGCACATGACCGCAGATCAACCGTCCGCGGCGGAACTCCTCCTCGGTCGGGCCGCGGAAGCGCTTCGGCTGATCACCGAGCACCTGCGCATCCTGCGGTCACTGCAACCGGCGCAGTTCGCCGTCATCCGGACCGCGCTCGGCAACGGGTCAGGGTTTGAAAGCCCCGGGTGGCGGCTTCTCCGCGAAGCGACCACGGAGCTGGACATCGCGTTCGCCCGGCTGCTTTCCTTCCTGCGCCTCACCCCCGTCGACTTGTATCGGGGACAGCCGTCGGACCCGCTGTACCGGCTCGCCGAGGCGCTGGTGGAGCTAGACGAAAGGATCGCGCTGTGGCGCACCGAGCACTACAACGTCGCCACCCGCGTCATCGGTCAGGGCGTGCTCGGCACGCGCCGCACCCCGGTTGACAGCCTCACCAAGCTCATCGCCCACCGCCGGTTCCCGACGCTGTGGGAAGCCCGCAGCGAAATCACCGAAGCGGCCTCGCGCGTGGCCTGTCCCCGGCAGGTACAGCCGTGACCGCGGCGGCACTGGCCCGACCCGCGCTGCTCCGGCAGCGGTTGGCCACGCCATCCGGCAGCGCCCACCTGGCCGCGTGCAGCATCGCCCCCCGCACCCTCGACCTGGAACAGGCCGTCGCCCGGATGCTCAACGACCTCTCTCGGCCCGGCTTCTGGCAAGCATGCGAAGAGCAGGTCGCCCACGCCCGCCAGCTGTTCGCACGACTCATCGGCGCCGACGCCGACCAGGTCGCGATCCTGCCCAACGCCAGCATCGCCGCACACCAGGCGGCAGCCGGCCGCCGGTGGCGACGACGCCGGGAAATCCTCACCACCGCCGCCGAATTCCCGGGCATCGCACACACCTGGATGGCCCAACCCGGAGCGCGGGTGCGCTGGTGTGGCACACCGGACGGGGCGGTCCACACCAGCGACTACCTATCGGCGATCACACCCCGTACCGCGCTGGTGTCGGTTCCCGCCGTCACCTACCGCGACGCCACCCGCCTCGACGTCGCACGCATCGCCGATGCCGCGCACGACACCGGTGCTGCCGTATTCGTCGACGCCTACCAGGCCGCCGGCGTCATCCCCCTCGACGTCGACGCCCTGCGCTGCGACTACCTCGTCACCGGCACCGGCAAATATCTGCTCGGACTGCCCGGCCTGGCGTTCCTTTACGTCCGGCATCCGGGCGGTCCGCCGCCGGCGCTCACCGGCTGGCTCGGCCGCACCGACCCCCACGCCTTCCGCACCACCGTCCTGGACTCGCCCCCGCACGCCCGGCGCTACGAGACCGGCACCCCCGCCGCAGCCGCCGTCTACGCCGCCGTCGCCGGCCTGTCCCTGATCGGTGACCTCGACCTGCGGCAGGTACGCCACCACACCCAGCGGCTGATCGCCATGACCGCACAGCGGCTGGCCGCCCAGGGCGAACTCGTGCGCCTGGCCACCAACGTCGACGCGCAAGGCGCCCACCTGGCGCTCGTCGAGCCACACGCGGAGGCGATGGCCGCCTGGCTCGGGCACCACGGCGTCATCGCCGCGCCCCGTAGCGGTGTCCTGCGTCTGGCCATGCACGCCTACACCACGAACGAGGACATCGACGCCGTATGCGAGGCGATCGCCGCGTACCGGTGCCGCAGCCGCACCCGCCCCGGAGCGGCCCGATGAATCCCGAGCTGCTGCACCGCTGGCTGGCCCACCGGCGGCCCACCACGCACCGCTTTCCCTACGACGCTGTCGTCGACGCCTACCTCTACTACGGCAAGCACTTCATCCCTGAGGCGTGGACGACGCTGCTGCGCTCGGCGCGTGAGCGTCTGCCCGAGGTGTCCGGGTCGCGCGCATACCTGGCCGACTTCCTGGCCGTCGCCCTTGACAAGGTCGACGGCAGGTACGACTACCGCACCTACCTCGCCCTGCCCCTCCTACCCATACCCGACCCCGACAGCAACGCCGAACCGGCAGACCAGCTGCTCGCCCGCCGCGACCACCTCCACACCTTGCTCCTGACCGACCTCATCTCCTTCGAGCTTCGCGCCCTCGACAGCACCGGGGCGCCGCTGCCCCAGATGCGTCCCGACGCGCTCGTGGTGAGGAAGCGGGTGCGACACGCGGTGCGCGCCGCTGCTCCCGCACTGCGCCGGCTCAGCTTCGCCCTCCCTGCCGCCGACGATCCGATGGCGCTGGCCCGCCGCCTGATTGCGCTGACCGCAATCGATCGCACCGCAGCTGACCGGCTGATCCTGCGGACCACGATGCTGCCGGTCGAGCGCGTCCACGACGAGTACCTGTTTATCCGGGTCCTGCAAGCCTTTGAGTCCACCCTCGCACTGCTCGCCGTGGACCTCACCGCGGCCATCACCGCCGTGGACGAAGAACGTTTGCCCGCGGCCGGCACGCGCCTGTCCTTCGCGGCCTCGCTCCTGCGCGAGACCGCACCGCTGTGGTCGCTGCTGGCCACCATGCAACCGGAGGCGTTCCACGCCTTCCGCGTCTACACCGACGGGGCAAGCGCCATCCAGTCCCGCGCCTACAAGCTGGTCGAATCGCTGTGCCGCACACCCGACCCACAGCGTCTGCACTCAGTGGCGTACCTGTCCGTGCCCGACGTGTACGCCCGCGTCAGCAACGGACAGCGCAGTCTCGACGACGCCCTGGACGCCATCCGCGCCGACCATCGAGCTCTCGCGCAAACGCCCATTCTGGCCGACGGAATGCGGCAGTTCGCCGCCGCCGTGCACCAATGGCGGCGCACCCACTACCGCCTCGCCGTGCGAATGCTCGGCACCGAACGACCAGGCACCGGCGCCACACCCGGAACCCCCTACCTCCTCCACGGCCGCGACCAACACGTCTTCCGCAACCGCGACGCCCACGATCCTGAGGAGCGGTGACCGATGACTGCCCCATCGACCGTGCGCCGACGAGCGGACATGCCCCACGATCAGCTGCCAACCCAAGCCCACGCCTTCCTCCGCCAACGGCACAACGAGTTAGGGATGCCCGGCCTCGCGCGCCGCTGGCGAGAAGTGCGCGCCGAAATCCGCGCGAACGGGACGTGGCGGCCGACCTACGACGAGCTGACCTACGCGGCGCGGGTGGCCTGGCGCAACTCCGGCCGCTGCATCGGCAGACTGCGCTGGCCCAGCCTCATCGTTCGCGACCGCCGCCACATCACCACCCTGCAGGATGTGGGCCGAGAACTCGCCGCTCACCTCGACGAGGCCACCAACGGCGGACGGATCCGCTCCATCATCACCGTCCTCGCACCCGCCACACACACCGGCCCGCCACCGGCGCGCATCATCAGCCCGCAGTTGGCCCGCTACGCGGCCTGGCCCAGCAGAGACGGCATCATCGGTGACCCCGCCAACCTGGCCTTGACCAGCCTGGCCACCGACCTCGGCTGGTCAGGACCCACTCGGCGAGGCCCGTTCGACCTCCTGCCCTGGATCGCCGCCACCAACGACGGGGGACTGCACCTGCTGCCGACCGACCCAGCGCACATCCTCGAGGTGCCGATCCACCACCCCGACTACCCGTGGATCGCTGATCTCGAACTGCGCTGGCCAGCGGTACCCGTCATCAGCAACATGGCGCTCCACTTCGGTGGCCTGCGGTTCCCCGCCCCGTTTAGCGGCACCTTCATGGCCTCCGAGATCGCCACCCGGAACCTCGCCGACGAACACCGCTACCACCAACTCCCCGCCATCATCGCCGGCCTGGGCCTCGACGACCGCGACCGCCTGCGCGCCGACAAAGCCCTGCTCACCCTGCACGAAGCCGTGCTGTACAGCTTCGAAGCGGCGGGCGTGTCAATCACCGACCACCACCGCGAAAGCCGGCCTTCGCCCGCTTCGTGCAGCACGAGGAAGCCGCCGGCCGCGTCGTGGTCGGCGACTGGAGCTGGCTCAACTCCTACCCGATGACGCCCCAGGACCCCTCCTGGAGCCGCTACTACAACACCAGCCAGCCCACCCCGGCTCTTCTTCCGGACCCGTACTGCCTCGCCCTCACCGCCGGCCACCGCAGGACCGGCCATGAACCCTCACCGCGTCAGCGCGCCGACGTCCCCCCGGCCGCTGCCGCCACACCCAACCAAGCAAGGGAGGACACGTGTCCACACGCACACCCGCCAAGGCACACCGGCGACTGACGCGCCTGGCCGCGGCAGTTGTCACTCTGGCAGCCGTCACCGCCGGTCTCGTCGGCGTCTCCGGTGGGCCCGCCCAGGCCGCCGGCTGCCGCGCCGCGCCCTACAGCGCCAAGTTCGGCGCCGCCGACGCCTTCATGCAGTACAACGGCGTGGAGATCATCAGCTACCCCAAATACCCCAGCTACTACCGCACCACCAGCCAATGCAAGGACATCCAGGTCCGCAACACCGGCAACGGCAAGGACTACGGCCCGTTCGACGCCTGCATCAACTTCTACGGACGCGCCACCTGCAACTACTGGACGCACGTGCCCGTCGGCCAGTGGCGCAACCTCGCCACCAACGTCAAGGACGGCACCAAGTTCTACGTCTGGGTCCGCATCGACCTGGGCAAGTACTACGGATTCACTGCCGTCGGCGACTGGTAAGCCGAGCTTGGGGCCCGCGCTTGCGCGGGCCCCAAGCTCCCGTGCCGCCAGTAGTCGCTCAAAGGAAGCGTGCTGCATCGATGCGATGAGACCTGAGAGCTCGATTCCTGAGCAGGTCACCAACATCCTAGGATGCCCAGGGGATGTGACCTCCTCGAATCAGCAATTTGGCGGCTGAGGTCGCCGAGAGCCAGATTCAGTGAACTATGTGTGCGGGGAGTCATGGCGATGATGCTTGCGAATGCGGCATCCGGAGGTGGCGAGGACGCGAGGCGGCCGGCCCCGCCATCATCTTTGCTGGCAGCTATCGGTCTCCATGCTCCTCAAAGACGTAGGCCCGCGAAAGGTAGTCATTGGCAATACTGCCTCACCGTCATGGACGCGCGAGGGCGGCTTGCGGATCGAACCCCGGTTCGCGCAATGGGCTGGAGCCCGGACGATTCGCTGAACGGCAAAGTAGGGGAGGGCTTCGTCATAATCCAGCGCGGCGAGGGCGGGACGTGTCTGGTTACAGCACAGGGCCACCTCCGCGTACTCTCTCCTATCAGGCTTTCGGCCGAACTGTCCACAGGCGTACGACTCTTAGCGGTGGCGCGGAGGGAAGAAGGAGTGGTCATCCTTTGCACCATTGATCTTGTGGAATCTGCGCTCGCGGCTGTCATTGACATTGGCTCGGGTGGTGTTACATGACCGGGCCGTTGCCGAACGGATTAACCAACCAAGAGGTAGCCGCCCTGCGGTCGATTCTTGCGCGGATTCCCAATGAAGGGTTGCGTGGACCGTCGGCAATCGGCGAACCGCCGGGAATCCCTACCTTTCGTGACTACATCCAGCGCGTGGCGGTGGCCGTTGCTCCAGGCTCCCGCCGACTTTATGAAAGCTACTGGAAGCGAATCGAGCAGTGCTGGGGCGAGCGCAAACTGAACGACCCAACACCATCCGAAATCTCGGCGCTTGTAGAGCAGATCCGCGCGAGTGCAGTCGTCCGTAGCAACTCACGCGGCGGTCGCTCAGCGGCTGAGCACACGGTCTCTGCCCTTCGCTGCCTCTATGCATTCGCGGTTGCCGACGGCTTGATTGCCGAGGCGGAAGATCCAGCTCGACGAGTGGCAAAGCCCCGAAGGCTGCCGAGCAATCGACACGCTCTAGCGGAGCGTCAGCTTGCGCGGATAGTGGAACTCGCAGGGCGTACGGGAAATGATCCGCACCTAGACTCCCTCATCCTGCGACTTCACATCGAAACAGCCTGCCGGCGGGGTGGAGCACTGGGCCTGGACCGAGCGGACTTGGACCTCGATAATTGCTGCATCCGTCTCAGCGAGAAGGGCGGGACAGTTCGCTGGCAGCCCGTCTCCCCTTCTATGCTGCGTATGCTTGTCCGGCACTACGAAGAGCGTGGGAAGATCGGTGGCGGTACGCAACTGCTCAGATATCGGTCGGGCGCTCCATTGACGAGCCGTCGCTACGATCATCTCTGGCAGCGATTGGGCCGTCGCCTGCCTTGGATCCAGGCCCAGCAGGTTTCTACACACTGGCTACGGCATACCACGTTGACCTGGGTTGAACGGAATTTTGGATACGCCATCGCAAGAGCGTACGCTGGCCATACCGGTCGCTCGGACGCCGGTGTGACGAGTACGTACGTCAAGGCAGATATTTACGACGTTGCTCGGGCGTTATCTGCGCTGTCGGGCGAGCCGCATCCGCTCCTTGCCGAGGAGTAAGCCCCGGGTGCTTCGGTAAGTCGTCGGCAAAGGCTTTATCGACTTCTGTTTGCATCAGGGTCGGCATTTGTGTGCCTGAAGGCAGGTTAACCTCAGCCGTTCAGTAGGGCCGTCCGTGGTTCATGATCAGAAATGAGGAAGTGCCTCCCGATCTGGGATGATCTGGCTTGTCGAAGGCCCATGATCGCCCGCACGGAAGGCACTTACCGAGTGAAGGCTACCGGAGCGCGCCCGAAGGTCATCGTGAGTGCCGACGGGCGTGGCGTGGTCGGCCATGCCGGCGCTCGTCTCCTCGCTGACGTCGCGGAGGTGACCGGGCTGACCGAGGCGTTCGGCGACGCCCTCGCCGGTCTGCGGCGGCGGCGTGGCCGGCACGACCCAGGCCGGGTCGCGGTGGACCTGGCGGTGATGCTCGCCGACGGTGGTGAAGCGATCTCGGACCTGGCCGTGCTGCGTGACCAGGCGGGCTTGTTCGGTCCGGTCGCGTCGGACCCGACGGCGTGGCGACTGCTGTCCGGCGTGGACCGTGAGGCACTGGGCCGGTTGCGTGAGGCTCGAGCACGGTCTCGCCAACTGGCGTGGGCCCAATTGGCCGAGACCCGGGGCGGGATCCCGCAGACAACCGCGGCTGGCCAGCCGGTCCCCGGCCTGGTCCTCGATCTGGACGCCTCGATCGTGCTGTGCCACTCGGACAAGGAATCGGCGACGCCGACCTGGAAGAAGACCTTCGGCTACCACCCGTTGTTCTGCTTCCTGGACAACACCCGCGAGGCCCTGTCCGGCCTGCTGCGGGAGGGCCGGGCCGGGTCGAACACCACCGCCGACCACATCACCGTCCTCGACGCCGCCCTGGCCCAGATCCCGGACGCCCACCGGCACGGCACCCCGATCCTGATCCGCACCGACTCGGCCGGCTGCACCTACGGGCTCCTCGCGCACATCCGCGACCTACGCAAGCAGGGCGTGGACACGACGTACTCAGTCGGAGTCGCCATCACCGAACCGATCCGGCAGGCGATCCTGCACGCCAAGCAGCACGGCACGTGGGTGCCCGCCCTCGACACCGACGGCGAACCCCGCGACGGCGCCTACGTGGCCGAGCTGACCGGCCTGGTCCCCGCCGACGGCTTCCCTGCCGGAACCCGGTTCATCGTGCGCCGCGAGCGGCCGCACCCCGGCGCGCAACTGAGCCTGTTCGACACCATCGAAGGTATGCGGCACCAGGTCCTGGCCACCGACACCCCACCCGGCCACGGCGCCATCCAGTACCTGGAAGCCCGCCACCGCGGTCACGCCCGCGTCGAGGACCGCATCCGCTGCGGCAAGGACACCGGCTTCGGCCGATTCCCCTCCCGCCTGTTCGCCATCAACGCCACCTGGCTGGAAGTCGCCCTCACCGGCATCGACCTGCTCGCCTGGACCCAACTGCTACTCCTGGACGACGAACTCGCCGCAGCCGAACCCAAGAAGCTGCGCTACCGGCTACTCCACGTCGCCGCCCGGCTCACCCGCTCGGCCCGACAGACCCGGCTACGCATCGCCGAGCACTGGCCCTGGGCCAACGACCTCGTCGCAGCGTTCAACCGCCTCGCCGCGCTACCCCGACCGGTCACCTGAACCCCGGCACCCCAACCCGACGAGAACCCTTCGGAGGAACCCGGCCCCGCGCCGGGCCACCACCATGCCCACATCACGACGGATCATCCCGAAAAGATCAACAGCCCGCCCACGGCCCTTGATCAACACCTAACGAAAGACCGAGGTTAACCCGGACCCCTTCGTTAAGGGCTGCCTGGTGGTCACTCAGCACGGCCAGGTCCGAGATCGCCCCACCACCATCGGCGCCCATCACCGCCAGGTCCACCGCGACCTAGCCCGGATCGTGCCGGCCGCGCCGCCGCCGCAGGCCGGCGAGAGCATCGCCGAACGGCTTGCTCAGCCCGGCCACCTCCGCGATCTCAGCGGCAGACGAGCGCCGGCATGGTCCCACGCCATGCCCGTCGGCACTCACGATGATCCTCGGGCGTGCTCCGCTAGTTAGGCGCCACTTCGGCTGCGGGGACGAGGGCGGCCCGGCCTCAGTATGGGCTATCGACCCTGACACCTACGTCTGCGACATGCAGGCGCGCCGCAGTTGGGCTCGCGACCTGCGCGCCTCGGGTTCCTCGTCATCGCCTCCGCGGTTCAGGTACTGCGGCTCGGGTGCCCATACAACTTGAACACGTCCTGTACCTGGCTCGCCCAGAACACATAGGGCTCCCGTACGTCATAGCCAGTGACCTGGCCATATCGTAGAAGCCTGCCCCGGGCTCCTTGTCGCCGTACTTGTGCGTTCCGATTGAGGCAAGGGCCGGCCGGCCGGCAAGACGTTCGTCCTCAGCGCCTTGGGCGAGATACGTGAGGAGATCCGCGGCACGGTCCTGCACGGCTTGGGACCGGCCATGCCCACGAGAAGGCCTCAACAACCGCGGCGGCGCCGGCCGCCGCGGCCGGTCAAACCGCAGCGGCGCCAGGCGGAGGTCCGGCACTTCTGACGGATGAGGACAGTCCTTCCGCCGGGGCGGCCGTCTTGGGCATTGCGGTATTCGGTGGCCGGGTCGGTGAGTGGGCGGGATCCGTAGCACGGGCCATCCTGGGCCCCGCGCTCGTCGCATTCGGGGCTACATGTAGTAGCTGTACTTGGTGGCGGGCTCCTGGTCGGCGGGTACCTCGCGTAGGACTGCGCCGACGAGCCTGCTGAACCTCAGGGTGATGGGCAAGGCCTCGGCGTATTCGGCGGAGTTCCAGTTCATCTTGGTCAAGAGGAGGATCTCTCGGAGTAGCCGGTCGTGCGGGGTGTCGCCGACGTGGTCGGCGACCAGCAACGGTGTGGGCACGTGACCTTGAGGGTAGTAGCCGAGCGCGGGGATGTAGCCGGTCGCGTAGAGGTAGCTGTCGTCGCCGAGAGCGAAGGTGGTTCCGCGCAGCGGCGGGTATTGGCCCTGGCGCATGAGGCGTACATCGCTGCGCGGTGCGAGGCATACCAGGTCGTGTTCGGCGACCTGGTCGAGGCCGTCTTGGAAGCCAGCACGTTCGGGGCCGGTGAACAGCGAACTCTTGTGCACGACCACGCGGCGCGGGGTCTGCTTGCGTTCCTTCCGGTAGCGGTCGAGGACCATGCGGACCAGGTCGGCCGCGAGGTCCTCAGGAAGATGGGGGGACCGGCCGTCGCGGGCCTCATCCCAGCGGAAGTCATGACCCCGCAGGACGAGGCCGTCACCGTTTTCATCGAAGGCTTGCACCACGGAGGTGCGCAGGGTCTTGTCACTGCCCATGGGTCGGAAGAAGCTGACCCCGATGAAGCAGGTGCCGGGGGTGATGTCCGCTGGTGACCACGGCAGTCCGCCCGCTTTGAAGTACAGGCCAGTGAACAGGTTCCAGGCGATTTCGGAGGGATGGTCCATCTGTCGGCGTGTGTCGGTGAGGCCGGTGGTGGATTCGCGCAAGAACTGGGTGGGGATGCGGTACCGCATCGCCATCGCCTTGAATGCCCGGCGGAGGTCGCGTTCGACGAGTTGGCTGTTCTGCCGGTACTTGACTGACCGGCATGCCTTGAACAGCGACTCCGGGATGACGATGAACACGCAATCCAGAGGATGGTCGCGGTCCTGCAGCAGCGCCATCTTCTCATCGAGTAGCGCCAGTGCACGTTCGAACCGCTCTCGGGTCTTGGTGATGTCCAGCAGTGCGTGCATCTCCCGTGTGGTGATCCGCTCGACGAGGTCGTCGTCGAGCCGTAGATCGCTTCGGAAGCCCTCGCCAGGTTCGCATCCAGGGAACGGGTGGTGTTGCGTGTCGCCGTCGACGCCACCCGCTGCTTGAGCAAGGAACCGCTGGGCTCGGTCGACGGCCTCGGCGGTCCCGACGAATCCCACGTGGATCTCGGCCGGGTGCCGGCCGGTGCCGAACGAACGGGGTCCGTACAGCGGGATTCCGACCTTGGGATCGAGGTGCTCGGCGTCGCCAGCGAAGCGGAGAGACGGTTCGGGCAGCCACCGAGCGCCCAGGGTGGGGCGCGCGAGCGTGGGCAGATTCCTCGGCGCAGTGGCCAGCAGGCGCGGGTCAGCCTTCATCATCGTCCCAGTCGTCGTCGAAGTCGTCATCGAGGTCCGAGGCGAAGTCCTCGGCGTCGAGCAGGCTGAGCAAGTCGTCCGGAACCGGCCCGGCGGCCAGCGCAAGCACGTCGTTGGGGACACCGGGCCAAGTGATGTCGCAGCCGAGCAGCTCGTTCTCGATGACTAGGCGCTGGCCACCGACACGCAGCACCCTTCGCGGGCGACCGGCGGTGATGACCTCTCGCCAGAACTGGATGCCGTCGATGTACTGGCCGTTGTAGATGCGGGACTTGCGGCGTGTAACCCGCCGGCCGACCAACGGCCCGTCGAGGGGCTCGCGGCCGTCGTTGGTTAGGTGGTACTCGGGGCGTACCGACAACACGCAGCCCCGTCCGCGAAGTGGGAGGAACCGCAACGCGACCGCTTCGTGCCACCAGAAACCGCGGGACGTGCCGTCGCGGCGCACGGCCTCGCGAACCACGTCTCGGGACATCGCCCGGCCGGTTTTGGACCGGTAGTCCATACGCGGACTGGACCCATCCTCGCGCAGAGTGAAGTAGTACCGGTTGTGCCCCTGGTCGAACCGCATCCCGAGGCTGCGCAGATGCCATGACAGCGTCCGGTTGAGCAGCTCCACGTACCAGCGCTGCCCGTCTGATGTGCTGCACAGGTCCCGGGCCGTCAGTAACTCGACCGCGCCCCGGTCGACTGAGCGGGCGAACGGACCCGACGCCGACCGCAGATCGTGGAAGGCAAACAAGCGCCGCTCACGGGTGATAAACGCGACCGGGCCCTCGTCGGCATCCCAGCGGACCGTGGCGGCCACCTCCTTCGGGCTGGCGGCCACGTACGGCGCCGACCGGATCTGCTGCGGCAACTCCGAGACGACCAGCAGGCTCGACAGCAACGTCTCGGACACAACGGGGGCTGCGGTGGCTTCAGTCGGCGCGGCGAGGAACGGAGCCTCGTGGCGGCGCTTCATTTCTGTCAGCACATCGACCGTGTAGGTGCGCGGCCTACGGTCGACGATCTTGTGGTGCCGTTCGCACAGCAAGATCAGGTTTTCGGCGCTGTTCCGCTCGTCGTCGGTGAGCACCCCGCGCCCGCGCGGTCCCTGCCTGCTCGCGGCGACGATGTGCGCCATCTCGCCGGTGACCACTCCGGGCTCTCCCGAATCGCCCGGCTCGCACAGCCGCTGTTCACAGCCGGTGAAGGCGCAGAGGTTTCCACTGACCGCATAGAGGCGTTTGACTTCCCGGTCCGGTATCGCTCCGCGGCTCGCCAACCGGATCCACCTCCTCAAGGTCGGGCCTGACTGTAACGGGCCGGTACGACACTCCCGCTGCCGCGAACCCTAAGCAGCGGGAGCTGGTCCAGGGCTGCGGCAAGACCGTCAGCAGGCACAAGCACGCCGTCTGCCGCCGAATTGACGGCTATGAGGCACCCGCGGAAACGATGACTGCCGTGGTGCGCCGGCTCCCACAGTTCAATCCATCGGCCGCATGGTCGTCGTTCGGACCACGGAACATGTCGATGGCCGCAGCGGCCCGGCAGGCCGTTGGACTATGCACCGGCTCGCGCGACGGCTACCTTCTGATCCGTGTCGGCCACGCAGGGTGACAACGATCTGCCGGATCCCGTGCCCGTCGCGGGGTGCGGTACCAGCTGACGGTCGTCGTCACTGCTGCCATGTGTGCCGTCGTGGCCGGCTACCGCTCGTGCGCCGCGATCGCTGAGTGGGTCGCTGACGTCCCGGCCGCGACCGCGCTGGGCCGTCCCTTGTCCTGGTGGTGAGGTAGCCGCACTCATCAGCGCTGACCCAACGCTCGGTGAGTCCTGCCGAATGAGACGACGACCGTCGGCTACTGACCGGATATGCTGCTGCGGCCGGAGCGGTGGGGACGAACCGGGCGCGGCGCGGAGGGTGGAACAGTGGCAGAGGCTGGGCAGGACCGGTGGGTCGACGTCTCGCCCTCGCAGTTTCCTCACGAAGCCGAGGGACTGGCCCTGGTCCGGGCGATCATGCCCGACGAGACGCCGTTTCGCGCCTGGTCGAACTTCGAGTTCCGCGATTCGCGGGGCCGATGGCACGAGGTCGACCTGCTTCTTCTCGGTCGTAAGCAGCTGCACCTCATCGAGCTCAAGTACTACTCCGGCACACTCCGGGGTGACGATCAGCGCTGGGCCCGTGACGGTCGGCGGCCGGAAGATTCCCCGCTCAAGCTGACGCGGCGTAAAGCGCAGTACTTCGCGAGCAAGTTGAGAGATGAGCTGCGGCTGTGGGCGCAGGAGCAGAACGTTCAGATCTCCGACGAGCGGGAGGTCATTCCGTTCGTCCAGGAGGCCGTCTTCCTGCACCACCCCGACCTGCGCTGCGTTCTCAGCCCGGCGAGTGCGATCAACCTCTATGGCCTCGACGACCGCGTCTCGCAGAGCCACCTCACCGGCATCTCCGAACTCGTGCTCGAACCTGCAGGGCGGCGGGCGATCGGCCCGAACCAGGAACACATCCTGGTCAAGCTGCTGGAACGCATCGGCCTCGTGCAGCGCCGCGAACGCGAGGCGGGCTCGTGGGTCATCGAGGACCAGGCCATCGACTCCGACGAAGGCTGGCAGGACTGGCTCGCCTACCACCGGGTGGTCCAGCAGGACCGTGCCCGGATCCGTTTCCGGGTGCTGCCGCCGACAGCGAGTCAACCGGAACGAGTCGCGGCCCGTCAGATCGCGGAGCACGAGTTCCGCATCATGTCGCGGCTGCAGCACGACGGGCTGCTGCGCCCTCGCGACCTGGTCGAATCCGAACTTGGCATCGGGCTTGTCTACCCGTACGACCAGCAATGGCAACGTCTCGACCTGTGGCTGGCCGGGCAGGAACAGGGCGTACCGCTGGCGACGCAGCTGTCGATGATCCGCCAGATCGGTGAGGCCTTGCAATACGCCCACAACAACCGGGTCGTCCACCGCGGGCTGATTCCGCCCGCGGTGTGGGTGCGTCCGGTCCCCGGCACCCAGGGTGACGTCAAAGTTCGGGTCGGTGACTGGCAAGGCTCCGGAAGTCTTCAGAGCCTCTCAGCCACCAGCGGCACAGTTCATGGCGTGACGTCGCTGGTCGACGTGTCCTTGGACGATCACGGATCAGGGGCGGCCGAGGTGTTCACCGCGCCCGAGGGGGCCTGGAGCGCGGACGCCGACCGCATCCGGCTTGATGTGTTCGGTCTGGGCAGCCTGGCCTTCTATCTGCTCACCGGGCGATCGCCGGCACCGAGCCGGAGTGCCCTGAAGCAGCGCCTGCGCGACCAGCAAGGCCTCGACTTGGCGATCGAGCTGCCGCAGATCCCCTCGACGCTGCGCTCGCTCGTCCTCAAAGCGACCGATCCGGCACCCAGCCGGCGGACGGCCGACGTCACGACCTTCCTCTCGCAGCTCGGCGCGGCCGAGCGCGACGCCGCCACCGCGAACGAGGAGACCGACCCGCTCGAGGCGGCACCCGGCACCGTTCTCGACGGAAGGTTCCGCTTGATCCGGCGGCTCGGGCAGGGCTCGACGGCCGTGGGCCTGCTCGTGCAGGATCTGCTCGCCGAAGGAAACCCCGAGTGCGTCCTCAAGGTGGCCCTCAACGATACGGCCGCGACGCGTCTCGACGATGAGGCGGAGGCGCTCAAGCGGCTCGACCACCCCCGTATCGTGAAGGTTCTCGATCCGCACGTGGTCGTTGGTGGCCGGCGGGCGCTGCTGCTCGAAAGCGCGGGAGCGGAAACTTTGACCAGCGCTCTGCGGGCGCGTACCCGGCTGTCGTACGACCTGCTTGACCGCTATGGAAAGGACCTTCTCGACTGCCTCGTTGCGTTGGACAAGGCCGGGATCGATCACCGTGACATCAAGCCGTCCAACCTGGGCGTACGGGAGAGCCGCGGCGACCGCACCAAGCACCTGATCCTCTTCGACTTCTCCCTGACCCGCGCTGCAGCCTCCGCCACGCAGGCCGGGACCCCGCCGTACCTCGACCCGTTTCTGACCGGCGCCCGGGATCGATACGACTCGGCGGCGGAACGCTATGCCGCAGCCGTGGTTCTCTTCGAGATGGCGACCGGCAGCGTCCCGGTCTACGGAGACGGCAAGGGCGACCCGGGAAGCACCCGGGACGAGGCCACCATCAGGCCGGAAATGTTCGACCAGACGTTGGCCGGCGATCTGGTCGACTTCTTCCGCAAGGCATTGGCCAGCGACGCCGGCGCCCGGCATCACACCGCCGAGGCCATGCGCACCGCGTGGCTGACGATCTTCGCGAAGGACGACACCATCGAGCCCGGCGAGTCGTACGACGAACTTGCTGCCAAGGCCGCTCTGACCACGCCGTTGCGTGACTCCGGGCTGACCGGCCGGGCCCTGTCGGCGCTGGAGCCCTACGCCGTCGAGACCGTCGGCGAGCTGCTGACCGTCGACCCGGTCAGGCTGTCCCGGCTGCAGGGGGTTGCGAACTCGACTCGCTTGCAGATCACGTCACGCATCAAGGAGTGGCGCGCCCGGCTCGGTTCCGAAGTCCGTACGACCGACCGAAGCGGTCCGGCGCTCACTCCCACGGCCGCCGCCGATTTGTTGCTGCGTGTCGTCGCCACACCGCGTTCACCGTCACGCGGCGGAGTCGTCCGGCTGGTCCTGGGGTTCGACACAGCGCTCGACGCATTCGCCACGCACGCCCAGCTCGGGGCGAACCTGGACGAGCCGGTGCAGCCGTCGCGTATCACGACACTGCTCGGAACCCTGCAGGAGCGGTGGGCGGGGGACGATCACGCGCGGGCCCTCCTTGATCGGCTGGCGGAGGCAGTCTCAACCCGCCTCACCGAGCTCGGCTCCGTCGCGACGGTCGCCGAACTGACCCGTACGGTGCTCGAAACGCTCGCACCCGAGCCCCATGTGGACCAACGGTTGGCACGTGGCCTGCTCCGCTTCGCCCTGGAACGGCGCAAAGCGATGAACAAGGCCGACGGCTCGCAGCTGCCGGTCTGGGTTCGGCGACGTGCCGGCGTCGTCACGCTCCTAGCCGAGGATCAGATGCTGTGTGACGTCGCCGAATCGCTGGCAGCGGAGGCGGACCGCCTTGTCGGTGCAACCGGCGACGCCGCGAACGCGATCATTCCGGCTCAGCGTGTGCAAGCCCGCCTCGAAGCGGCCGTTCCCGCGGAGAGCAGCTGGCCGGCGGCCCTCGCCGATCCGCTGCGCCGCGTGACTCTGGCCGCAGCCGCGTCGACTCACGCAGCCGCCACCGGTGCCGGCGACCTGCACCACCGCGAACTCACCGCGGTGGCGGCCCTGGCTCAGACTTTCGCGGACTTCGGCGGGCAGCAGCTCACCCCGGACGAAATCCGCGAACGAGTACGGGTCCGGTTCCCCGCGGTGCCGGCGCTGCCGCAGCGGCCGGCGCTCGACAGCCTGATCACGGACGCGGGTCTCGGCCTGACCTTCGACGACCGGCTGCGCGTCTATCGAGCCCTGCAGACCGGCGCGGCGACAACCGGGCTGGAGTCCCGGTCGGTGACCAGCCTCGCGGTGACGACATCTCCCGTCGGCACGACCGGCGCATTGGGAGCGAGGCTAGAAACGTCTATCGGCAGCCGGTCGTTCCTCGCGCTCGGCACCCGGGCCGACCGCCTGGGCCGGTTGATCGATGCTGCCCAGGCCCGCTACGGCGCTACCACGGTCGACCTGACGGGCGCGTTGCTGGAGGCGCTGCGGTCGGTGTCCGCGGCTGCCAACATGCCTTGGGATCTGGTACGCGCCGCGGACGCCGAACGCGAGTCGAGCCGTCCCCGCCGGGGTTTGGAAGAGCTGGTTCGTCGGTCCTGGCCCGAGGTCGAGGCGGCCGTCGAGCGAGCCCTTGCCGACGGGAGCGCGGACTCGCCGGTGCTGCTCACGGACGCGTCGCCGCTGGCGCGCTATGACAACATGGCGCTGCTGACCCGCTGGACCGACCTGGCCGCGCCGCGCCGCCGGGCGGTCTGGCTGCTAGTGCCGCAGCTCAACGGCAACCACGGTCCTGTGGTCGACGGCCGGCCGGTCCCGCTCGCCGCACCCAACCAGTTCGTCAACCTCGACAACGAGTGGATCGACAGCATGGCTGCCCTGAGCGCAGCTACGCAGAAGGAGCAGTAGCAATGGCGGTCTCAACGGGGTTGACGGCAGCGCTCAAGAAGGTGGTCCTCGATCTGGAGGACGACCTTCGCGATCGCGTCGCCTCGCAGCCGGACGTGCTGGCAACGTGGAAGCAGGAGCACAAGGCCGCGGAAAGCCGCGAGCGAACGGCTATGTCGTGGCAGGAATGGCGCGACGACCGGGTGACACAGGCCGCCGTCGCCTGGGTGCTGACCACGGTCTTCGTACGGTTCTGCGAGGACAATCGCCTGCTCAAGCCGGTCTGGATCGCCGGACCCGCCGACCGCCGGCAGGAGGCGCTGGACGCAGAACTCTCCTACTTCCGCACCCATCCAGAAGACACCGACCGCGAGTGGGTGCTCCAGGCAGTCGAATACCTGCGGAACACGAAGGCGACCCGGGATTTGGTCGAGTCACATTCGCCGCTGTGGACGGTCTCTCCGTCGGGTCAGGCCGCCAAGCGGCTCATCGCCTTCTGGCGCGAACGCACCGCCGACGGCGAGCTCGTCTGGGACCTCGCCGATCCCGATCTGTCGACTCGATTCCTCGGTGACCTCTACCAAGAGCTCTCCGACTACGCCAAGAAGACGTTCGCGTTGCTCCAGACGCCGGAGTTTGTCGAGGAGTTCATCCTCGACCAGACGATGGAGCCAGCGCTCGCCGAGCGACCGGTCGAAGGTTTCAAGCTCATCGACCCCACCTGCGGCTCCGGTCACTTTCTGTTAGGCGCTTTTGCCCGGTTGAATGACCGATGGTCTGCTTGCGCCCCGGGCATGGAAGCGCAGACCCGTGTGCAGAATGTACTCGATGCGATCCATGGTGTGGACCTCAATCCGTTTGCCGTCGCAATAGCGCGCTTCCGACTTCTGGTCGCGTCATTGCAGGCGTGCGGGCTGAAGTCGCTTGAATCCGCCCCAGCTTTTCAGCTTAACCTAGCCGCCGGTGACTCCTTGTTGCACGGCCGTTCTCAGATGGAACTCGAACTTCCTGGCGTAGCCGATACCGATTCATTGCTAAGTGGATTCACTTACAAGACCGAGAATCTCGCTATCCTTAACTCAATCCTCGAGCCACGTCAATACGATGTGGTAGTCGGCAATCCGCCCTACATCACTGTCCGGGACAGCAAGTTGAAGGCCGCCATTAAGGGCCGTTACGCGACATGCGCTGGATTGTGGGTTCTATCGGTGCCCTTTATGGAGAGATTCTTCCAACTTGCTCGGCTGGATCGCAACAGGCGTCCTGCTGGATGGGTTGGGCAGATTACATCCAACTCCTTCATGCAGCGCGGCTTTGGGCGTCACCTGGTAGAAAACTTTCTTCCGACGCAAGATGTGAGAATGGTTCTGAACAGCGAAGGCGCATGGATTCCGGGCCATAACTCAGATGGTACGCCAACGGTGATTTTAATTGGCAGGCCAGGGCCTCCCTCGTCGAGCGTGGTACGCCTCGTTCTAAGTAAAGGTAGGCGGGAGTCGCGTTCTGTTGGAGATAAGGGCGAGGGGCCCTACTGGACTGCTTTATCGAGATGGTGTGGGATCGTCGGGTACGAGGACCCGTTCATCAAGGTGATTGACGCCCCTAGATCATCCCTCGCGCGGCACCCTTGGGTACTCGCCGGGGATGGCTCCGAGGAACTGCTGAGGTTGATGGACAAGTTCCGGAATCTCAAGCAAATCACCTATCGGGTCGGCTTCTACGGCGATTCTCATGCGGATGAAGCATTTTTTATCCCGAAGCACACCGCCGTCCGGTGGAAAATACCGATTGAGCTGATTGAGGATGCTGCTCGTGGAGACGGAGTGCGCGACTGGAATGTCTCGTATGCAGAGTCCGCGATGCTGCCGAGAATTCTCCCCGGCTGGTCCAGCATCGAGGGTGGTCTCGGCGCTGCCCTCCGCCATTATTGGCCATTACGTACCGAGCTGTGGGCGCGAGCGTTCGGGGAGGGAGACTATCGCTCCGAGGGGCGAGAGTGGCTTGCATGGCACCAGCTCCCGCTGGATCGTCATGCACATCCGTGGAAGATCGCCTTTGCTGAAGTCGCATCTCAAAATAGCTTCTGCCTGGATAAGTTCGGGAGGGTTTTTAACCGAACGGCGCCGATAGTAAAGCTTCCAGCTTCAGCGACAGAGGAGGATTTCGTTTCGTTAGTTGGCCTACTCAATTCTTCCGCAGCGTCATTCTGGCTTAAGCGCAAGTGCAAACCCAAGGGAGGCGCAGCCGACATTCCATGGCTGCGAACCTATCAGATGACCTCGACAATGCTCGCGCAGTTCCCTGTTCCAGATAATCTGCCGACAAATCGAGCGCAGAAACTAGACTTCTTGGCTGCGCGGCTAAATGAGCTGCTCCCCGAGACTGTATTCCTTTCTGGTGGTGATCCTCCAACGCAGCAGCGGATAGATGAACTGCGCGAAGCATATGCAGGCACTCTTGGTGAACTTATCAGTAATCAGGAGGAGCTTGACTGGGAGGTGTACAAGTCTTTCAACTTGACGGTTGACGATAACTTGGTCTTCCTAGATGAACCGCCTGCAATCAATTTGGGTGACCGAGCATTTGAGATAGCGCTAGCTCGGCAGGGCGACAACCTGTCTGGCCCCGATAAGGCATGGTTCGCCCGGCGGGGCATCGCTGTGCAACCGGACCTTCCGGAAAGGTTGCCGGCAGACTATCAAAAACTTTTGAGTGCTCGCCTATCTGAAATAAACAATAATCCTCTCATACGGCTTCTCGAACGGCCGGAGTTTAAGAGGCAATGGGCGCTTCCTTCCTGGGATGAGCGCCTCTCGTCAGCGCTTCGAGCATGGCTTCTCGACAAGTTAGAGGAGCGAAAATACTGGTTCGACATGTCCGGACGGCCAATCGCGCGGTCGGTCGCTCAGCTGGCCGACATCGTGACCCGCGACTCCGACCTCGCCTCCGTTCTGCAGTTGTGGGACGGCCGCAAGGACCGGTCGGTTACCCAGCAGCTCACCACGCTGCTGGATACGGAGAGCGTGCCCTTCCTGGCCGCGTACCGGCTCAACGATTCGGGACTCCGCAAGCGTGAAGCTTGGGAGCACATCTGGGATCTGCAACGCCGTGAAGACAAGGGCGAGAGAGTCGGCGAGATTCCGGTGCCGCCGAAGTACACGACCGCGGACTTCCGGAAGCAGTCATGGTGGCAACACCGGGGCAAGCTTGACGTGCCTAAGGAGCGTTTCATCCTCTACCCGGACGCCGGCCGCGAGACCGACTCCACCCAGTTGCTCGGCTGGGCCGGCTGGGACCACTCTCAGCAGGCCCTCGCCCTGAACGCGGTGATCGCCGAGCGGGAGGCCGAAGGCTGGGCTGACGATAAGCTTGTCCCCCTGGTCGCCGGCCTCGCAGAGCTCCAGCCCTGGGTGCGGCAGTGGCACGACGAGACTGACCCCACCTACCAGCTCAACCTGGCCGACTACCTGGAGGAGCAACTGCGCGGTCGCGCTCACCAGGTGGGCATGACGGTCGAGCAGCTTGGTGCCTGGAGGCCGCCGGCCGCCAGCCGAGGACGCCGATCGAGGTCGTGACAGCCATGACGATGCAGCTTGAGGAGAAGGCGTGAGTACCCCGCTCCGCGACGTCATCACCATTCCCGAGCGTGCCGGCGCGGAGGACTACGTCCTGCGTCTGACCGACTCGGTCGGGCACAACGCGGTCCAGCGCACGCTCGATGAATACGTCGTCACCGATGCGCTGGTCGAGGCATTCGACGCGGCTATGGGCCTGGTGGCCGAGGGAATCACCTCCGGAACGAGCCGCGGCTCGTTCCTCACCGGCTCGTTCGGTTCGGGTAAGTCGCACTTCATGGCCGTGCTGCATGCCCTCCTCGAACACGAGCCGGCCGCCCGGTCCAAGGCTGAGCTTCAGCCCGTTGTGGCGCGCCACGATCCCGTCCTGGCCGACCGGAAGATCCTGCCGCTCGCCTTCCACATGCTCGGGGCGCGGACGATGGAGGAGGCCCTCTTCCAGGGTTACATACGCCAGATCGCCGAGCGCCGCCCCGGTGCGCCGTTGCCCGCCGTACACAAGTCTGACGCCCTTCTCGAAGACGCTGAACGTTACCGGGCCCAGCTCGGCGACCAGCAGTTCTTCGCCGGCCTCAACGGCGAAGCAGGGGGCGAGGGCGGCGCGGCCGATCCCTGGGCTGCTGTGCTGGGCGCGGGGGAGTGGGATGCTGTTCGCTACGCCGAGGCGCGTGCCGCCTCGGCCGCAAGCCCCAGCCGGCAGAAGCTGGTGTCGGCCCTGGTCGAAACGTACTTCCGCTCCTACACGCAGCAGGCGGAGTACGTCGACCTGGACACCGGCCTGGCGGCGATCTCGACGCACGCCAAGAGTCTCGGCTACGACGCCGTGGTTCTCTTCCTCGACGAGCTGGTCCTGTGGCTGGCGTTCTCGGTGCAGGACCGGGAGTTCTTCCGCCGCGAATCGCAGAAGCTCACCAAGCTGGTCGAGTCGTCCATCGGTGGTCGTCCGATCCCGCTCATCTCCTTTGTGGCCCGGCAGATGGACCTGCGGCGCTGGTTCGCCGACTCGGGTGCCAGCGGCGCGGAGCAGGACGCGCTCGACCGCGCCTTCCGCCACCAGGAAGGCCGGTTCGGTGTCATCCCGCTGGGCGACGACAACCTGCCGTACGTGGCCAACCGCCGCCTCCTGCAGCCCAAGGACGCCGATGCTGCCGCCGTGCTCGAGGGCGCGTTCGGTGCGATCGACCGCCGGCCGGCGGTGTGGGACGTGCTGCTCGACGGCGTGAACACCGATGAACGGCATCGGGGCTCCGATGAGAAGGCGTTCCGCCTCACCTACCCGTTCTCTCCGGCCCTGGTGTCGACCTTGCGCAGCCTGGCCAGCGTCATGCAGCGCGAGCGGACCGCGCTCAAGGTCATGCAGCAGATGCTCGTCGACCGGCGCGAGACTCTTACGATCGACCAGATTATCCCGGTCGGTGACTCCTTCGACCTCGTGGTGCAGGGGCAGACCGGGCAGGCGCTGGACGCCGAGGCGGCTGCTCTCTTCCGGTCGGCCAACAAGCTCTACACGGACAAGCTGCGGCCCTTGCTGCTCGGGATCCACGGCATCGACGAGCGGACCCTGCGCGAGGAGCCCGAGAAGGTTCCGTCGGGATTCCGCACCGACGATCGGCTGGCCAAGACTCTCCTGTTGTCGGCCGTCGCCCCGAAGGTTCCAGCCCTGATGGCGCTGACCGCGGCCCGGCTCGCGTCGCTTAACCACGGTTCCATCGTGTCGCCGCTGCCGGGTGGTGAGGCGGCTGTCGTGCTGTCCAAGGTGCGTACCTGGGCCCGGGACATTCCGGAGATCCATCTCGACGGCGACGACCGCAACCCGACGATCCGGGTGCAGCTGTCCGACGTCGACTACGAGTCGATCGTGGAGCGGGCCAAGGCGGAGGATAACGAGGGCCGGCGCCGTGAACTGTTGAAGGACCTTGTCAGCGAAAGCCTGGGCATTACGCTGGCGTCCCAGGACCTGCAAGGCGCCTACCCGTACGACTTCATCTGGCGTGGCTCGAAGCGCAAGGTCGATGTGCTCTTCGGCAACGTTCGCGACCGCAGCTGGTTGTCCGACGACCACTTCCGGGCGGCCCCGGACACCTGGCGCATCGTCATCGACCACCCGTTCGACGACCCGGGCCACTCGACGGCTGAGGACCTGCAACGGCTGGACGAGATGGTGGCGCGGGGCGTGCAGGAGCGGACCGTGGTGTGGCTGCCGCGGTTCCTGTCGGACGACAAGATCCGCGAACTGCGACGCCTCGTCATCCTCAACTGGCTGCTCGACGGCAGCACCGAGCGCTGGCAGGGGCACGCCGACCACCTCAACGAGACCGACCGTGCCCTGGCCCGGTCAATCCTGGAATCCCAGCGCAACACGCTGCGGCGCAGCCTTGAGGACGCGGTGCAGCAGGCATACGGCGCCGCGTCACCGCGCCCGGGTGTCCTCATCGAGGACGCGTCACACGAGCGGACGCTGTTCTCCTTCGAGCGTCGCTTCGCCCCTGTCAATCCGGTCGGCGCCACGCTCGGTCAGGCCTTCAACAACCTGCTCGACCAGGCGTTCAAGGCCCTCTACCCCGCGCATCCGCTGTTCGAGCCAGGCGACGTCGAGATCAAAGTCCGCGACCTCAAAGCCGTTGCTCGGTACGTCGCACAGAGCGCGGCGGACAGCGAGAAACGCGTCGAGCTTCAGGCCGACGCCGCCGTGGTACGACGGATCGCGGAGCCGCTCGGCGTCGGCAAGGCCACGGAGATGCACTACCTCTTCGGCGACGATCGGTTCACCCCGTGGGGTCAGGAGATCGAGCGAGCACTCGGCCGACGAGCGCAGGAACAGGGCAAGCCCGCCGACGGTCCGGTGACCGTCGCGGAGCTGCGACGCTGGATCCGGGACGTCTCGCCCGCCCATGGGCTGCGGGACGAGGTCGCCGACCTGGTTGTCATCGCGTGGGCGGCGCTGCGGCAGCGGGCTTGGTTCCAACAAGGGACGGCCCTTCCGGTCGTACCGGAGCCTGGGTCGCTCACCCCGGTGATGGAGCTGCGCACCCAGGAACTGCCGTCCGCCGGTGATTGGGAGACGGCGCGAACCGTGGCCGGCGCGATGCTCGGCATCACAGCCGGGGCGTATCTCACCGCGCCCGCTGTGGCTGATTTCGTCGGACAGGTCGCCACCAAGGCAGCGGAACTATCGAAGACAGCGCCCGGGTTGGTGGGAGCGATCGAGGCGGCGTACCGACGTCTGGCGATTGCAGAAGGTAGCCGGCTGAGGACCGCCAAAGCCTGTTCCGCGCTGATGCAGCAACTGCGTCACCTGGACGGCGTCAAGCTCGTCCAGGTGTTGGCGAAGGCGGATCTCGGCGGTGCGACTCCAGTCGCCGCGGGTAAATCGCTGGCTTCGGCGGACGCTGTTGACAAGGCACTCACTGCGTTTCCTTGGCACCGGCTCGACCCGCTTCGCGAAGCTATGAAGGGCGAGGGAAACCGCGCCGCGGATGCTGCTGCCGTCGTGAACGGCCTACGGGCCGCTCTGGAGCAGGACGAGTTGCCAGTCCCGATTGGACGGGCGCTTGCCTCCTGTGAGGACGGGATCTTCAGCTGGTTGGCGGAAAGCACCGCGCCCCCGGCGGGTCCTACGCCCAAGCCAAAGCCGCCGGTGGTGTCGGGCCCCAAGGCCGGGAGTTCCAGCCGGGCAGGCGGAGCGGGAAACAGAGACATCATGGACCAGCTGCAAGCCTTCTTGAACGACAACCCTGACGTCACCGTTGAGGTGACGTGGCGAGTGCTGCCGTGACCGTCGCCATGGCCACAACGCGGGTGAGCGCATCGATGGTGCTCGCCATCGTTGACGAAGCCCGCGCCAAGAACTACGGCAGCGGCGTCATCGGCATCCGTGGCGTCCCCGACCGCGCCATCACCGCGGACCTCCAACACCAGGGCCAGACCGTACGGGTCCGAGCGGCCGAGTCAGCGCTGGCCGCCCGCGATCTGCTCGGCGACCACCGCGACGGCGACTGGCTCGTCGTCGTCACCGACCGTGACGACGCCGACCTCGGCGCCGGTATCCTCGCCCACTTCATCTGGCAGCGCTTGCGCAGCCCTGACCCCTGGGAGGCAGTGCGGACTCGATTCGCTGCCACCGGAATCGACCCTGCCCTGACCAGCCGACCGGACAACCGAGAGCTGGCCACCGCGTTGGTCGCTGCAACCCCGCAGGCGGGCTGGCCCGCAGCCCCGGCCGGGGTACTCACCCGCACCCACGCGCTTGGTGCCGTCGCCGCAACCCACCTCGGCTTCGATACGGACACCGCCGACGTCCTCGGCGTCCTCCGCTGGTCGATCGCTGCGCAGAGCGTCGCCTCCCTCGGTGCTTTGCGCCGAAGCGTCGGAGACCTGCTCGCCGACACCACACTTGACTGGATCGCCCAGCGGGCGGGCTCGGCGGCAGGCCCGATACGTGCGCTGCTGTCTCGTGGCGAGCTCGCCGACGTCGTACCGCTCGGTCTGGTCCTTCGCTTGCTGACCGCTGACCGATATGACCCGCCGACAGCGCATCAGGCCCAACTTGCTCTGGTCCGGCTCGAACCGCGGTGGGGCGATCCCAGCCCTTCGCAGACCGCGTTGGCCGCACTCGGGCAAGCAGCGGACACACTGTTGTCCGACCTGATTCACGATCGGCGCGCCGACGACGACGTTGCACGCTCCCTCGACCGGGCCGACGTGATTCTCGCGCAGATCCAGGCCGAGCCGCTGGCCCGCTACTCAGACCTTCTCGCCGGCGGATTACGGGCACGATTTGTCGCGCTTGCCGACGCCCTGCGTCGGGCAATCGCTTCACCTGGCCATCTCGACAATACGAACACCGTCGAGACCGCCTGGGCAGCGGTTCAGACGCACCGGCTCGGAGCGAAAACGCCACTTCGCGTTCCCTTCGAGGCCGCGGTACGACTTGTCCGGTGGCTCTCTGAAGTTGATCCTCCGCCCGGCGCTGCCTCGGATGCCCGTGCGCTCGGCGCTCTCGTGCGCCAGTACCTCGACAACGCGGCATGGGCTGACGCGGCGATCAACGACGCGTTCGGCGGCGTTGACGATCCGAGCCTGTCAAGCGCACTCCACGCCGTCGTCACGGCCGCGCAGAAGCGACGTCGCGCACAGGAACGTCGCTTCGCCCGGGCGCTCGCCTCAGCGCCAATCCCCACCAGCCGCGGCGTGCCCGCCGACTCGGGAACCATCTGGTACCTAGAGCAATTGCTACCAGACTGCGTCATCCCGCTCGCCCGCAAGGCCCCCGTGCTGCTGCTCGTCCTCGACGGTATGAGCGCCGCTGTCGCGACGGAGATCCTGTCCGACGCGACTACACGTCTCGGCTGGCTCGAGGCTGCCCTGCCAGGAGCCGGCAACCGCCGGAGGACCGCAGCGCTCGCGGCGTTGCCGTCAGTCACCGAGGTGAGTCGTGCCTCTTTGCTCTCCGGCCGCCTAACCCGCGGGCAGCAGTCCGAAGAACAGCACGGGTACGCGGAAATCACCGCCAAAGGCGGAAAGATCACTGCAAGGCTCTTCCATAAAAAGGCAGTGGATACGACGGCAGCAGGCTGGTCGGTCAGCCCGGACGTCGGAAGCGCCATCGATGACATCGAGCTGTCGCTGGTGACCGTCGTCCTGAACACGATCGACGACGCACTCGACCGCAGCGACCCTGCGGGAACGGTTTGGACCGCTGACGCTGTCAAGCATCTTGAACCGCTTCTCGCTCGGGCTGCAGCCGCAGGGCGGACGGTCGTCGTGACCTCCGACCACGGTCACATCGTCGAACGCCGCCAAGGCGCACAACGTTCGTACCCGAATATTTCCAGTGCTCGTTCTCGCCCGGCGGCCGCTCCCGTCCAGGACGACGAGATCGAGGTCAGCGGCCCTCGCGTCCTCACCGACGGACACCGAGCCGTCCTGGCCGTCGACGAGACCCTCAGGTACGGACCCCTGAAAGCCGGCTACCACGGGGGAGCGAGCGCAGCGGAGGTCGTCGTCCCGGTGGCCGTCCTCGTACCTGATGAGACCCGCAACCGGGCCGGCCTGGACTTGCTGCCGCCGCAGGAACCCACTTGGTGGCTCACCTCCGCAGCCGCTCCGCGGCTGCCTGCCGAGCCGCCAGCCCCGAAAGCCGTGATCACCAAGAGCCGCGGAGATCGACAGGACAGCCCGGCCCTGTTCGACCTGGGCCCACAGGCCACCGAGCAACCGGCGGTGACACTCGGCCAGGCCATCGTGACCAGCTCGGTCTACAAGGCACAGCGGAGGATCAACGGCCGCCTCATCGTCACCGACGATCAGATTGCGAGCATCATCGACGCGCTGGTGGGGGCAGCTGCCAACCGGCTGGCACCAACCCTCGCAGCCCAAGCCCTAGGAGTGGCACAGACCCGGCTCCGGGGTGCGCTGACGCAGGTTCAGCAACTGCTCAACATTGAGGGGTACGCCGTTCTGTCCGTCGAACCAGCGACCGGCACGGTCACGCTTGACGTCACGCTCCTGTCCGAGCAGTTCGAGGTGCCCTCGTGACACTGGACGTCTCCCAGCGGCGTCGACGCGAGGTGATCGATGCGCTTCGCCGTGGAACCGTTCCGGAGAGCGGACTCGACCTGCTCGCGGTCGGCCTCGACCGTTTTTCCGCCGCTCTCGACGGCGAGCTCGACACGGTCAGTTCTGGCGGCGCCGTGTTCAAGGCGGTGCGGGGCGAATACGGCGCTGGCAAAACCTTCTTTACTCGACACTTGGCCGAGCGGGCGCTCCGCCGCGGTTTCGCCGCGGCCGAGGTGCAGATCTCCGAGACCCAGACGCCGTTGCACCGGTTGGAGACCGTGTACCGGCGCATCACCGAGTCCATGCGGACGGCGTCGATACCATCCAGCGCGTTCCGCGCTGTTCTTGACTCCTGGCTGTTCACGCTGGAGGCCGATGCGCTCGAAGCTGATCCCGCCGCGGAGGCAGACGTGGGCGCGGCGGTGGATCGGCTCCTCGAACAGCGGCTCGCCCAGGTCAGCAAGCACTCCCCGCTCTTCGCACTGGCGTTGCGTGGCTACCGGGCGGCGTTGAGCTCGGGCGACACCGTCGTCGCCGACGGACTGGCCGCATGGACGGCCGGACAGCCACAGGTCGCGGCGTCGGCGAAACGAGCCGCCGGAATCCGTGGCGAGCTCGACCATTTCGGCGCCATGGCCTTCCTCCAGGGGCTGCTCACCGTCCTGCGGGACGCCGGCCATCCGGGGTTGGTCGTTGTCCTCGATGAGGTCGAGACGCTGCAACGGGTCCGTGGCGACGTCCGGGACAAGGCACTCAATGCGCTGCGCCAGCTGATCGACGAGGTGCACTCCGGACGCTTCCCCGGGCTGCATCTCGTCATCACCGGCACGCCTGCGTTCTACGACGGGCAGCAGGGCGTGCAACGGCTCGCCCCGCTGGCGCAACGGCTTGCCGTCGACTTCGGCACGGATCCCAGATTCGACAACCCCAGGGCCGTGCAGATCCGTCTGCCGGGCTTCACGATCGGGTCCCTGGTCGAGCTGGGTGGCCGCGTTCGGGATCTCTACGCCGCCGGGTCAACTGCTCCCGACCGGATCCGGACTCTGGTCGACGGCGCGTACCTTGACCAGCTGGCTCGTGCCGTTGCCGGCGGCCTGGGTGGAAAGGTCGGCATCGTGCCGCGCCTGTATCTGAAGAAGCTGGTGGGCGATGTCCTCGACCGGGTCGACCAGTTCCCGGACTTCGACCCTAGGCAGCACTACGCGCCGACCATGTCCGCAGCGGAGATGACCGACGTGGAACGCAACGCCGCAAGTGCCGACGACATTGCACTAGACGTGTGACTGCCGCCGACCCGCTACATCCCGTGCTGCTGCACCACATCGTCAACTCCCTGCAATGGCCGGGTCTGCGACCCCTGCAGGAAGCTGCTGTGGAGCCGCTTCTGGCTGGCGAGGACACGCTCCTCCTCGCCCCGACCGCTGGGGGCAAAACCGAAGCGGCAGCGTTTCCGCTGTTGTCCCGGATGGCAGCCGAGGGCTGGTCCGGAACCTCAGTGCTGTACCTCTGCCCGCTCAAAGCCCTGCTCAACAATCTGCTGCCGCGCTGGGAACGCTACGCCGACTGGCTGGGACGGCGAGCCGCACTCTGGCATGGCGACGTCACCGCGTCGCGACGGCGGGCCATCCTGGCTGCCCGCCCAGACGTGCTCCTGACCACGCCGGAATCCCTGGAATCGATGCTGGTCAGCCGTAACGTCGACCATCGGGCGTTCTTCGCCGGCCTGCGTACCGTGGTCGTCGACGAGGTGCACGCTTTTGCCGGCGACGACCGTGGCTGGCATCTGCTCGCCGTCCTGGAGCGTCTGACCCACCTGATCGGCCGTCCCGTTCAGCGGATCGGGCTCTCGGCAACCGTGGGCAATCCGGATCGCTTGCTGACCTGGCTGCAGGGCTCCAGCGCGGGTGTTCGGGCAAGACGCGTCATCGCTCCTGACGTGCCGGTCGCCGCGACAGCGACTGCGGCGACACCTCCGCCGGGCGAAATCGAACTCGACTTCGTCGGATCCCTGCAAAATGCTGCCACTGTGCTCGCCGGGCTGCACTCCGGTGAGAAGCGGCTGGTCTTCTGCGAATCCCGCCAAGCCGTAGAACAGCTCGGCAGTCTCCTGCGGGATCGCGGCATCACCACCTTCCTGTCACACGCCTCGCTGTCCGCTGACGAAAGAAGACGCTCGGAAGAGGCGTTCGCCGAGGCGCGTGACTGTGTCATCGTTTCGACCAGCACACTCGAACTGGGAATCGACGTCGGTGATCTCGACCGCGTCATTCAGATCGACGCACCCTCGACCGTGGCCTCATTCCTGCAACGACTCGGGCGCACAGGTCGGCGGCCCGGCAGCATCCGCAACTGCCTCGTTCTCACCCGCAGTGGCGATGCCCTGCTGGAGGCAGCGGCCCTGCTGGTGCTCTGGGGCCGCGGATGGGTCGAGCCGGTCGTCGCCCCGCCAGAGCCACGGCACATCGTCGCCCAGCAGATGCTCGCGCTCTGCCTGCAAGAACAGCGAGTGGGAGATCAGAACTGGCCGCAGTGGTGGAACGGTCTCGACCCCTTCGGCCGCGGCGCCACCCCGATCATTCGCCATCTGATCGATCAGGGCTACCTTGACAGCGACAGCGATATGCTCTATATCGGTCCCGAAGCTGAACGGCGCTTCGGGCACCGACACTTCATGGGCATGACAGCGGTATTCGTCGGAGCACCCGAGTTCACCGTCCTGGTGGGCCGCGATGAGCTGGGCCGCGTCGACCCCGCGCTGCTCACGGAGGAGGTGCAGGGCGACCGTCGACTGCTACTCAACGGGCGAAGTTGGCGGGTCACCTACATCGACTGGCGGCGCCGGCGCTGTTTCGTCGAACCCGCCGAGAGTGGCGGAAAGGCTCGCTGGATGACCGGGGGGTGGGCAGGTCTTGGATTCGAGCTGAGCCGCGCCATGCGGGAGGTACTTCTTGGTGCTGATCCCCCTGTGAAGCTCACTCAGCGAGCAGCGAAGCGGCTCGCTCACGAACGGGATGAACGATCCTCGCTGGTACATCCGGGAGGCAGCGTCATCCTCCGCGATCGGAATGGTGGTGACCTACGGTGGTGGACCTGGGCCGGTTTCCGCGCGAACGCCACCTTGGCGGCCACGTTGACCGAGGTGGTCGACCCGGTCCAACGCTTCGATGACTGCCAGGTCCGCCTACGGGCGAATCTCACTCGGGAAGAATGGCGGACACTCATCGCCGACGCAGATCAGCGTCTGTGCTTGCCCGAGGTCAACAAGAAAGCTCTTGACGGACTCAAGTTCAGCGAAGCGCTGCCGGAGCGGCTCGCGCTGGCGACGTTGGCGTCTCGCCTCGCCGACCTCGGCGGCGCAACCGCTGTCTTGCAGGAGCCGACGCGGTTCGTTCAGGCATAGCCGGGCAGTGTGTCAGCCTGGCTGTGTGACGTGTTCGAGTTCGGCTACGAGGTTCGCGAGTGTGGCCTCTCCAGTCTCGGGCTCGATGGGGACCTCCGACGCGACGCTCTGGCCCTCCAGCGTGCTGAACCTGGCACACCTCATCCTCACCGACCGGGCCCAATGGCTGAGGGACAGCGACGGGGGCCTGCACGTGCAAGCACTCGTGGAGGTGTATCAATAATTGTTATTCCTTCGCCGTGGCGCCCGGTTGGATGGGCCGCACTGATCGTGTCGCCGTTGCTGGCCACCCAAGCCGACCTCTTGTTCCCCAGTGCTGGCCGGCGACGTGGGCGTGCAGCGGCGCGGGGGAGCCAACCATGATCTTGGCTGCCGCTTCGTCTCGGCGGGCTGCCGGGTCATTCGCGGCGGTCCTGGGCGCCTCGGGGGTAGGGCTGGCAACAGTCAGGGCGGTGTCGGTAGACGCGTGGGTCACGGCCGCGCCGGTGGCCGTACGCGGGTTTGATCTCGTGCAGGCAGGCCTGCCACACGGCCTTCTCCCCACGTCGGGCACCACCTGGCCCGCATTGGGCCCGCCGCTCAGCAGCACCTCCACGCACTGACAGTGCGAAACGTAGTCAGCGGTCCGGCTGCACCGCGAGCGGCAGGAGCGGGAAGCTTTGTGCCGGGGTGGTCGCTGCTCTGTCGGTGCCTCCGGGCAGACTGATGCCGTGCCAGTTATCACCCCCGTTCTCGGGGACATCACGACGCAGGACGTTGACGCCATCGTCAACGCGGCGAACAAGGCTATGCGCGGAGGCGGCGGTGTGGATGGCGCGATCCATCGCGGCGGAGGCCCGGCGATCCTGCATGACTGCATCGCCCGGTTTCCTGACGGCCTCGCCACCGGCGACGCCGGATGGACCACGGCAGGCGACCTGCCCGCCCGGTGGGTCATCCACACCGTCGGCCCCAACTACCACGCCGGGCAGCGCGACCGCTCCCTGCTGGAGTCGTGTTACCGGCGCGCGCTGGAGGTCGCCGACGAACTGGGCGCGCGCAGGGTCGCGTTCCCGCTGATCAGCACCGGCGTCCGCGGCTGGCCACACGCCGATGCCATTGAGGCGGCGATCGAGACCATCGCGGCCGCCGAGACGGGCGTCGACGAGGTACGGCTCGTCGCATTCGACGAAGCCATGCACAAGCGAACCCGGGCGGCCGTCTGGGTTCGGTGTCCGCCGCCCGTCGACACAGACAGCGTCGGCTCCTTGTTTGAGCGCGAGCCGATCCAGTACTCGCTGCGCGGCGATTTCTACCTGTGGCGAGAACTTCGCGCGCGGTTCGCCGACACGCCGCTGCCAGACGACTGGTTCGACTTACGGACGCTCATCATGGACACCATCGAGCAGGTTGTCGGCGAACATCTCACCAGCCGCGAATCGGCACCGTGGCACGACCACGCCGGAGCGATATACGTCCCCGAGTTCGACCCGGGCCACGGCATGTCTGCCGGCGCCGTCCACGTTCCATGGTGGGTGCACACGGGCGTGCCGATCCTGCTCGACCGCTACGCCGCGCGACGCGAACCCGACACATTCCCGGCTGACTGACTCAATCCACCTGCACCAGGCACGGCCCGGGCATCGTGGTAGGCCAGCGGACGGCGTGGACGGCGCTTGGTCCACACCACACAGACTGCCCTCAGCGCACGGCAGTGGACGCGGCCGCGTGCAGGATGACTTCCCACGCGACAGCTGGCATCCTGGAGTCCCGATGGCTGCTTCGAAAGGGGCGCGGTGGTCAGGGGCCGCACAATCAACGATTGGTACCTCGGTCGTGGCTCGTCCTCGGCGGATGACAGGACTGACGACGAAGCTCCCGGTCACGGGCCTGACACGTGGCTGGACCGGGCTCTGGCCACACCTGATCGCTCTTCCGCACCCCTGGCTATGAAATCCAAGCCCCCTGCCCGGCGACGAGGCAAGGCGGAGGCGACCGCGGCTTCGGCAGGCATCCGTCGCGCACCAAAGCCGTCGGTTCGTGAACTCGAGAGTGAGATTGCCGTCATCCTGCGCTTGAAGGCGCAGGAATCCGTGCAAAAAATTCTTCACCGCAAGGGCGACGGTTGGGCTCGCCTGACATCGAAAGAAATTTCTCTTGCCGTACGCCGGGTACAATCCCGAATCAAGCGCATCCCGAAGCCCCGCAAGGAGATAGTGGTCGCTGCGACACCCAGACCTGTTGAGGTTCGCCCTCCTCTCGAGGAAATTCGCCGGGCGGTTCTTCATATTCATGCGCGCCGGCCGTTGTGGGCCACCTGGGAGATCTCGCGTCACCTCCGCAACATGGGATGGGCGAATGTATCGACCGACCTGGTGAGGAGCATTCTTCCGCCGCCTGGTATCTCGATACCTGGTACCGAGAGCCTGGCTGTCAAACGGCGCCGCGCTAAGACCAAGAAAGAGCGAATCGGTCCGAAAACCCGCAAAGCGCTACAGCAAGCGGCTTCGCCCCGTAAGGCGAAATCCGATGGAGCTCCGCCATCCCTGACAAAACAAGCGCCACCCGAGGTTGCCACACGAGGGACGGCGTTCTGCCCTTCGTGCGGCGTCCGGATCTCGGTACTGGGGTCGTGCCGCTGCTCGTGAACATCGTTCTCCCTGCGGCGAAGATCCAGTGGCCTTGCGCCGCAGTGGTGGACCCGACCGGATCCCGACCCTGACCGCCGCCGGGCCTCGGGCCTACCGAATCCGCGTCCCTGTCCGCGGACGAGACGCGGCCACCGACGCAGCCGTTTCCGACCCGGTCGAGCATACTCGATCATCGCTTGGCCGGCACCGCTGCACCTGATCAGGTGAAGCATTGGAATTCTCCCCCCGGCAGACGGGCTTTGATCTCAGCTTCACGCTGGACAAGATCGCCATGCATCCCGTAGACAACTTCTCGGTGTGTGGTCGCCGGCAAGTTGAGGGTGCAATCCGAGCCGTGACCCGTCAGGCGGCGAAAGTGATGATGAGTTGACGACAGAGGTGCGGTCATTCGAGGAGTCCGTTCGGTCGGCCGTAGAGCAGGGACGCGCGGAACTGGTGCACCTGGACGACATCACGGACGGCTTGGTCGCCGCCTTCACCGAAGGGCAGGGCCCGGGCTCGATCGCTCGGCTGGAAGACTTCGTCCAGGGGTTTCCGGCGGAGCTGCGGCGTCACCTCGACCGTGAGCGGGAGTCGCTCGGCACGTTCAACATCGCGTTCTTCGGGCGGACCGGCGCCGGGAAGAGCACCCTGCTGTCGGTGTTCGGCCGGCTCGACGGGGCGTACGTCTCGCCCGGTGACAACGATTTCACCACTGAGGTGCGCCAGGTCGGGTGGCGGGACTGCCGGCTGTTCGACACACCCGGGATCAACGGCTGGGGCGCCTCCGAGAGTCGTGATGTCCTCGAAGCCCGGGCCCGTGCGGCGGTTGAGATCGCCGACATCGTGCTCCTGTGCTTCGACAGCCAGTCCCAGCAGGCGATGGAGTTCAAGAAGATCGCCGCCTGGGTCCTCGACCGGGGAAAGCCGGTGGTGGCCGTCCTCAACTCCCGCAACCGGCGCTGGCATCACCCGGCGGTGGTCCGGGAGTCCGGCCGCCGGCATCTGTCCGAGACGGTTCGCCAGCACGCCGACAACATCCGGACCCAGCTCGCCCAGATCGGGATGTTCGACCTCCCGGTCGTCGCGATCCAGGGCCAGCGGGCCCTGTACGCGCGCGCCGCGACCCCGTTCCGCGGTCCGTTCCCCGAGGACTTCCAGAACGAACGGGAGCGTTTCGGTACGGACTACCTCGACCGCTGGTCGAACTTCCCCGAGCTGGAGCGCCTTATCACCGCCTCGATCGCGGAGGGCGGCGCCGATCTGCGGCTGACCGCGCTGCGCGAGGACATCCGATCACGGTGCCGCCGCGGGATCGGCGAGCTCGAAAACCTGGCGGCCGAGCTCGAGCGGGAGGCGGAGTCCCTGGAGCGGCGGGTCGAGTCGCTGTTCGCCGTGCTGGGCTATCCGGAGGACGCCGAACGTGCCCAGTGGCTGCACGACGCGGCGCTCAGCGGAGATCTGGTCGATCTGTCCGAGCAGGCGCGGGGCGGCCCGTACACCTCGCCGCCCAAGGGGTCGCTGGACCGTTTCGTCCGGCATCTGGCTGCGTCGCACCTGGCGGGCTGCCACCGGCAGGCGAAGGTCAACGTCGACGACGCGATCCAGCGGGCCTTCGCCGAGCGCAAGGCGTTCGGTGAGCCGGAGTTCCGGGCCGCCACGTACGACGAAGGAGCCATGGCCACCGCGGCGCAGGCCGTGTGGGCGGACCGTCAGGTGTTCCTCCAGCGTGAGCTGGAGATCGCGGTGGACGACGAGTCCGCCGTGAGCGGGCCGGCCGCGGTGCACGCTGCGACGATCGCCGGTGACAAGGGCGGCAGCGTGGCGGGTGACGCCGCCCAGGGCACGAGCATCGCGGTGGGTCTCGGCGCCCTTGCGCTGCCGCTCATCTGGAACCCCGCGGGATGGGTGCTCGCCACCACGCTCGCCGGCATCGGCATCGTCACCCAGGTCGGGAAGTACTTCGGTAAGAAGGCGAGCGAGCAGGGGGCGGAGCAGACCCGGAAGGCGAAGGCCGACGCCATCGCCGAAGGTCATCGGGCGGTGGACCGGACGTTCGTCGCCTACGAGGACGCGCTCGTCCAGGACAGCCGCAGAGCCGCGTGGACGTCGCTGGGGCCCGCGGTCGGCGAGTCGCTGAGCGCCGCGATCGAGCGTCGGATGGCGCGCGCCCGGATCACGCGGCTGCTCGACAGCCTGCGGACCTACGCCGACGCGGTCCGGCCCGCGCCGGCGGTGACCGACGTCCTGCGGCGGGCACAGCGCCGGATCGGGGAGACCCCGGCCGAGGTGACCCGGGTGTTGCTGGGCGAGGACTGGCTGGAGTCCGGCGTCGACTACCAGCCGGTGCGGATCGGCGAGGCGGTGCGCGAGGCGTACGCGAGTCGCCAGGAGGCGGACCGGGCGCGGCTGGCACACGCCGTGACCGCCGCGTGGCGGTCACCGACGCCGGCGCAGATCTACTCCTGGCGTCACGACCTGGAGGACGCGGCCCGGCGTGACCCCGCCCTGGCCGACGTCGTCGGAACCTTCTGGCGCGTCCGCGGGGCGCGGCCGGTCTTCGCCGTGCTGGGGGACTACAACTCGGGTAAGTCGTCGCTGGTCCACCGGATCATGGTGGACGGTGGCCTGCGGCCGGACACCGCGTTCGACATCCGGGCGCTGCCGGCGACCACGGTCGCGAGCCGCTACCGGTTCCCCGGGCTCGATCTCGTGGACACACCCGGCCTGCAAAGCGGACACGACGAGCACGACGCCACCGCGCTCGAGGCGATCACCGAGGCCGCTCTCGTGCTCGTCGTCGTCCACGTCAACCTCCTGGTCGGCAACACCTCGATGCTGGAGGAGCTCCTGCACGGCACGGAGATGACCGCCGCCAAGGGCGGGCGGACGGTGTTCCTCATCAATCGGTGCGACGAGCTGGGCGTCGATCCGCTGACCGCACCCGATGATTTCCTCAATCTGCAGAACCGCAATCGCGAGGAGCTGCGCGCGGCCCTCGCCGCTCGTTGCGCCGACGTGGAGCTCGACCGGATCCACTGCCTGTCCGGGGATCCGTTCGGCCTGGTCGGTGGGGCGGCGACGGCGCAGCCCGTGGACTTCGACGAGCATCGGCTGTGGGACGGCGTGGCCGCACTGACGAGCGCCCTGTCCCGCCTCTCCGACGAACGGCTGGCCGATGCGGCGTCCTCGGCCGCCCTCGACGCGGCCGTCACCGCCCTCAAGCGTCACCGGCACACGCTGCACCAGGTGCTGGCCGAAGGCGAGAAGGAGCTGAGCCACCTGGAACCGCTGATCGCCAGCCTCCGGGACGCGGTGCGCGACGCCATGATCGTCGAGAGCTCACTGCGCGAGGACGCCCGCCGCATGGTGGACCGCCACGCGGTGCCGGCGAAATCCGCGGTCGCGGACCTCGACCGCAAGGACGCCCAGAAGCTGACGAGCCTCGTCGAGTCCTGGTGGAAGACACCGCAGTTCGAGGCTGATCTTGAACGCTACCGCGACGACGCGGCACGCCGGTTGGCCGAGTGGCATGGCGATCACCTCCCGACGATCGGACGCGAGATACGCGCTGCCGAACTCCAGGTGGCACCCGAGCTCGCGGCAGAGTTCCAGGCCCAGGGAACCGCCTGGTACGAGGAGGTGGCCGCGGGCGCCGGCAGTGTCGCAGGAGCCGTTGCGCCGCTCGCGAAAGCCCTCGGAAACCGGGACGCGTTCTACACGGTCCTGAAGCAATTCAACTACAAGTTCAAACCGTGGGGCGCGGTCAAGGGCGGCGCCAACGTCGCTCGGGCCGGGCTCGTCCTCGGGGCTATCGCCTCCGCCTTGGACATCGCGGAGATGGCCACCGACGCCCAGAAGGCCGGCCAGCACCGGGAGCAGCAGGAATCGGCGTGGCAGAAGATCGACGAGACGGCCGCCCGGATCGTCGATCTGATCATGCGCGATGAGCAGTGGGGAGGTCACGTCGCCTACCTCGAGCAGCAGACCGCGGACCTCGAAGCGCTGCTCGACGAACGCCTCGCCCGGGAATCGTCGATCGCCGAGGGGACGGACTCGGCGAAGGTACGGGCCGAGGCAGCCGACGCCCTTATCGTGGCCGCGGAAGAAATAGGAGGAACGGATCACAGTGGTTGACATCGACGCGGTGCGCGACTGGCTGGGGCGGCTTCCCGGTGGATCGCCCGGGCGGCACGCCGACGACTGGGACGCCTTCCAGAAACGGGACCGACCGGTCGTGACCCTCTTCGGGTCCTACGACACCGGCAAGAGTTCCCTGCTCCGCCGCTTGCTCGTCGACTCAGGCCGGGACGTTCCCGACTGGCTGACGATCAGCGCACGCCACGAGACCTTCGAGGTCAACGACGTCGAGTTCGGTACGTGCATCGTCCGCGACACCCCCGGATTCGACGTCGGCGCGTCCGGCGTCCGCGAACAGAACAGCTCCCGCGCGATGGCCGCGGTCGGGCTCACCGACGTCGGCATCGCGGTGCTGACCCCGCAGCTGGTGACCGCCGAACGCGACGTACTCCGGAGGCTGTTCACGCAGGGCTGGCCGGCCGGGACGATGTGGTTCGTCATCTCCCGATTCGACGAGGCCTACGGGAACCCGGAGTACAACCCCGCGGGGTACCGGGAACTCGGCGACCGCAAGGTCCGCGAGTTGCGGGAACTATTCGGCCTGGACGACCGCGTGCCGGTCTTCGTCGTCTCGCAGGACCCGTTCCAGACCGCCGGGCCGGCCACCGATCTCGGCCGCGACACCTGGGACGAGTTCCGGGACTGGGACGGCATGCAGGACCTCACGAACGCTTTCGGCGCGGTGTCGCCGTCAGCCCTGCCCGGATGGCGGCACGCGGCCGGGCAACGGTACTGGTCAGCGGTGCTGGACGAGACCTTGTCCGTACTGCGCGGGCAACTGGCGGACTACGCCGAACAAGCCAGGGTGGCCGCCCACGGCGTCGATCGCCGCGACCAATGGGAGAGGCAGCTCGGCAACCTCGACCGGGCCGCCCATGCCGGCCTCGAAGGCCTCGTCGACGAGGTGCTGCGGCGGTCGTGGGAGTCCGGCTCCGCCGCCGACGAACTGCAGCGCACGGTCGGCGAGTGGTTCATCAAGCATGAGGGCCACCTCGATCGGCTGCGGCAGTCGATCCGCAAGGGCAAGGAGCGAGACCGCGCCCTCCCCACCTGGGCCGGCTTCGCTTCGCTGGTCGGGACACTCAAGTCCGGGGAGAACGCCGCCACCGCCCCGGACGGGCCCGGCCAGATCTCGGAACACACCAACAACATCGGGAGCATGCTGCTCGGCGTGCTGAAGACCATGACCAAGGACGTCGGACAGACCGCCGGCAAGGAGACCAAGACGTTAAAGATGGCCGAGAAGGTGAAGCCGTACCTCGGCACCATCGAAGCCGCGCTCCCCCTCACCGTCTACCTGACGAAGTTCGTCGACCAACACCTCGCGAATCGCACGCGCCTGAACCAGGACAAGGCCGCGGCCGAGATGCGTCAACAGGTCATCGCCGAATGCACGCGGCTCGCCCGCGACACCTGGCAGCCGTTCGTCGACGACGTACGCGACGAGATCATCGCCCAGACGAAAGACCAGGTCGACCTCGACGCGAGCCTGCGCCAACTCGTCAGGCAACTGCAAGAAGCCATCGTGGAAGGCGAGGGTCTCTCTCGAGCGGCTGCAAGGCCGCTGCACGAGACAGGGGCGTAAGCAAGCGGGCTGCTGATCGTCTGTCTCGTCCCGTCATGGCTATTCTCCTCCCCGGGTCGCCCTTGGTTTTCCACGGCACCACCCGAGGTACTTCACCAGCGACCAGCGTCGGCTCGCCCAACGGATCATCGTCGCAGGGGCGCCGAGGGAGGGTTTTGTAGTCACACACGAATCACCGTGCTGCATCAGGCCGCCGAAGGTTCGTTCCAGGACCCACCGGCGGGATGAACGCGGAAGCCCTTCCCGGCGTGGCGGCGTACCCACTCGACGTCGATGCAGAGCGCGGCGCCGTTCGTCCGCACGACGGTGTTGTAGCCGCTTGAGGCGTTCACTGCGACACCCCGCAACGGACGGTAGGTTACGGGTCATGAAGGCAGGCTCACTTTCTGCCGTCGCCACGGCAGCGGTCCTCCTTGCCGGTTGCGGCAACAGCGCCGATACACCAGCACCCGGGGGTCCAGTTTCGCAGGCCAGTTCGGCCGCGCCTGCCACGAGAACCCCGACCGCTGTGGACAGGTCGCCATCCCCGACTGAGGACCAGGGCCCGGCCCGGCTCAAGATCGGCCAGACATTCACCGGCGCTGGTTGGAAAGTAACCATTTACTCGGCCAAATTTGACGGACAGGCGGACTCCGAGCCCGACAAGGGCAAAGTGTGGGTGCCGGCCGATGTGAAGATCTGCAACGCCACCACGGGGGAGAGCCTGCCGACCCCGAGTTGGAGTTCCTGGCAGCTCAAGACCACCGACGACTACCAACTACAGCCCGCCGACATGACTCCCGAACCGCGGCAGCCTGCCCTGCCTTACTCCGCCACAGTCCTGCCGAAAGACTGCGTTCGCGGCTGGCTTACCTTCGAGCTGGATAAGGGAAGCAGGATCAAGGAGATCCGCCTCATCGAGGACCAACTGTTCGGTCCAGGCCCGGCCATAGCGATCTGGGGCTAAGAGGCGGATGTCTCTGCAGCGAGTATGGCGCTCAACGACCTTCTGTCCCATGAGGGCAAGAGCGCGGCGCCCATGGTCTCATGCACCTATGGAGCGTTGCGCCCCGATGATCGTGTCCTCTGCCGGAAGATCAGTGATTTGGAGTGCCGGAGGACGAGGCCACAGGCGGCTTGCCGCTTCTGACTGAGATGTCCCCAGGGTGGATACCTCCCGCAGTCCATGGCGCGATGACGAGGGCCGGTGCCGAGGCCACTCGACGAGCTGGCCCCGGGATGTACGGCGTCGGCGGCGGCCAGCCGGAGAGACTGTCTCCAACGTCGTCACCCTGGCTATCACCTCGACGCTCGTCCGTGCTTGCGCCGAGTCGGAGCCGGCGGCAGACTGGCGGCCGTGGTGACTGGTCCTGGGTGGTCGTCTGCAGGATCAAGGACTTACGCGGGCCGGTTTCCGCTGTCGGTGGAGCGGTTCACCATGAACGTTGTAGATCGGCTTGTCCCCGGGGTCACGACGGTTACTCTCAACGCCCGCTACTACGCGCTTCACGGACTGATCTCCGCGGAGGCGCAGAGGCGGGGCTTGCCCCGCAGCGCGGCACAGAGCCTGTTGCGCCGGGCTGAGGTCGTCGTTGGGGCGGTGTCGGCGCGTCACTACCGCGCCGCCGGCTTCGCCCACGAGGCGCTGTCCCGACCACACGGATACGACGAGATCCTGAGGCGGGGGTCCGACGGCGGCGTGGATGTGGCGGAGTTGGCCGCGCCGGGTATCTACGCCAAGCCGAATTGGGGTTTCTGGCCGGCGTACCGGGGCTCCGAGGTTCTGCTTCGAATCGTGACCAGAGCCGACGACATCGGTCCCGGTGACCAGATGGATACCGGTGCTGTCGCTCAGGGGCTCGGCGACGTGCTCGACCTGGTCAGCAGGCGGACCCTCGACGACGCGACGCTCGACGCCTACGAGTCGCTGTGCATCTGCCATTCGGCCACCAGCGCGGACGGCGCTTGGCTCGCCCGACTGTTCGCCGCCTCGGACGCCGAGACGCCCGCGACGCGGGCCGGTGTCCGCCGGCAGACTCTGCGCATGATCGCCCGCGTCATTCAGCTGACGGAGGTCCGCCGGGTAACCCGTGACGTGTCGCGATTTCTTGCATACGAGCCGGAGGCGATGAGCGACCCGGTCCTGTCCGCATTGGAGCTGTCCGACGAGTGGCGGGGCCTCATCCTGCGCAACTACTCCGTCACGGCGTGGCGGAGCCTCTGGGCCTGGCTTGTCAACGGCATCCAAGGGCTCACGCCCCGCGCGGAGCTGGCCGCACACCTCGCGGACCTGCTACCCGACAGCACCGTCGGAGCGTTCCGGGATGGGCTGCCACGAACCATGGACAGCACGGGACGGCCGGTGCCCGCCGAGCACGATCCGGGGCTGTTGGGCCTGGAGACTCCCGTGCGCGACCTCAGCGTGCTGGCCCTCGGCGCTCGCCGTGTGCGTGAGCTGGCCGGTCGGGAGCTGCACGGCTTCGAGGGATACGAGGCACAGGACCGCTACGAGCAGCTGGCGCCGCGGTGGTTGGCCGACCAGCTTGACCGATGGCACGACAGGTCACTGCGCGACTTCGCCCGATGGCTCACCGACACGATGGTCGACCGGTCGCAGCGGCTCGCGCTGGCCAAGGCCCGCCTCGATCCCCGAAAGGGCGTTCTCAAGATTCCCACCCGGGTGCATCTGCGCGATGACCTGCTGTTCCGCGACTCCGACGAGACGGCGGGTTCCGCCTCGCTGCGGTGGGACCAACTGGCCGGCATCCTCGCCGGCATGGGCCTGCTCGCCCGCACCGACGCCGTGTGGGGGATCGGTGACCGGGGTGACCTCATTGCCTGACCAGGCCTTCGACGTCGGCGGCGGCGACTACCAGAACGCCGGCGACGTCGTGACAGTGCCGTCGCCTCTGCCGTACATCTTTGCCGAGGAGAAACACGCCGATCGGCAGGCCCGTGAGGCGCTCTTCTGCACCTTCAACGCCGACCTAGGCTTCTTCGAGCGTGCCGTGCTGGGCGTCACCCAGGCGACCGGTGCCCGCGTCACGGTCGTCGGCGATCTGCGCATGTCCAACCCGGACCCGCGGGCCGCCCGAAACGCCGGCACCCGCTACGTGCACGGCCTCGCCGTACCCCCAACCGCGGGGAGGGCCTTCCATCCCAAGCTCACCGTCATCGTGGGGCCCGCGCGAGCGCTGGTGGCCGTCGGCTCGGGCAACCTTTCGGTCGGCGGCTGGCACCTCAACGCCGAGACCTGGACGATCGCCGCCGCGGATCGGGACAGGTGTCCCCGGCTGGTCGTCGACGCGGCGGAATGGCTGCGGAGCGTCGCCCGGCTCTGCGCGATCAGCCCGCCCGCCGCCGACGCGATGGGTCGCACCGCCGCCGCCCTCGAAGCCTTGAGCGGAGGCCAGGTCGTTGACACGGGCCACCGGCTGGTGCACACCTCCGACGCTCCCATCATCGACCAGCTTCCGGTCACGCCCGTGGAGTGCCTGCGGCTCTATGCGCCGTTTCACGACGCGCGCGCCGAGGCAATCCAGGAGCTGACGCTGCGTCTGGCCCCGGCACGTGTCACGCTCGCCGTGCAATCCGGGCACCGGACCGTCCTGCAACCCGAGGCGATAGCCCGTGTGATCGGCGACCTCGGCATCGACCTCGAGGTGGTGGAGGACCGGCACCGCTCCTACCGACACGGCAAGCTCGTCGAAGCCATCGGCTACGACGGCGCATGCTGGACGCTCACCGGCAGCCCCAACCTGTCCTCGGCAGCTTTGCTCAAGCCAGTCGCCGACGGCGGAAACGTCGAGCTCGCCGTTCTTGCCCGGCCCTCCGCACCGCTGTTTCCCGGCGGTGTGCCGATCCGCCTCGACGAGGTGCCCGCCGTCCGGATCAGCACGACCAACCACGTCGACACGGCCACCGGGGCCACGCTCCTCGCGGCGACCCGCGCCGCCGGCGGACTGCACCTCACGTTCGCGCACCCCACACCCCGCCTGGTACGGATCGTGGCCTCCTCCCACACCGATTTCGACACCTGGGCCGACGTCGGTGCCGTCCCCGAAGGCGCCGTCCAACACCTCATCGCCGGCGTCGACCTGCCCGGCGGATCCCGGGTGCGGACGGCATGGACCGAACACGGCGTCACGCGCGACGGAAACCTGGTGTTCGTCACCGATCCCGAACGGACCATGTTCCGGGTGAGCGACGAGCCGCGGGGAGGCTCCCAGGGACCGATCGAGATCCTCGCCGACGCGCGCCTGGCCGAACGGTGGCTCCACGGGGTCCGGCAGCTCGCCGCCTCCCGCGCCAGCATCGCCCTACCCGCCGCAGGCGGCACCAGCGGGCCCACCGGCGAGTCGGAGACAGCCACCGGCACGCCGAGGCTCGACACCGACCCCGAGGACTGGCTGCGCTACAGCGACGACGCCAAAAGCCGGCTCGGCACAGCCATGTTCCACTTCTCACTCGGCGGGTTTGCGGCCCTTTCCGCCACCAGCACGAGCTACGGCAGCGACCTGCTCCAGCCGACCGACCTCCTCAGCGACGAACGCGCCGCCGGACTCGACGGAGACGACGCGAACACCGTCAACGACGACATCGACCCCTCGACCGGGCAGAACGCCGAGCTCGGCGGCTCCCGCAACGCGGACGACGAGAGCGACCCGAACGACGACAACGACGAGCGAGCGCTGCACGAGTTGCGCCGCGTCGGCCGCGCGCTCACCCGTGCCGTTCGCGTCGACCTCGCCCACCTGCCCGCCATCGACCGGTTGGCGGTCGGGACGCTCGTGCTCGTCGGCGTCGAACTGGGCGCCTGGGAGACGCCGCACGGTGAGCAGGGGTGGATCACCGTGCTCGCCCAGGTGGTCGAGACGCTCGACCTGGACGACATGCCAGCGGCCATCGAGGCCAACGTCGCGAGCGTGGCCGCCGTCGCTCTCTACCTCATCCGCGACCACCTACCCACGGCGGGCCGCCCCGCCGAGTACCTGCGCTACGAGGAGGCCGCCGAACGGGCCGCGCACCTCGTGGTCGCCGCCGACGCCACCCTCGTGGCTGACTACGCGGAGGCCATAAGCAACAGCCGCGGCTTCCCCATCGACCCGGACGACGTCATGCGCACCGCGGTGATGATCGTCGACGACGACCCGCTCGCCACCGCCATCGACAAGCTGGAGGACCGCCGGCCGGCCTGGCGGGTGAACCGGCACGCTGACACCGCACTCCACGTCGGCGGCACCTTCACCAACCCGTTCCACGCGGCCGCCGAGGCTCTCGATGCCATCGACGGCGCCGGCGTCGTCGCCGTGTGGGCCACCGGCGCGAACGGCAGATGGGCGATCGCCGCCCGGGCCGCAGATGACCTGATCCGGGTAGAGCAGCGCGACGGAGCGGTGCGATGGTGGCACTACCGGCTCACGGTGCTCGGCGACGCCACCCGCATCGCCCGGGACAATGAACTTGCTAGCCGCGTCCGCATCAACCACGGCCCGCTCAACCGCGCCTTCCCGGAGGCACTGACCCTACTGGCCAGGGCCGGCATCGACGTCGCTGCGGGACCACCGGAGTAGGCGGTCGCGGCGGCGCCGGTCCGGATTAGCGGCGTATACCGGCCCGCGACGCAGAAGCCCTGCGTCGCTCGGCACTGTCCTGCCCGGCACCGGTCGTCGATCTGGGCGCGGTGCGGGTGCGGACCTGGTAGAGGCGGGGAGGGCGCCGTCAGTACAGGGCTCGCCACGCAGCGTTGGCAACTCCATTCCGTACCCCCGCAACTCGCTCTCGCAGCACCTCCGCGAACGCCGGGCTGTCTCCAGCTCGCCGCAACGGCCCGGTTAGCTGGGAGGATGTCGCCGAGGACGGCCGGGGGCATCTCGACGGCCAGGTGAACCAGGGGCGGCAGCGCGGTAGCTGCTGGGCTGGAGGCCGAGGCGTTGGAGCCGGTGGGTGATGGTGGCGGACAGGACCGGCCGGTCGGGATGCTAACCGGGAACCAGGCATGGGCCGGAGTCGGTGATGCGTTTGGCGACCGGGTGCGCCTCTCCTCGAGGTCGCGCTCCCGCCGTTCGCGTGCCACGCTCAACTGCCCCACCAGCACCAGTAGCCCCAGCGCCCGGCAGCAGCGCCGGCGGCGTGCTGGTGACTCCCGCGCCTACCAGGGGGTATCCTGCGGGCATGGCCGACAGGAGCCCCAACACCGGCGCCCGCAGCGAGGAGATCCTCGCCGCCGCCGGCATCGTCGTCTCCGACGAGGGGAAGGCTCGCGCGCGCCGCCGCCTGGACGAGGCCCGGGAGCGGTGGACGGCGGAGCTCGACGCCCAGGCTCGCGAGCAGCTTGGCCTGCCGGCCCGCGCCGCGTGACCGAACCGGCCGTCCGGGTCGTCCTCGACGCCTCTGCGATCATCGCCTTCACTCGAGGGTCGATTGACGTCGGTGAGGTGATCGCCGAGGTCGCCGACGAAGAGAACTGCGTGTTCGGGCTGCCGGTACTGTGCGTGGCCGAAGCCGCCCGGGTGGTCGTCGACAGGGACCGCCTGCAGCTGCTCGTCAACCACCCGATCGCCGAGATCCTCTCGCTTACGCCGGACAGTTGGGAGTCCCTCGCGGTCACCCTCGACACGGTCGGCAGGGTCGACGCCGCCACCGCGGTGCTCGCCGCGATCGACCTCGGTTGCAGCGTGCTGACCGGCCAGCCCGGCCTGTACGGCGGCATCGCCGGCGGCGGCCCGGTCATCCCAATCTGACCCAGGTACTACACGGCGTGGACCGCCACCGCGACGGCGAGCAAGACCCGATGTGCACCGGTCAACGCGGCCGGCTCACCATCTCCGGCATCACGCAAGTTCCCCCGATCCGCATCTGGCGTCTATCGTCGCGCCTTGACCTTCCCCTGACTGAAAGGTTCAGTCAGGTACGGGTAGAGCCGTGCCGGCCAGTCGGCGACGCGTGATGCCACCCGGGCCGTTTGTTAGGAGGGCTGTGATGACCGCGGCAGCAGATCGCACCGCAGAGGGCCGGGTGGCTGTTGAGCTTCGTTCGGTGCCGGACTGTCCGAACCTCGCGCCGGCTCGGCATGAGCTGCGCGCGGCCCTGGCCGACGTCGGTCTGCCCATCACGGTGGTCACCGAGGTCGTGGGCGACTATCTGTCTCCGTCGATCCTGGTCAACGGCGTGGACGTGATGGGCGCCACCGGCGACGGTTCAGCGGCCTGTCGCTTAGATATCCCCACTGGCGAGCGCATCCGCGCTGCCCTGCGCCAGGCGATAGGCGCCGGACCCGCTACCACCGCAAGGGAGCAGAGCCGGGTCGATTGCTGCCAGCAGCCGGGCAATGCGATCCGGACAGATCGGCCCCACCGCGCCGAGCAGCTCCCCGACAGCCTCCAGCAGGTGCATCGAGCGATCCTGCATCACTTCGCCGCCACCGGAGCTGCCCCCACTGATGCCGACATCCGCGCTGCCGCCAGCGAGGCGGACCTGGACACCGCGAAGGCGCTGCGGGAACTTGCCCGGGAAGACCTTGTCGCCCTCGACAGCGGCGGGCGTCTGGTCGCGGCCTACCCGTTCTCCCCAACGCCGACGCCGCACCGGGTGTCATTCGGCGATGTCGAGGTGTACGCGATGTGCGCCATCGGCGCGTTGGGCATGCCGTTCATGCTCGGCACCGACGCGACCATCACCTCCGCCGATCCGCACACCGGCCAACCGGTCCGCGTGACCATCACCAACGGTGCCGCCACCTTCCAGCCGGCCGAAGCGGTGATCGTGTACGCGGCCACCGGAGACGCCGGTCGCTCCGTGGACACCTGCTGCTCCACCATCAACTTCTTCACGAGCGCATCCGGCGCTCAGGCGTGGATCGACGCCCACCCCAGCCTGGCCGCCACTGTTCTCGACCAGGACCAGGCCGTCACCCTCGGCCGCGACATCTTCGAACCGCTGCTCGCCCCCCACACCGCCCTCGACCACCGCTTGGTCTGACGCCCGGTCGGCTATCGCCACCGTTAAAGCGGCTCACGGCCAGCGGCGCCGGCTGGCCGACCACGGGCAAAACTGGTGTCCCTACTCCTAACCACGGTGTCGCCACCGATCCGACCAGCCCGGCACCGTGGATGAGGCAAGACCTTGCCGGCGTGGCCGACGCACCCGCGACCAGAGCGGACGCCCGTGCCGGCACCCGCAGGATTGGGCGCCGGCCTTCGCGGGTGCCGCTCAGCGGGCCTTCTTCGTCGCTCGCTTGCGGGGTGGCGTCAGCAGGTCGGCGATCGCCGCGATCGCGGGCGGCACGAGCCGGTAGTACGCCCAGACGCCGCGCTTTTCGCGTTCGAGCAGGCCGGCCTCGGTGAGGATCCGAAGGTGATGACTCACGGTCGGCTGGGAGAGACCGAGCGGCGCGGTGAGGTCACTCACGGACGCCTCGCCCTCCGGGGCGGACTGGATCAGACTGAGCAGTCGCAGCCGGGCCGGGTCGGCGAATGCCTTCAGCACTCCCGCGAGCCGCTCGGCATCGGCACGCTTGATCGGCTCGCCGGCCAGCGGCGAGACGGCAGGTGTAGCAGTTTTCGCAGTTGGCACGCCGTACATCGTTGCACCAACACCATCGATGCGCCGGTTGAACCAGTACCGGGTCACCGTCAGTTTGCGGGCAGGGAGCCGTGTTGACCTGTCCCGGCCGTGTCAGCGGCCGGATGAGCGAGTTGTCGGCCCCGCCCGACGGGTGACTAGCGACGGGCAGCGCCGGCGGGTTGGTCAGGCGGTGGGGCCCAGTCCGGTGAGGAGCTTCTCCACCCGGGTGCGGATCTCGTCGCCGATCGGGCGGACCGCTTCGACGCCCTTGCCGGCGGGGTCTTCGAGATTCCAGTCCTCGTAGCGCTTGCCGGGAAAGACGGGCCGCCGCATGCCAGGGCACCCAGCCCCGTGGCGCGACCGGACCACACCCTGCGACGCATTGCGGCGCGTGCCGTGATGCGCGACCCCCGGTTCTGGATCCTCGTTGCCGCCCTGATCGCCCACGGTGCCGCCACCAGCGCCATCGGCGTCCCCGTGGTCGGTTACCTCATCAGCCGCGGCCACCCGGCCACCTTCGCCGCCACCGCCGCCGGCCTGCTCGGCGTTCTGTCTGTCACCGGACGACTCGTCCTCACCGGCGCCCGACGCCGCCTACCGGTCACCACGATCGTCGTCGCGGTGTTCGCGATCCATGCCGCCGCAGCCCTCGCCATGCCCCTCGCTGCCGGCACACGGATGGGGGCCGCAGTCGAAGAAGGAGGAGCGACGGTCGGGCCAGGAACCCTATCCTCCTAGGACGTCTTAGAAGGCGTGTTCCTGCCGCGGGCACGGAAATCCTCGCCCGCTCGCTGCCAAGTCCGGGCCAGTCACACCTCATCAGTGCATGACGTCACCTAAGGGACGTCTCGTAACTGGGTGAAGGCGTTGCTTGGCGCCAGACCGGCGGTCAGCCGGCCAGGATGATGTTGTGGAGGTTGGCGATGCCGGAAGCGGCGTCAGTCAATGTGTGGGCGGCGCGGCGGTAGTCGCGCAGGATCTTGAAGCACTTCATCCTGGCCAGGGCGTGTTCGACCCCGGCGCGGACGGTGCGGTGGTGGGTGTTCAGCTCTTCCTTCCAGTGCGGCAGGTCGCTGCCGTCGGCGGGCCTGCGGTACGGGATGATCACCTCGGGGTTGCCGCGGTATCCGCCGTCGGCCATCACCGGCCGCCCGTCCAGCTTCTCCTCGATGCCGGACGTGCGGTAGACGATCGTGTCGTTGCGGTTGCCCGGCTGCGGGTCGCCGACGGCGATGACCAGGCGGGTGCTGGCGTCGATGGCGACCTGCAGGTTGGTCGAGTACCGGTAGTTCTTGCTCCGGGCGGCCAGGCGGTGATCGCGGGTGGGGATCAGGGTGCCGTCGACGATGGCGATCTGGTCAACCGGCCGCCGGCGCACCGGCGCCAGGGCCAGCAGCGGGCCGAGGGTGTCGATGACCCGATGCGCTGCGGAGTGCGACACCCCGAACAGCGGGCCGATCTGCCGCATGGTCAGGTTCGTGCGCCAGTAGGTGGCCACCAGCAACACCCGATCCGCCAGGTCCAGAGCCCACTGCCGGCCCGGCCGGCCGTCGGCGATGGCGTCACCGCCACGCTCGGCGACCAAGCGGACCAGCTTGCGGAACTGGGCGGGCTGCAGCCCCGTGAACGGAAAGATCCACTCAGGGTGAGCTGCGGTGATCACCTGCACCCAGGCATATCGAACGATCGTCCTCAGCAGACAGACACCGGGGTTACGAGACGTCCCTTAGGCCAGCAATGTCAGGCGCCCAGAGAAGCAGCGCCTGAACAGCGCACGTGAGCGCAGCGTGGAACGGAGCGTCGAGCCGGGTCCAGCGTGCCTCCTATGGAGCGTGGCGGAGTGCTGATCGGCTGAGTCGCCTTCGTTGCAAGCTCTGCTGGTCCAGTCGATGTTCCGTCCACGGCGGACTCTTGGAGAAAACTGGAACTTGCTGGAACGCGTGGAAGCGGCTACGGTGTGTCCGTGGCTGAATCTCTCGACGATCTCGAGGCGCGCATCGACGAGCTGCGCACAGCCGTGCGTCGTGCCCTGATGGCCGGTGATCGGGCCGAGGCGCGGCGTCTGCGATCCGACCTTCGTCAGGCGGAGGTGCAGTGGGATGACGCGCTTCTGGCGATCGAACCGGAAAAGCTGGCTTCGCAACCGCGGACCGAGCCGCAGGACGCCGGGAGCCTGCTGTCGATTCGTGACCAGGTCCACCAGGCCTTGACGTTCCTGGGCGTCCCGGCGGCGCCGAAGCTCATCGTCGCCCTGCACCAGGCGGTCTTCGCTGGAGCCTTGAACGGGCAGCAGCTGACGAGCCTTCGCCGAGACGAGGAAAGATCCTTCAAGACGGCGCCGTGGGCTCGGCCGTACTACTTGTGTGCGGCCCTGACCGCTGACCGGCTCTCGCCTGCCCGCGGTCTCCTGGCTGTCTCCACCTGGCCGCTTTCCACCCGTATCGTCGGGCCGCTGAGTCCCAGGGTTCACTTTCTGACCTCGGCGATCCGTATCGCCGAGCACCTGAGCCACCCGGACTGGGCGACTCTGCCCGCCCGGCGTCTGTTGTGGCAGTTCGCCGCCAACATCCCCGGCGGTGCCACCTCATTCGACACGACGAGGCCGGACGCCGTGCGGCGTGCGGCGCAGGCCGAGCTGGAAGTTCATCGTGACGCAGACCTGTCGCAGCGCGAAGCGGCAGCCCGGCGCGCCGTCGACCAGCTCGACGATCTTCACCAGCTGTTCGGCGCCGCTCTCAAGGTGGCGTCGCATGCTGCGAGCGACACCTGATCTTGAATCCGCACTTCCCACGCGAAGGAAGAGCACGTGAAAGAACTGACGGCGCGTCTTGACGCGCTGCGGGGGGACACTGAACCACAGAGCCTCGACGCCAGGGCTATCTCGTCGATTGTCGGCAACCCGGGCTGCGGCCGCCGGAATCTGCTGGATGCAGCCGGTATCGACAAGGACGAGCTGGCCCGAGCCATCCGGCACCCGATGTACGCCAAGCCGTCGCGGATGGTGCTTGCCCGAGGCGCCCAGTTCGAAGCCCAGGTCAAGGCGAGTGGCGGTGCGCAGCTGCTGACGTTGCTGCGGGAGGACATCGGGCTATCCATTCCGGAAGCCGAACACGAGGACTTGAAGACCATCGGCGGCAACGAGGGCAAGCTAGCCCGGTACCGCAACACGGTTCAGCGGCTGACCGCTGTGGCCCGCTCGGCGCAGGATGGCGGGACGCTGTTCGACCACCCGTACTTGAAGATCACGGTCGCGGGTTACGACGTCTTCCTCGAGCCCGATCTGGTGGCTGTGAAGTCGGGCGGGAAGTTCTACATCGTCGAGGTCAAGTCGTTCTCGGTGATCGACGGCCAGGCGCCTGCGGCCGCGGTGGAAGGCGCAGAGTTGCAGGCTGCGGTCTACGTCTACGCCCTTCGGGAACTGCTTCGTTCCCACGGGTTCGACGAGGACCTGGTGGCGGACGAGGCGATCTTCGTGTGCCCGCAGAACTTTATCAACAAGCCGTTCGCGGCCCGGGTCAACGTCCGGAACCAGGTCGCGGCGGTCCGGCGGATGCTGATGCGGATGCATGACCTCGACACGATTCTGTCGAACCTGCCGGCAGGGTTGACGTTCGCTCTGCGTGGCCCGGCCGGTTCCCGCTCCGCCGAGGAGCTGAAGGCGGGCCTGCGTCTGGTGCCGGCACGCTACGCACCGTCGTGCCTGGACACCTGTGAGATGGCGCGGTTCTGCCGCTCCGAGGAACAAGGTTCCACGGCGGTGCTCGGCCGGCAGGTCCGTGAGGAGCTGGCGCTGGACACGATCGGTGAGGTCGTCGGTCTGGCTCGCGGTACGCGCCTTCCTGGCCCGGACCAGGTCGAACAAGCTGAATTGCTGCGGCGGGCCCAACAGTATCGGGACGAGTTGCTCGGGAGCTTGATGTGAGCCTGCTGACGTCCCTGGCCCGCGCCCATGCCAGCGACCAGGCGGTGGCGCAGCGCCTGACGACTGTCCGGCATCTGCATGTGAGCAGTGAGCCGCTGGTGTTCGTGCCGTTGGCGATGGCGGGCGAGGCCCACGCCCCGCTCGCCGTCATGATTGGCACCAGCCCTGATACACCGGAGCTGTTGACGGTTGCGCAGCCCCGGAACCGTGACCAGCAGGTTGCCTTCGCCTATGAGCTGGCCAAGATCTTCGCCGCCTACATCACGCCGCGCACGAACCGGCGTCTTCCGGTGCGCGCCGGCGCGTCCGGCGTGCAGTACCGGTGCGCGGACGCACCGCAGGTCTGGGTGCCGAACCGTGCCGGCGTCGAGTTCATCCGGATCCTCGGGCGCTCCACCCGCTTGCGAAGGAGTACAGGCGAGTGGGCCGTGCCACGCAACATCCCGGTCATGGGTAAATGGCTGACGTTCCTCGCCGACCGTGCTGAATACGCCGGCTCCGCCATGCTGGTCGCGGCGACCGACGCGCTGACCCTGCATTGGGCAACCGGGCAGAGCACCGAGGAGGACCAGCATCTTCCCGCTGTACTCGGCTGGATCGCGCCGCCACCCGGGATGACCGGGCGGGATGCCGCGCGTGCCTGCGAAAATCCGTTGAAGGTACCGCCTGCCGGACCTGCCACGGATCCGTCGTTCGACAACGGCATCCTCGAGCCGCTGCTCGCCGCCTACCACCAGGCGGCGAGCCCGGCGGCGTCGCGCATCGCCGAGGACAAGATCCGCAAGGAGTTGCGAAAGCAGCTCGACGGCACCTGGCATCGGATGTGGCAGGCGATCACCCTGTTGCGTGACCCTAGTCTTCCGGCCGGTGCTCATGTCGGTGTTCGCTGGGAACGGGACCTTGACGCTTTCACGCAGGCCGCCGACTGGATCGCGACCAGCCCTGGGGCGCAGCCCAAACGTGACTCAGCGGTGTACGCCGCCCGGCGCCTGTACTGGTTGGAACGGGCCCAGCAGCAGTATGACGCGGAGCGCGCCTTCGACGACCCGATGGTGATGGCCGAGGCTCGGATGATCGGTGAGGCGTTCGTCGGTACCGTCATCGCCGCCGTCCCGAACCGGCGGGTCGGCAGGAGCCTGCGGCCGCTGATCACCGTATCGACCACCGACGCGATCAGCCTCGCCGCCGGCGAGAGCGGTCTGCGCCGGCCTGAGTTGCTGGACCAGAAGACCACGGTCGTCTCGGTGACTCGTGACGGCGACACGGTGATGGTCGAGCTGGAACTTCGCGAGGGCATGGGCAGCGGGCGTGAACCACGGCCCGGCACCGTCCCCGCCGTAGGGGACTCCGTGTGCTACAGCCTCTTCAAGGACGACTACCGCCGGGCGCCGACGCTGCCGCGCAAGGAGGACACCCCGTGGACTCATGGCGGCCCGCCCAAGCCTTACCTGCCGACGGAGCAGGATGCCCAGGAGCCGTGGTCATGACCGTCACCTATGTCCCGCCCACCGCGGTCCTCGACGTACTTCGGTTATTGACCGAGGGTCCGCAACCTGGCGTGGTGCTCAACTCACCCCCCGGAGCTGGCAAGAGCACCGCCGTCACCTACATGGCTCACCACCTGGCCCGGCACGGCGACCAGGTGCGCGTCGTCGCACAAACCAACTCCCAAGTCGACGATCTCGTCGCCAAGATCGCCGCCGTGGATCCGGGGATCACCGTCGGCCGATACACCGCCTACGGCTACCCGGTGCCGGCCACCCTCGCCGCCTCCAACATCCTGATTGCGAACCGGTTCCCCGATCTGCGTCAGGCAGCCATCGTGGTTGCCACCGCAGCGAAGTGGCTCGACCCCGTCATCACCGAGCGCGGGCCGTGGGCGATCATCGACGAGGCGTACCAGATGCGTTCGGACACCCTGTTGCGACTCGCTTCGACGTTCGAACGGGCTGCGTTCGTCGGCGACCCTGGGCAACTCGACCCGTTCTCCGTCGTCAACGTCGACCGATGGACCGGCCTGGCCTGGAGCCCGCTGCAGAGCGCGGTGGCCGCCATGCTCGCTAACAATCCGGACATCCCGGAACGGCAGCTGCCGCGCTCGTGGCGGCTTGCCCCTCACACCGCGATCCCGGTGTCGGACGCCTTCTATCCGTTCGCACCCTTCGAATCCGCGCCCGAACAGGGCGCGCGGGAGATGTGGATGCCGACCCGCAGCCTCGGCAATAGCCCCGCTGACCGGGCGATCGAACATGCCGCAGCCAACGGCTGGGCCTTCTACGAACTGCCGCGCCGGCACACGGTGCGCACCGACGCTGAAGCGGTCGCCGCGGTCGTTGCGCTCGCTGTGCGTGTTCTCGAGCGCGGCACGATGCTCCGCGATGAACGCCACCCCGATGGTGCCAGGGTGACGGCAGACCGAGTGGCGATCGGTGTGGCACACCGCGACCAGATGGCTGCCATCAAAACCGGGCTGGCCGAGACCGCTTATCCGAACATCCGCGTCGACACCGCGAACCGGCTGCAGGGCAGCGAGTACGACATCGTCATCGTGCTACATCCGCTGTCCGGCCGCCGCGACGCCACGGCGTTCCACCTCGAATCCGGGCGGCTGTGCGTACTGACCTCACGGCACCGGCATGCCTGCATCGTCGTCGCCCGCGACGGCATCCCCGACCTGCTGGACGCCCACCCGTCCGCCGACCCCGTGCCCTTTAACACGCAACCGCGCTTTCCCAACGGCTGGGAAGCCAACCAGGCCCTGCTCGAACATCTCATTGCCCACCGCATCCGGGCACTCTGAGCTCACCCCTGGCACCGTTCTGGCCGGCCCTTGTCGGGTTCACAATGCCGGTCCTCCCACCGATCGCAGCCACTGACGACGAAGAGGTCGCACGTGAAAGTACTGCACACCTCCGACTGGCACCTCGGACGTACCACCTACGGCCACTCCCGGGCGAGCGACCACGAAGCGGTGCTCGCCGAGATCACCGAGATCGCCGCCAGCATTCACCCCAACCTCATTCTCAATACCGGTGACTTGTTCGACACGCAGCGGCCGCCGCTGCACGCGCTCAAACTGGCCACCAGCACGCTGCATCACCTCGCCGAGATCGCCCCGGTCGTGGTGGTCTGTGGCAACCACGACTCGGCTGCATACCTGCACTGGCTGCACGACTTGCTCAACCGGTCCGCGCCGATTCACTTTGTCGCCAGCCACGACAACGCCGCCGGTGAAGTCTTGCGGTTCTCGGCTGGTGAGCACACGATTCACGTCGCCGCACTGCCGTTCATTAGCATCAACCGCATCGTCAACGTCTTCGACGAACCCGGCCAGCGGCGCATCACCTACGCCGAACACATCGCCGGCATGCAGCAGCAGCTCATGCGCGAGCTTGAAGACGGGTTCGACGCGTCCCGCGACGTGAGCGTGTTCGCCGCGCATCAGTACATCGCCGGCGCCATCCCATCTCGGACCGAAAACCCCAGCCACACCTGCAACTTCTACGCCACCGACCCGCAGCACCTGCCGGCGGTGACCTACGCGGCGTTCGGTCACATCCACAAACCACAGCCACTGCCGACCACCCGCGTGACGGGCTGCTACGCAGGCTCACCCCTGCAGCTTGACTTCGGTGAGGTCGGCGAGGACAAGAGCGTCGTCGTCGCGATGCTGCAGCCCGGCCAAGGCGCCGTCCTTAAACGAATTCCGCTAAAGCGCGGCCGCCGGCTGCGCTACATCACCGGAACGCTCGACGAGATCCGCACCGTGGCGGCCTCCGTGACCACGGACATCTGCCTGGTCACGGTCAACACCGAAAACCACATCGACAACCTGGCCGGCCAGATCCGCGATCTGCTGCCTGAGGCCACCATCGCCGACCTGCGAGAGAACGCCGCCGACCGCAGGCTCGAACTACTCACTCCCGTTGACGACGCCACCAACGTCGACACCACGACGTTGTTCAGCGAATACCTCGCCACCCGCGGTGTCCAAGGCGTCTCGGCGCAACAGGTTCTTCAGCTTTTCAGCACCCTGCTGCCGCACGCCAGTGAACACGAACCACCCGAGCTGCCGGAAGAGCAGCTACTGGCGGCCGACCCCGAGATGGCCTTCCCGCTGCCGGCAACCAGCACGGCCACCATCGGAGGGGCGGCATGAGACCACAGACACTGACCTTCTGCGGCCTGGGCACCTACACCGAGAAGCAGACCATCGATTTCACCGACAAGCGCTTCATCGCGATAGTCGGCGACACCGGCGCCGGGAAGTCGACGATCCTGGAAGCGATCTGCTACGCCCTTTACAACCGATGCACCTACGCTGCCAACGCATCCCCGTTGGTCGCCGACGGCGGTGACGGCACCCTCGCCGTCGAACTCACGTTCACCGTCGGCAGCCGCCGATGGCAGGTATCACGGTCCGTCAGCCGTCACACCGCCACGTCAGTGCACCGGCTGACCTGCCTCGACACCGGCGCCCTAACCACCGGGGCCAGGCAGGTCACTGCAGAGATCCGGCGGATCGTCGGGCTCGACTGCGACACCTTCCTACGTGCCGTGGTCCTGCCCCAAGGCCGCTTCCAGGAACTGCTGCGCATGAGCGACCGTGACCGAGGCAAAGTCCTCGACTCCGTCCTCGGTCTCGAGCAACTGGGCCAGGTCCGCGAGCACGCCCGAACCCTTCAGGCGCGCCTCAAGGACCGGCTCAACAAGTACGAGCTGCACCGCAGGAGGTTCCTCGACGACCCAGCTGCGGCGCTGACCACCGCGACCGAACAGCACAGCGTGCAGCGGCAGCACTTGAAGCGTCTCCAGACTGCCCGGGCCGCCATCGCTAGTGCGCGTGCAGAAGAGCGACGAGCCGCCGCGGAGGTCAGCAGGTTGACCCAGCTGAAGGGATCTTTGGCGGCCGCTGTCCCTGCCGGCGCCGCCGACCGGCTACAGGCTTTGGCGTCGCTGGCTCAAACGTTTATCGGCCAACGCGTCCAAATCAACCAACTGACCCACCAACTGCAGATCGAGCAAGACTTTCTTCAAAGCCAGCTGACCCAAGCCGAGCAACGGGGTGGGGATGTGGCGGGCACCGCCACCACGATCAGCACCCTGGAATACCTCGCTGAACAGCTGCCCCAGCAGCGGAAACGGCATCAGCAGCTTACGGACAACGCCGAAGCCCTTGCCGTCGAGCAGCTTCGGCTACAAGGCATGCAACAGAACCTGGCCCATCTTGAGCCAGCCGTCGCGGCGGCCAACAAGACGCATGCAAACGCGGAAACGGCGTTCAAACGAGCCCAGGATCGGCAGCACAAGGCCGTCGAACGACTGAGGATCTGGCGCGGAGCCGCCGCAGACCTAGAGAAGGCACGCGCAGAACTCGCCACGACGGAAGAGGCTCTCGGCACCGCCATAGCCAAGGCAAGAGAAGCGGCGGGTATCGCAGAAGAGGCCGAGCACAACCGGAGCGAGAGCGAACAAACGCACCGCGCGCTGCTGAAGGCGAACGCCGCGGCGCACGCCGCCGCGGACCTCGAACCCGGCGCGGCATGCCTCATCTGTACTCGTCCCCTGCCTGCCGACTTCACGGCACCGATCGCACCCGACCTCACCGCCGCCGACGACGCCCACAAGAAAGCCCGAGTCCGGGCGGAGAAGACGGGTCGGGCGGCCGCCGTAGCGGCCGCCCGGGTGGAAACCCTGGAACGAGACAACCTGCCTGCCGCCCAGCAGAGCGTGACCACAGCCGAGACCCTGCTCAGTGAAGCGCTGATCAGCCTCCAGGAAGTCGTTGGAGACGCCGACCTGTCGGGAACCGACGAGCAGATCCTCAAACCGGTCACCGATGACGCTGCCAAAGCGCAGCAAGACGTCGAGCGCGCCGGAAAGATTCGCGACGACACCCGCGATACCGCGACCGCCGCCAGAACCGAATTCGTCACCCTCTCAGAGGCCCACGCCAAGCGCATGTCTGCCCATCAGGAGCAGGAACGCGACAACGTCGCCTTGCGCCAATCGATCGACGAGGCGGCCAGCCGCCTACCCGCCCGCTTCACTCTCGCCACACCCCTGGACGTCGCGGAAGTCCAGCAACAGAAGGCAGCAGCCGAAGCCCATCAGCGACTCCTTCAGGAGCTGGCCGGCCGACGGACCGGCGCCGAACAAGCGCTCGCCGGCCTGCGCTCGCGGAGCGCGGCGCTGGAGACGACCTACGCCAAGAAGATCACCAAGCCGGCGGCGACGCTGCGAGACAAGCTCTTGACCCTGGCGCAGCGGGTTAACGACGCCGCAGGGGCATTCGGGCTCGAAGAACCGGCGGCCGCGCCCGCCGCGCACGTAGACCTGGACACGCAGGCGCACTGGGCTGCTGATCTTCTCGCTCAGGCAAACGAGTTCCTCGGCATCTGCGCCGCAAAAATCGACGAACAGCAGCGTGCCGAGAAGGCTGCTGGAGAGGCCATCGGCCTTGCCTGCCATACGGCTGGTGCCGCCGGCGAAGAAGACCTCGAGCAGCAATACCTCGCCGCCCACGGTACGGTCCAGAACCTGAAAAGGCAGATCGAGCGCGCCCGGGAGGAACTCCCCGTGGTGAACGCCTTGCAGGAGCGGATTGATGCTGCGGCTGGCACAGTCGAGGTTCTTGCACAACTGTCGGTAGTGCTGGCCGAGGGCAAGTTCATCGCTGACGCTGTCAGCCGGCGCCTCCAAGCGCTGCTTCACCAGGCAAGCGAGATCCTGCTCTCGATCTCCGGTGGCCGCTACAGGTTCACGGCCGACTTCCGGATCATCGATATGGACACCATGGCTGCCCGAGATGTTAAGACGCTCTCCGGCGGCGAAACCTTCCTCGCCAGCCTCGCCCTGGCGCTCGCCGTAGTCGAACTCGCCAGCCGTGCGACCGGCCACGTCGAAGCGCTCTTCCTCGACGAGGGCTTCGGCACCCTTGACACCACCTTCCTGCGCGATGCCCTCAATACGCTGACCGACCACAGCACAACCGGCCGGCTGGTCACGGTGATCAGCCACATGCGTTCCATCACCGAGAACGCTGAACATGTACTAGTCGTGGAGAAGTCCCTGACAACTAGTCACGCGCACTGGGCCGACGCCTCGGAACGAGAGAGGATCATCAACGATGACCTTGGTCGTGGCCTGCTTGAATAGGCTGACAGGGCGCCAAGCTGGCCACGCAAAGGCTCCAGACCGAGATGATGCGCGAGTACCACGGTTGCGGGCGTCGCCTCTCGCGGCGACGCGGCAGTGTGATCTGGCTGAGCGGGGGAGGACTGTGTTATCGATGGCAATGCACAATCCTCCGGTGACCCGGAGCGTACTGGTAGTAACCCCCGCGTGCGGTCAGCTACGCCGGCCACGGCGGTCCCGGGCACATGCCGTCGATCAGCCGAGGCCTGAGGACGCAGCTCCAAGCGGCTCGCGGCCGGCGAGAACCTTAACCGCCGAGGCCACCGGCATCCCGGAGGCGCCGACGATCACTTCAGCCCGCCCCGGCACCCGATCCAAGGGGGGCAACGGAGGCACCAACTGGTGACCGAGATCGCAGAGCTGCCATTTGAGGAGCACGCTGCTGATTCTGCCGTGCTTGCGCTGTACCGGCAGGTGTTCGCCGTTCTGGCCCGTGACGCCAACCAGATGGTCGACGACCCGGCGCTCGTTCGCGTCGACGAACTGATCCTGAACGCATTCGCGTCCGCGGGCCCGGCCGGCTTGACGGTGGAGCAGGTGATCGCTGCGTGCGGAGACACCTCGCCCGTCGCGGTCCGGCGCCGGTTCGAGGTGCTGCGCTCCTATCGTGCGGTTACCAAAGTCAACGAGCGACCGAACGAGATGTTCTACCAGGCGGCGTTCGCGCCGTACGTGATGCTGCTGTTCCTGCGCCGGCTGGCGCAGACCGGCGGCCTCGGCGAGCTGCACCAGATGCTGTCGATCGCCCGGCTCTCGATCGAGGACGCCGATACCACTCTCGAGCAGGCCCAAGCGCAGCTGCAGGACCTGGCGAACGTGTTCCGGCTGCTGGCGAACCCCATCATGCAGATGGCGAAGTCCGGGACGGTCGAATCGTTGCGAAGCTCGGCGCAGCCGATGCTCGGCAACAGCGAACTCATCGACAAGGCGACCGTCTTCCACAACCTGGCGACGGAGAAGTGGCCGCAGCTGTTGCCAGAGTGCACGCAGCTGCGGATGGCGTTGGCCGCGTATCGGGACGCGGTGAACGCCGCGGCGCGGCGACTGATCGACCGGGCCGGCCGAACCCGGGCGTTGGGGCTGTTGCCAGCGGAGAAGTGGCGCAGCTTCGCCCGCGACGCCACCGGCGACGAGCTTGCGGCCGCGCTGGACGGGTTGCTGTTCGACGCGCCGAATCCGCACTTCACCGTTGACGACCTGCTCGACGCGGTCGAAGAAGGGTTGCGGACCGACACGGGGCGGACACCGCCGCCTCGGCCGCGGATTGACGATGAACCAGGCCCTGAACAGGTCGGTGCCGATATGGAGGCGGAACTGCTTGCCACCCGGGCGGAGGAGCTGCTGGCCGGCCGCGACGAGGTCACCGTCGCCGAGCTGTTGGACACGGCCGGGGATTGGGCGGCCGGCCGTCGGGTGCTGTCGGACTTGACCGCGATCGGCTTGCGACCCGAGCTGCCTTACCTGCTGACCTGGGGGGACGGGCTGCGGATCAACGTGGTCGGAGACCTGACCTGGGTCACCGACGGCTGGTTCAGGCGCCGGACACCGGCGGAGGCGCCGGCGTGAACGAACACGACACCGCACTGTGGTGGGCGAAGATCCGCTCCGGCGGCCCGCAACAGGCACCCGCGGGCAGCCCATCCCCAGCAGGGATGCGGCGCCTGGTCGAGCCGGACGCCCAGTCAGTGTGGTTCCTGCCGAACCTGCCGCCAAGTGCTGCGCCGGAGGTCCTCGCCGAGTACCGACAGGAACCGGCGACGCTACAGGATTCGGCCGGCACGCTACGAGTGTTCGCCGCCTGCCTGCGCTGCTGCTGGCCGGACCCGGGCACCGACTTGTGGCCGGGCCAGCCGGCGGATCTTACTGACGTCGACCAAGTGCTACAGCAGCTGACCCCGGGCCGGGACCGGGCCAGCCGGCGCAAGCTGCTGTCCGCCAGCCTGCGCCGGCTGGAAGCGTCCCGGTGGGTGCTGCAGACGGCCGACCGGGTCCGGCTGGGGCCTCGCGTCACCGGGTGGGGGTCGCTGGAGCTGTCCACGCTCCGGGAACTGTGGCGGATGATCCCCGACCCCCAGCCGAAGTCTGACCCAGGCGGAGGGGAGGTGCCGTGATCCGCAACCAGAACCCGCTGTTCGACTCCGTCCTTGCGACCCTGACCGACCGGCAGCGCGAACACGTCGAAGCGGCGTACGCCCTGCTGGAGCACAGCCGCGAACCCGTCCACCGGCAGGAACTGCACGCGTTGCAGGACCCGACCAGCCGGGACCGACTCGAGCAACTGCTGCGCCACACCGGCCGGGTCCTCGTCCAGGTCGACGGGCTGCGGTTCACCTCCGGATATGACGACACAGTTGCCGCGCAGCTCACCGCCGCCGGCTGGCAGCCACTGACCACCGTCGAGCGAGCCGTGCTCGCTCTCGTGCTCATCTACTCGGTCGCGATCGCCCGCAGCGAGGAACGCCTCGCTCCCGACACCTGGACGAGCCCGTACCCGACCACCGAGGCCGACATCCTGAAGGCCAGCAAACTCCCGGCGGTCGCCGCAAAAGCCGCAGCGAGCAAACTCGTCGCCGCCGGGCTGCTCACACGGGTCCGCGACCGCGCCGACGCCGAAGGTGGATACGTGCCCGGCCCACAACTGTTGCGCCTGACCCCGGCCGCTCGGGCCCGGCTGCAGGAACAGTTGATCCTCGCCGCCGCCCCGAACCATCCGCTCGCCGCCGCAATCCGTGAACGCCGCAACCGCACCGCCAGCAGGGAGAACATTCGTTGACCGCAGCAGGTAACCCCGTCGACGACGGCGCCACCGACATCGTCGGACCGCGGGTCCTCGCTGGCATCCAAATGATCAATATCTCCCGGCTGTCGACCCACCCGGTCCCGATCACCTCCCGCGGCCTGATCACCATCGCCGGCCAAGGACCGTCCGACTCCAACGGCGCTGGAAAGTCGTCGTTCATCGCCGGCCTCAGCCTGCTGCACGCCGACGAGCAGTGGCGGCTGCAATCCGGCGCGCAGGCAGCCGCCGAACTGCTGTTCACCGCCGAACTCGCCGGGCAGGAAGTCGTCCACGCGAACGCCGACCACGGCTACATCGTCGGCGTGTTCGTCCCGCCCACCGCCCGGGCGCTCGCCGAACTTGAGGCGGACGTGCTGACGGTGTGGCTGCGGATCAACCGGCAGGCGCCCCACGTCGAACTGCGGTGGAAGCCGCAGCTGCACGTCGCGTACGGTGCCAGCGAAAACGACCGGGCCGGCAGCGCCGACGGCTTGTGGGACGAGTTACCACGCAGCAACGGTCGTACCGACATCCGGGCGAACAAACTCGCCCGCACCCTGTATGGGCAGACCGTGCGATGCGTGTCGTTCCTGTCCACGTCGGTGCGAGCCAGCCCTACAGCGAACCTGCTGGCCCAGCCACTGAACGAGCTGACCCCGGAGCGGATTTTCGATGCGATCGGTGCGCTGACCGGCCTGACCCGCGAGATCGACGACGAACAGGCGGCCCGGCAGAATCAGTACCAAGCCGCGCTCGCCGCGAACACCGCGAAGGAAGAGTACGAGCGGTGGGACGAGCGGGTCACCGTCACCGAAGACATGATCCGGGCCCGCGAAGCAGCCCGTACGGTTAAGGCCGACGCGCTCGACAGTTGGCGGTTGCGGTGCGCCCGCTACCTCGTCGACGGTGTCGCCACCGACGCGGAGCTGCGGCATGACATCACTCAGCTCGAAGCCAAACGCAAAGAGCTCCAAGCAGCCATCGACGCTGCCGACGTCAAAGTCGGTCAACTTACTGACGACAAGGCGTTCGACGAGAGCTACCGGCAGCGGGTGAAGGCGTACAACGATATCGACGCCGAGGTGAACAGTCTGCGGAAAGAACAGACCGGTTACGTCGCCCAGATCGAGCTCCTCACCACACATAGCCGCGCTTTGCGGGAGAAGGCGGTCGCCGCGGACGGTCGGACCGTCGCCCAGGCCGAGCATGAGCTCCGCGACGCCAACGCCGCGGTCGACCGCGCGCAACGCCGCAAAGGCATCACCGAACAAGCCGTCAAGGACGCCCGTAAGGCGCTGGCCGCCGCAGAACGCGGCGAGGACGTCGCGGTCGCCCAGGTGCAGGCGCTGCGCGCGGCTGGCTTCACCGAGGCCGCCCCGCTTGTCGACGTGGTCAGTCTCACCGACGAGCAGCGCCCTGTCTGGGAAGCACGGCTGCTGCCGTATCGGCATGCGGTCGTCGTCACCGATGCGACTGCCGCGCAGGCGGCGCTCACCGACGTCCCCGGCTCGCTGCTCGTCGAAGCTGACCCGGACGGATTCGCGGGTGGCCCAGACCTGCCAGCGGCGGCGAACGCGGCGGTGACCGTGGCCCGGTTCCTGACCGCTCTGCGGGACCGTGCCGGCACCGGTGGACTGATCGACACGGCCGCCGGGGTGCATGGTATCGCTGGGTACGCAGAAGCCATGACCGGCCGCGCCGGCCGGATTCAGGCTGCCCGTGACGCCCTCACCGCCGCGTCCGCTGACGACGGTGAGGCGGACGACAGCGTTCGGGACGCGCAGCGGGCCAAGAAGCGTGCCGACGGGCGGGTCGAGGGAGCCAAGGCGGCGCTCGAGGCCGACGAGATCGACTCCCAGGTCGGGAAGTTACGGAAGAAGAACGCGAAGATCGATGAGGAGCTGGACGAACTCGCTGCCCCACATGCCCATGCGAAGAAGGCTTACCTGACGGCGCTTTCGGAGAAGAGCGGCCGCGACGAGCGGATCGCCGCCGCGAAAGCGCAGAAGGAACGGTTGAGCCGGGACCTGCAGCAGAACCAGGACCAGTGGCAGGCGAAAATCGACGCGCGGGCGGAGTTGGACCTGCCACGTCGGCAGGAAGCGTGGGCGGGCACCTCCGCGTCAGCGGAACAGCACCTGCTCACCCTCACCGAAACGGAGCAGAAACGCAGTGTCGCCGAATGGGACGACCTGTGTGCAGGGCAGACCGACCGGCTGCAGCAGGCGTGTTTCCCGCCGGGCACCCCGGAGGAGCAGCTGCCGGAGGAGCTGAAAGTCGTCGACCAGCAGCGCCGCGACCGCCGGCTCAGCGCCTACATCCGGCTCATCCCGCAGGTACTGCGGATCATCGGCCAGCACCTCGACGACCTTGAAAGCATCGACCGGCAGCAACTCGACGAGATCAGCGCCGAACGGGAACGACTCACCGGGACACTGCAGAGCGCCGAAGACCACCTGAGGGAGGCCCAACTGGCGGCGACCGCAGTGCGAGCCACCCTCGCGAAGGCCATCAAAGCCAAGCTAAAGCAGGTTTCTGACGAGTTCGACGCCCTCGACCAGGCGTACGGCGGGTACGGCGGCGCCCTCGACTTCCCCGAACCAGAACCACCAGCAGACCCGCAGAAGCCTTGGCAGTGGGCGATCACCCCACGGTGGCGACGCGGCGAAGGGAAACCACTGTCGTCGTACCAGCTGCGCGGCAACACCGCCCAGATGGACGACAAAGCCGTCAAACTCGTCTGCGCGGCCGCGCTTGCCGGCTCGCAGGACCGGCCGCTGCTGCTCGTCCTCGACGAACTCGGACGCAACCTCGGCTCTGCGCACCGCCGTGACGCGGTCGCCCTGTTCGAGAACATCGGCCGGGACCGGGCGATCAGCGTCGTCGGCGCCCTGCAGGACGACATGGAACGGTACGCCGTCGGCTCCTCCAGCCTGTACATCAAGCTACGGCGAACCTCGGACGCATACGCCTACAACCAGGCACCCGTCGTCGTCGGCAGCGAGTCCGAAACAGCCCGCGTCGAGCTGCTCACCATGTGGATGACCTCCTACCGCGGGGAGACACAAGCGTGACGATCCCAGGCGGCTCCGCATCCGACAACGCCGTCCCGGACGCAGAACCGGATCGTGAAATCGTGCTGACCTGGATCACCGACTATCCCGGACTGGTCGTGTACGCGCCGCTACCAGCCAGTGGCCGGTATCCACGCGACCGGAACGGCGACCCGTACTACCGCAGCGTGCGGCTGCGGGCCGAAAACCCCGGTCAGCCGCCGCGCCGGCCCGCCGGCCTGCTTTCCGACACCGACTGGGCGTGGATGACCCGCAGCGAACACGCCTGGCGGCAGGTCGCCGACAAGTTCGGCGCCCAAGCCGAGACGATCGTGTTCGCCCTCGCCCGGGCCGCGTGCGTCACCATCGGCTACGACCTGAAGGGCAGCCGGCCAGCACCGAGCCCGAAGCGGGTGTACCCGCACCCCAACCTCTCCGCCGCAGAGAAGTACCGCCGCGCAGTCCGCCGCGACCAGCGGTCCACCCTGCAGTCCCGCGCCGCCGAACTCGCTGCCGACCTGCGCGATGAATGGCCCGGCGTCGCCCAAGCCCTGCACACCACCGAACACCCGGACCGGCTCGGCTGGGCAGTCACCGCCGCAACCGATCTGACCGCCGGCGTCGTCCACAACTCCGTCCGCGCCTTCGTGCAAACCCACGCGGGAAGCACCAAAGCCCGCGATGACGTTCAGCGGCTGCTGACCGAGCTCGGATTCGAACCCGACGCCCTCGCTGCACTCGGCCTATCCCGCAGCCCATACATCGGCATCGGCGGCCCGGTCCGGCTGCAGGTCTCAGATGCCGTCATCGATCTTTCCCCGCTGCCTGGCCCGCATGACATCCGGCTCAGCCCTCAGCACACGATCTCCATCGACATACGCCGTGGGATGGGGCCGCTTCTCATCATCGAAAACCGGCAGGCCGCCGAAACGCTATGCGATATCGACGCGGGCGTGCCGGTCATTTGGTGCCACGGCCAGCCACCAGAGCCCGTCCTCAACCTGATTGCCGAAGTAGCAGTGCAGGCCTCGTCAACACTGATCTGCACCGACGCCGACCTTGGCGGAGTGCGTATCGCCGCGAGAATCCACGACCACCTCGCCGCAGAGTTGACAGTCCACGTCATTGACGTCGGCGCTGCACGGCACCAACCCGGTCGGGCTTTCTCTGCTCACAGCCGGGCACATCTGGAACCGTTCGCGACCCGGAACGATCAGATCGGAGCCTTTGCCCGCAACTGCCTGGATCGTGGCTACGCCATCGAACAGGAGGCGACCGTCAAAGCAGCGCTGACCGAAGCACTGGATCGGATTCGACGAAACTGACGGCGCAGCCCGCAGTGCAGTCACTCGATGCGAATCGATCGACGACGGCACGAAGCACTCGCCCACTCGCTCCACACCCACAACTTCCTGCCGCAGGTGGCTACAGCCGCCATGGCTGGCGTCGGTGGAACGCAGGGCAAGGTGACCTGACCAAAGGCTCCGCATCGTGCCGTAGCGTGCGGACAGCAAATTAGAGGGACTTCCCCCGGCGATCCTTGCTTGTGGTCTAGTGTTACGCAACGTAGTTCGCTACTGTTGGCGTATGAACACCCATTTAGAATATGGGTGCTACGTAGACGTGTCTGAATCCCCCCTCGGACACCAACTGAATCCCACTCCCACGGTGCGCGGCAAGGTCAACACTTGCCCGCACCGTTTGTGTTTCTCGGTACGACAGGTGCAGCCCGAGGCTGCGTAGACCTCAAGCTTGTGTTCCGGCTCGGCGTTTTGCAGGGCGCTCACGAGGTCTCCGACTTCCTCGACGACGGCCATGATCTGCTCCTCGCTGTGGAGGGCAGGAGCGGTGGTCTTTTCTTCGACTGGCGTGTGCTGGTGCCGTTCGGCGCGTTGGCGTTCTGCCTGGGTCTCGGCGATCCAGCCGGCAACGAGGGCCGGATGCGACGCGGGCTTGTGCTGCCCCGGGGCGGGGCGCACCGACCGCTTCCGGCCGTTGACCCGCTTTTCGTTCGCACACGCCTGCGGCGTCGTCGGCGTCCTGAGCCCGCCGGTCGCGCAACCGGGAACGGGTCGACGGCGCCGGACCGAGACCGGGTGGCGAGAAATGCGCCACACCGACGCCATCACGTCTGGGTCCTGACCCGCTAGTGTGTGGAAACAGTGTTTCCATTCATGCCGTCACAGGGCAGGGGGCCAGCGTGCATCGCAGCCAGGAAGACACCGCCGCCCCGCCGGGGGCCGGCGAGCAGGCCACCAGGTTCGGCCCACTCCAGCTCTCACCGGGCACGACCCGGACCAACATCAGCGGGTACTACTGGCTGGCGCTGACGTCGATCATGACGTTCACGTTCATCCCGGCCGCGCAGACGGCACTACTCACCTCCGTCCTGGGTGTGCCCAAGGGGGAGCAGGGTTCGATCGTGGGCACCGCTGGGCTGATCAGCGAAATCGTCCTGATCGCGGCGGTCGGCCTGGCCGGTGCCTGGTCCGACCGCCTCGGACGGCGCCCGATCGTGGTCGGCGGCTACGTTCTGCTCGGCCTCGGCGTCGGCGTGGCGCCGTTCCTCGGCTCGGTCCTGCCCTACTACCTGGCCCGGGGTGTCGCCGCCGTCGGAGTGGCGATGGTTACCGTGATGCTCACGGCCGTGGTCGCCGACTACGTCCGGGACACCACCCGTGGCAGGGCCAACGGGATCCTCGGCTTCTGCAACGGTCTCGGCGCGCTCGTCACGTTCTTCGTGCTGATCAAACTGCCCGACATCTTCGAGGGCATCGGGATGGACACGATCGCCGCGCTGCGGGCGACCTACCTCGTCGTCGGCGGGCTGGCCCTGCTTACCGCGGTCCTGATGCGACTCACCCTCCGGGGTGGGCTGGCGACAACGCACTCCGAGCACATCCCGATCCCCAGGCTGCTGCGCGAGGGCGTAGCCGAAACCCGGCGCCCCGGCGTCTCGTTCGCCTACCTCAGCGCCTTCGTCGCCCGAGCTGACCTGGCGCTCGTCGGCGCCTACCTCACCCTCTGGGCACAGCAGTACGGCACCCAGCACCTCGGGCTCAGCGAGGCCGAGGCGCTGGCCAAGGCAGGTCTGTTGCTGGGAGTGGCCAACGGCATCGCGCTGATCGGGGCACCGGCCATCGGCATCATCGCCGACCGGCTGTCCCGCACCGACGCGGTGCTGATCTCTCTGGGGACCGCAGCCCTCGGCTACACCGCCACGATCTTCGTCGGGGATCCGTTCAGCCCGCTCGGCTACGCCGTCGCCGCACTGATCGGGCTCGGCCAGGTCAGCGCCGTCATCTCCAGTCAGGTGCTGATCGCCGAACAGGCTCCCAGCCGTACCCGGGGTTCGGTCGTCGGAACGTTCGCGCTCAGCGGCGGCATCGGCATCATGATCGCGTTCGCCGCCGGCGGCACCCTGTACGACAACTGGCGCCCCGCCGGCCCGTTCGTCCTGTTCGGCACTCTGGCCGGGCTGGTCTGCCTGTACGGCCTGGCCGTCCGATCGAGGATCCCCAACCACCCGGTGGACTGAAACCCCGGTCGCACCCCCCCGGTGCTCGGAACGGTCGCTGGGCGGCCCGCCGGCCCTCCGCCCGTCGGCGGGCAGGCGCTACGGCACCTCGGGATTGTGCGCAAGTGGCCAAACGATCACCGCCGACGGCTCGCCCAGGACGTTTGACGGCGCCCGACTTTATGGAAACACTGTCACTTCCAGGGAAACGCAGCGGGAGTGCCGGAGGTGGGTGTGCCGACCACGATCGTTGTGGGCGCCGGGCCGGGTGGCCTGGCCTGTGCCATCGCCGCCGCCGACGCGGGCGGCACCGTGCTGCTGTTGGAGAAGGCGCCGGACGTTGGAGGCGCCCTGCCGTACTCGGGCGGGCACCTGTCCGCCGGCGGCTTCTCGCTGCAGCATGAGCGGGGCATCAGCGACGACCCCGAGCGGCACTTCGACGACGTCTGGCGGATCAGCCGGGGCGCCGCCCGGGCCGACCTGACCCGGCTGACGCTGCGCGAGCAGCCGGCGGTGCTGGAGTGGCTGCTCGCCGCCGGGCTCACCGTCGATCCGGGTACGCCCCGCATCGTGTACGGGCACGAGCCATACCGCACGCCGCGGACCGTCCACGCCACCACCGTCCCCGGCGGTCCGGCCATCCTGGCCGTGCTGCGCCCGATGCTCGACGCGCATCGGGCCGCCGGCCGCATCGATCTGCGCTGCGAGGTGCGCGTCACCGAGCTGCTGACCGAGGGCGGCGCGGTGGTCGGGGTGGCCACCGCCGACGGCGCGCGGTGGCGGGCACCCGCCGTCGTGCTGGCCACCGGCGGATTCGGGTACGCGCCGGAGTTGTTCGCCGAGCTGGAGGGCGCGCCGCTGACCACCTCGGCGGCGCCCACCTCGACCGGCGACGGCCTGCTCATGGGCCGGTCGGTCGGCGCCGGCCTGCAGGGCCTGGGCTGCTACATCCCCACCTTCGGCGGGCTGCCCCCGGTCGACGGCGACCTTCGGGTCGACTGGGCGCACCGGCCGCACCTGGTGGCGCCGGAGCGGCCGCCCTGGGAGATCTACGTCGACCGCGCCGGAGGTCGCTGGATCGCCGAGGACGAGCCCAGCATCGACCACAAGGAGCGGGTGCTGACCACGGTGGACCAGATGACCTTCTGGACGGTCTTCGACGCCCATGCCCTACGCGAGTCGTACCCGATGGTGCACGGCTGGAGCGCGGCCGAGCTGGACGCCCAGTGCGGCCGGCGGCGCGGCGTGCACCGGGCGTCCGGGCTGGCGGAGCTCGCCGGGCTGGCCGGCATCGACCCGGCGGGGCTGTCGGCCACGGTGGCCCGCTACAACGGGTTCGTCGCCGACGGCCGGGATGTCGACTTCGGCCGAACGTACCTGCCGGCGCCGATCGTCGAGCCGCCGTTCTACGCGCTGGAGAACCATCCGGTCACCCTGATCACGTTCGCCGGCCTGGACGTGGACGAGCTGCTGCGGGTACGCCGGGCGGACGGCACGACGATCCCCGGTCTGTACGCCGTCGGTGAGGTGATCGGCTCCGCCGCTGTCAACGGCAACGCGTTCTGCTCCGGCATGTGCCTGACGCCGGCCATGGCCTTCGGCCGGCTGGTCGGGCGTCACCTCGCGCGGACCGCGAACTGAGCCGGTCCCGGCCTGACGTCCACAGTGAACGAATGCGTTCAGTGCGCGAAGGTGAAGCCCTCCGCGCGCAGCTTGCCGGAGCTGATCGGCACGAACGGGGTTCTGATCTCACCCCGGTAGGTCAGCGCGGGCCAGCCGTCGGCGGCGCAGAGCTCGTCGAGGACGGCCTGGTTGGTCTGCGGCACGACCGCGTCCGGTACCGCGTTGAACACGCCCGTGAGGTCGCGGGTCACCACGAAGTCCAGCGCGGCGGCGGCGTCGCGGTAGTCGATGCGGTAGTGCAGGGCCTCGGCCGAGAACGGCACGCTGCCGCCGAGCAGTTCGTGGGCCAGCTTCACCCGGGTCGGATAGTCGAGGTCGCGCGGATGCCCGTACACGTCGGGGATCCGCAGCGCGGCGCCGCGCGGGGCGGCCAGCACGGCGGTCTCGGCGGCGATGAAGTTGCGGGGTGAGGCGTCCGGGTCGTCGGTGACCGGGGTGGCCTCGTCGACCAGCGCGCCCTGGCCGGCACCGTAGACCGACACCGAACTGGTGAAGACCACCCGGGGGTGCGCGGCGGCGGCGGTGCGCGCGGACGCGGTGAGCGTGTCGGCGTACTCGGCGATGCGCTGGTCGGCGTCGAAGGCTCGGGCGATGCGCGGGCTCACGGTGAGCACGACCGCGTCGGCGTCCCGGGTGACCCGCTCGACGGCCGGACGGTCGCTGCCACGGAGGATCGCCACCTCGGTGCAGACGGGGGCCAGCTCGGGCACCCGCTCAGGGGAGGTGGTGGTGCCGATCACCTGGTGGCCGGCCGAGACCCAACGACGGGCCAGCTCCATGCCGACGTTGCCGCACCCGATGATCACGTAGCGCACCTGGACCTCCTTATGGAAACGCCGTTTCCACACTCTGCCCCATCTCGGGCTCCCTGCCAAGGCCGTGTCGCGGAACACGCCGCCGGCGCTTCGGTGGTCCGCGGAGTCGATCGCATCGGCCGGCGTCAAATCGCCTGTCTGGCTATTGACAGGAGGGCTGGCTGGCTGCCTTTATGAACCTATCCAATTTTGGAAACTGCCGTTTCCACTAGCGAAACGGCAGCCAGGGGTACACCGTTCCCCACAGGAAGGAGAGCGGGACCGTAATGGGATTGCTCAGAACTACGGCAACAGCGGTGGGCGTGGCGGCGTTGGCCGCCGCCGCGACCGCGGTCTGCGTGTCCCCCGCGCAGGCGTACGGCCCCACCCCGGGCAACCTGGGATGCCGGCTGTACTTCAACGACGCCGGTACCGGCAGCTCGCCGACGAACTGGGCCGACTCGTTCGGGCTCACTCAGACGCCGGCGACGCCGAGCCCGGGGCAGACCGTGACGGTGACCTTCACCGCGGCGGCCGGTCCGAACAACGGCCCGGTCGCGATCAACCCCGGTGATGTGCCGATCGTCGTGGAGGCGGCGCTGGGTGGCTCGCAGAGCGGCCCGGTCACCCTCCAGCAGACCAACTACCCCGCCGGTCCGATCCCCGGCAACACCCCCACCGGCCCGATCACCGCCACCGGCACCTATGTGGCCGGAGCGACCGGAGCCGCGACGCTCACCGTCAACCGGGTGATCCTCAACAACCCGATCGCCAAGACGTACTGCTCCGCCGAGGGCGACCGGGACCACAAGGCAGCACCGGTCCCGACCTCCATCGTGGAGAACTTCACCGTCTTCGGCGGCACGGTCTCGGTTACCTCGGTGACCGGCCAGACCGTGACCGGGGCTGCCCGGGCCGGCAACGTCATCAACTACGCGGTGACCGGTCTCGCGCCGTCCACCGCCCTGACCGCAACACTGCGCGCGGCCGACGGCACCGGAACGGCCGAAGGCGCCGGCACGGGCACGACCGACGCCGCCGGCGCCGGCACCGGCACGATCACGGTGCCCAGCGGCGCCACCACGGGAGCACGTACCGTGGCGGTCTCGGACGGTACCAACACGGTCTCCGTCCCGATCACGATCCTCGGCTCGCCGAGCATCGCGATCACCCCCAGCGGTGGCGGCTCCGGCACCGTGGTGACGGTCACCGGCACCAACTGGAACCCGGGCAGCACCGTCACGATCGGCGGTTACCAGGCGCTCACCGGCGCCCCGCCGCCGCCCGCGACGAGCGACCCGGCAACGACGGCCACGGCCGGCGCCACCGGTGGTATCAACGCCACCTTCACCGTCACGGACAGCACCACCGCGTACATCGGCGCGCAGTCCGGCGCCCTGTTCGCAATCTCCGCCTGGACCGGATCGGCTGACTCGTGCACCGCCAAGACCGGCTCGGCCACGACCGGCAACTGCACCCTGTCCTACAACCTGTCGGAGACCGTGACCGCCGGAAACCTGTCGATGGCTCGCGCCCCCGGCACCGGCAACATCCCGTTCTCCGGCGTCACCGTCGGCGGCAGCGTACAGACGGCGACGGGCAACCTGTCGACCGTCACGGTGACCGACCACCGGGGCAGCACCTTCGGGTGGAGCCTCGTCGGCACGGTCACCGACTTCACCGGCACCCCGGGCGGAACCATCGCCAAGAGCAACCTGTCCTGGACACCGGCCTGCGTCGACACCGCCGGCGCGACCAACGCGGTCACCGCGGTGGCCGGCACCCCGGGCACGGTCGACGCGGCGACGCTCTGCTCCGCACCGACCAGCGCCACCGGTACGGGCGGCAGCTTCGACGCCTCAGCCGGGCTGACCCTCTCCGTGCCGGCGAACCAACTCGCCGGCACCTACGCCGCGACCCTCACCCTCACCCTGAGCTGAGGACCGCCCCGAGGTGGGGGCGGTCGGCCGAGCCGGCCGCCCCCACACCAACCAGTCGAAGGGTGGAACCGCGTGCGTCACCCCCTCTGGCCACGCCGCCTCCGCACCGGCGCGGCAGCCCTCGCCGCCGCTGCCGCCGCCCTCGCGCTGACCGTCGTCCCGATCGGGCCGGCCGTCGCGGCGGACAACGGCGAGTGGGCCGTCGTGCCCACCCCGCCGGCTAACGCCGGGCCCACCCCCCGGCTCTACTTCTTCCTCGAGTCACCCCCCGGCCGGACCCTCACCGACTCGGTGCGGGTGATCAACCGCACCGACACCGAGCGCACCTTCACCGTGTACGGCGCGGACGCCTACAACACCGCGCGCGACGGCGGGTTCGCGCTGCGCCAGCCCACCGAGAAGCAGTCGGACATCGGGGTGTGGACGGTGGTCGGCGCCGGCACCGTGGCGCTACCGCCCAAGGCGCAGGCCGACATCCCGTTCACCATCACGGTCCCGACGAACGCCAGCCCCGGCGACCACATCGGCGGCATCGTCGCGATGGAGTCCGTCCCGGGCGGTCGGAGCGAGCACAACGGCGTCGCCGTCGCGGTGCAGCGGGCCGTCGGCGCCCGCATCTACCTGCGGATCGCCGGGCCGGAGACGCCCGGCCTCAACCTCAGCGACCTGGATCTGGACCACCCGACGCCCTGGCTGCCCACGCCGGTCGACGGTGCCCTGGAATACACCCTGGCCAACACCGGCAACCTGCGCCTCGCCCCGACCATCACGGTCACCGCCTCCGGCATGTTCGGACACCGGATCCACCAGCGTGGCGCCACCCCACAGCTCGACCTGGTTCCGGGCGCCGAGTCGCGGATGCGTACCCGGTTCACCGGGCTGTGGCCGGTCGACCTCGTCACCGCCACCGTGACGGCGAAGGCCGACGGCGGCGTGCTCACGGTGCGGACCACCCGTACCGTCGTCGTCTCCTGGACCGGCGTCGCCGCACTCGCCGCGCTGGCCGCCGCCGTGGTCGTGGCCCGGCGCAGGCGCCGCCGCGCCCAGGTGGCCCGCCCCCGGGGCGTCCGACGCGTCCGCGCGCATTCGGAGGTCGGATGACGAGGATCGGACGCACCCTGACCGCCGTCGTCTGCGGGCTGGTCATCGGGCTGGCACTGCCCACCGGGCCGGCGTGGGCGGCCGAGGAACTCACCCTCGCAGCCCCGGCGGCGGCACCGGGCGACCGGCTCGGGGTGAACGGCACCGGCTGGCCCGGCGGCGCCCTGGTCCAGCTCGTCACCTGCGGGCAACTCGCCATCGGCGGTTCGGCCTCCTGCGACACACGGGCCGCCCTGGCCGTTCCGGTGCGCCCGGACGGCACCTTCTCGGTGCAACTCGTGCTCGGCACCCCGCCGGTGCCCTGCCCGTGCGTCGTGCACGCCACGCTGGTCGGCGGCACCGCGCGCGGCCAGGTCGACGCGCCGCTGGCACTCACCGGGCACACCATGGGGGAGACCCCCACCGTCTCGGCCGCCCCGGTCCGCCTCGACTTGGTCGAGGCGAGGATCGCCGGCCGACCGGGCTGGCGGAGCCTGTTCGGCGCCGCCGCGACCCGGACCCTCGTCTACACCGTGCACAACCCCGGGCCGCACCCGCTGCCCAACCCGCCCCTCAACGTCCGGATCGGCAAGGACGGCGGCGGCGACCGGATCAGCACACCCGGTGCCGGCGGCGTCCGGCCGGGCGAGACACGCACCTACCGGGTGCCCGTCACCACCCCGTTCGCCGCGTTCGGCCGGTACACCGTGCAGGCCGACCTGGGCGGGTTCGGCCCGGCCGAGGTGACGCTCCGGACGTACCCGTGGGCCCTGTTCCTGGTGCACCTGCTCGGCGGGACGCTGATCGTCGTGGGCATCGCCCGGCGCATCGCCAACCGCCGTGACCACCCGCCGCTGCCCGCGCTGGCCCCGGCCGGCACGCTGCTGCCGTCCGTCGTGCGGGTCAGCTCGCTCGGGGCGTACCTCGTCTTCGACGACGCTCCCGGTGCCGGCCGGCTACGTCGACGGGCCAACGCCCACCTGAGCGTCACCGCGCTGCGGGACCTGCTCGGCGACGCCGGACTGCCGAACGGATCCGGCACCGAGCCCGCCGGCACCGCGGTCATCGACCTCACCGCCCTCGACGCGGTGCTCGCCGCCCGCCCAGGCGCGGCCACGCCGGCCGGAGCACGCGCCGGCAGCCATAGCGCCGCCGCCGTGATCGATCTGGCCGCGCTCGACACCTACCTCGGGAGCCCTCGATGAGCCGCGATCCTGGCACCCACACCACCGGCTGGGACCGGGCCCTGACGGTACGGGCGGCCGTCGCCACCGTCGCCGCGCTGCTCGCCTTCGTCGGCTGCGGCGCGGTGCTGCCCGGAGTGGGCGGCGCCGACGGCACCGGCGTCGGGCCCGGCGTCACCGCCGACGCGGTCACCGTCGTGTTCGTCGGCACCGACCTGACCAAGACGGCGAGCCTGACCGGGTTCAACACCGCCTCGGCCGGCGACCCGGTACGCCAGATGCGGGCACTGGAAAGCCACGTCAACGCCAACGGCGGCATCGCCGGCCGGCGGATGCGAGCGATCTTCCGCAACTACGAGGCGAGCGACGACTCACCGGCCGCGGAGGAGAAGCTCTGCAACCAGATCACCCAGGACGACCGCGCGTTCGCGGTAGTGCTCACCGGCCAGTTGCAGGCCAACGCCCGCCCCTGCTACGCACAGCGGCACACCCTGGTGCTCGACGCCACCCTGATCACCATCGACCAGGCGACGAGCCAGCGTCTCGCGCCATACCTGTTCGCCCCGGCCTATCCCGCGTACGACGACTTCGTGCGCGCGTACCTGCCGGCGCTGGCCGCGCAGGGCTTCTTCGACGGTGCCCGGCAGGCGGGCATCGTCGCGGTCGACGCACCGGCCAACCGCGCGATGTACGAGCAGCACGTGGTGCCGTACCTGAAGCAGCGGCGAATCACCCCGACCGTGGCCTGGATCGACTCCACCGACCTGGGCACCCTCAACACGGGGCTCAACCAGGCCGCCGTCGACCTGCGGGCCAAGCGCGTCGAGCGGGTCTTCTTCCTCGGCGGGACCCGGCTGGCCTCCTTCTTCCTCACCTCCGCCTCCGCGCAGGGCTTCACCGCCCGGTACGGCATCTCCAGCTACGACAATCCCAGCTTCCTGATCGGCAACCCGGACATCATTCCGCGCGAGGCACTGACCGGGGCGGTGGGCATCGGCTTCAACCCGAGCCAGGACGTCGCCGACCGGGAGTACGCCTTCCCCGCCACCGACCCCGAACGAACCTGCCTGGGCATCTTCGCCGCAGCGGGGGAGTCGTTCCGCACCCGCGAGAACGCCCGCGTGGCCTTCCCGTACTGCGACGCGGTCCTGCTGCTGCAGATCGGCGCCAAGGACCTCGGCGCCGATCTCAACGCGCACCGGTGGCTGGCGGCCGTGGGCAGGCTCGACACGCAATTCCAGCCGGCCACCGGATTCTCCGGGCGGCTCGGCCCGGACCGGTTCGCCGCCTCGAACGGCTACCGGGCGTTCGGCTACGACAGCGACTGCGCCTGCTTCACCTACCGCGGGGAGGACGTGTCCTTTGCGACCCGATGACAACACCCGCCGGAGCGTTCCGCCGGGCACCGCCCGCGACGGTGCGAGGGCATGGCGTTCCCGCAGCGCGGGCTGGGGCGCGGGTACGGCCGGCGGCTTGCTGACCGGGGTGCCGCTGCTCGGCGCCGCGGGACTCGCCCGGGGTCTCGACGTCGACCTGACCAGCGTACTGACCGCGGTGATCGCCGCCGCGGTGGTCGGCGCGGCCGCGACCGTCGCGGTCGTGCAGCGGGTACCGCACCGCCATTCGGTACGCACCGCGCTGCTCGCCGGCGCCGGGCTGGGCGCCGCGCTGCTGCTGGTGGTCAACGTGGCCGCCCCGCTGCCGGGGCTGCTCGCGCTCACCGCGCTCGGACTGCCCTGGGCGGTCCTGGTGGTGTCCGGCCGCGCGATCGCCGCCGCGACGGCCGCCCTGCGGTACTGGCACGTGGGGCTGCTGAACGGGCTCGGCCTGGCCGCACTGCTCGCCAGCGGCACCGCAGGCGGATCCGGGTACCACTGGGCGGCGGCGGGCGTCCTCGCGGCGCTCGGCGCGCTGGCCGGGGCGGCCGCCGCGGAACTGCCGGGCGATGCCGGCTGGCCGCCGGCGCTACGCACCCTGTTCGACAACGCCACCCGCCCACCCACCGCGCGTACCGCCGTGCTGGCCCAGGCCGGCCTCGGCATGATCGTGCCCGGCGCGCTGACCTTCGCCGCCGACGTGCTGCACACCGGGTTCGGCCTCGGCCCGCGCGGCGCCGTAGGAGTCATCGGCGACGCGCTGCTCGCCGGGGCCGCGCTTGCCGTGCTCCTGCGCGGCGAGCGGACGCTGCGCCTCGCCGTCGCCGCAGCCCCGGCGGGGTTGCTCGGCGCCGCCGGTGCCCTGTTCGTCGGGGCCACCCCCGCAACGGTCGGCGTCGTGCTGTTCGCATCCGGCCTGGCCGTGGCCGTCGGTGCGCTGGTCGCGCTCGCCGTCTCGGGCGAACGCATCGCCGCCGAGGTGCTCCACCCCGACGCCCGCCCCGCGTTCGTGGCCGCGACATCGGTGCTGTCCCTGGCCGGTGGCCTGGGCGGCGCCGGCCTGCTCGCCCTGCTCAACACCCGGTACGGCGCCGTTCCGGCGTTGGCGGTGGCCGCGGCGGCGGTGCTGGTCGGCGCCGGCTACGCCCGGCGGCTCCGGCGCACCGCCGCCGCCGACGCCGAACGGTTGGCCCGGGTGCTCGCCGACGAGGCGGAGGTCGCCCGACTGAGGCACAGCGGCGCCCGTCCGGCCGCTCTCTCCTGCGCCGGCATCGACGCGGCGTACGGTCCGGTCCAGGTGCTCTACGACGCGGCCGTACGCGTCGGCGACGGCGAGATGGTGGCGATCTGCGGCCCGAACGGGGTCGGCAAGACCACGTTCCTGCGGGTGCTCTCCGGCCTGCACCGCCCCGCCGCCGGGGTGGTCCGGCTCGGCGGGGTCGACGTGACCGCGCTGACCGCGCCCCGCCGGATCGAGCTCGGGCTGTCCACGGTGGTCGGCCAGGCGGTGTTCGGCTCGCTCACCGTCACCGAGAACCTGCGCATGCACGGCTACGCGCTGGGCCGGCGCAGCGACGCGGTGCACCGGGGGGTCGACGCGTCGTTCGCCGTCTTCCCCCGCCTCTACGAGCGGCGCGACCAGGTCGCCGCCACCCTGTCGGGCGGTGAGCGGCAACTGCTCGTGCTCGCCAAGACGCTGATCCAGCGCCCCCGGATGCTGTTGGTCGACGAGTTGTCGCTCGGCCTGGCCCCGGTCGTCGTCGGCGGCCTGCTGGAAATGCTGCGCCGGCTCAACGCGCTGGGCACTTCGGTGCTGGTGGTGGAGCAGTCCGTCAATGTGGCGCTGTCGCTGGCCGACCGGATCTACTTCATGGAGAAGGGTGCGATGGTCGCCGAGCACACCGCGGGTGAACTGGCCGGTCAGCCGGACCTGGTCCGGGCCCTGATGCTCGGTGGCCACGCGCCAGCCGAGGACACCGAGCCCGCGCCGCAGGCGCAGGCCGCGCCCGCGTCGGAGGCCACCCCGGTGGACGGGGCGGTGATCCGATGATCGGCGGTTTCGACGTCGGCCCGGACCGCATCGTGCTGGGCCTGTTCACCGGCCTCACGTACGGGCTGCTGGCGGTCGGGCTGGTGCTGGTCTACCGGTCCAGCCGGTTCGTCAACTTCGCACACGGCGCGGTCGGGGTGTTCGGCGCCGCCGTGCTCGGTCGGCTGGTCGGTGACGGGGTGCTGCCGTACTGGCTCGCCCTGCCGGTCGGGATGCTCGCCGCCGCCGCGGTCTCCGGCGCGATCGAGCTGGGCGTGGTCCGCCGGCTGCGCCACCGGCCCCGGGTGATCGGCATGATCGCCACCCTCGGGCTGTCCCAGTTCGTGCTCGTGCTCGCCCTGCTGGTGAACAGCTCGGGGGCCAGCGGCCCGGCGTTCCCGGTGCCGCCCGGCATGCCGTCGTTCACCATCGGCAACACCCCGGTCGGCCCGGCGTTCACCGCGATGCTGCTGCTCACTCCGGTGCTGCTGGTCGGGCTCGCCATGTTTCTCAAGCGCAGCCGGTTCGGGCTGGCGATCCGGGCCGCCGCCGATGCCCCCGACGCGGCCACCCTCAACGGCGTCACCGCGGCCCGGATGGCGACCCTGGCCTGGTCGATCGCCGGTGCGGTGGCCGCCTTCTCGGCGATCCTCATGGCGCCGACCCAGGGCACCCAGTCGATTGAGTCGCTCGGCCCGGCCCTGCTGGTGCGGGGCCTCGCCGGCGCGGTGATCGCCCGGTTCTCCTCCGTCCCGATCGCGTTCGGCGCCTCGCTGGGCATCGGGGTGGGGGAGCAGATCCTGCTCTCCGGTCAGTCCAGCGGCGGCCTCGTCGAGCTGGCCCTGGTCGCGGTCATCCTGGTCGCGCTGCTGGCCCAGCCGGTCCGGGCGCGCCGCGACGGGGAGGACGGCGGCTGGGGCCGGATCGGCGCGCCGCCGCTGCCCGCCGCCTACCAGCGGGTCTGGCTGCTGCGCAACCTCGGCCGGGTCGTCGCCGGGGTGGGCTTCGCCGTCGCCGCCGCGCTGGCCTTCGTGATCAGCAATGAGACCGCCTCGGTGCTCATCGCGATCATCGGCTTCACCCTGGTCGGCCTGTCGATCGGGCTGGTCACCGGCGTGGCCGGCGAGCTGTCCCTGGGCCAGTTCGCGTTCGCCGGCATCGGCGCCGCGGTGTCGGTGCAGGTCTCCGTGCGGACCGGCAACCTGTTCGTGGGGATCCTCGCCGGCTGCGCGGCGGCGGCGCTGGCCGCAGTCGCGGTCGGCGTGCCGGCGCTGCGCCTGCGCGGGCTCGCCCTCGCCGTCACCACGCTCGCCTTCGCGCTGGCCACCAGCACGTTCCTGCTGCGGCAGGATTGGCTGCTCGGCGATGGCGCGCAGGTGCCCAAGCCGCGCATCCTCGGCCACACCTTCGACCTGGCCACCGACTACTACCTGTTCGCGCTGGTGGCGCTGCTGCTCGGCCTGTGGGTCACCGCGAACCTGCGCGCCGGTGCCTTCGGGCGGGTCCTGGTGGCGCTGCGCGACAACGCCGACGCCGCCCGCGCGTTCACCGTCGCGGTGCCGGTGCGGGTCCTGCAGGCGTACGCGGTCGCGGGCGCGCTCGCCGGTCTCGGCGGGGCGGTGATCGGCCACGGGCAGACCCAGCTCACCGTGAACACGTTCCCGGCCTCGGCCAGCATCGACGTCGTCGCCACCGTGGTGGTCGGCGGGATCACGCTGCTGGGCGGCCCGCTGCTCGGGGCGTTCCTGATCGTCGGCGTACCCGGATTCCTGGAACTGGACATCATCGGCCAGGCGGCGCTGACCCTGGTCTGGCTGGTCGTGGTGATTGCGCTGCCGGCCGGACTCGGCGGGCCGGTGCTGTGGCTGCGTGACCGGATCGCCGCGCTGATCGCCCGCGGCCGCGACGCACCGGTACCGTCCGCCACCGATGAGATGGCCGGGCCGGCGCAGGCCGCCAGCTCCGGTGGCCCGATCACGCTGCCGCCGCGCACCGTCCCGCTGCGACCGCCTGCGACCGGCGAGCCGCTGCTCTCGGTGCGGGAGGTGGCCCGCTCCTTCGGCGGCGTGCGGGCCGTCGCCGGGGCCAGCCTCGACGTCGCCGCCGGCGAGGTGGTCGGCATCATCGGCCCGAACGGCGCCGGCAAGACCACCCTGTTCGAAATCATTGCCGGCTTCACCCGTCCGGACCGGGGCGCGGTCCTGTTCGCCGGCCGCCCGGTCACCGGGCTGTCGCCGCAGCGGCGGGCCGGTCTCGGGCTGGTGCGCTCGTTCCAGGACGCGCGGCTCTTCGCCACCATGACGGTGCTGGAGACCGTCATGGTGGCCGGCGAACGGACCGCGCCGACCAGCCTCGTCGCCGCAGCTCTGGGTGCCACCGCCCCGGACCAGGCCAAACGCCACCGGGCCGAGGAACTCGTCACGCTGATGGGCCTGGCCCCGCTCGCCGATCGGTTGGTCGGGGAACTGTCCACCGGTACCCGCCGGATCGTCGAGATCACCTGCCTGCTGGCGCTGGAGCCGGCGCTGCTGCTGCTCGACGAGCCCTCATCGGGAGTGTCCCAGACCGACGGCGTCGCGCTGGGCGAGGTGCTGCGCCGGATCCACGACGAACTCGGGGTCACCATGGTCATCATCGAGCACGACCTGCCGCTGCTCGCCCGGCTCGCCGACCGGCTGGTCGCGATGGACGGCGGCCGGGTCATCGCCGACGGCACCCCGCAGGAGGTCCGCAACCACCCCGACGTGGTCCGCTCCTACCTCGGTACCGACCACGCCGCCGTCAACCGCTCCGGCGTGCCCGCTCAACGCACGACGGTGCCGTCGTGAGCCCGCTCCGCGTCGCCCCGCCACTTGCCCGTGCCGGCCTGCGCCGAACCTGTCAGGAGATCGCCGTGCGAACCATCCGCCGCCGGGCGCTCACGCTCGCCGCCCTGCTCGCCACCAGCAGCGGCCTCGCCGTCGTCGCGGCACCCCCGGCCGCGTTCGCCGCGCCGACCCTCACCGTCAGCGCCACCACCGGGCTGACGGACAAGCAGCAGGTCATCGTCAACGGTTCGGGTTTCACCCCGAACCTGAAGCAGATCGCCGTCGGTCAGTGCGTCGCCGGTTTCAAGGGACCGACCGACTGCAACCTGTCCGGCGGGGCCGCGTTCGTCAACGCCGACGGCAGCGGGAAGCTGCCCACGGTCACTCTGAAGCTGGCCCAGAAGTTCGGCGCGTTCGACTGCACCAAGCGCGAGTGCGTGGTCGCGGCGCAGATTCTGCCCACGAGCGGCAACGCCGACCAGGTCGAGGCCAACAAGGTCTCGGTGACGTTGACGTTCGGCAAGAAGTCGGCCCAGCAGCCCTCACCGGGAGCCCCATCCGCGACCCCCGCGCCCGCGGCGCCGGCGGCCACGCCGGAAGCCACCACGGCACCCTCGACCGGGCCGGCGGGCGCAGCCGGCACGTCGACCCCGACGCTCAACGCCAACCCGGTGAGCGCCGGCCCGGACCGGTACGCGGTCACCGTGCTGGTCGGCTCCGGCCTGCTGTTGCTCTGCATCGGCCTGCTCGTGCTGATGCCCTACCGGAACCGGAGGACCCAATGACCCGAGGTCGTTATCCCGTCCGGGTGGCAGCGTTCGCGCTCGTCCTGGCGCCGTTGCTGCTGCTACTCGCGATCCCGGCGGCGGCCCCCGCCCGGGCGACGCTGCCCGCCGCGGCGGTCGGCCCCACGGCCGGGACGCTGGGCTGCCGGCTCTACTTCAACGACGCCGGCACCGGCAGCTCGCCGACGGTCTGGCAGGACACCTTCACCCTGACCCAGTCACCGGCCGCGCCGAAGGTCGGCGACACCGTGACCGTCACGCTCACGGCGAAGACCGGCCCCGACAACGGGCCGGTGGGGCTGAACGCCGGTGACGTGCCGGTGAATGTCACGCTGGCCCTGGGTGGCTCCCTCTCCGGCAGCGCGACGCTGCGGATGTCCTCGTACCCGGCACGGGCCGTCGCCCCGGAAGCGCCGCTCGGCCCGATCACCACGACCGGCACCTACTTCGCCTCCGCCGCCGGAGCGGCGACGCTCACCGTCGGGCGGGTCACGTTCACCAACGCCTCGGCCACGACGCACTGCTCGGCGGCCGGCGACCGCGACCACAAGGCGGCACCGGTGCCGACCTCCATCGTGGAGAGCTTCACCGTCGGCGGTACCGGCACCGCGACCCCACCGCCGAGCCCGTCGCCCTCCGCAACGCCGTCCCCCTCCGCAACGCCGTCGCCCTCCGCGAAACCGTCGCTGTCGCTCCCGTCGTCGGCGACGGACGACCCGCCGACGGCAACCGACGAGGTCGACACGCCCGCCCAGCCGTTCGGCCCGAAGAGCGTGAAGCTGAACTGCAAGACGCTGAGCAGCCTCTCGTCGTGGACCGCCACGCACACCCTGAGCATGTCGCCCAGCAACCCTGGGCGGGGCGCCAAGGTGACGGTGCGCCTGAAGTTCTCGGCCGGCCCGAAGAGCGGACCGGTGCCGGTCGGTGCCGGCGATCTGGTGCCCAAGGCGACCGTCAAGGTCGGCGGGGTGGGCAGCGGTACGGTCAACCTCCGAGGCCCGGCGTACGGCGCGATCAACCCCAACGCCGTCCTGCCCGGCGCGACGCTGACCGGGACCTACACCACCTCGAAGGCAGGGCTGGTGTCGCTGACGGTCACCAACATCGTCTTCGACCACCCGCAGGTCGACACCGAGTGCAACGCGGGCGCGGACCCGGTGACCGGCCCGGCGGCGACGTCGATCGTCGCCAAATTCACGGTGAAGTCGCGGGCCGCGACCGGCGACGAGAGCGAAGGCGGCGGCGGTGGCAATGGCGACGGGTCGCTGCCGAACACGGGCGAGGGGGGCGTGACGGCGCTGCTGCTGCTCTGGTCCAGCGCCGTGCTCCTGCTCGGTGTCGGCCTGGTCGTGGTGCTGCCGAGGCGTCGCGGAATCCCGCGGAGCTGAGCCGGCGAACGGCGCGGGCCGGGGATTCCTCCCCGGCCCGCACCGCTGGCGTGTTGCCGACAGCGCGGGTGGTCAGTGCTCGCGCAGCAGGGAACCGGCGCCGTACACCTTGTCGGTGATCCCGTTCTCGCGCAGCGCCATCCACCAGGTCGCCGCGTTGATGGCGATCACCGGCTTACCGAGCCAGCGTTCGGCCTCGTCGGCCAGCCCGACCATCGACAGGTTGGTGCCGCACTGGACCAGGGCGTCGACGTCCGGGCCGTCCACGGCCAGCAGCGCCCGGCGCAACTCGTCCTCCGGGACGTGGGCGATGGAGACCGCGGTCGGGCACTTGAGACCCTCGATCGTGACCACCTCGAAGCCGATCTCGGAGAAGAACTGCTCGACGTTCGTGTCGCCGATCGGTTGGTACGGCGTCACCACGCCGATCCGGCGGGCGCCGTAGAGGCGCAGTGCCCGCTCACACGCCTCCGCGCCGGTCGCCACCTCCAGCCCGGTGATCGCCTTGATCTGGGCGACGAACTGCCGGTTGCCCTCGACGCCGCCCCAGAACGTCTCGGCGGACATGCCCATCACCATGTAGTCGGGCTCGCAGGTCAGCACCCGCTCGCAGGCCGCGCCGATCTCGTCGCGGATCTGGGTCAGGAGGTTCTCGAAGTTGCCGTCGCTGGAGAGGTCCTGGTCGCGGATGTGGATCCGGGAGAAGTGCGCGGTCACACCGGGTACGGTCATCCGGTAGAAGTCCGGCTCCACGATGGTGTTCGTCGACGGGGCGATGACACCGAACTTGCGGCGCCAGCCGAGCGCGTCGGTCATGAGCGGACAACTCCTTCCTGGGCGGGGGTCGGGTGGGACGTGGTCGAGGCCCGGTGGTGCGCGCGCACGGTCAGCCACGCCGCGGCCAGCAGCGCGGCCTGGCCGAGGGTGTTGGTGCCCTGCTCGACCCACTGGAGGGCCAGGGTTTCGTGCTCGGGATGGTTGCGCAGCGGCACCAGCAGCAGCACGCAGGCCAGCCCGGCGACGTAGAGCGTCACCGCGGCCCAGGCGCGCCGCCGGCCGGCGATGATCGCGGCCAGGACGCTGATGGTCGTCACGCCCGTGGTCGCGAGGGCGAAGACGGGGGCGAAGACGGCGTACCCGGCGGCCACGCCGGCGGTCACGGCCAGCACGGCGGCGAACGGCCACCACGGCAGGCTGCGCCCGCGCAATGCGCTCGCCAGGCCCCAGATCAGCCCGACCGCGCCGAGCGCCATCAGCGGAAACAGCGCCGCCTCCAGCCAGGGCAGGTCGATCGAGAACCCGGACAGCAGCAGCTTCCAGGTCGACTTGGCCAGGCCGCCGAGGCCGATGAGGACGGCGCTGACGTGGGCGACCGGGCCCACCCGCGGCACGACCCGAGCGGAGAGCCCGGCGAGGATCCAGAACCCGACCAGCGCCAGACCGGTCGGCACGAAGTCCTCCAGCGCGAGGACGACGGTGTAGTCGCTGCCGTTCACGACAGGTGCTCGCGCCGGGTCCCCGCGGGGACGCCGACGGAGTCGCCGAAGAGGTCGCGCTTGCGGAAGCTGGCGACGGCGAACCGAGCGGCGGCCTTGCGGCTGGTCAGCCAGGCGGCCCGGCTGCCGTTGCGGCCCCCGGCGAGGACCCGGTCGGCCAGCCACGGGGTGACCGTCTCGACCCGGTCACCGAGGATGTTGAAGATCTTTTTGGCCTTCGCCAGCTCGTCCGGCGGGTAGTCGTGGGTGAGCAGGTCGGTCACGACGATGCCGGGGGAGAGGTGGTGCACGGTGACCCGGTCGGCGACCCCGGCTGCGGTTAGCTCCTTGGCCAGCCCGTCGGTCAGGTAGGTGACCGCGCGCTTCGACGCCCCGTACCCGGTCAACCCCGGCCGGGCCTGGCCGTTGGAACCGAAGCCCTCCATGTTCCACAGCGCGCCGCGGCCCTGCTCGATCATCGCGGCGAGCACCACCGCGCTGGCCCGGGCCACCCCGCCGAGGTTGGCCGCGAGCACTCCGTCCAGCTCTGCCGGCGGCAGCTCCCACAGTGGGCGGCGGGCATGGTTCGTGCCCGCATTGTTGATCCAGATGTCGACCCCGCCGAACGCCTCGGCGGCCGTCGACCAGAGCACGGACAGGTCGGCGCGGTCGGTGACGTCCGCACGTACCCCGAGCACCTCGGCTCCGGCCGGCACCAAGGCTTCGGAACGCAGTGTGGCAAGCGCCGCTGCCACCGACTCCGCGCTGCGTCCGCAGAACGCGACCCGGGCGCCGCGGGCCAGCAGCGCGCGTACCAGGCCGGCACCGATCCCGCGGGTGCCGCCGGTCACCACCACCGCGGTCATCCGGCTGCCTCCCAGGCGAGCAGGCCGTGCAGGACGCTGTCCAGCACGTTGCCCCGGAACAGCTCGTACACCACGGCCAGGCGCCCGCCGGCGGACATGCCCGGCTCGGCGTCGATGGCGAACTCGCGTCCCTTGACCTTCCACACGTCGCCGCCGTCGGCGTGGAAGTGCCAGGACGGGTAGCTGGCGCGACCGAAGCCCTGCGCGTTGCCCCAGGCGTCGGGGCCCTCGAAGAACAGCCGGTCGCCGTCGCGGCGCTGCTCGACCACGTACCGCCGGTCCAGGCCGGCGCCGGTCCAGTGCACGACCCGGCGGGTGCGGAGCAGGTCGATCGGCTCCAGACCGAGGCGCACCGCGACCGTGCCGCGCAGCTGCTGGTCGGCACCCCACAGCTCGCAGCTACCGGTGAACGCGCCGGCCTGCTTGGTCGGCAGGATGTACGGCACCGGCCCGCGCCGCTCTTCGGCGGACAGGAACCGCGTCACCCGCTCCCGGGTGTCCGGGTTGGTGTCGTGGTCGAAGCTTCGCGTGTAGACGCCGTTGAAGCAGCCCACCACAGCCCAGCCCTGGTAGAGCATCGACGAGTAGACCTGGGTCTGGCCGTCGGGCAGCACCTGGTTCCAGGTGTTCAGGTCCACCTGCCAGCCGGGGCCGTAGTAGTGGGCGTCCACGAAGGACCCGTACGGCTGGCCCGTGCCGAAGAAGTCGGGGCCGGTGTAGGCCCGATCGGCGTCGGAGTCGATCACCCTGAAGGCGAACGGCGCGCCCAGCCGGTAGCGCCCGGCCAACTCGCCCCCACCGACCAGCCCGCCGTCCATGAAATACGTGGTGACGCCGTCGGAGAAGACCGACGAGCGGCGGATGTCCTCGAAGCCCTGCCAGACGCCGGTTGCGGTGAACAGCGACGGCCGGCCGTGCCACTCGCCGGCGATCCGCTGCTGCCACTGGCTCGGTTCGGAGTCCGCCGCTACGGTTGTCGGTGCGGTGGGCTCACCCATTGCCGATCAGCTCCGCTCGGATCCGGTCGGTCGCCGGCTCGCCGATCAGCCGGGTGACCCGGGCCCAGACCGGGTCGACGTCGGGGCTGAACAGGTTGACCCGTACGGCGGTGTCCCGGGCGGCCAGGTCGGTGTCGGCCAATCCCGCCACGACGTCGGCCGGCAGGCCGTCGGTCACCAGCGCGGACCAGTGCTCGGCGTACGCGGAGACGGCGGCTCCGATCTTCCGGAACGACTCCTCGGTGGCCCGGCCGACCAGCATCCACGGCGACATCAGCGCGCACTGGCGGGGCCCGATGTCGGCCCGGCTCAGCCCGTCCATCGCGCTGGCCTCGGTGAAGACCGCGGTGAGCGGCTGGTACGCCGCGTCCAGGTAGGGCAGGTGGCTGCTCAGCTCGGCCCGGGGGATCAGGTCGAGGTGATAGGCGTAGTAGTCGCCGCCGTACACCGAGTCCAGGGTGAAGTGCGGGACCGCGCTGTCGGCGGCGGTGAAGGCGAAGACCATGTGGCTGTCGAGGCGGATCATCGGGACGACCAGCCCGACGTAGACCACCTTGACCACCGGCTGGCCCGGTGCGCCCCGCCAGACCCGCAGCGCACCCACCGGGTCGGGCGACATCGGGCTGCTCAGCGGCTCGTCGATGACCGCGGTGAGCGGGTGCCGGGCGGTCAGGTGGGCCACCGCGTTCTCGCAGAGTTCCAGCGGGAGACTCATGCCTGCTCCTTCGTCCTCGTCGCGCTGCTGGTGGGGTTCGCCTGCGCCTCGGCTCCTGCGGCGGCGTCGGCGCCCTCCTCCTCGGTGATGCGTTTGAGCCCGGTCCGCTGCGCCTCCGCCACGGTCGGGTGGTCGCCCTTGGCCTTGTGCACCCAGGCGCGGGCGAGCTCCGGGTTCTCCCGGCGGGCCGGCGACGCGATGACGGTCGCCTCCCGCCGTGGCACGTCGCCCGTGATCCGGTCGGCGTCGGAGAGCATCCAGCCCTGCTCGGCCAGCTCCTGTCGGCGTCGCCGGTAGTGCACCGCGATGAGGTCGCTCTTGACGTGCAGCTCCGCGCCGAGGTCGAACGGGAGCAACTCGGGGCGGACGTTGTTCACCACCTCGGCGTCCTGGTAGAAGATCTTGAGGACGCGCTGCACTGCGTTGCGGTTGGCCCAGGCCCCGGTGAAGAAGGTGCGCAGGGCGACCCACTTGACCAGGGTGGTCGTCTCGTCGACCGGGATGTTGGTGTCGTAGATGATCAGGTCGCCGATCGACAGTCGGACGTGCAGCTTGATCATGTTAGGCAGCATCCAGCCGGCCGAGGTGACCACTGGCGGGCGGTTGGCCAGGTCCGCGTTGTTGCGGCTGATCAACGACCAGAGGCCCTTCGAGCGCGGCGGGTGCAGGCTGACCGTGGCGTACGCCGACCACTCGTCGCGCACCTCGACCTCGTACTCGGGCACCTCGGGCTTCTCTCGGTTGCCGAACACGCTGCCGTGCACGAAGGGTGCGTGTGCGATGTCGCAGCCGTTCTCCAGGATCCGTTCGTAGTTGGCCTTCCACAGGAACTCGCCGGTCACCGCGCGGAACTTCCCGCCGTTTTCCACCAGGTTGTCGAACTCCGGCCAGAGGGGGATCGGCGGCCGCTCGGCCTCGGGCAGGTCACCCATGAAGACCCAGACGAAGCCGTAGCGCTCCTGCACGGGATACGAGTCGACCCGGGCCTTGGTGGGGATGCCCCGGCCGGGCTGATTCGCCGGGATTTTCGTGCATGCTCCGCCCGGCTCGAACTGCCATCCGTGGTATGGGCAGACGATGTTGTCGCCGGCCGTCCAGCCGCCGGAAAGCGCCGCGCCCCGATGTACGCACAGGTCGGACAGGGCTACCACGCGCCCGCTCGGGGTGCGGTAGAGAGCCAGGTACTGGCCGAGCACGGTGATCCGGGCCGGCTTGGTGGTGACCCGGTCGGAGAACTCGACCGCGTACCAGAAGTTCTTGAGCATGGTGGCTTACCTCCGACGGAACGAGGCGATCGAAGAGGTGGTGTCGAGCTTTGCCAGCAACCGGTCGAAGCCGTCGGCCGGTTCGCCGCGAAGGTGGACGGCGAGGAACCCGGACAGCAGGTCGACCACGAGCGCACGGATGCTTTCCGGGTCGGCGGTCGCCTCCTCGTCGAGGAAGGCACGCGCCGAGGTGGGGTCGAGCGGGTGCACGATGCCGAAGTGGTTGGCACCGGCGAGCCGCACCAGCAGATTGCTGCCGCCCGCTTCGGGCAGCGCCTCGTCGAAGGTGCGGGTGATCGGGTCGGCGCGGGTGGCCGCGTCCTCGCCGTACCGGTCGGCTGAGCCGTTGATCACGCCGTCGTTGGTGCCGGCGAGCAACATGACCGGGCAGTCCGCCTGGGCCGGCAGCACGGTGCCGGCCGGCCAGCCGAGCATGGTCGCCACCATGGTGTGCGCCCCGTAGGTGGCCACCGCGCGGACCTCGGGCAGGAAGCGCGCCGACTGCAGCGCCACCGTGCCGCCGGCGGAGTGACCCACCAGCGCCACCCGGTCGAGGTCGAGCAACCCGTCGAGCGGCCCGGTGAGCTGCGCCAGCGAGTCGAGCACCGGGCGCAGCGACGGGCTGGTCGGTCGGCTGCCGTAGCCCTCCGGCCGGGCCGCGTCCAGGTCGACGCCGGGAGTGATCCCGTGCAGGCCGGCGAAGAGCACTCCGACCCAGTCGTAGGTCACCGCGACGACGCCCCGCGCGGCCAGCTCCACCGCCAGCCAGCGGTAGGCGTCCTGCCCGACGTTGACGCCGGAGACCAGCAGGACCACCGGGTACGGTGCCCCGGCCGGGTCGGCCGCCAGCACCCCGCTGAGCCGCTCGGCGTCCGAGCCGGTGGGCCGCGCCCGGTAGTAGACCCGCAGGTGCGCGGTGTCGAACGGCGCCGGCGCGCCGGGGACGCGTACGGCCCACCAGACCGACCGGACGTCGCCTTCCTGCGCACCGCTCATGCCGACGGCCGGGGGAGTTCGCGGTCGCCGCCCCAGAGCGCGCGGACGAGCCGGTTGGTGGTCTCCTCGCCGAAGTAGCGCACGCCCATCACGTTCGCCGGGTCGCGGTCGGCGATATTGCGGCGGATCCGCAGATCGGTCTCGGCGAGCGCGGCCCGCTCCTCGGCCGGCACCGGCTCGGCCTCGTCGACCCAGCGCAGCCAGCGGTCGACGTGGGCGTGGGTCACCTGGCTGACCCTCTCGATGTTCTCCGGGCTGCGGTCGAAGGAGTAGCAGTACGCCGTCGGCGACAGGCTGGCCCGGATGAACCCGGCCCGGCTGACGAAGTAGTCGAACGCCGGGTCGGTGCGGAGTTGCAGCCACTCCTCGTTGACCGGCTCGTAGTACTTGTCGTAGTAGTCGCCGTGCTCGACCATGTTGACCCGGGGCACCGAGTCGACGTAGAACCAGCCGCCGGGCCAGACGAGCAGGGCCAACCCCAGGTGCGGCACCCTGACCTGCGGGCCCAGCCAGCACGTCAGGTGCAGGTTGGCGAAGCTGGCGGCGGGGTTGCCCAGCCAGGAGCGTACGAGCCAGTCGACCTCGGGCCCGGTGTACGCGGCGAGCGAGCCGCCCGGTCCGTTCGGGTAGTCCCCGTAGTGCTCCAGCGGCTCGGTGGACGGGTCGCGGGTCAGCTCGAACCGTGCGTCGATCTTGGCCTTCAGCTCGTCCAGGAGTATCTGGTAGCGGTGGAACGTCTCGTGGACGTCGACCGTGGGGGAGTCGTCGAGCATGTCCTCGACGGGTTTCAACGTGTCGGCCACGGGTCAGCGCCTTTCGGTGAGGGCCTGGACGAGCCGCCACGGGCGGCCGTCGACGAGGTCGGTTCGGCGGGAGACGAGCCGGTTCGCCGCCTGCGCCGGGGTCACCACGGCATGCGTGACGGGCCGGTCCGCGGCGATGTCGGTGCGCAGCGGGCTGCTGATCCGGCCGGTGAACGGTCCGGCCCAGGTGGTCCAGAGGGTGAAGTCGGCGCTGAGGGTGAAGACCGCGGCGCCCGTGCCGAGGCGCCCGGCGGCGATCACGTTGAGCCGGTTCTCCGCGGCCCGCTCCGGCAGGCCCAGCGCCAGTTCCCAGGGCTCGCGCGGGGTGAACGGCACGGCGACCACATCGGCGTCGGCGAGCGCGGCGAGCCGGAACGTCTCCGGGAAGACCGCGTCGTCGCCCACCACGATCGCCAGCCGCCCCCAGGGCAGGTCGAAGGTGCGCAGCGCGCCGCCGGGCCGCACGGCGTCGCGGGCCGCGCCGGCCCGATGCAGTTGTGGCTGCTCGCCGACCACGCCATCCGGGCCGATGAGCAGCCCGACCGGACCGTCGGGGCCGAGAGCGGTGGCCACGGCGTACCCGTCGGTGCCGCGCAGCGCCGGTGCCAGCGCCGTGGCCACCTCGGCCGGCCCGACGTGCGCGCCGAGGGCGTTCTCCGCGAGCACGGCGAGCAGCGCGCCCTCGGCGACCGCCTTACCGAGCAGGTCGGCCGCCTGGCCCGGGTCCCCGGGCCGGACCACGGCGACCGGCAGGCTCGGTGCGCCGGGCGGCCGGCGGCGACCGGCCGGTGCGTCCCCGAGTGGGCTGTAGAGTTCCGGTCGGCGGGCCGCGAGGATGTCGCTGCCGTCCGGGCGGCGCTTGTCGTCGGCGCGCTCGACAGCGATGTCGGCGATGACGACGGCCTCACCGGTGCGCGGGCCCTTGGCCACCACCGTGCCGTCCGGCGCGACGATCTGCGACTCGCCGGCACCGTGCAGCCACTGCTCCGGCACGCCCAGGCCGCGGCTCATGGCCGGCAGGTGCTCGGCGGGCAGCAGCGGGCCGACCTTGTTGGCGGCGATCACCCAGACCCGGTTCTCCGCGGCCCGCACCGGAATGTGCAGCGCGGCCTCATCGGTGGCGAACGAGTTCAGGCTGTTGAGCAGCACCTGCGCGCCGCGCAGCGCGAGCCCGCGGGTGGTCTCGGGAATGACGCCCTCCATGCAGGCGTACATGCCGAGCCGGCCGAGCGGGGTGTCGAGCACGGGTCCGACCCCGGTCGCGGGGTCGAGGTGGTCGTTCTCGGCGCCCATCAGGACCTGCTTGTCGCAGCTGCCGAGCAACGCCCCGTCCGGGCCGAAGAGGAAGTTGGTGCCGCCGGTGCGCCCGTCGGGGTAGGCGTGCGTGACGTTGATTTTGAGGTGCACCCGATGCTCGGCGGCGCTCGCGGAGATCGCGGTGAGGAAATCGTCGCCCGGCCGGGTGGCCAGGGCGTGTGCCTGGGCGCGATCGGTGTACCAGGCCAGGTGGTTGCAGAACTCGGGCAGCACCACGAGTTGTGCGCCCTGTCGGGCGGCGTCGGCGACGAGGCGCAGGCAGGTGGCCAGGTTGGCCCCGATGTCCTGGCCGACCTCGAACTGTACGGCGGCAACCCTGATGGTCATTCCCGCTCCGGTTCCCCTAGCGAAACGCTGTTTCCAGAACATACACTCGGGCGACGCCGGGGAACAGGGGGACGAACAGGTGTTTACGCACGTGGTACTGATGAAGTTCGCCGATGCGGCCGATGCTGCCAAGGCGAAGTCACTGCTGGAAGGTCTGACCAGCACAATTGATGAGATCGCGACGCTGACCGTCGCCCTGGACACGCTGCGGACCCCGGTCTCCTACGACCTGTGCATGATCAGCACACACACCGACGCGGACGCGTTGCGCGCCTACCAGGCCCACCCCGCCCACCTGGAGGTGGCGGGCTGGCTCAAGCCGCGCCTCGCGGCCCGCGTCGTCGTCGACTACTGACGGCAGCGCTGGACCGACGCGGCCCGGCCTCAGCCCGGGTACGCGTTGGCGGGTAGCCCGGCGCCACCGGGCCGGAACGGGCCGGGCGCGTGCACGACGCAGGTCTGCGCGTACTCGGCCAGCCCTTCCTCGGCGTACTCACGGCCGTAGCCGGAGCGCTTCACCCCACCGAACGGCGCCCTCAGCGACAGCCCGGTGCGGTTGTGCGTGTTGACGAAGACGAAGCCCGCCTCGACCCGACGGGCCAGCGCGAACGCCCGCTCCTCGTCGGCCGACCAGACCGAACCGCCAAGGCCCAGCTCGTCGGCGTTGACCCGGGCCAGCAGTTCCTCCTCGTCGTCGTAGAGCAGCAGCGGCACCGTCGGCCCGAACTGCTCCCCGGTGACCACCTCGGCGTCGTCCGGTGCGTCCAGCACGAGCGTCGGGGTCACGAAGTACCCGCCGGCCAGGTCGGTGCCACCGTCGACAGTGCCCAGCGGCAGCGCCGTGGCACCCCGGGCGACGGCCGCCGCAACGATCCGCTCGATCCGGGCGACGGCACCGGCCGAGATGACCGGGCCCATGCTCACCCCCGGCGTGAGCGCGTCACCGACGCGCAGCACCTCCGCCGCGGCGGCCCGGTACGCCGCCACGAACTCGTCGCGGCGGCCGCGGTGCACATACAGGCGCTTGGCAGCCATGCACACCTGGCCGCTGGTGGCGAAACTCGCCAGCACCAGCCGGCGCATCGGCTCGGTGCCCAGGTCGGCGTCCGGCAGGAAGATCGCCGCGTCGTTGCCGCCCAGCTCCAGCACCACCGGTGTGGTCTGGGTGGCCGCGGTCGCCGCCACCTGCCGGGCCGCCACGCCGCCGCCGGTGAACGCCACCTTGCGCACCAGCGGGTGTCCGACCAACGCCGCACCGGCGGCGGCGTCGCCGTGGACGACCGCCAGCGTCCCGTCGGGCAGCGCCCCGGCGAGCAGGCGCAGCACCTCCGAGACCGCCAGCGGCGCCAGCGGCGAGGGCTTGACCACCACCGCGTTGCCGGCGGCGAGGGCCGGGGCCACCTTGAGCAGGGTGAGGATGATCGGCGCATTCCACGGCGTGATCGCGGCGACCACACCGTACGGCCGGGGCAGCCGCAGCAGCCGACCGGCCGCGTCGTCGATCTCCCGATCCGCGTACGCCGCCGGGGCGTGCTCGATGACCCAGCGCAGGTACGTGCCGGCGAACCCGACCTCGCCGCGGCAGTCGGCGAGCACCTTGCCCGACTCCCGGGCCAGCAGCCCGGCCAGCGGTTCGAGCCGCCCGGCGATCGCGTCGGCGCCGGCGGCCAGCGCGGCGAGCCGCCGCGCGATGCCGGTGGCCGCCCAGCCCCGCTGCGCGGCGTCGGCCCGGCGGACCAGGACGTCCACCCGCTCAGGCCCGCTCACACCGACCGTGCCGACCAGCTCGGTGAACCTGGACGGGTTCACCCGCTCGATCACCGGGCCGCCGCCGGGTGCCGTCATGCCCGTACCACCGGCTGTCCGGCGCCGGGGCGCAGCGAGGCAATCATGGAGCTGCGCAGCAGATACGCGCGGGCCGCCTGCGGGTCCGCGGCCAGCGCGCGCAGACCGGCCAGCTGCGCGGACCGCAACTGTGGATCGGTGGCCCGCATCCGGCGGTAGTTCTGGTCGGAGACCTCCTGCACGTAGGTCAGTGCGATCCGGCGCCGCTCGTCGGACACCGCCGTCACCGCCCGGTCCAGCTCCCCACCGTCCGGTGCCGGGCTGCCCGAGGCCAGCACCTGCGCGTAGGCGACCGCGTCGTGGATGCCCGAGTTCATGCCCAGCCCACCGAGCGGGTTGTTGACGTGCGCGGCGTCGCCGGCCAGCAGCACCCGCCCCTGCCGGAACGTCGCGGCGACCCGCTGGTGCACCCGGTACAAACTGGCGTGCGCCACCCGCCACGGCCGGCCCGGATCGGCGATCGCCCGCAACCGCCGGTCGAGCCGGCCCAGCTCGTGCGCGTCAGGGGTGTCCTCGGGGGTGGGCAGCAGCACCCGCCAGTGGTCCGGCGTGCGCAGCAGCACCGACCACTCGACCGGGTCGAAGACGTAGTTGACGTACGCCAGCGGGCCGAGCAGAACTGGCAGGTCCTCGTCGGTGGAGGCCACCAGGAACCGTTCGGGGTAAGTGATCCCGTCGAAGGGCAACCCCAGCGCCCGCCGTACCGCCGAACTGGCGCCGTCGGCCGCGATCAGCCAGTCGCCGGACACCTCCCGGCCGTCCTCGGCGACCGCGACCACACCGCCGTCGGCCCGATCCGCGGCCTGTCGTACCGAGTCGACCGGCCAACCGAAGCGGACCCGGGCCGTCGGTTGCCCGGCCAGGTGCGCCAGCAGGATCACGCACAGCTTCGACTGCTCGCACTGCACCCGGTACGGGTACGGGGTGTCCTCGGCGAGCACCGAGAGGTCCAGCTCCGCGATCAGTCCCTCCCGGCGATCCCGGTAGGCGAACGTCGGCGCCACCAGCCCGCGCGCCAACAGGTCCGCGCCGACCCCCAACGCCTCGAGCATCTCCAGCGTCGGCGGGTGGAACGTGGAGGCACGGGACTCGGCGGCGAGGGCGTCACCGGCCTCCAGCACGGTCACCTCGCAGCCCCGGCGGGCCAGCGCGAGCGCCGCGGTCAGCCCGACCGGCCCCGCTCCGGCGATCAGTACGTGCATCAGGCGTACCTCCGATCGAGAGTCAGCGCATCGTCCTGGCCGACCAGCGCGGTGAACGACGACCAGGCGAGCCGGGGCACCGCGCCGGCGTGACCGTCCCGGCCGATCGCGGCGTAGGCGGCGGCAGCCGCGCGCAGCGCGGCCAGCATCGGCGCGACCGGGTGCAGCACGACCCGGACCCCGAGCGCGCCGAGCGCGTCGTCGGGCGGGAAGGCGCGCACACCGGCCGCCTCCGAGCGATTCACCACCAGGGGTACGCCGGGCAGCGCGGTACGCACCGCCGCCAACTCCTCGGCGGTGTCCACACCCTCCAGGAAGACCGCGTCGGCGCCGGCGTCGGCGAACCGGCCGGCCCGCTCGATCGCCTCATCGAGGCCGGCCACCGAGTAGGCGTCGGTGCGGCCGATCAGCACCAGGCCGGTGCCCGCCTCGGCGATCGCCCGGATCTTCGCCGTCGCACCCGCCATGTCCAACAGCTCCTTGCCGGCCAGGTGGCCGCAGCGCTTCGGGCTGACCTGGTCCTCCAGGTGCAGCCCGGCGGCGCCGGCCGCCGCGTACCGCTGGGCGGTCCAGACCGCGTGCAGCGGATTGCCGTAGCCGGTGTCCGCGTCGGCGATCAGCGGCACGCCGGCCAGCGCCGGGACCAGCCGCGCGGCCCGCTCCGCGACGTGTGTGCCGTGCAGGTATCCCAGGTCGGGAAGGCCCAGCTCGACCGCGGCGCAGACCGCACCGGACAGGTGCACGACGTGGTGCCCGGCCTCGGCGGCCAGCGCGGCGGTGAGCGGGTCGTGTACACCGGGGGCGTGCACCGGCGAGGCGCCGCCCAGCAGCGCCCGCAGCACGTCGGCCGGGCGTGCGGTCGCCGCGCCGCCGGCCGTGATCGAGGGCGTAGCCTGCGCCGGGGCGGTCTCGCCCCGGGTCATGACCGGCCGTGCAGCGCGAAGCCGCCCTCGACGCCGACGACCCGAGGGTTGGTGAAGAACCGCAGGGTCTCGGCGGTGCCCTCCTCGCCGTACCCGGACAGCCCGAACGCCGGGCGCGGGCTGAACAGGTGCAGGCTGAGCACCGAGGAGCCGTTGACCTTGACCTCACCGGCCCGGATCCGGCGGGCCACGGCCAGCGCGGCCTCCTCGTCCGCGCCGAACACGTACGCCTCCAGCCCGTACGACGTGCCGTTGGCCAGCGCCACCGCCTCGTCGACGGTGGCGTACGGGTGCACCGCTGCCACGGGCCCGAAGATCTCATCGCCGGTGTGCGCGGGGGCGACGCCGGTGACCAGCGTCGGGGCGAGGAAGTTCCCGCCGGCCAGCGGCCCGGCCGCCGGCAGCGTGGTGCCGGTTACCGCGGTTCCGCCGTGGGCCAGCAGGTCGTCGCGGGCGGCCACCACCCGGGCCAGGTGCCGGGAGTGCACCAGCGGACCGAGGTCGGTCGCGGGGTCCAACGGCGCGCCGGCGACCAGGCCGGCGAGCCGGTCGGCGATCGCGGCGACGATCTCGTCGTGCCGGTCGGCGGGCACGATCAGCCGACCCAGCGCCCGGCACCACTGCCCGTTGAGGGTGCTCAGCAGGTCGACCGCGGCCCGGGCGACATCGGCGACGTCGGCGTCGGGGAGCACGACCAGCGGGTTGTTGCCGCCGAGCTCGAGCTGCACCGGCTTGATGTCGTAGGCGCAGGCCGCCGCGACCGCCCGCCCGGCGGCGAGCCCACCGGTGAAGGAGACCGCCCGGATCCGGGGATCGCCGACCAGGGCCGCACCGGCCTCGGCCCCGCCGTGCACGAGCTGGAACACCCCGGCCGGCACGCCGGAGGCGGCGAGCGTGGCCCCGACGACGGCGGCGAGCCGTTGGCTGCCGTGCGGGGCGTACTCGCTGGGCTTGAGGATCGTGGGGCAGCCGGCGGCGAGCGCGTTCGCGACCTTGTGCGCGGCCATCGGCGCGGGCGCGTTCCACGGCACCACACAGGCGGCCGGACCCCAGGGCAGTCGTTCGGCGTACGCGATCCGGCCGTCCTCGCGCTGGAACTCCTGGCTCTGCGGGCCCTGCCGCAGTTGGGCGGCGGCCAGCCGGAACGAGCCGCCGAGGATCACGCCCAGCGGTGTGGTCTGCCGGATCGGCACGCCGGTGGTCGCCGCCTCCAGCGCGCAGATCTCGGCCGCGACGCCCTCGACCGCATCGGCGACGGCGTCCAGTACGTCGGCGCGATCAGGGGCCGGTAGCGCGGCCCAGCTCCCGGCCTCGTGCGCCGCCGACGCGGCGGCGACGGCGGCCTCGATCCGGTGCGGCGGCGTGCCGGCAGCCGGTCGCCGCACCGCCCCGGTCGCCGGATCCTCCAGGTCGAATCCGAGCGGTGTGTGGCTGGGTGTCCAGACCTCGTCGACCAGGTCGGCGAGATCGGGCAGGTCCGGTTGGTGGGGCCCGGTCACCCGGCCACCGCCGCGAACAGGTTGTTGGACCGGTCGCTGGTGACCATGCCGGCCGCCTCCAACCGGCCGCGCTCCGGCGGGAACGTCATCACCAGCCCCATCGCCAGGTCGCGAAGCGCCCGGCCGACGGGCCCGTTCATGGTGGCACTCGACGTGCCGCACGCCTTGAGCGCGCCGACCGCCACGTCGAAGCACGCCTCGCAGATCGAGCCCTTGGCCAACCGCCACTGCTGGTAGACCTCGGCGTGCGGGCGCAGCGGTGGCTCGCTGGTCTCCAGCAGCAACTGGCGGCGCAGCCAGAGGTACGCCGTCTCCAGCCGTTCGGTCATGTTGCCGATGATCACCTGGTGCATGGGGCTCTCCGCGATCGGCCGGCCGGTGTCGGCGAAGGTCTTCTCGGTGAGCCTGGTCAGCGTGTCGTCGTAGACACTCTGCGCCGCGCCGACGTAGACGGCCGTGATGGCCAGCTGGTTGCCGACGAAGCTGCCCCGGCTGCACTGCAACATCTTCACGAACGCGCCCGGCACGGTGAGCGCCTCGTCGGCCGGGATGAAGACGTCGTCGAGCCGGATGCCGTGGTTGGCCGAGCCGCGCATGCCGATGCCGTCCCAGCTCGGCCGGGAGGCGACCCCTGCGGCATCTCGGGGCACGAGGAACAGTGCCAGCCCGTCCGCTGTCTCGTGCCCGGCGAGCCGGGCGGTGACCAGGTAGGTGTCGGCGACGCCGGTGGCGCAGCCGAACGACTTCTCGCCGCTGAGCGACCAGCCGTCGACGCCTGCGCGCCTGGCCGGGGTGGCGGTGGTGGAGATGGCGATGTTGGCCGACGAGCTCTTCACCGCCTCGCTGGCGAAGTTGGCCAGCCACACCCCACCGGCCATCCGGGTCAGCACCTTCTCGGCGAAGGCCCGCACGGCGGGGACGTCGTCGTCGTCGAAGAGGCCGCGTTCGATCGCCTCCAGCGGCAGCAGGCCCCGGGAGGCGCTGGTGTTGTGGAAGAAGAAGGCCAACGCCGTCGACGGGCACGCGCTGCCCATCGCGAAGGTGGCGGCGGCGAGGTCGCGCAGGCCGCCGCCGAGGCCGCCGTACTCCTGCGGAACCACCAGGCCGAGCAGCCCGGCATCGCGCAGCAGCGCGACGTGCGCGGCGGGGAACACCCCGTCGGCGTCGGCCTGCGCGGCGGCGGCCCGCAGCGCGGGCAGCACCTTCTCCACCCGGGCCGCACGATTCTGCTCGGCCGGGGTGAGGTCGTCGATGAGCCGTCCGCCGGTGGACATGTGGGTCACTCCTCTGGGTTGGTGGCGGGGAGCCGGGGACAGGACACCCCGAGTTGACGGGCGAGGAAGACCAGGTCGCGGGTGCGCAGGGCGTCCGCTCGTCCGCTGAGGGTGGTGTCGAAGCCGGTGACCCCGCTCTTCATCGCGACCGTGGCGTTGACCAGGCCGAGCCCGCGCTGGGTCCGCAGCCGCACCCGAAGTGAGGCGCGGCGGGCGCGCACGGTGGCGTCGGCGAGCACTGCCCGCACCTGCACCGGGCTGGCGTCGGCCTTCTCGACCAGGGTGACGGCGGTGTGCCCGGCACGCAGCAACTGGTCCAGCTCGGCGAGGGTGGCATCCTCGCCGCCGGGCCGGAAGGCGTCGGCGATCATCGGGCCGGGCGTTGCCCGCACCGTGAAGCCGGCCATCGCCAGAGTGTTCGCGCGCAGGCGGGAGAGCCGGCCCCCGATCGCGATGTCGATGCGCTCCGGCAGCGGGTCGGCGAGTTGGCTCCACACGCTGGAGTGGAACAGCAACGGGGCGCCGACCCGGGGGGTGCTCGCGGCGAGCACCTCGCCGACGAAGATGGTGTGGTCGCCGCCGGGGTAGGCGTGCACGACCCGGCAGTCCAACCAGGCGGTCGCGTTGGCCAGGACCGGGCAGCCGGTCTCGGCGTACGCCCAGTCCAACCCGGCGAAGCGGTCGGTGATCTCGGGGCGCATGCCGGCGAAGCGCTGGCCGATGCCGGCCTGGCCCTTGCCGAGGAAGCTGATCGCGAAGGCGCCGGCCCGCTCCACCAGGGCGTGGCTGGGAAGGTGGACGCCCAGGCAGACGGAGACCAGCGGCGGGTTGAGGCTGACCGAGGAGAACGAGCTCGCCGTCATGCCGTGCGGCCGGCCGTCGACGACAGTGGTCACGACACCGACGCCACTGGGCCACTGGGCGAGGGCCGAGCGGAACGTGATGCTGTCGACCGACACTGGCAGGCTCTCCGTTTCGCATCAGGAAACGCCGTTACCAGAAACGTAACGAGGGGTGGTGTCCCGTGTCAACCGCCGTTTGGTCCGGGTGGCCGGCGACACCCGGGACACGCTGTTTCGCTGGGCGGAATCGAGCGACCTACACTGCTCGGGAGACCGGACAAAAACGAACAGCGCTGTGGAGGACCACCCATGACCAATCGGACATCCGCGGTGACGGCGTCGGCCGTCGCGGAGGACGGCGACGGCCAGTCCCGCTCGATCGCGGCGGTCGAGCGGGCGATGGACGTGCTGCTCTACTTCGGGCGCAGCGGACGACCGGACCTGGGCGTCACCGAGATCGCGACCGCGCTGGGCCTGACCAAGGCCGCCGTGCACCGCATCCTCACGGCGTTGCGCAGCCGGGATCTGATCATCGTCGACCCGAGCACCCGTCGCTACGCACTGGGCCACGCGGCCGTCACGCTCGGCCGGGCCTACCTGGCCCGCACCGACCTGCGCGCGATGGCCGGTCCGGAGCTGCGCGCGCTGGCGGCCCAGACGGGCGAGACCGCCACGCTGTCGCTGCGCCGGGGCGACACCCGGCTGTACGTCGACCAGGTGGTGCCCGAGCACGAGCTGCGGCTGGACGTCAACATCGGCATCCCGTACCCGCTGCACGCCGGCAGTTCGTCGAAGGCGTTCCTGGCCTTCGTCGCCGAGGACGAGTTCGACGCCTACCTGGAGCGGCACCGGCTCGTCGAGGTCACCGACCGCACCATCACCGACCCTGCGAAGCTGCGCAAGGAGATGGCGGCCATCCGCAAGCGCGGCTATGCCACCTCGCGCGGCGAACGCCAGCCCGGCGCGACGTCGATCGCGGCACCGGTCTACGACCACGACGGGCACGTGGTGGCGGTCGTCAGCGTGGCCGGGCCGGTGGGGCGGTTCAAGCCGGACTCGCCCGAGCTGGCGAAGGCGCTACTGGAGGCGACCGGCCGGATCTCCGCTCAGCTCGGTTACAGCGGCACCTGACCGACCTGCCCGGGTCACAGCGCCGCGAGCGGCTTCAGCACGCCGAGCGCCGCGGCGGCCAGCACGCTGCCCCAGATGCCCCACACGTAGGGCAGGCAGCCGTCGATCGCCCGCCGCAGCGTGCGCTCCACCTCCGGCGTGGAGCCGGTCGTCATCAGGGTGCCGAAGGCCGGTCCGAACGGGCGCAGGGTGAGCCGGATGCCCAGTCCGCAGGCGATCGCGACGCTGTAGAGCAGGATCTTGCCGCCCAGCCACCTCGGGTTGGTGTCCACGCCGAACGGTGCGGCGGCGAAGAGCGTGTAGAGCGCGGTCCCGGCCAGGCCGGCGATCAGCACGATCCGGACCGTCCAGTCCGCCCGGCGTACCCACCGGTGGTGGCCCGGGCGGTGGTGGTCGGAGATCGTGGCGGCCAGCCACGCCGCCGCGAACACCCAGACCAGTGCGACGATCGGCCAGCCGAACGGGTTGATTCCGAAGACCCGCGCGCCGTGCGGGTCCAGCGCCATCAGCGTGACGCCGCTGGGCAGGAAGAGCACCAGGCAGATCTTGGGCCCCAGGTCGAGCCCGCCCATGATCTTCAGCGCGGTGGCCCGGGCGGCCGGAGTGAGGTCGGGCTTGAGGACGAACCGGCTCGACCAGAAGACCCCGAGATCTCCGCCCAGCCAGAAGACGAAGAGCACGATGTGCAGCAGAATCCACCAGCCGTGCGGGTGCGGTCCCATGAAGCCTCCTTGACGTCTCGATCATTAATGGAAACACTGTATTCGCAGTCGAAACAATGGCCGCATCGCCGGGGCGTTGTCGAGCGGGAGGGCCCGAAGCCGTTGAGGTCGTACCTGTACGTGCCCGGGGACGCGCCCGACAAGCTGGCCAAGGCGGCCCGGCGCGGCGCGGACGCGGTGATCGTCGATCTGGAGGACGCGGTGCCGCAGGCCGGCAAGGACGCCGCCCGCTCGGCGGTCGCCGCCTTCCTGCGCTCCGCACCACCCGGGGTCGCCTGGTGGGTGCGGATCAACCCGGGCCGGTTGGGCCACGTCGACGCGGCGACCGTTGTGGGGCCGGGGCTCGCCGGGCTCTGTGTGGCGAAGGCCGAGTCCGCCGCCGAACTGGTCGCCCTGGACGAGGTTCTCGGTGCGGCCGAGTCGGCGGCCGGGTCGCCGGTGGGCGCGACCCCCGTGGTGCCGCTGCTGGAGTCGGCGGCGGCCGTGGCCGCGGTCCTCGACATCGCCCGCTCACCCCGGGTACGGCGGCTGCAACTCGGCGAGGCGGACCTGCGCGCCGACCTCGGTGTCACGCTCGGGCCGGACGAGCGGGAACTGCTCTTCGTCCGCTCACAGGTGGTGCTGGCCAGCGCGGCGGTCGGCATCGAGCCTCCGGTGGGGCCGGTCAGCACCGACTTCCGGGACCTGGTCGCGCTGCGCGAGTCGACGATGGCGCTGCGGCGGCTCGGCTTCGTCGGCCGGGCCTGTATCCACCCGGCGCAGGTCGCGGTGGTGAACGAGGTGTTCACCCCCGCACCCGACGAGGTGGCGACGGCGGCGGACCTGGTGGCCCGCTTCGACGCGGCGGTCCGCGACGGCGTGGGAGTCTGCCTCGACGCACAGGGCCGGCTGGTGGACGAGGCGGTGGTCCGCTCCGCCCGGCGCCTGCTCGCCCTGGCCGTGTAGACGCCCGCCCGAAACCCGGGCATCTGCCGAGCACGCGCGGCTGCGGCGGTGGGCACGGCTGCCCCGAGCCGCTCTCAGCGAGCCGCGGCGGTCAGCGCGAGTAGCGCCGACGGCGTCACCCCGGCACCGGTGGCGCCGAGCACGGCGTCGCGCAGCGCGGCGATCTGCGCCGGTGGAACCGCCCGCTCGGCGTTGAGCTGGAACTTCGTCGCCAGATCGGCCGCGCTCAATGGATGCTGCGGCCCGCCGCGCGATGAGTCGACCCGGTGCTCCATGAGGGCACCGCCGCGGGTCCGCACCCGCAGCACCGCCGCGAACGCCCGCGGGAACAGCTCCGACGCCCGGGGGTCGGCCACGCACCGGACCCGGGCCGCCAGCGCCAGCCGGTCGGCCGGCAGCTCGCCGGCGAAGTCGTCGAGCGACAACCCCAGACCGCCACCGCCGAGCAGCGCCGCCGCGACCGTGTACGGGCCGGAGAACTTCGCGTGGTACGCGCTGCGCGGGCGGGTCTTCTCGGCAGTGGGTTCGGCGATGGTACGCAGCACCGGGGCGGCCACCCCCAGCTCGATCTCGGCGACGTCGGCCGGGTCGAGCCCGCCGGCCCGCAGCGCCAGGGCGCAGTCGACGCCGGGGTGGGTGAAGTGGTTCGACGGGTACGGCTTGTAGACCGTGCGCAGCACCTCCCACTCGGTGCCCAGCCCGCGCAGCAGCGCGTCGGCGGTGAAGTCGCCGGTGTGCGCGGTGAAGAAACCGAACCGTCCCTCCAGCACGGTCGGTGGCCCGGTCAGCCCGTCGGCCGCCAGCACCGCCGCACTCACCCCGGCGTGGGCGGCCCAGCCGCAGTGGGCCTGCTTGACCGAGCCGCCGGTGCGGTTGGCCTCCAGGATGCCGGCGCCCATGCTCGCGGCGATCCCGATGGCGTGGCCGATGCCCACGTCGTCCAGGCCGTAGAGCAGGCCGGCCGCGACGGCAGCGCCGATCGTGCCGCAGATCGAGGTGGCGTGCTGGCCCCGCTCGAAGAAGACGTTGGCCCCTGTTGCGGGCAGGTAGCCGGCCATGCCGAGCCGGTTGGTGATCTCGATCCCGGCGGCCACCGCCGCGACCAGGGCCGCGCCGCCGGCGGCCGCACCGGTCTCGACCGCCTCCGCGGCGGCGAGCGCGGCCGGCACGACGCTGGCGCTCGGGTGCAGCACCGAGGGCAGGTGCGTGTCGTCGAAGTCCAGCGAGTGGGCCAGTACCCCGTTGACCAGAGCAGCGGCCGGGGCGGGCAGCCGATCGCCGGAGCCGATGACGGTGGCCTCGCCGATGCCGCCCCAGCGCCGCACGGACCGCAGCGCGGCCGCCGCCGCGTCGGCCCCCGGGTCGGCGTGCGCTGCCAGGGCCAGCCCCAGGATGTCCAGCACCCGGCCGGGGATGTCGGCGCGGACGGCTTCCGGTACTCCGTGGTCACGGCAGTCGACCGCGAAGCGCGCCAGCCGGGCGCTGAGCGTGGGCTCGTCGCCCGGCGCGGCCGTCGTCCCGGCCGTACCTCCGCCCGCCGTCACGGCAGAACCGCCAGCGGGCGGACCGGGGCGCCGGTGGCTCCGACGATGGGCAGCGGGTTGAGCACGAACAGGAACTCCCGGACCCCGGTGTCGAGCAGCGCGGCCAGGTTCATCGTCTCCACGATGTTGATCCCGTGCTCCACCAGCAGGATCCGGTGCACCGGCAGGGTGGCGTGCCCGCGTCCGGGGGCGAGGTGCTCGAAGGCGATCGTCTCGCCACCGACCACCCTGGGCGCGCGCTCGGCGAGCCAGCGCGCGGCGGCCACCCCGGGGCCGGGTACGCCGTCGGCGAGCCCGACGAACGCTGCTCCGTCGCCCCACCGCCGCGACCAGCCGGTGCCGATCAGGACCGCGTCGCCCGGTGCGATCCGGGTGTTCCCGGCGGCCCGCTCCAGGTCGTCCGGAGTGATCTCGTAACCCGCCGGCAGCACGGCGGTGGAGTGCACGGCGGCGACGTCGAGCAGCACGGCCCGTCCGACGTACGGGTCGAACGTCTCGATGCCCAGCTCCGCGAAGCCTTTGTGGGACTGCGCTGCCGCGGCCGGCCGGCCGGAGTGCACGAGTCCGTCCTGCGAGACGTGGGCCAGCGCGTCGACGTGGGTACCGACGTGCCCGCCGGTGATGATGACCTCGTTGGCGGCGCTGCCGCCGTCGGCGCGCACCAGGTCGCCGTGGCGGCGCTCGATCACCATCCGGAACGGCGGGTGGTTCGGTGACTGGGGCATTCCCTGGCGCATCGGCTGGGCCAGGTCGATGACCCGGGCCCCGGCCAGCGCCGGCCACAGCGCGGTGACGCCGGGGTCGACGTCGGGTTGCGGTGCACCGGGCACGGGACCTCCACTTGGACCGACCGAGGGTTGGGACGTCAATCTAGCCGCCCTTTCTCAGTAATGGAAACTCTGTCACGTCCTGCGAAACGCAGCCGGTGAAGGGGTGTGCGGTGGCGCGTTACGACCTGCTGGTCAAGGGCGGCGTGCTGGTACTGCCGTACGTGGGAACGAGGTGCCCACGGCGGTCGGCGAGCATGGGGTGTGACGCGGCGGTGGTCGTGGCCGCGTCGCACCCCGTGGCCGTCACATCCCGTCGCCGGACCAGGGGCCGCGTGAACGGGACCGCACCGGCAGGGTGGAGATGACCGGCGCCTCGTCGTGCTCGTGGTAGTTGGTCGCCGTGCCGCCCCACTTGACCCACTCATCGGTGGTGTACCAGTTGACCAGCTCGCCGTCCGACCGGATGATCCAGTCGATGTCGGTCTCGGCGACGAAGTGGCCGTGCTTCACCCCGGCCGGCCGGAAGCAGTAGGTGCCCTCGTCGATGTCGCCGAAGTTGTACGCCATCTTCCCGCCGAGCGTGTAGAACTCCTCGTAGCAGGGGTGGTGGGCCAGTCGGTGGTCGCTCCAGCCCTTGTGGGCCCGGATCAGGCGGGTGTAGAAGTTGGTCACCGGGTCGCGGTGCAGCAGCTTGATGTAGAGCGGGGTGAGCGGTCCGACCGTCGGGGCGGCGGTCCACTCCATGTCGTTGGAATCGACCACCGTCACCTCGCCGACAGCGTTCTCCCACCGCGCCGAGGCCGGACTCCACTGTGCCTTTTCGACGTCGAAACCGCAGTCGCCGTACTCGCGCCAGTGCAGCACCGACGAACCCTCGCGGATCTTGATCCAGTCCATCGGCACGCCGCGGGGCACCTGAAGATAGCCGCCCGGGCCGATCTCCTGACCGCCGTAGATCAGCGAGCCGGACCGCACGAAGAACTCGGTGTCGGCGTGCGGCACGCCCGGCCCGCGCCCCCAGTCGCTGTCGAACCGCAACGCCAGCGAGGACGATCCGTCCTCCTCGTCGGTGGAGAGCCGGCGTTCGTGGACCCGGCCCTCACCGTGCGGCAGCTCCCCGACGTGCCAGATGTAGTCATTCTCGTGAATCAGTTCGACGTGCGCTCGCACCCGCAGCTCCTCACTTCGCGTTTCAGGCCGCCCGGCAGCCGGCGATGGTGAGATCGGCGCCGTCCGAGACCGGCATGGCTGCAATGGAAACACTGTTTCCACGGGCACGGCAAGCCCAACGTCCCGCAATGTTCCCCCTAGCGAAACGGCGTATCCATCGCATACGCTGCGTCGAATGAACGGTGCCGAGCTGTCCACCACCCCCAGCGGTACCGCGCGCGGCGGCAGGCTCGATGCCGACTACGCCGGTGCCGGGTTCGCCCGCCGGCTCGGCTGGGGCACCCGGCCCGGGCTCGTGCTGGTCGACCCCGTCGCCGCGTACGCCGTACCCTCGTCGCCGCTGTTCCTGGCCACCGCGGAGGCCGCGCTGGCCGCGCTGGCCGCGCTGGTGGCGGCCGCCCGCGCCGCCCGGGTTCCGGTGGCTTTCACCGCGGTGCGGTACGCCGACGAGTCCTGCGCCGAAGCACCCCTGTTCGCCACGAAGGTGCCGGCACTGACCGCGTTCGCCGCCGGCAACCCACTCGGCGACTTCCCGACCCAGGTCACGCCTGCCCCGGGCGATCACATCGTGTACAAGCACTACGCCAGCGCCTTCGCCGGAACCGCCCTGGCCGCCTGGCTCACCGCGGCCGGCGTCGACACGGTGGTGCTCGGCGGCTTCTCCACCAGCGGCTGCGTCCGCGCGTCGGCGGTGGACGCCCTGCAACACGGGTTCCGCCCGATGGTGGTGCGCGAGGCGTGCGCCGACCGCGATCCCGGCCCGCACGAGGCCAACCTCTTCGACCTCGACGCCAAGTATGCCGACGTGGTGCCGCTGGCCGACGCGGTCGCCCGGCTGGCCGGCCACTGACCGGACCCGTTCTCCCGACTTGAGTGGGCAGGAGCAGTCATGCGTAAGGCAGTCATCACCGGCAGCACCAGGGGGATCGGCTTCGCGCTCGCCCGCGAGCTGCTCTCGCGGGGCCACTCCGTCGTCGTCTCGGGGCGCTCGCGGCCGGCCGTGGACGACGCCGTCGCACGGCTGCGCCCACAGGCCCTCACGGCAGCGACGGTCCACGGGTTCGCCGTGGACGTCACCGACGCCGAGCAGGTCGAGCGGATGTGGAACGCCGCGGTCGACGCGCTGGGCGGCGTCGACCTGTGGATCAACAACGCCGGTGTCGCCAACACCACCCGGCCGATCGTCGACACCGCGCCGGAGGACGTCCGGACGATGGTCACCACGAACATGCTCGGCACCGTGTACGGGTCGCAGGTCGCCGTCCGCGGCATGCTCACCGCCGGCGGCGGCCAGGTCTTCAACATGCTCGGCGGGGGCAGCGACGGCCGGATCCGCCCCGGCATGGGGGTCTACGCGGCCACCAAACGCGGTCTGGACTCCTTCACCCGGGCACTGGCCAAGGAGGTCACCGGCACCGGCGTGCGGATCGGCCAGATCCGCCCCGGCATCCTCATCACCGAGGGGTGGCTGCGCGAGGCCGCCGCCGCGCCGGAGCAGGTGGCGCGGCAGCGCAGGTGGCTGAACATCCTGTGCGACCACGTCGACGACGTCGCGCCGTACCTGGTCGAACGGATGCTGACCAGCACCAGGAACGGCGACGCGATCGCGTGGCTCACCACCGGCCGGATGACCCGCAAGGTCCTCATCCCCGGCAAGCGGGACGTGCTCGCCCGCTACGGACTCTGACCGGGGCCGTCATGCGCGTCAAAGACTCAGGGAGGGATGGCACCGGGGTGAAGGGTGTGCAGCTCAACATGGCCGCCGGGATCCGCGAGTTCGGCCGGGCCACGCCGGGCCGGGTCGCGGTCGTCGACGGCGACCACGCCGTGACGTTCGGCGCGCTCGACGAGCGCTCCAACCGGCTCGCGTCCGCGACGCTCGCGCACGGCATCGCCCCCGGTGAGCGGATCGCGGTGCTGAGCAACAACCGCTACGAGTACTTCGAGATATCGGCGGCGATGGCCAAGGCCGGCATCCCGACCGTGCCGCTGAACACGAAGAACAACAGCTCGGACAACGCGTACATCCTCGCCCACTCCCGGGCGAGGGGGATCGTCCTGGCCGACGAGCTGGCCGGCAACGTCGACGGCCTGCTCGACGACCTGCCGCTCGTGCTCAGCTTCGCCGGCGAGGTCGGCCAGCGGTACGAGACGTTCCTGGGACAGGGCCGCGCGGTCGATCCGCAGGTCCCCGTCGACGAACTCGACCCGTTCTGCATCACCTACACCTCCGGCACGACCGGGCGGCCCAAGGGCGTCCTGCTGACCCATCGGGGACGGGTCCTCACCGCGTTCGGAGTCGGGCTGGACTACGGGCTCGGCCCCAACCGCAGCACGATCGCCGTCGCACCGATGTACCACGGCGCGGGGTTCGCGTTCGCCTACACCGCCCCGATGCTCGGCGGCTCGTGCAGCGTGCTGCCGACCTGGGATCCGGAGCGGTTGTTGGACCTGATGGTCTCCAGTCGCGCCTCCACGGTGTTCCTGGTGCCCACGCACGCCCAGCACCTCCGCCGGTTCTGCGAGGAGCCGGCCGCCCGGTACGACCTGTCGGCGCTGCGGACGCTCTACTTCAACGCCGCCGCGTTGCCGGTCGCGCTGAAGGAGTGGGTGATCGCCGCGTTCCCCGGCGTCGACGTGCACGAGCTGTACGGCTCGACCGAGTGCTCCATCGTCACCAACCTGCGCCCCGAGTTCGCCCTGGAACGGGCCGGCAGTGTCGGGCATCCCTGGTTCTGGAACGAGATCCGGCTCACCGACGACGACGGCAACGAAGTGGGGCCGGGTGAGCCCGGCGAGCTGTTCGCCCGCTCGCCGCTGCTGCTGGCCGGCTACCTCGACGACGAGGAGGCCACCCGGGCCGGATACGACGCCGACGGGTTCTTCTCCGTCGGCGACGTGGCCGTGCGCGATGAGCAGGGCTTCGTCACCATCGTCGACCGGAAGAACGACATGATCATCGCGGGCGGGGTCAACATCTTTCCGCGCGAGATCGAGGAGGTCATCGCCCGCCACCAGCCGGTCGACGAGGTCGCCGTCATCGGCGTGCCCGACGAGGTGTACGGCGAGCGCATCGCCGCGTTCGTGGTGGCCCGCCCGGGGACGCGGATCGACGTCGGAGCCCTGGAAGGCCACGTCCGGCAGCACGTGGCCCGCTACAAGGTGCCCCGCGAGTGGCACGTCGTCGACGCGTTGCCGCGCAACCCGAGCGGCAAGATCCTCAAGCGGACGATCCGCGACGGGTACCTCGCACGTTCTGAGGAGATTGGCTGATGGGGCTCAAGCAAGGCTGGACCGGGCGGTTCTTCGAGGACTTCGAGATCGGAGACGTCTACCAGCATCCGCTGGGACGCACCGTCACGGAGACCGACAACACCTGGTTCACGCTGCTGACCATGAACACCAACGAGATGCACTTCAACGCCGCGTACGCCGCGCGGTCGGAGTTCGGCAAGCCGCTCGTGGTGTCGACACTCACGGTGGCCATCGCGGTCGGGCAGAGCGTCACCGACCTGACCCAGAACGCGTTCGCGAACCTCGGCTGGGACGAGATCCGGATGACCCACCCGGTGTTCGCCGGTGACACGCTCTACAGCGAGTCGCTCGTGCTGGAGAAGCGCGAATCCGCGTCCCGCCCGCATGCCGGCATCGTCACGGTGCGCACCCGCACGCTCAACCAGCACGGCGACGAGGTCTGCTCCTTCAAGCGCACGTTCTACGTGTACCGCCGCGGCGCCGAACAGCTGGAAAACCTCTTCCCGGTGGGGAAGTCCCCACTCTCCCTCGACGGCGACAGCAAGGAAACGGCATGAGGCTCACGTACCAGCCGTGGGGGGAGACGCTCGCGGAGCTGGCCGACGCCGGGCGCCGGGCGGAACGCGCGGGCGCCGAGGTGCTGTGGGCCTCGGAGCTGCACCGGAGCGCGACCGGCACCGCCGCGGCCCTGGCCGCGGCGACGTCGACCGCACGGATCGGCACCTCGATCGTCCTGGCGTTCACCCGCAGCCCGATGATCACCGCGCTGGAGGCGCTCGACCTGGACGAGCTGTCCGGTGGCCGGTTCGTTCTCGGCCTCGGCTCCGGGGTGCGCCGGCTCAACGAGCAATGGCACAACGTGCCGTTCGGCAAGCCGGTCGGTCATCTGCGCGAGACGGTCCACAACATCCGGCTGTTCTGGGACGCCTGCACCACCGGCGCCGAGATCCGTGCCGACGGCGAGTTCGAGCCGATGCACATCCGCGGTTACGAGCGGCCGTACGCCGTTCCGGAGCGGCCGATCCCGGTGTACCTGGCCGCGATGGGCCCGCTGATGACCCGGCTGGCCGGCGAGATCGGCGACGGCTGGATCAGCCACGAGCTGTGCTCACCGGGGTACCTGCGGGAGCACATCCTGCCCGACCTCACGCTCGGCATCGACCGCGCGGACGGCAAGACGCGCCACGACGTCGACGTTGTCGTCTCCGCGTGCTGCTCGGTGGCCGCCGACCCCGCGCTCGCCCGCCGCCGCGCCGCCGGGGTGGTCGGCTTCTACGCCACGGTCCGCACCTACGCCGACTTCTTCGCGTTCCACGGCCTCGCCGAGGACCAGCAGGCCGTCATCGACGGGTTCCGGGCCGGTGCCGGCGCGGACCACCTCGCGGGCAGCGTCAGCGACCGGATGGTCGACGCGCTCACCATGGCCGGCACCCGCGACGACGTCGCCGCCCGGATCGCGGCCTATGACGGCATCGCCGACACCGTGAAGCTGAGCCCGCCGACCCACGGGCTGCCGGCCGTCGAGATCCGCGCGGCCCAGGACGAGATCATCGCACTGATCGGTGAGCTGACGGGAGCGACCACGTGAGACCGCTGGAGGACCTGCGCATCATCGCGGTCGAGCAGTACGGCGCCGGACCGTTCGGCAGCGTGCACCTGGCCGACCTCGGCGCCCAGGTCATCAAGATCGAGGACCCGCGGGCCGGCGGCGACGTCGGCCGATACGTGCCGCCGTACGCCGAGGACGAGGACTCGCTCTTCTTCGAGACGTTCAACCGCAACAAGCGCAGCATCTCTCTCGACCTGGGTACCGCCGCCGGGCGCGGCGTCTTCGAACAGCTCGTCGCGGTCTCCGACGTCGTGTACTCCAACCTGCGCGGGGACGTGCCGGAGAAGCTGCGCATCCGGTACGACGACCTCAAGCACCTCAACCCGCGCATCGTGTGCGTGTCGCTGACCGGGTTCGGGATGACCGGGCCGCGCAAGCAGGAACCCGGCTACGACTACGTGTTGCAGGGTCTCGCCGGCTGGATGGAGCTGACCGGTGAGCCCGATGGACCGCCCACCAAGTCCGGACTGTCACTGGTGGACTACTCGGGAGGCTTCGTGGCCGCGATCTCGCTGCTGGCCGGGGTGCACGCCGCCCGCCGCGACGGCGTCGGGATGGACTGCGACGTCAGCCTCTACGACACCGCGGTGTCGATGCTGACCTATCCCGCGACGTGGCACCTGAACACCGGGTTCCAGCCGGTCCGCACACACCACTCGGCCCACCCGTCGCTCGTGCCGTTCCAGGCGTTCGAGGCCAAGGACGGCTGGATGGTCGTCGGCTGCGCGAAGGAGAAGTTCTGGGCCCGGCTGTGCCAGATCGTCGGCCACCCGGAGTGGGCCGAGGCCGGCTCGCCGTACGCGACCTTCGCCGGCCGGCGGGAGCACAGCGCCGACCTGGTGCCCCGGTTGGAGGCGATCTTCCGGCAGAAGACCGTCGACGACTGGCTCACGCAGCTCTACGCCGGGTCGATCCCGTGCGGCCCGATCAACGACGTCGGCGCGGCCCTGGTGGACGAGCACACCGCCGCCCGGAACCTCGTGGTCACCACCGACCACCCCCGCTACGGCGAGGTACGGCAACTCGCGTCCCCGGTGCGGGTCGGTGACGAGACGCCCACCTACCGCCGGGCACCGCAGCGCAACGAGGACCTCGCACTCGTCACCGGGGAGATCCTGGGCCTGGACGAGTCTCAGGTGGTGGCGCTGCGGGCGGCCGGCGCGTTCGGCGATGCCGAGCCGGCACCCGGCGCGAACACCCCCGACACCCCTGACCGCCTCGACACCACCGCCACCTCACGATGATCGCCGAGGAGCTTGCCGAGTGGGGCACGGGCCACGTCGACATGCCGGCTACGGTCCGGGCCGCAGCGCTGCGGCACCTGCTCGACGGGGTCGGCACGGCGCTGGGTGGACTGCGCGCCAGCCCGATGCCGGGGGAGCCCGGTGGGCCGTCGCCGATACCGGCCGTCGTCGTCGCCCGGGGACTCGGCGGCCCGCCGGAGGCGACGATCATCGGGTCGCAGGGCCGGGTCGGTGCGCCGGCCGCCGCGCTCGCCAACGGCACCCTCGTGCACGCACTGGACTTCGACGACACCCACGCCGGCGGCCTCGTGCACGCCACAGCCGTGGTGCTGCCGGCCGCGTTCGCCGTCGGCGAGCAGGTCGGCGCGCCCGGCCGGGCCGTGCTCGAGGCCGCCGTGGTCGGCTACGAGACCGTGTGCCGGGTCGCCGCCGCCGCGTCGCACGGCTTCCACGCCCGCGGGCTGCACGCCACGATGGTGGCCGGCGTGTTCTCCTCGGCGATCGTCGCGTCCCGGCTGCTCGGCCTCGACGCCGCGCGGACGACCGACGCGCTCGGCATCGCCGGCAGCCAGGCCGGCGGGCTCCTGGCGTTCCTGCACAGTGGCGCCTCGACGAAGCAGCTGCACCCGGGATTCGCCGGGCACGCCGGTATCCTCGCCGCCCGGCTGGCCGCGGCCGGGGCCGGCGGCCCGGCGAACGTCCTCGACGGCCCGCACGGTGTCTACGACGCACTGGCCGCCGGCGCGGTCGACCTCGCGTCCATCACCGCCGAGCTCGGCACACGCTGGGAGACCACCCGGATCGGCATCAAGCCGTACCCGGCGTGCCAACTCTCCCACGCCGCGATCGACGCGGTCCGCGACGCGGTGCGCCGCGGCGGCGTCCGTTCCGTCGACGTCGCCGCGATCGACGTCGACGTGCACCCCGACTCGGTGCCCACGGTCTGCGACACCCGGCGGGACCTGGCGCGACCGGCGTCGCCGTACGCGGCGAAGTTCTCGCTGCCGTGGAGCATCGCCGCCGCCGTCGTCGACGGTGACCTGACCACCGCAACGTACGAGCCGGACTCGCTCGGCCGACCCGAGGTGGAACGCGTTGCCCGGCTGGTGCGTTGGCACGTTGCCCCCACCGGCGGCCCCGCAGCCGACGCGCCCGGCACCGCCCGCATCACGCTCGTCGACGGCTCGGCCGTCCCCGGCAGCGTGCCACGCAGCGCGGGCGGCCCGGACAACCCGCTGACCGACCAGCAACTCGTCGCGAAGTTCCACGGCAACGCCGGTGGCGACACCGCAGACGTCGTCGACCTGCTGTCCCGTCTCGACGAGCTGGACACCATCGAACCGCTCATGGCGGCGCTGGCAGCCGCCGGTACCGACAGGGACCGCCCGTGACACCACACGCCATCGAACCGCCCTCCTTCCGTTGGTTCCCGTACGACGGCTTCACGTTCTGCCTCGGCCTCGCCGAGGGCGACGCGGCCTGGACCTCCGGCCACACCTCCGCCGCGTTCGACGAGGCCGTCGGCAGGATGACGGTCACCGGGGACATGGCGGCGCAGGCGCGCACCGCGTACGAGAAGGTGCTGACGATCCTGGCGGCCGCCGGGTTCGGGCCGCAGGACGTCACCCGGGTCACCGAGAACGTGACGGTCGCCGGACTCGCCGAGTACGAGGCGGCCGCGGCGGTCCGGCGGGAGGTCTTCGGCGACCACGAGCCCGTGCTACGGACGGTCGTCGTCGAGCGGCTCGTGCGGCGTACCGCGCTGCTGGAGGTCGAGCTGCACGCGGTCCGCGGCGGCGGCGAGGTGCTGGCCGCCAGCGAGCCCCGGCCGGCCGGCACCTGGCAGGCCTCCACCGTGCGGACCGGTCACGACGGCGCGGTGTACCTACCCACGATGCTCCCGGTCGACGCCACCGGCGCCGTGGTCCACCCGGGGGACTTCGCCGCGCAGTACGCCTACTGCCTGGACCGGGCGGGCGACCTGCTCACGGCGGTCGGGCTGTCCCTCGACGCGGTCGTCACGACCTACGACTACTCGACGCCGGAGACCCGCGACGTGTACCGCCGGACGCACCGCGTGCGGCGGGAACGCCTCGGCGGCGCCGGCGTGTACCCGGGCGCGGGCGGCATCCTGATGAGCCGGCTGCACCACCCGGACGCGCTCGTCGCGATCGACGTCACAGCCTCCCGGCACCGGTTGGAACTGGTCAACCCGGGCTGGTCCCGCTACGACACGCTCACCTACGCCCCCGGGGTCCGGGCCGGCCGGACGCTGTACATGTCCGGTTTCGCCGCGCTGGACATGCAGACGCAGCAGGCCCTGCACCCCGACGACATCGTGGCGCAGGCCGAGGCGACGTACGGCGCGATCCTGCACCTGCTGCGCCACGCCGGCCTCGGACCGGAGCACCTACTGGAGACGGTCGAGTACTGCGTCGAGTCCGCGCTGCCGGCGTACCGGGGCGTGGCCGGCGTGCGGGAACGACTGCTCAGCCCGCCCTGGCCGGCGTCGACCGGGGCGATCTGCAAGGCCCTGCTGCGCCCCGAGTTCCTGCTCGAGGTGTTCCCGACGGCGGTGTATCCGCACATCAGCGGAGCGGAGGAGACGGCGTGAGCCTGCTGACCGACGAACTGCGCGCGCTGCTGGGCACGAGGAAGGTGTACACCGCGCCGGAACCGCTCGGCGCCGCTGCCGGCCGGTACTTCGGCCTGGCCATCGGTGACGACAACCCGCTGTATTCGGACCCCGAGTTCGCCCGTGCGCAGGGCCTGCCGGGCGTGACCGCTCCGCCGACGCTCATCTGCGAGACCAACCAGTACGCGAACCTCCCGATGAACAGCGACGGCTACGCCGGACACTCCTGGCACCTCGATGTCCCCGGCACCCGCCAGGTCCGCGGCGGCAACAGCTACACCTTCCACCGCCGGGTACGCCCCGACGACGTCATCATCGCGACCTGGGAGATCCACGACCTGACCGAGAAGCAGACCCGCACCGGCGCGGACATGCTCGTGGTCTCCTCGCGCGCGACGTACACCAACCAGGACGGCGAGCTGCTCGCCGTCAACGAGGAGACGATCATCCTGGTCAGCCTGGACGGTGCCGCATGACATCGAGGGTGCCACCGAACGTCGGGGATGCGCTGCCCGCGCTGGAGCGCACCATCACGCTCACCGACATGGTCGCCTACGCCGGCGCCACCTGGGACTGGTACCGCCTGCACTTCGACCCCGAGTTCGTGGCCGCCGCGCGGGTCCCCGGCCCGGTCGTGGACGGGCAGGTGTTCGGGGCGCTCTTCGTCGAGCTGCTCCAGGACGCGCTCGGCCCGCGCTGCTTCGTGCACGAGCTGTCGTTCACGTTCCGCAACCTCATGTTCGCCGGCGAGACGGTCCGGTGCGAGGCGACCGTGGTCGAGGTCGGTTCCGACCGCGTCCGGGTCGACCTCTCCGCCACTATCCTGGCCGGCGAGTACGGCCCACAGCGGCCCGCAGCCCGCCCCGCCCACGCGACGGTCCTGCTCGGCACGGCCGACGGGCCTGGCGCGCGGTGAGCGGCGTCGCGATCGTCGGCGCGGCCGAGTGCGACCTCGGCAGCACCGGAAAGTCCACGCTCACGCTGCAGACCCAGGCCGTCACCCGGGCGCTCGCCGACGCCGGGCTGACCCTCAGCGACGTCGACGGACTGGCCACCACGGGGGTGTCCCGCTTCTCCACCACACAGCTCGCCGAATATCTCGGGCTGTGGCCCCGCTGGGTCGACTCGACGTTCGTCGGCGGGTCGGCCGCCGAGATGATGGTCGCCCGTGCCACCCAGGCGATCGAAGCCGGCCAGGTGTCCACGGTTGTCATCAGCTTCGCGTCGAACCAACGCTCCGCACGTTCGCGCAGCCTCGGCGGAGTCGCCGAGGAGCACATCCCGGAGGCCCAGTTCGAGACGCCGTACGGCCCCCTGTACCCGCTGTCGTACTACGCGATGGCGGCACAACAGTACTTCCACCGGTACGGCGGGACGCGGGAGAAGCTCGCCGAGATCGCGGTCGCCGCCAGGGCGTGGGCGCTGCTCAACCCGGTCGCGTTCCGCTACGGCGCCGGGCCGCTGACCGTGGACGACGTGCTCGCCGCGCCGATGGTCTCCAGCCCGCTGACCGTCGCCGACTGCTGCCTGGTGACCGACGGTGGCGGGGCGGTCGTGCTCACCACGCTCGACCGGGCCCGCGACCTGCGGCACCCGCCGGTACGGGTTCTCGGGTACGGCGAACGGTCGACGAACACGTCGATGACCGCGGTCGAGGATCTGACGGCCACCGGCGCGCGCGAGTCCGGCCGGGAGGCGTTCGCCCGGGCCGGCATCACTCCGGCTGACGTGGACGTGCTGGAGGTGTACGACTCCTTCACCATCACCGCCGCGCTCAGCATCGAGGCGCTGGGCTTCTGCGGGCCGGGGGAGGTGCTCGACTACATCTCCGACGGCCGGATCCGTCCCGGCGGTGAGCTGGCGTTGAACACCTCCGGCGGCGGCCTGTCGTACTGCCATCCCGGTCAGTACGGGGTGCTGCTGCTGGTGGAGGCGGTCCGCCAACTGCGCGGCGAGGCGGGAGCCCGGCAGGTGCCCGACGCCCGGGTGGCCGTGGCGCACGGGACCGGCGGGATCCTGTCCACGCACGCGACGGTCGTGCTGGGGGTGCGGTGATGCACGTGCCGCCACCCGACGACGTGACGGCCGGCTGGTGGGACGCCACCCGGGAGCACCGCTACACGCTGCAGACCTGCCGGTCATGCGGGCACGTCCAGCATCCGCCGCGTGCGCTGTGCACCGCCTGCTCGTCGATGGTGGATCTCGGGTTCGTCGAGGCGTCCGGCCACGGCGTCGTGGACACGTTCACCGTGGTGCACCGGGCACCCGTGCCGGAGGCTGCCGTGCCGTACACGATCGCCCGGGTCCGGCTCGCCGAGGGACCATTCGTGCTGTCCACCCTCGAAGGGCAGGACTGGCGGATCGGCGACCCGGTCCGTGTCGGTTGGCTCGACCTCGACGACGGCCGGGCGCTGCCGGTCTTCCACCGCTGACGGAGGCTACCCATGGACTTCACGCTCACCGAGGAGCAGCAGGACTTCCGCGCCCTGCTCCGCACGTTCGTCGACCGGGAGATCATCCCGGTCGCGCGGGACTGGGAGCAAACCGGGCGGTACCCGACGGAGATCGTGCGGGGGATGGCCGAGATGGGGCTGTTCGGCATCACCGTGCCGGAACAGTACGGCGGCCTCGACCTCGACCCGGTCTCGTTCGCGCTGGTGTTCGAGGAACTCGCCCGCGGCTGGATGGGTATCGCCGGCATCCTCGGCAGCCACTCCCTGGCCTGCCGGATGATCGCCGTACACGGCACCGAGGAGCAGAAGCAGGCCTACCTGCCCGACCTCGCCACCGGTGCCCGGCGGACCGGCATCGGCCTCACCGAGCCGGACGCCGGCACCGACCTGCAGGGCATCCGCACCACCGCCCGCCTCGACGGCGACCACTACATCGTCAACGGCACCAAAATGTGGATCACCAACGCGCGGTACGCCGACCCGCTGCCGGTGCTGGTCAAGACCGACCCGCACGCCACGCCCGCGCACACCGGCATGAGCGTGCTGCTCGTCGACGCGACGCTGGACGGCTTCCAGGTCCTGCGGGACATCCCGAAGCTCGGCTACAAGGGCACCGAGTCCTGCGAGATCCTCCTCGACAACGTGCGGGTACCGAAGGACCGGTTGCTCGGTGGCGTCGAGGGCGTCGGCCTCAAGCAGGCGTTGTCCGCCCTGGAGTGGGGCCGGGTCAACATCGCCGCGCGGTCGGTCGGCATCGCGCAGCGGGCCCACGACGAGGCGCTGGCCTACGCCCAGCAGCGCAAGGCGTTCGGCAAGCACATCGCCGAGTTCCAGGCGATCCAGCTCAAGCTCGCCACCATCGCGATCCAGCTCCAGGCCGCCCGCCTGATGGCGTACTGGGCGGCCGACGCGGTCCGGCGCGGTCGCGCCGACGGGCAGACCGGGATGGCAAAGGTGTTCTGCTCGGAGGTGGCCCTCGAGGCCGCGATCGACGCGATGAAGGTGCACGGCGGCTACGGCTACTCCACCGAGTTCGAGGTCGAGCGCCTCTACCGGGACTCGATCCTGATGAGCATCGGCGAGGGCACGAACGACATCCTGCGGACCGTCGTCGCGAAGGCGCTCGTACGCGGCGAGGTGACCGTCTGATCCGCCGGTGATCCTCACTGGGCGTCCCGGACAGACCCGGGAAAGCCGCGGAGGAACCCGACGGGAGTGGACCAGGCGCGGCCGAGCAGCCACACATCGTCGGTCTTGATCGGCATCCCGGCGGGCGCGCCAAACCGGACAGACTCTCCGGCGTCCAGGTCGGGCTCAGGTGGGAAAACCGCCTGCCCGGAGCAGAGCGCCGGGGAGTTGCTTGCCGAGTCTCCGCTCCAGCCAGGCGACGGCCGAGGTGAGCTCCTCCAGATTCAGGCCGGTGGGCCGCCCCAAGCGGTCGAAGAGGTAGACGAGATCCTCGGTGGCGACGTTCCCGGTCGCCGCCGGCGCGAACGGGCAACCGCCCGTCCCGCCGATGCTGGCGTCGAGGGTGGTGACGCCCGCTTGGACTGCCGCGACCGCGTTGGCGACGCCGGTGTGTCGGGTGTCGTGCAGGTGCAGCCGCAGCGGTGTCCAGGATTGCGTGATCTCCCGGGCGAGCGTCAGCCGTTCGGTGACGTCGGAGGGTACGGCCACTCCGATGGTGTCGGCGAGGGCCAGTTCGTCCGGCCCTGCATCCCGCACCCGGGTGAGTACCTCCCGCAGCCGGTTCGGCGGGACCTCGCCTTCGAACGGGCATCCGAACGAGGCACCCACGGTCACCGTCGTGAACACCCCTGCCTCGCGAGCCGCCTGCACCAGTACTGCGGCCGTGTCGCAGGCTTGGGCGGTGGTCATGCCCTGGTTGCGACCGCAGAAGGTGTCCGTGGCGACGACGACGACGTTGATCTCGTCGACGCCCGCGGCCAGAGCTCGGTCCAGGCCGCGGCGGTTCATCACCAGGCCCGCGTATCGGACGCCGTCGTGGCGGGGGAGCGCGGCCATCAACTCGTCCGCGTCCGCCATCTGCGGAACCCGGGCGGGGTTGACGAAGCTGGTCACCTCCACCCGCCGGGCTCCCGCTCGTACCGCCCGGTCGACGAGCTCGACCTTGTCGGCGGTGGTCAGTAGCATCGCCTCGTTCTGCAGGCCGTCGCGGGGCGAGACCTCGACGATGTCGACCATGACTGTCATCGTTCCTCCGACAGGTACGCGACGGCCCTAGCCTCGCTGATCACCTCGGCGTACTTGGCTTGCAGGTCGTACAGGCTCGCCTCGTGCGGGCCGGTGGCGCGGTCCGCCACCGCGTCGGAAACCACCAGCGGGACGAGACCGTGCTGGATCGCGTCCACCGCCGTGGCACGGACACAACCGCTCGTGCTCACGCCGACCAGCACGACGGTGTCGATGCGCTCGGCCCGCAGGGTGGAGGCCAGCGACGTGCCGAAGAAGGCGCTGGCGTACTGCTTGACCAGCACCAGTTCATCCTCGGCGGGGCAGACCTGCGGCATCAGCTCACCCATCGCGCCACCGCCGGAGAAGAGCTGCCGAAGGGCGGTGACCTTCCGGACGAACAGGCCTCCGTCGACACCGCCGGGCCCGTACGCGACGCGGGTGTGCAGCACGGGAAGCCGGTGGTCGCGGGCTGCGGCGATGACCCGGCCTGCCGACCGCAGACAGTCCGCGGACGGCAGGCACAGCGGACTGGCCGGGTCGAAGTAAGCCCGCATAAAATCGATGACCAGCACTGCGGGGCGGGCGCCGGGCAGGAGCGCGCCCCCGAACCCGTCGTCGCTGCTGTCCGGCACGGGGTTCATCGGGCGACAGGCGGCCGAGGGGCGGGAAGACCGGTCTCCTCCAGGCACCGGTCCAGGATGGTTTCCATCGGCGGTCCCATGTCGAAGGTGGGCAGCGGGTCCGGACGTCCGTGGCGCAGCTCGGCCCGTACCTCCTCGGTGGCCGCGACGTCGACGGTGCCGGCCTCGTCGCAGACAACGCCGAAGCGGCGGGCCCCCGTGGGGCTGACCAGGCCCCGGCGGACCTCGAGGCCGACGAGTTCCGGGTCGCGGGCGAGCGGGTCGCCCCACCCGCCGCCACCCCAGGTGACGAAATGCAGCACGTCCCCGGGAGCTACTGGCACGTCGTGCACCTTGCTGCCCAGGATCTCGGTGCCGCCGTCGGCGCGTTCGAGCCACTTGCGGCCACGCGCACCGGGCTCGCCACCGTTGACCCCCCACGGATAGGTGAGCCAGCGGTCGTCGTGAATCGCGATCGTGCCGGCCTCCAGGAACCGGTAGGCCACGTCGACGCCGTTCCCGCCGCGATGGAGCCCGGCGCCACCGGTGTCCGCGATGGTCTCCCAGCGTTCGATCCGCAGCGGGTAGTAGGACTCCAGGTACTCGCACGGGATGTTGACGAACGACGGCCACAGCGAGTGGCCGTCCGGGCCGTCACCCACCGGCCGGCCGGGAATCCCGCCGAATCCGATCGAGTACAGCTGGAACCACTCGCCCTCGCGCTCACCCGGCCCGTAGCTGCCCGAATACATGAAATGCGGTGATGACGAGAAGCCGGCGGCGTTGAGCAGCCCGGGGTTCGTCTGACCGAGCAGGCCACCGAACAGGTCGAAGACGCGACCGATGCCGTGGTTACGCGCGTTGAGGGCAGCGGGGTACTTGGGCTTCCAGAACGAATCGTCGGGGATCGTGACGTCGACCAGCGGGTAGAAGCCGTCGTTCCAGAGGATCTGCGGGTCGGCGACGGTGATCATGTAGATGCCGAAGAACATCCGGACGAGGTTCTCGTTGATGTAGTAGTTGATCGGACCCTGCGCCTGCGGGCTGCTGCCGGTGAAGTCCAGCAGCACCTTGTCACCGGTACGGGTCAGGCTGAGCTTGAGCTCGTAGGGGCCGTAGCCGAGGCCGTCGTCGCAGATGTAGTCGGTGAAGGACAGCGTCTCGCCCTCCTTGAAGACCGCCCCGAGCAGTACCTTCATCGCCCGGTAGTTGCGGTCCAGGAGCTGGTCGAGCGCGGAGTTGTAGGTGTCCACCCCGAACCGGGCGCACATCTCCTGGACCCGCCGGGAAGCGGTCCGGCACGCCGCGACGATGCCGTTGAGGTCGGCGCGGTTCCAGTCGGGCTTCCGCACCTGGTTGAGGATGATCCGCAGGGCGTCCTCGGCGAGCACGCCCTTGCGGTACAACTTGAAGGGCGGGATCACCACGCCCTCCTCGAAGATGGTGCGGGCATCGGTCGGCATCGACGCCGGTGTCTTGCCGCCGACGTCGGACATGTGCCCGAACATCGCCGCCCAGCCCACGATGCGGCCCTCGAAGAAGATGGGCAGCACCACGAGCCAGTCGTTCGCGTGGCTGATCGCCGCACCGCAGGAGTAGGGGTCCGACGTCAGCAGGACGTCGCCCTCCTCGATGTCGCCGTCGAAGTTCTCCAGGAAGTCGGGGATGGACAGCCCGAACTGTCCCACCATCATTTTGCCGTCGGGGTTGGCGATCAGCGGAAACTCGTCGTGCTGTTCACGGATCCCCGGCGACAGCGCGGTACGGAAGAGCACCTCGTCCATCTCGTAGCGGGCGTTGCGCAGTCCGTTCTCGATCAGGTCGATGGTGACCAGGTCGACATCCACGGAACGAAGCGGTCCGGTAGCGGTCTCGATGAGGCGTGCCATGGTCAGTTCTCCCGGTGGGTGTCGACGGGGCGGATGAGGAGGCTGCCGCTCGGGTGCACCGCAGCCGTGTGCCCGGGCAGCACGAGCGTGGTGGAGTCCATCTCGGTGATGATCGCCGGACCGGGCACGACGTTGCCCGCTCGCAGCAGGGACCGGTCGTAGATGCGGGCTTCCACTTCGGCGCCCTCGACCCAGATGCGGTGGTTGGCCCGTACTGCGCGGCTCGGGTCCGCGTCACCCTGCTCCAGCGCGGGCGCGGCGACCTGGGGCCGGGGACCGTGCGCGGTGGCCCGGACGGTCACCAGCTCGTGTTCGGCATCGAGAACGAAGGAGAACAGTCGTTGGTGATCGGCGTCGAACGCCGACCGCAGGGCCGCGAGTCCACCGCCGGTCCCGTCGAAGGCGTCGATGTCGACAGCCACCGGGATCTCGAAACCCTGTCCGTGGTAGCGCAGGTCGGCGGAGAATACGACGTGCTGCTCATCCTCGGGGACGCCCTGCTCGCTGAGCGTGGAGCACGCCTTGCTCGCGAGTTCGGTGAGAACCGCGCGAAGGCTCTCGTCGGTCATTTCGTTGAAGCGGCGCACCAACGTCCGCACTGACTCGTCGCGCAGGTTGGTCGTCGCGTCGCCGTAGGCGCACAGCACTCCCGGCGACGGCGGAATGATCACCGGCCAGGCCCCGGTCAGTCTGCCGAGAGCGTTGGCGTGCAACGGGCCGGCGCCACCGAAGGCCACCAGCGCGTAGTCGCGCGGGTCGAAGCCCTGCTGCACCGACACCAGCCGCAACGCCCCGAACATGTTCTCGTTGACGATGTCGATGATGCCCGCGGCGGCGGCCTCGACCGACTCCAGCCCGGTGGCGTCGGCGATCGACTTCACCGCCGCTCGTGCCGCCGCACGGTCCAGCGTGATCTCGCCACCGGCCAGATCGGTGGGCAGGTAGCCGAGCACCACGTTCGCGTCGGTCACCGTCGGCTGCTCACCGCCCGCCGCGTACGCGGCCGGACCGGGTGCGGCGCCGGCCGACTGCGGCCCTACCCGGAGCGCCTGGGTCAGCGGCGGTACGTGGGCGATGGATCCGCCGCCGGCACCCACAGTTCGTACGTCGACGGAGGTGGCGCGGACCTTGAGGTCCCCGACCGTGGTCTCCCGACCCACCCGCGGCGTGAGCCCCTGAACCAGGGCGACGTCGGTGGAGGTGCCGCCCATGTCGAAGGTCAGGAAGTCCGGATAGCCGGCCTGCTCCGCCACCCAGGTCGCGCCGGTAACCCCGCCGGCAGGACCGGACAGCAGCAGGTTCACCGGGTTGTCCGCGGCGACGGCCGCGGAGACCAGACCACCGTCGCTGCGCAGGATGCACAGCCGACCGTCCACGCCGGACTCGCCGAGCTGCGCCTCGAGGTTGGCCACGTAGCGCGCCACCTGCGGCTGCACGGCCGCGTTCGCGACGGTGGTGATGGTCCGCTCATACTCGCGAAGCTCCGGCAGCACCGAAGACGACAGCGACACCGGTACGCCCGGAAGCTCCTCGGCGGACAATTCGGCCACCCGGCGCTCGTGCTGCGGGTTGGTGTAGGAGTTGATCAGGCTGACGCTCAACGCCTCGATGCCCTGCGCGCGGAGCTTGCGCAGCTTGGCACGGACGTCAGCCTCGTCGAGTTCGGTCACCACCGCGCCGTCGGCGCCGATCCTGCCGACGACCTCCACGGTGTCCTCCAACGCCGCCAGCGGCTCCGGCTTCGGCCAGATGATCCAGCCGGCCAGGCCACCTGGCACGAAGGAACGGGCGATCTGGAGCACCTGCCGGAAGCCGTCGGTGGTGACCAGCCCAACCCGGGCGCCCTTGCCCTCGAGGATCGCGTTCGTGGCGACCGTGGTGCCGTGGAACACCTCAGCGATCTCCGACATGGGCACGCCGGCGGCCTCACAGGCCCGCTCGATGCCCCGCAGCACCCCGATGGACTGGTCCTCGGGCGTGGAGGAGGTCTTGGCCCGGTATGTCTCTCCGGTCGCCTCGTCGATCAGCAGGATGTCGGTGAACGTTCCCCCCACGTCCACGCCGAGTCGGTAGGTCATGGTCCCTCCTCAGATGACGCCGGCAGAACGCAGCGACGCCATCGCGTCGTCGCCGAGCCCCAGCAGGTCGCGATAGATGTCCTCGTTGTGCTCACCGAGCTCGGGGCCGACGTGCCGGATCCGGCCCGGGCTGTCGGAGAGCTTGGGTACGACGTTGTGCATGGCGAACTCCCCGAGACCGGGGTGGGTCAGCCGGACGATCGCCTCCCGCGAGGCGAAGTGTGGGTCCTCGAGCATGTCCCGGGCCCGGAAGATGCGGCCTGCCGGAACGCCATGGGCGTGCAGCCGTTCGAGCAGATCGTCGGCCGCGAGCGTCGAGCTCCATTCGGCGACCAGGCCGTCCAGCTGCTCCATCCACCGGCCTCGGGCGCCGTGGGTGGCGTACTTCTCGTCGGTGGCCAGCTCCACCCGCCCCATCGCCTCGGCGAGCCGGCGGAAAACCGTGTCCTGGTTCGCCGCGATCAGCACCATCTCGCCGTCGGCCGTCGGGTAGACGTTGCTCGGCGATACGTTCGGAAGGGTCGTTCCGGTCCGCTCCCGCTGGTAGCCGGCGATCTGGTACTCGGGGATGAGCGACTCCATCATCGCCAGCACGGCCTCATAGATGGCCGAGTCCACCACCTGGCCTCGACCGGTGCGTCCGCGCTGGTGCAGCGCCACCAGGGTGCCCAGGCAGGCGAACGTCGCCGCCAGCGAATCGCCGAGAGAGACTCCGGCCCGGGCCGGAGGGCGATCGGGGTCGCCGGTCACGTACCGGATCCCGCCCATCGCCTCACCGATCGATCCGTATCCGGCGCGGGACGAGTAGGGGCCCGTCTGCCCGAAGCCGGTCACGCGGGTGACGATCAGGCCGGGGTTGATCTCCCACAGCCGCTCCGGGGCCAACCCCCAGCGTTCCAACGTGCCGGGCCGGAAGTTCTCGATCAACACGTCCGCCCGCGCGACGAGCCGGCGTACCAGATCCTGACCCTGCTCGGTCCGCAGATTCGCGGTCACGGACTTCTTGTTCCGCGCCACCACCGGCCACCAGAGCGACTTGCCGTACGGCTTCTCGCGCCCCCACTGCCGCATGGGGTCGCCCTGACCCGGGTCCTCGACCTTGATCACCTCGGCGCCGAAGTCGCCGAGGAGTTGACCGCAGAACGGCCCCGCCAGCAGCTGCCCGAGCTCGATCACCCGGATGTCGTCAAGCGGCAGTGGAGTGCTCATGAACCCCTCAATCAGCGTCTCTTTGCATGCAATTCACAGGTTTGTGACTCTCGTTACAGCACGTCGTGCTGGGAAGGTAGGCCGCTGTGGCTCGGGTGTCAATGCCCCGCAGAGAGATTGCATACAATCCGCGGTGTTGCTACGGTGCCGAGCATCATGAGTGACCACACGCCACCGCGGGAGGCCGACAACGGCCACGCCGCCGACGACGCCTACCGGCTGATCCGGGAACAGATCCTGTCCGGGCAACGGTCAGCCGGCGCCTGGCTCCGCGAGGGCGAGTTGGCCGAGTCGATCGGGGTGAGTCGGACGCCCGTCCGGGAGGCGCTCAGACGGCTGACCGCGGAGGGACTGGTCCGCCACGAACGCAACCGTGGCGTACAGGTCCAGGCGTGGAGCATCCACGATCTCGACGAAATCTTCAGCCTGCGGGCCGTGCTCGAGCCGTGGGGCTGCCGACTGGCGGCGACCACAGGCACCATCGACGTGGACGCGCTCGACGCGCTGGCCCACCGGATGGACGAGGTGGCGCCGGACGGACGACCGACCGATGTGGACGAGCTCACCGAGCTGAACAACCGGTTCCACCGGATGATCCTCGAGGCGTCCGACAACAGCCGACTCGCCGGTGTCGTCTCCTCGGTGATCCAGATGCCGCTCGTCTGGCGTACCTTTTCCCGCTACAGCCCCGACGCGCTGCGCCGTAGCCTCGCTCACCACCACGAGCTGGTGGCGGCCCTGGCCGCGCCCGACCCCGACTGGGCGGAGTCCGTTATGCGCAGCCACGTACGCGCGGCATGGCATTCCATCCGGCAGCGAGAGGGCGGCGACCGGGCGCCCGGCCCAGAACTGCCGAACCAGGTCAGCGCACCCGCTGATCACCCGCCACTCTGATCATGTGGTCGGGTTCAGCGATCGCGCGAATGGGCCTCGACACACGCGACGATGTGCAGGAACGGCCACGACCAGCGGTGGATTCTGCTCACCATCGCGCCCGACCGTGTCCGCGCAATTGGGCTGAACTCCTGCTCAACCGAGCCGGCCGTGGCCGTTCCTGCACCTCGTCGGTGCGGCTTTGCGGGCGCCTACAGCGTTGCGAGCCGCAGCGTCCTGCCGAGGGTGAGCGGCAGTGGTGGGGCTCGGACACGTAAACCCCCACAACAGCTCTTCACGTTTCAGTGAGAGTTGGTGGCGAGGCTCTCCGTCGTTGGTCGCGGCCGGGGGGGGACCGGTGCGGTCATGCCCGCATCGACGGTCGAGTTGTGGTCCCGGTCGGAACGAATCATCCAAACGGAATCGGTCGCCTTGCTCGAGGAAGCTCAGCGTGGCCCGGAAGCCGATCGGTCGGTGCAACTGCACGAGCGAGCGAGGCGCCGCGCGGCGATTGGGTCGGGCTGTCCGTGGCGAGGGTGACGGTCCGTCCGGCCTGCGGGGGCTGGGTGAACAGTAGGTGGGCGTACTCTCCGCCACGGGGACGGGCGTGACCTGCGAGGCCAGCAGGAGCGGCGTGCGGGCAGGCCTATCCCACCTCGAAGCCGGGGCGCAGCATGTCGCGGTTGCACGGACGTAGCGGATATCGGTCTCGTACAAATCGGGGGCCTTCGGCGATGTGCTGCTGAAACGCCTCATTGCCCTGGTACGCGGCATGGGCGAGGTCTCATACCCGTGGCCCGGGCTGTGCGGCGTCGAAGTCGACGAAACCGGCCAAACCCAGTCGTAAAGTCGTGGCCTCTTGCCGCCGTCGCCGCAACTGCGGCGCTTCCATGCACGGCTTGCTCAGCCCGACATGCAGGAAGACAGGGCTGACGGGCGGCGTTGGCAGCCGTAACATCGCCGCCGTGATCAAACTGCTATACCGCCTCAGTCCGGTGCGCACCGACTTGTTCGATATCTACCCAGATTTAGCGCCGCTCCGCGCATCGATGAAGTCGGGCGACTGGAGGCGGGTCTCAGGTTACTTTGAAGGCCTCCCGATCCGTGCGGACTGGTCTGTAGCGGTACGGGCAGTTGCGCGTACCCGAGGCGCCGAACGCTTTCTGCAACGCGTGGTCGACTCGGAGCGTGACTCAGCGTTGGTCCGCACGCTGCTCGGCGCACGTTTCATCGTCATGGCCTGGGACGCCCGCAGCGGACTGCTCGCCCAGTATGTGAAGCAGGCGCAGTGGCAGATCTTTCACGACTACCTGAACCGGGCCGAGCGGTTGCTCGCCGATGCCACCACTATTGACCCGACGAATGCCGCCGCATGGACCGAACGCGTCAAAGTCGCCCGAGGGCTCGGCCTCGGCGTTGACGAGGGACGGCGGCGGTACGACCGGGCCGCCGAGCACTGCGACGTCCCGTATCTGGCGCAAGCGGAACTCGCACAGAACCTGTGCCCGAAGTGGGGCGGTTCGTTGGATGCGCTCCTGACCTTCGCCCGAGAACGTCTGGAAACCGGCAAGCCGGGCACGCTTGACGGTGCGGTTCTTGCGGACGCATTGATCGAGCGGGCCTTCATGGAGGACGACTACTCGCTGATGGAGCAGAACCTCCAGGACGGCTCCGTTCGCAGCGAACTCGCCCGGGCCGCTGAGCAGACGGTGCTCCATCCGGACTTCGACCCGTCCACGCACGGCACTGTGGCCGCGCACGCGACCTTCGCGTACGCCTTCTTCGTCGCCGGCGACCACAAGCGCATGGCGCCGCACTTCGCCGCCCTCGGCGACCGGAGCAACTGGTACCCCTGGGGGGTCTGGCACGGCAAGAACTGGAAGGACACCTTCCGCTCCGCCCGTAGGGCCGCCCGCAAGTGGTAGACGAGCCCGGCCTGCTCGAGGTCGATGGAGTTCCGGTACTGATGGCTCCGACGTCCGGCCCGATGAGAGCTGGGCTGATGTTCCGCGTCGGCCGGGTCGACGAGACCCTGGCGACCAGTGGGATCACCCACCTCGTCGAACACCTGGCGTTGCACCGACACGGAACTCCGGACTATCACTACAACGGAATGACCAGCGCCACGACTACACAGTTCGTCATTCAAGGAGCTGGCGACGCCATCGTCGCGTATCTGAACGACGTATGCGCTGGCCTGCGGGATCTGTCGCTCGAACGCCTCGCCGTCGAGAAGAAGTTGCTGGAGACTGAGGCCAGCAACCGGCCGACGCCCGTCAACCAGATGTTGCCGCTGTGGCGGCACGGTGCACGCGACTTCGGTCTGGTCAGCTATCCCGAATGGGGCATGCAGAGCCTGCGCGAGGAACAGGTCCTCCAGTGGGCGCATACCTATTTTAACCGTGCGAACGCCGTGCTGTGGATCGCGGGCGACAGGATCCCCAGCGGTCTTCGGCTCGACCTTCCCGATGGCCAGCGGTGGCCCCTTCCCCCAGAGTCGTCCGCAGCGCCCACCTTGCCGGCGTACTTCGCCGCTGACTCGCCAATTCTGGTAATGGACGGCCAGGTCCCCCGCACGCGGGCCGCAGCCGCCTTTGCGCGGGCCCTGGACCGGGTGCTCTTTCGTGAACTGCGGCAGAACCGCGGGCTGTCCTATACCGCTGCAGCGGCCTACACCACCGACGGCCGCCCGCATGCCACAGTCACCGCGATCGTGGACGCGCAGCCAGACCAAATCGGCGACGCTCTGGACTGCCTCCTTGCTGAAGTCCGCAACCTGGCCCAGACCGAGACAGCAGACTCCGAGCTGGAAACCATCCGCGCTCTCGAGCTAGAAGGCCTCAGCGATCCCGAAGTCGATGCCCGGCTGTTGCCCCGCCGGGCAACGGACCTGCTCACCGGATTCCGCAGCGCCACCACGCGAGAGCTCATCGACGGCTTCCGCACCATGACGGCCAAACAGGTCAGCGCCGCCGCCGGCACCTTCGTGGGAACGGCGATGCTCATGCTGCCGGGCTCACACGCTCACCGCGCCACCGGATTCGAGGCTGCGCCAACCTTCTCCCGGTTCGCAGCGACGGGCAAGCGGCACCGCTCCCGCGCAAGCCATGACGTCCATCTCATCGTTGGCGACGACGGCGTCAGCCTGTCCATCCCTCAGGGGGCATCGACTGTCCTGTTCGATGACTGCACCGCCATGCTGCGCTGGCCCGACGGTGCACGGCAGCTGTTCGGGGCAGACGGAATGACAGTCCGAATCGAGCCGACACTCTATCCGTCCGCGACTGTCGTGCTCGACCGAATCGACTCCCGTATCCCGCAGACAGCAATCGTCGATATGCCCGCCCGCCAGCCCAATGAGATCCCGAAGCCGTCGCGTGCACGCAGCCTGCGCCGACGGGCACGGTCGTGGCTGATTCCCCGCCGCGCGTGGCTGGACCGAGTCGCAACTCCACGCGGTGGAATCCGCCAACTTCTGTACTCGGTGGGAATTGCGGTAGCTGTCTCGGCTTTGACGATCTCGGCCTTCGCGTTCAGCCGCCCAGGTCTACTGCTGCTCGCCATCACGTTCCTCGGAGCGCTGATATGGCGCCGCAAGGACAACGGGCATTGGTAAAACGACGTGATAGCTGCTTTCGGCCCCATGCTGACCGAACCACGCATGATTGCCAGATCGCCTACTTCCGCGCCGAGGAGCCGCCGCGTGAGTGGCTGGACTGGGTAGCGCACCAGCTCTGGCCTATGTGGACTTCGGTGAGGCGGGCGTACGTCGCTTGGCCGAGCACGGGATCGGCGCTGCGCGGTGACTGACCGTCCGCTGCTGTTTCTCGACGTGGACGGGACGCTTCTGCCCTTCGCCGGCGCCGCGGGCCCGATGGGCGATGACGCCAATCCTCTGTTGGCATGTCTCGACGCCGAACACGGCCGCCGGCTCGCTGCGTTGCCTTGTGATCTCGTCTGGGCTACGACCTGGATGGCCGAGGCAAACGAGGTGCTCGCACCACGGCTCGGCCTACCCCAGTTCCCGGTCGTCGACTGGCCAGACGACGAAGACGACGGCGGTCGGCTGCACTGGAAAACGCGCCGCCTTGTCGAGTGGGCCGCAGGACGCCGGTTCGCCTGGGTGGACGACGAAATCACTGAAGCCGACCGGACGTGGGTAGCAGCGAACCACAGCGCCTCCACGCTCCTGCATCGCGTAGACCCACGCCGCGGCCTCACCGACGCGGACTACCAAGCCGTCGCGCAGTGGCTGATCGAGGAGAACATATAGCGCAATCCGATTCGATAATCGAATGGATGCTACGGACAGGGCATCCAACGGTCAGCGCAATTGCAGGTTAGTAGCGATTCTGACCATGTAGTTGTGGTTAACTCGGGCCTCGGACACAAACCATAACCCCACGGTGCGCGCTGAGATCGGACTTCAGCGCGCACCGTTTGCATTTCTGGCTGGTAGGCGAGCCGCAGGCCGAGTTGTCGGTAGACCTCGGTCTTGTCGGCGGGGTCGGCGTCGCGGAGCACGCTGGTGATGTCGCCGAGCGCGGTCACGAGGGCAATGATCTCTGCTCGGCTTATCCGGCGCGGGTTGGTGCCCGCGATGGTGCGTAGTTCGGCTTCCGCGCGGGCGCGTTCGGCTTGGGTCTGCGCGATCCAGCCGGCGACCACGGCCGGGTCGGCGGCGATCTGATCCGCATCGCTGGATGCCAAGCCCGGTGGGGACCCGGTGCGAGCAGGCGACCGCGAGAACGTAACCCAGACCGTGGCCCCGCAGGGCCGCGGCCAGGTGTGGGTCACCGCCGTAGGCCTCGTCACCGGCGACCCTCGTCGAAGAACTCGGCCACTATCCGAGCACGGCCGGCGACAAGATCCTCCGGCTGCGACCACCAGAGCCAGACCGGTTTCGCCGCGGCGCCTGAACACTTTCCCGCCTCCTCGGCAATGTCAGGGTGAAGCGTGGATTTTGCCGAGGAGGGCTATGGATTCGGACGCGGATTTGATCAGCCGGTCGCTGGATGGCGATGTCGACGCCTTCGTAGAGGTGGTCGAGCGTCATGAGACCGCCGTCGGTGCGTACCTCGTTCGCCGGGCTGGGCGGGACGCGGCTGAGGACCTCCTGGGTGAGGTGTGGGTTGCGGCGTTCGAGTCGCGGCGATCGTACGACCGGTCGTACAACGACGCGCGGCCGTGGCTGTACGGGGTGGCATTGAATCGCTTGCGGCGCTACTGGCGGTCCCGGCCGGCCGAGGACCTGTTCGCGGACGTCCCGGACGAGGCTACTGGATGGGATCCGTGGTCGGCGGTGGACCTCGGCGTGGACGCCCGGGCGGTGCTCCGGTCGGCCCTGACGCGGCTCAAACCCGAAGAGCGGGAAGTGCTGAGGCTTGTCGCCTGGGAGGACCTGACCGCAGCCGACGCCGCGCGGGCACTCGGCATACCGGCCGGCACCGCGCGGCGGCTGCTGAGCCAGGCCAGGACGGCATTGCGCGACGCCCCGGGGGTGTCCGCGCTTCTGAAGGACCGCAACAGCGCGAAGGAGAGTCACCGATGACCGACGAGCTCGATCTGGTCGGTGCGTTGGGCAACGCAGAACCACTCAGCCCGGAGGCGTACCAGCGGGCGCGGACGGTGCTGCGGGCGGCTATGGCCGACCCCGGAACCGTGCGCCTGCTGGGCGCGATGTCAGCGAAGGACACGACTATGGAGGCGACGTCAACGATGGAAACGACGACAACCACGCGGGACCACGAATCCAGCCCGGCGCTTCAGCGCCGCCGCAGGATCGGTATCGCGGGCCGATTGGGCATCGGCGCCGGGGTGGCGGCTGCCGCCGCGGCGGCAGTCGTCGCTGTGGTGCTCAACCCGCCGGCGACCGGGAGCATCGAGGCCGGCAAGGATTCGTCGGCCGCCACCTCGGGCTCGACCAGCGTCGACGGGTCGGCCGAGCGCGCGCCGCTGATGACCCTGGCCGGGTCCATCAAGACGGTCACCCCAGCGACGGGCGACGCGTGGCTGGTGAAGGCGACGCAGGTCCATGGCACCAAGACCATGCAGGTCGTCTACACGCTGTACACCGACGGTCACGCGATCTACACGGGCAACAGTGTGCAAGACATCAAGCGTGCGATCGCCCGTCACCAGGACCAGATGGCCGACGGCGGCTACGCTCCGCTCCTCAAGGCAGCCGTCGCCGCGGCGGACAGCAGCCCGGCCGACGGCCGGACCCAGATGCTCAAGGCAGCCAAGGAGCCGCTGGTGGGCCTCGACCCCGCAGCGCAGAAGGCGGTGTGGGACAAGCAGCAGGCGGACGTCCAGGTGATCATCAAGCAGAAGGGCGGCAACGCCGCGCCGAAGCCGTACAGCCCGCAGGCCGTCCAGCGGCACCTCGACAACGCCCTGTGGACGTACAGCACCCTGGCGCTGTCCGCTGGCGACGGCAACACGCAGGTCCGGGCCGGTGTGCTGCGTCTGCTGTCCACCATCCCGGCGGTCAGCGTCACCAACTCGACCACCCACGGCAAGGCCACGCTGACGATCACCGCCGGTCCCGAGGTGTTCGGCGGCGAAGGCAGCGAGGTGCTGACCGTCGACGCCACGACCGGCATGCTCGTCGAGGACGTCTCCACCATGCCGGGCCTGCCCCGGGCCTTGACGACGTACGAATCCTCCCGCGTGACGACGGCCGACCTGTAGGCCGGGAACTCCCACCCACCACCATTCCGGCAGACGTGCGTAACCGTCCGGTGCGGGCCGCCCAGAGGCGGCCCGCACCGTCGTTGGTTGTCGGGGCGGCCCATGCCTGACTGCGATGATCGACGGATGACGTACATCCCGAACGTCATGACCACGCTCGACTCGCGCGAGATTCAGAGTGGCGCTGAGCGTCATCGGCGGTGGGGCAACGGGCATGTCGCCCGTCGGACACCACATTGCAGCATCCGTGCGGTATTCCGCGTACTGGTGGTCAAGCACATTGACCACGCAATTCTCATCTCAGCGACGCTCTCGACCGAGCCCGGTGGAGGTGCGTTCCCGCCACGCCCGCAAGCGGTCACGCAGCCAGTGGTAGCTGGCCTTGGGCGTACGGGCTCCGGTGCCGTAGTCGACGTGGACCAGACCGAAACGGGGCCCGTACCCGCGGGCCCACTCGAAGTTGTCGATGAGCGACCAGTAGAAGTACCCCCGCAGATCGAGCCGGTCGTCGACGGCGGCCGCACGGGCCGCCGCCGCCAGGTGCCCGGCCACGAACGAGATCCGTTCCGGGTCCGGCTCGGGTCCGTCCCGCAGGTCGGCGTAGCCGTTCTCCGTCACGTACACGGCAGGCAGGCCCGGGTAACGGTCCGCGAGCCCGGTCAGGGTGTCGAACAACCCTTGCGGCTCCACCGGCCAGCCCAGGGCGGTGGTGGGCAACCCGTCCGGCCGTAGCTGCCGGACCCCGATGTCGAACGCGCTGCGCAGCGCCGGGTCGGGCTGCTCGTACGGGGCGTCGGCGACGTGCACCCGGTAGTAGTAGTTGACACCGAGGAAGTCCAGCGGCGTCGAGATCACCGCCAGGTCATCGTCCCGGCGAAACGACAGATCGCTCACCCCGGCGTAGAGCCGCTCGAACCCGCACGGGTACGCGCCGCCCAGCACCGGATCCGTGAACTGCCGGTTGAGCATGAGGTCCTGCCGATCCGCCGCCGCCCGGTCGGCCTCGGTATCGCTGGCCGGCACGGCGGGGGAGAGGTTGAGCGTGATGCCGACGCGCGACCGCGGGCCGGCGGCGGACCGGACGGCGGCGACTGCCCTGCCGTGCCCGAGTAGCAGGTGGTGGGCGGCGGCCAGGGCACCGTGCCCTTCGGTGCTGCCGGGAGCGTGCCGGCCCTCCGCGTAGCCGACGATCGACGAGCAGTACGGCTCGTTCAGCGTGATCCAGTCCTGGACCCGGTCACCGAGGACGCCCGCCACCGCGGCGGCGTACTCGGCGAACCACTCGGCGGTGTCCCGTACCCGCCAGCCACCCTCGTCCTCAAGCGCCTGGGGCAGATCCCAGTGGTACAGCGTGACGAACGGCCGGATGCCGTGCCCGCACAGGGCGTCGACGAGCCGGTCGTAGTAGTCGAGGCCCCGCCGGTTCACCGCGCCCCGCCCGGCCGGCATGACCCGTGGCCAGGCGACCGAGAAACGGTAGGCGTCCACGCCGAGGCCGGCCAGCAGGTCCACGTCCTCCCGCCAGCGGTGGTAGCTGTCACAGGCGACCGAGCCGGAGGTGCCGTCGTCGACGGCACCGGGGCGGCGGCAGAAGGTGTCCCAGATCGACGGGCCGCGGCCGTCCTCGTCGACCGCCCCCTCAATTTGGTACGCCGCCGTGGCCGCGCCCCAGCTGAAGCCGGCCGGCAGGTCCGGCAGCCCGGGCAGGTCCGGCCGGGTTGCGGCCGCTGCGGCGCCTTGGGATGTGGTGGTCATCCTTTCACCGCCCCCTGCATGATGCCGTCGACGAGCTGCCGGCCGAGGAGCATGAAGACGACGAGGATCGGCAGCGTGGCCAGCAACGTGCCGGTCAGCGTCAGGGTGTAGTCGGTGGTGTAGCCGCTGGCCAGTGCGGAGAGCGCCACCTGCACGGTCGCGTTGTTCTGCAGCACGACCAGCGGCCAGAAGAAGTCGTTCCACGCCTGCATGAAGGTGAACAGCCCGAGCACCGCCGCGGCCGGGCGGGCCGCCGGCAGGACGATGTGCCAGTACAGGCCGAACGTGCTGGACCCGTCGACGCGGCCGGCCTCCAGCAGTTCGTCGGGCACAGCGCGGCCGAGGTACTGGGTCATGAAGAAGACGCCGAACGCGGTTACCAGCCCGGGCACGATCACGGCGGAGAGGTGCCCGGTCCAGCCGAGGTCGGCCATCAGGATGTACAGCGGGATGATGCCTAGCTGGTGCGGCACCATCGAGGTCGCGATGGCCACGACGAGCAGCGCCTTTCGGCCTCGGAACCGCAGTTTGGCGAAGGCGAACCCGGCCAGGGTCGAGAAGAACACCACGGAGACGGTGATCGAGCCGCTGACGATGAAGGAGTTCAGCAGGGCTCGGCCGAAGTCGGTCGTGTCGAACACGCGCGCGATGTTGTCGAAGAGGTGCCCGCCGGGCACCAGGGCCGGCGGCACCTTCGTGACGGCGTCGCTGGTCTGCGAGGACACGACGACGGACCAGTAGAGCGGGAAGACCGACCCGGCCACGACCGCCAGCAGGGCGCCGTAGCTCCAGACCGAGCCCCTGCGTGGGTACCCGAAGCTCCGGCGTCGGTGGGACCGGCGTTGCGGCGGCGAGGGGGTGGTGCCGGTCTGGATGGGGTCCGCGAGGGTGGTCACGGCGTTCTCCTCAGTCCTCGTCCTTGGCGATGCGCCGGGTGAGCAGGAAGTTGATGATCGCGAAGATGGCGATGACCAGACAGAGCGTCCAGGCGACCGCCGAGGCGTAGCCGAAGCGGAACTCCCGGAAGCCCTGCTCGTACATGAACAGGGCGACGGTCTGGAACTGTCGGTCGGAGCCGCCGGTGGGCGTCTGGGAGCTGGCGAACAGCAGGGGTTCGGCCATGATCTGCAGGCCGCCGATCGTCGAGATCACCGTGGTGAAGATGATCGTCGGCCGCAGCATCGGGACGGTGATCCGCCTGAACTGCTGACCCTGCGACGCGCCGTCGAGGTCGGCGGCCTCGTACAGGTGGTGCGGGATCGCCTGCATCGAGGCGAGGTAGATGAGGGCGTTGTAGCCGGTCCACCGCCACGCGACGATGAACGAGATGGCCAGGTGAGAGCTCCAGGTGTTGGCCTGCCAGTCGATCGGGCCGATGCCGACGAAGCCGAGCGCCCAGTTGACCATGCCGAAGTCGCGGCCGAACAGCTGGGTGAAGACGATCGTCACCGCCACGATCGAGGTGACGTTGGGCAGCAGCACGCCCATCCGTAGCGCGGTGCGGGCCCGCAACCGGTGGTTGAGCAGGTGGGCGATCCAGAGCGCGGCGAGCAGTTGCGGCACGGTGGACAGCACCCAGATGCTCAGTGTGTTGCCCAGGGCGTTCCAGAAGTACGCGTCCTGCAGCATCTCGCGGTAGTTCGCGAGGCCGACCCAGCGGTGCGACCCGGAGTCGAGCAGGTCCCAGTCATTGAACGAGACGTACGCCGTGTACAGCAGCGGGAACAGCCCGAACGCGCCGAACAGCAGGAAGAACGGCAGGATGTAGAGGTAGGGCGAGCCCTTGGTGTCGAGCCGGCTCAGGCCGGCCCGCCGGGCCTGGTGGAGGTAGGTGGCCATCGTCGATCCTTCGTCGCCGGGGGCCGCCGGCGGTCAGGGGCGACCGCCGGCGGCGCGGGTCGAGTTACTTGGCGAGGCGCTCGACGTCGCTGACCATCTGCTTCCAGGACTCGTCGGGGCTTTGCTTGCCCTGTTCGATGCGGACGAGGGCGTCGCGGATGGTGGTCTGCACGTCCCCGGCTCGCGGGCCCTGGTACTGGGGCTTGAGTTGCTTCGCCGCGGTGGTGAAGAGCTGGCCCACCGGGGCGTTGTTGAAGAAGGCGTCCTTGTACTGGGCGATCTCGGGCTTGTCGTACAGCGCCGGGATGGACGGCAGGTTGCCCCGCGCGGTGAACACCTTGGCCTGCTGTTCCGGGGCGGTCAGCCACGCCGCGAGCTTCTTGGCCTCCTCGATGTGCTTGCCCTGCTTGGGAACGGTGAGGTACGAGCCGCCCCAGTTGCCGCCGCCGCCCGGGACGCTCGCCACGTCCCACTTGCCGGCGGCGTGCTTCGCCTGGTCCTTGATCTTGGTCATCATCCAGGCCGGGCAGGCGATGGTGGCGAACTGGTCCTTGGCGAAGCCGTTGTTCCACTCCTGCGAGCTGCCGATCAGCTTGGCCGACAGGTTGCTCTGGATCGCCTGCACCGTCAGGTCCCAGGCCTTGCGGACATCGGGGTTGGTGCCCACGACGATGGCGTCGTCCTCGTTGTAGTACCCGACCGGGGCCTGGCCGATGACGGCGTTGAACAGTTGGCCTCCGCCATCGAAGAAGGCGCTGCCGGCCGGGGCCTTGGCCGCGTACCGCTTGCCGAACTCGATGTACTTGTCCCAGCCGCCGCCCCAGGCGGCCGACACCTGGTCGCGGTCGAACGGCATGCCAGCCTTCTCGAACAGGTCACGCCGATAGCAGATGGCCAGGCCGCCGACGTCGGTGCCGTACCCGATCTGCTTGCCGTCCTTGGCCAGCGACGCCGCCCACTTCCAGTCGAGGTACTCGGACTGGCGGTCCTTGCCCAGGTCGACGAAGAGGTTGCCCCGCTCGCGCATCTGCGCGATGAAGCCCGTGTCGACGCCCTCGATGTCGCCCGCGCCGGAGCCGGTGGCCAGGTGGGTGATCAGGTCGCGATGATGGTCGTTGTAGGCGGCCGTGTGCTCCTGGATCGTGATGTTCGGGTGCGAATTCTGGTACTCGGCGTACAGGTCCTGGTACCCGAAGTTGCCGAACAGGTTGACGTTCAAAGTGATCTTTTCGTTGCCGCTGCCGGAACCTCCGTCTGTGCCGGTGCCACACGCGGTCAGCAGTACTCCGGCGGCCAGGGCGGCCGCCGCCAGTCGCAACAGTCGGTTTGGGTGCATGCCAGGGAGCCCTTTCGTGCGGTCATGTAACCGGTTACCTGAAACCGGTTACATCGCCAGCGAAGCGATGGTGGTGGGGGTCGAGTGTGGATGAGGATCGGATGCCGGCCGAGTCGCGGGCGACCGCCGGGTGAGCGCCTTTCCTGGGCAGTGTGGACGGATCCGACCAGAGGATGTCAAGTTACAAAACGATAACAGTCGATGCGGCTTGACCGGCGGACATCGCTGGCGCTACGGTCGTGAAACCGGTTACAGAAGAGGCACCACCTTGACCACTATCAGGGAGCTGGCGCGCCGCTGCGGCGTGTCCGTCGCCACCGTGTCCCGCGTCTTCAACACCCCCGAGGTCGTCAGCCAGCACACCCGCCAGCGCATCCTCGACCTGGCCGCCGAGATCGGCTACCTGCCGAACGGGTCCGCCCGCACGCTCGCCACGAAGAAATCCAACATGGTGGGCCTGGTATGGGACACCGACCATCGCCGCCCTGGATGGCGCCACCCATTCCTGCAGGAGATCCTCGTCGCGCTCAAGACGGCGCTGAGCGCGCACGGGCTGAACCTGCTCATGCTCGCCGGCCACGACGCGGCGGGGCCCGACGACGGGCAGCGATACGTGCGCGCCGTCCGCCAGCACAACCTCGACGGCGCCGTCATCATCGACAACGGCACCCGGGACCCAGCCGTGCTCGCCCTCGTCGAAGCCCAGGTGCCGTGCGTCGCTCTCGACCTGCGGGTCGACGGCCCGACATCGACCTACATCACCTCGGACAATGCCGGCGGCGCGGCGCTCGCCGTGCGCCACCTCGTCGAACGCGGCCACCGGCGCATCGCCACCATCACCGGCCCGCTGCGAACCTGGCCGGGAGCCGAACGGCTCGTCGGCTTCCGGGCCGCGCTGGCCGGGGCCGGCCTGCCGCTCGCCGACAGCCACGTCATCGAGGCAGACTTCTATCTCGACGGCGGTCACGCCGCGATGAACCGGCTGCTCGCCCTCGACGACCGCCCTACCGCGGTGTTCGTCGCCGGTGACGAGATGGCTGTCGGCGCGATGCGGGCGGCCCAGGCGGCCGGCCTACGGATCCCCGACGACATTGCGATCGTCGGCTTCGACGACATCGAGGTGGCCGCGCTGATTCCGCCCGGGCTCAGCACCGTCGCCCAGAACAAGCCCGGCTTCGGCACGGCCGCCGCCGAGGCGCTGGTCGCCATGCTGCACGGCGGCGACGACCCGCCCAAGCCGACCGTGTTACCGACGACGCTGGTCGTCCGCGGCTCCACCTGACCCGAACCGCGCGACGTCGGCGCCGTCCCGCTCTGGATCGTGCTGCTGCTCGCGGTCGCTGCTGCCGGAGCCGCTATGACCGACCCCGCGGGCGGGGCCTGCCTCGAGCGTCACACCCGTGCCTGGGCGAGGTCGCGGCCGGCGGTGGCTCGAACGGCCCGCGGTTGCCGCCCGACGGGCTGCGACTGGAAAGCGAGTTTGGGCTTCCGAGGCGATGAGGCGTGTGGCCGGATGCCAGTGACATGGTCAACGGGCGGCGAGCTCAATCCCAGGCTTGCCGCCTCATCCGCCACCCGCTACCGCCTGCGACGACAGTTGCGGTGGGCGAGCCACGTGGCTGCGCCGTCCGCACGGGTGAGTGGCGGTTATTCAATAGCCTTGGATCTATGGCAGGGCAGTGGCGTGGCCCGCATCGACCGGATGGCCTACCCACTCCTGTCAATGTCAGGGCACCCGCTGGGGCAGAGTGATTCGGGGTTCGTGGCAACGCCGGTGCATCCTGATCGTTAGGACATTTGGTCGAACGGCGCTGGGATCATTGCCGGCTCCCAGCTACCGCAGGCGCCCGGCCAGGGCGAGCACCTCAGACAGTTGCTCGCCGGTCAACCGCCGGGCGTCCCAGGCCAACCGGGCAAGTTCAACGCGGTTGCGGTGCAGACGTGGGTCGGTGGCCGCAGCAACCCCGGCGACGGCGGCCAAGTTGTCGTCAGGGATACCCAGGACGGTGGCGAACGAGGTCACGTACTGCGGCGTCAGCCGGGTACGGCCAGGTCCCAGCATCGCCATCGTAGAGTGCGACACCATCGGCCCGCCGCCGATCAAGTACAACAGCTTCGCGCTGTATGGCCCGATATTGCGGTTACGTAGTAGCCGCAGCATCACCTCGCCAGGCCCCAGCGTGTACCTGTGGCGCGGCCGCACGGGCGGCCACGCCGGCGGATGCTCGGGTAGCGACCGGACGAACTCGTGTAACCGGCGCAGCGACTGCGGCGCCAACTTGGCCGCTATTTCCAGTACCGTCCCGACATGCCAAGGCCCGGTACCACTGGCAGGCACCAGATCTTGCGGCAGATCGAGCCCAGCGATCACGAACAGATCCGCCGTGTGCAACCCGAGCATCGGCGCCAGCCGCCGCACGAACGACGGAGTGGCCGCGCCGCTGGTCAGCACAGCGTCGAGTTCCGGCCGCAGGGCACCCGCTGTCGCGGCAACCTCCGGCCACCGATGCGCCAACAACCGCCCCAACGCGGTTCCGCTTCCAGCCTCCACCATCGCGGTCAGCGTATCCACCAACAGGCATCCACAGCATGCGCGCATCCATTGAGGGAAACGCCGTGATCTGCCGCTGACGTGCGCTTGAATGTCGGCCAAGGGGTGTCGCGACCTGCTCGCCGTTAGCAGTCACTCCGTCGGTTGGCGCCCGCCGTGATCTGTCGCGCCGAGGGCGGGCTTGGGCCAAGACGCCCGGGATCGTCAGCGAGCCCTCGCCGGGCCTGCTGCCAGGGCTCGCCGGCCCGTCGGTTCCGGCGCGGTGAGTATCCGGGTGACGGGCGCCGACGCGGCGAACGGCCCGGGCACAACCTCACCTCGGAGGACCCCGCAGAGGTCGACGCCTAGGTCCAGGTCAGACCCGTCGGGGTTGGTGTAGCCCATCTCGGCTTGGTAGCTGGTCCCGAGGCGCTCGGTGGTCACCGGGGCGACCACGTGGGTGCCGCCCGGGCGCGTCACCTCGACGCGAAGGGTGCCGGCTGCGGTGTCGAGCACCTCGACTCGCACGGGTGATGCGCCTGTGATGATGGCCGTGGGTTCCGCGCGGAACGGCTCGGCGCTCTCCGCGTAGAGGTTGCCCTCGATCCAGACCGGGAGGCGCGGCCCGGCCAGCGCGCTGCCGTGCTCGTTCGGGTACTCCTGCGCCACCGGGTAGGCGTCGTACTGCGAGGTGCCCACCGGGGTGGGCACGAAGGTGGCCTGCCCGGGCACGCCGTCCATGTCGATCGCGCCGGACCAGAAGCTCGCGAGCGTCGGCTCCGACTGCGGTGTGGTGTGCTCGGCGCGCGCGCCGTCGCCGACGAAGACGTTGTTGTAGAACCGGTTGTCGCCGCCGAGGATGTTCGAGACTCCGTAGACGGCCGTGGAGTGCGGAAAGTGGTACGGGGTGTACCGCTGGTGCTCGGTGCAGTTCGCGATGCGACCGGCGATGTAGTTGTGCACGTAGGCGCCGCCGGTGGACATGTCCTTGACCGCCCACGGGGACAGGAAGAGGTTCGAGTCCACGAGGTACGGGCCGTGGCAGACCTCGACCATGAAGTCTTCGGCGGTGGAGGCGTAGCAGACGTTGCGCCGCACCAGGGTGCCCTGGGCCTGCCAGTCGAGCCACAGGGCTCGGTGCGTGTGATGGATGGTGTTCCCGCTGATCACGGTGTCGATCGCGGCATGCAGCTTGATGCCGGCCACCTCGGCGCCGTGCCACTGTCGCTTCACGTGGATGCGGGAAATGTGGTTGTCGCTGATGGTCGAGAACGCCGCCCCCAGGTGCCCGACGATGCCGGCCTGCTCACAGTCCCGGATCGTGTTGCGGCGCACCGTGTGGGAGCCCACGTGGTCCCGGTCCCACGGGTGCGGCTCGCCCGCGGCGGGCCCGCGCAGGGCGAGCGCCCGCTGGATCACCTCACGCTCGCGTTGGGTGCCGCCCTTGGCGCCCTTCGGCCCTGCGGCCGCCTCGTTCTGCCCGGTGCTGACCTCTTTGCCCAGCGAGACGCCGACGTTCTTCGAGTCGGTGATGATGTTGTCCTCGATCACCCAGCCCTTCGACCAGTGTGGGCCGATCAGGCCCTCTTGCAGCGCCGTGGGCGGGGCCCACTGCGTGGCGGCCTTCGTCAGGGTGAACCCGCGTACCGTGATGTGGTCGATGCCCGTGGCGGCGGGCCAGAAGACGAACGTGCGCGCGTTGATCTCGATCTCGTGCTCCGCCGGGTCGGCGCCCCCGAAGTTCGCCCAGATCGTGGTGACGTCGTCGCCCACCTCGCAGTACCAGGTCAGCAGCGAGCCCGCCTGGTCGAACGAGTCCACGGTGACCTCGGGGTGCTCGACGCCGGCCATGGTCAACGACTCGTACAGCGACTTGCCGTCGAGATACACCTCGCCCGTGTGCCAGGTGTTGACCTGGTCGAAGAACCAGTCCCCACCGATGCGCTCGAGGTACGGGTTGCGCGACCCGAACAGGGAGTTCGGCACCGTCGCCACCCAGACCCGGCCCGCCGAGCCCGGGTGCGGACGCCAGTCGGCGATCACCTCAGCACCCGAGATGGTCACCGTCTCGAACAGGCCGTCCGCGCCCAGCGCAGCCTGGTAGGTGATCGGCGCAGCAGCCGTGCCGCCGCGCGGCGGGTTCACCCACTCGCGGTACACGCCTTCGTGCACGACGACGGTGTCGCCCGGCTGAGCCAGCGCTGCGGCGGCACCGATCGTGAGCAGGGGGGCCTCCGCGGTTCCGGCGGCGGTGTCGGAACCAGACTTCGCGACGTGCAGTTCCACGCCGGGAACCTCGACCTCAGGTACGGGGACAGTAGGAGCGCTGGTGACCATTGATGATCTCAATTTCTGGAGTTTCTATCGATACCTGGATGTCTGCGTCCGCGTGCGACTACCTTGCGAGACGACGGCGAGTCCGGCATGTCTCACTCGATCCGCGTGAGCAGCAGTGCCGCGGCAGAGAACGGCTCATCCAGCTCCACGGCTACTCGTTCCTCGGTCAGCTGGACCACGAGCTCACGGTGGGAGTAGAGGTCGCTGACCTCGTACCTCCCCGGTGGCAGAGGAACCTCGATCGGCGTTCGCTCGGCGGCTCCGAACCGGTGGGCTACGACCAGGATCTGGGCGCCGTCGTTGGCCACTCGCCGGACTGCCTGCCACCCTTCGGGGTGCCGGTAGCTCCGCACCTTCGTTCCGAACCGGTGACTGACACCGTTCTTGATCACCGGGGCTGCCGACCGGTAGAAGGAGATTGCCCGGGAGACCACGGCCCACTGCTCGTCACTGAGTTCGTGGATCTCGCCGGACAGGCACATCCGGCCGAGCATGGTCGCGGTGAGCGAGTACGCAAGCCGCTGTGGGGAGTCCTGCGTGCGCAGCACTGCCCAGATCTGGCTCTGCCGGGGGAGCAGCGCGCGTTGCACGTTGGCGGCGATGATGGGGATCTCCGCGCACTCGTGGGCGTCCGAGAAGGACGACATGCTGGTGAGGGCCAGCATCGAGGGTTCCAGCCGGTGGCCGCCGGATGCGCAGTTCTCCATCACGAGCTCCGGCATCTCCTCGCGGATCGTCCGGAAGAAGCCCTGGACCGCGGCCATCTGCTGTCGCAACCCCTCACCGAGGGATTCGGCTCCGTCGCACCCGATTCCGATGCTGGCGTTGTAGTCGACTTTCAGATAGCCGAAGCCGTTGGCCTTGAGGAAGTCGATCACCCGCTCTCTGAGGTACCCGATCACGAACGGGTCGCGGAAGTCCCAGAAGCGCCGGTCGCCTACGGTGACGGGAACACCGTCGCGCTTGAGCAGGTGGTCGGTCAGCGTGAATGACGTGGCCCGGGAGCCGACCGTCTCGAACTCGAACCAGATGCCGGGGATCATCCCGGCGGACCGCACGTGATCAAGTGTCTCGGTCAGCCCGTCGGGAAACGTCCGGCGGTCCAGCTCCCAGTCGCCGTGACCGTTGAACCATTCACTGCCCTCGGCCTTGTACCAGCCGCTGTCGATGACGAGATATCGGATCCCTTTGCCCGCGAGCCGGTCGACGATCGCCCCAAGGCTCTGCGGCGACGGCGAACCCCAGGTGGTGCAGTATTCGTTGAAGATGACGGGCAGAGCCTCTTCGACCGCGGGCACATCCAGGAAGAGCCGGTGGCGAGCCGTCAACCGGTGGGCGGCGTCGTCCACTCCACCCCGCGTGACCGTCAGGTACGCGACGGGGGTACGGAACTCCTCCCCGGGAGCCACGCGTTTCGTCCAGTGGCCCAGTTCACGGTCCGCCAGCCCGCCCGACAGGTTGAGGGCGGCGTCCGTCCGGCCCAGCTCGATCTGCCACGAGGCCGGGTGGGCAATCTGCACGCCCCAGCAGACGCCGGCGCGGCTGTCCTCGACGAACGCCGTCGGGAAGAACCCGTGCACCGGCCAGGATCCGACCTGACCGAAGCGCAGACACCGACCCCAGCCGGCCCAGGCCGGCTCCAGGCTCAGGTCCTCGACGTGGTCAGACACCAGACGCCCCTCGCCCGACCAGGCGCTGCGCAGCCTGTGCAGGAGCAGATCGCCGGAGGCGTCGTCCCCGGCGAAGGGAGTCAGACCAGTGAGCGAGAACGACGAGAGCAGCTCCAGCGTCACCATGTCCGGTCCCTCGTTGCGAAGGACGGCGAACGAGTCCAGCGCGCCCTCGCCCGACTGCCACCGCAGATGGTGTTCGACGAGGCACCCCTGGTGCGTGCGCAGGAGGGTCACGACCGTGGCACCGGCCTCGGTCTTCTCCTCGCGCTGCGACTCGAGGGTGAGCGTGGCGACAGTGCCTCCGTTCCGCAACGATCGACCGGCCGAACCGCCCGGGTACGGGTCGCCGACGGTCTTGACCTGGACGAGCGAGTCGACGGCAGACGACTTCCCGGCGATCTGGCCGGCCATTGCGGCCGGGAAGAGCATCATTCCCACCGGCCCGCCCGGACCAGGCTGCAGGTAGCGGGCGATCGTGTCGCCGAGGACGTAGTCCTTCAGGACCTCCACAGCTACTCCTTCGAACGACCGTGTCAATGCCGCCATCGCCGAGCCGACCTTGCGGCCTACGAAGGCCGACGACGGTCTGCCGCACGGCTGTCCGCGCCTACGGTCACCCCTTGACGGAGCCGAGCATCACGCCCGACACGAAGTACCGCTGCACGAACGGGTAGATGAACAGAATCGGGATGATCGCCAGGATCATCGACACGGCCTGGATGTTGGGGGAGATGGCGGCAGAGGTCGTGCCGGCGGCAGCGGCGCTTTCGCTAGCGGTGGTCGACGCGCCCGCGATGAGGTTGCGAAGGAAGAGCGACAGCGGGAAGAGGTCGCTCTTGTCGAGGTAGAGGAAGGCAGTGAACCAGTCATTCCAGTAGGCGACCGCGTAGAACAGGACCATCGTCGCCAAGATGGCCTTCGACAGCGGCAGCACGATCCGGATGAAGGTGCCGAACGTACCGAGCCCGTCGATCTGGGCGGCTTCCTCAAGCTCCTGGGGGAGATTCTCGAAGAACGACTTCATGACCAGCAGGTTGAAGACGGAGAGCGCTGGCGGCAGTACGACCGCCCAGAGCGTGTTCTTCATCCCGAGCGAGGAGATCAGGACGTAGTTCGGGATGATGCCGCCGTTGAAGAACATGGTGAACACGGCGAGGCCGATGAGGGCGTTTCGTCCGCGCAGATGCCGCTTGGAGATGACGTACGCGAAGGTGGTGGTGAGCACCATCGCGATAGTGGTCCCCACGACGGTGTAGAGCACGGTGTTGCCGTAACTGGTCCAGAAGCGACCGTCCTGCAACACCGCCTCGTATGTGCGGACATTGAAGCCGACGGGGACTGCGTTGACCAGGCCCGCCTTGATGGCACCGGCGCTGGAGAACGACTGCGCGAGCAGCGTGATGAACGGATAGAGCGTCACCGCGCAGATCACCACCAGGGCCACCATGTTCAGGACGGTGAACACCTTGTACCCACGCGAGTCGTGCGGGCCTGCCGGCTTCCCGCCATCCGCCGGCTTTGTCGCCGCCAGGGTGTCCGTCATTATCACCACAGGCTTGCTCCCACCACTCGGCGCGAGATGAAGTTCGCGGACAGCACCATGACCAGGCCGATGCAGGCCTGGAAGAGGCCGATCGCCGCCGCATAGCTGAGGTTGTTGGACAGCAGGCCGACCCGGTACAGGTAGGTCGAGATGACGTCGCCCGTGGCGTAGGTCAGCGGCGTGTACAGCAGCAGGACCTTCTCGAAGCCGACGTTGAGGAACGTCCCGATGTTGAGGATCAGCAGCGTGATCATGGTGGGGCGGATGCCGGGGAGGGTGACGTGCCACGTCTGCCGCCACAGGCCGGCGCCGTCGATGCGCGCGGCCTCGTACAGCGAGGAGTCCACGGTGGTGAGCGCGGCGAGATAGAGGATCGTGCCCCAGCCCACCGTCTGCCAGACCTCGGACCCGACATAGATGGTGCGGAACCACTCTGCGCGGGCCAGGAACGAGATCGGGTCCCCGCCCAGCGCCTCGATGATCTGGTTGACGGTGCCCTGCAGCGACAACAACTGCATGAGTATGCCCGCCACGATCACGACCGACAGGAAGTGCGGTAGGTACGTGATCGACTGGACGACCTTCTTGAACTTTCTGACCCGCACCTCGTTGAGCATGAGCGCCAGCACGATCGGCAGCGGGAACGTGAAAAGCAGTGTCAGGCCGCCCAGAATGGCGGTGTTCGAGAAGACGTGCCAGAACGACGGGTCGTTGATGAACAACTTCACATAGCGCAGCCCGACCCAGTACTCGCCGAACATGCTCCCGCCGGGACGGAAGCGCCGGAACGCGATGACGTTGCCCAGCATCGGCGCGTACCGGAACACCAGCAGGAACGCGACCGGCAGGACGGCCATCAGGTAGAGCACGCCGTCGCGTCGTAGTGCCACGCGCCATGGCACCTTCTTTGCGGGCGCGCCCCGACGGCGCCGCAGGCGTGAGCTGATGGAGCGGGCCGGCGCCGTCCAAGCTCGTGGAGGGCTCGCCGCCTTACCGGCTACCAGAACGTCGTCGGCGCGCTCGTCTGTGATTTCCATGTCCAACCCCTCAAGCGGAGGGTCCGGCGGGGCGCCGGGTGGCGCCCCACCGGACCGACGAGGTCGAGCCTCAGCCGTTCTTCTTCTTGAACCGCTCGTAGGCGCCGTTGATCAGATCCAGGTAGCCCTGGAGGTTCTTGCCCTTCAGCTCGTTGACGTAGGCGTCCCACTGGCTCATGGGGCGCTCGCCGAGGATGAACTTCAGGGTGTTGGTGTCTACGGTGTCCTTGAGGGGCGTCGCGAGCAGCGCGGCCTGCTCGAGTTCCTCGGCGTTGAGCGGAGCGGGCGGGAAGGGGGCACGCGGCTTGCGCGTCGACAGGACGGAGTTGATGTAGTCGACGTATGCGGGCGGGTTGTAGCTCACCTTGAGCGCGCGGGACTCGGTCGAGTCGGACAGGACGTTGTTGGAGTAGCCGAGGTCCGTGCCGATGTCCGTCTTGCCGTTGGGGTTGATGTTGAAGGACTTCAGCGAGTATTCGGGCTTGAGCGTGTACTTGTCGCCCGACTTCGTGTAAGTCTGGCCCTCCACGCCCCAGCGCAGCAGGTCACGGGACTCGGCGCTGTAGTACAGCCAGTCCAGGAACTGCAGCATCGAGAGGAAGTGCGGGTCGTCCTTGGCCTTCGTCGTGAGCATGAAGCCGTTCCAGAAGTTGCGCGGCTCGACGATCTGGCCAGCAGGACCGCCCGGCGGGGCGATCTCGACGACCTGGTACTTGCCCTTCTGCCCGGCCGCATCGAGCGCGGTGGAGAAGTCGTTGACCGTGCCGTTGGAGCCGGACGCGGCGAAGACCTTGCCCTGGGCGAACTTGTCGGTCACGGTGCCGGAACCGTCGTTCTTCTTCGTGAACGACTCGGTGTCGAGCAGACCGTCAGCGGCCAGGCCGTGGAAGTACTCGACCATGGCCTTGTAGCCGGGCGACGTGGCGGCGTAGACGAACTTGCCGCTCGCCTCGTCGAACTGGGTGCCGTTGCCGAAGCCCCAACCGGCGACGGTGCCGAACGCGTGGGCGGCGTAGTTGAGCATCGACGCACCCTCGAAGCCGTCCGCGAGCGGCTTGGAGTCGGGGTACTTCGCCTTGATCTTCACCAGGGCGTTGCGCAGCTCGTCCCAGGTCTGCGGCACGCCCCCGGCGACCTGCTCGAAGACGTCCTTGCGGATGACGAGCGTGAAGGTCGGGACTGAGACCTCCTGCAGGCCGGGGACCATGTAGTACTTCCCGTCGTCCTGGCGGAGGTTGTTGATCATCTGCTGCAGGTCCCACTGCTGCACGTACTTCTGGAAGTTCGGCATGTACTTCACGTAGTCGCTCATCGGCAGGATGGAGTCGGCGGCCGCGTACTGCTGCTCGTCCCCGGTGTAGACCAGCGGGATGATCTGCGGTGCGTCGCCCGAGCTGATGAGCAGGCTCTGCTTCTGCTTCGCGTCGCTGAACGGGATGTTCGTCAGCTCCAGCGAGACGTTGGTGCGCGTCTTGATCTCGTTGAAGATCTGCCACGAGGGCTTGACCGGGTTCTCCGGCCAGTCGGTCCAGAGCATCGAGAACTTCACCGGCTCGGACGCCTTGAACGTCGTGTCTGCCGCGTAGTTCTTCATGGCTGCGGCGTCAGTGAGGGCCGAGTCACCCTTGTCCCCGCTCTCCGACGAGCAGGCAGTCAGGGCGACGAGCACCGCGGCCGCGACGGCCACGGTGAGCGGCCGCCCGGTCCGGCGCAGGACGCCGGCTCTGAGGTCACGCTTCATGTCTCTCCTTCGAGAAAACTGTCCGGGCGATGTTGGCCGGAAGCTGTGCGGGCCTCAGGTCCGTCACCCCGTCGCGATTCCGTCGCGATTTTAGCGATAAAGTAGAGATGGGATCGCGTGCCGTCAAGACCTGCGCAGGCAGCGAGACGTCGATGTCTCGGTCCACATCGCAACGAGCCTCAGGCGCCGCACCGTTCAGAACGACGCCCCCGCCGACGGGTTCGCCGACTGCTACCTGGTCGGTAACCGTGCCCTGGGCGCCGCCGTTCACGGTCGCCCGGACACCGGGCGTCTCGACCTCAACCTCGACACGCTCTGGTCCGGGGGACCGCCGCCCCCGGCGTTGGCTGCGACCCGGGATATGTGGCGCCGCCGCGGTCGCGGTCACCGACGCCGGTACCGGTGTCCGGCTCGAGACCTTCGTGTCCGCTGTCGACGAGGACGGCCTCGTCGACGCCGGCATGAGGTTCGCCCTCGTCGTGGCGGGGGTCCCGGACGAGCGGGGACGGTGACCGTGGTGGCGCCTAGGCGCGGGCTGGTGCCGACCCCGTCACGGGCTCACCGGCCCTCGTCAGCTCGGTGAACGTACTTGCCAGGAAACATTTTATCGATAATATGACGGCGCCCCGCGGTGTGGCCGGGCGGCCAGTGTATCGCCAGAGGTGGTTGCTGAGCTGGCAGAACGTCGCGAGAGGGAGGATGCATGGTGAGGATGGCGGACGTCGCCCGCGCGGCGGGCGTCTCGGCCATGACCGTGTCGAACGTTCTCAACGAGCGCCTCCCGGTCGGCGAGCCGACCCGTGCCCGGGTCATGGCGGCCGTCGAGGCTCTGGGGTACGAGGTCAACCTGACCGCGCGACACCTACGCGCGGGACGGACCGACACCGTCGCCTTCATCGTGCCCAGCTTCCACGACTACTTCGGGGAGGTCGCCGACAAGATCGCGCCGCTGATCGAGGCCGAGGGCCGGCACCTCGTCCTCGAGCGGACGAGCGGCAGCCCGGAGCATGAGATGGCGGCGCTGAGCGTCGCGCGACTCCAGCTCTACGACGGCGTCCTGCTGTCCGTCGCCGGCCTCGACCGCGACCAGCTGGACCGGGTGCGCAGCTCCAAGCCCATCGTGCTGCTCGGCGAGCGTGACGTGCCCGACCGGTTCAACCACGTGCGGCTGGCGAACGAAGAGGGCGCCCGCCTCGCGACGGCGCACATGATCGAGCACGGCTCGCGGCGCATCCTTGCGCTGGGCTGCACGTTCGACACCGCGCACATGATGACGTCGGACCGCCGCATTGGCTGGGAGCGCGCACTTCTCGATGCCGGCCTCGACGTCGACCCACGCTATGTCGTGCCCATCGCCACCTACACGCCGGCGGCCGCACGAGATGCCCTGCTCGACGTCATCGCGTCCGGTCTGCCCTTCGACGGCGTCTTCGCCGTCACCGACGTCATCGCGCTCGGCGCCGTCGCGGCCCTGGCCGAGAGCGGGCTTCGGGTGCCCGTCGACGTCCAGCTCGCCGGGTTCGACAACCTCGACATGGCGAGCTTCCTCCCGCCCGGCCTCACCTCCGTCGATGCGAACCATGAAGGTGTCGCCGAGACCGCGGTGGGTCTGCTGCACCGGCAAATGGCGGGCTGGACCGGCCCGGCCGAGCACGTCGTCGCGCCCGTCCGGCTCGTGGTGCGTGGCTCCACCCGCGGTGGCGCGTAGGGCCGCGCACCCATGCGCGGAACGCCGCGCGCCCCGCCAGCCCGTTTCGGTCGAAGGAGACCATGCCGTGAGCGCCCCTGCGCGCACTTTCGCCGTGCGCGCCGTCCCCGCGTCCCCGATCGCCGGGACGCGGCACCGGCCGCTGCCGATCCCGTCCGTGCGCCTTGTCGGGGGTCCGTTGGCAGCCTGGCAGCAGCGGAACGGCGAGGCCACCATCCCGCACTGCATCGAGCAGCTGGAGGTCTCCGGTGTCCTCGACAACTTCCGCCGGCTCCTCGGGGAGTCGGACGCGGAGTTCCGCGGCCTCGTGTTCGCCGACTCCGACCTCTACAAGGTGATCGAGGCCGTCGCGTGGGAGATCGCCCGCACCCGCACGGGCGCGTTCGACTCATGGCTCGACGACGTCATCGCCCTGGTGGCGCACGTGCAAGAGCCCTCCGGGTACGTGCACACGTGGATTCAGGGCGTCGCACCGGAGAAGAAGTTCGCGGCGCTCGAGTGGACGCACGAGATGTACGTCGCCGGGCACCTCATCCAGGCGGCCGTCGCACTGGTGCGCGCCGCTGGACGCACCGACCTGCTCGACGTCGCCCGCCGTCTCGCCGACCTGCTCGTCGAGCGGTTCGGTCCCGGGGGCGAGGACGGGATCTGCGGACACCCCGAGATCGAGACGGCGCTGGTGGAGCTGTACCGGCTGACGGGGGAGCGCGCGTACCTTGACCTCGCATCCAGAATGATCGACCTGCGCGGGCACGGACTGCTGCCCGCCGGGTCGCTCGGAGCCCACTACTTCCAGGACCACCGCCCGGTGCGCGAGTCGACGGCGGCCGTCGGACACGCCGTCCGGCAGCTCTACCTGAACGCCGGCGTGACCGACGTGTTCGTCGAGACCGGCGACGACTCCCTGCTGCGGGCCATGGACGCCCAGTGGAACAGCGCGCACGACCGCAAGATGTACCTCTCCGGCGCGTTCGGGTCCCGCCACCGGGACGAGGCGTTCGGCGACGACTACGAGCTGCCGTCCGAGCGCGCCTACGCCGAGACGTGCGCCACCGTCGCCGACCTGCTGTGGACCTGGCGGATGCTCCTGGCCGACGGCGGCGCCGGCACCGCCCGGTACGCGGAGACCATCGAGCGAGAAGTGCACAACGCGCTCGCGGCCGCCGTGGACGCGACCGGCACCCGGTTCTTCTACGCCAACCCGTTGCAGCAGCGGCGCGACCACCACTCGGAGGAGAACGCGCCCCGCGAGCGGGCGCCCTGGTACGTGTGCGCCTGCTGCCCACCGAACATCGCCCGCACCGTCGCTCAGCTGAGCGCCTACGTCGCCACCGTCACCGACGGCGCGCTCTGGCTCCACCAGCTCGCGGACGCGGAGGTCGACCTGCCCGCCGAACTCGGGACGGGCACGGTCCGGATGGTCACGGGCTACCCCGTTGACGGGCGGGTCGAGATCCGCGTCGAGGGCGACGTCGTCCCCGGCGCCGAGCTGTCCGTGCGCATCCCCGGATGGTCGTCGCGCGCCACCCTGGTGGGCCCCGACGGCCCTCGCGAGTGCGACGGCGACGGCTACGCCCGGGCGCCGCTGGAGCCGGGCGCCCGCTACCTGCTCGACCTCGACCTGACGCCGCGGCTGACCACCGCCCATCACCGCGTCGACGCGCTGCGCGGAGCGGTGGCCGTCGAACGGGGACCAGTTGTCTACTGCGTCGAGCAGGCGGACCTGGACGCACCGCTCGACGTCGACGACCTCGCGGTCCTGCCCTCCGCGCCGATCACCGTCGGCGAGCGCGACACGCTCGTCCTGAGGTGCCGCGTGATCAACGCCGCGGACGGCCTCTACGGCCCCGACACCGCCACCGAGTTCGGCGACGAGCACCCGGTGACAGCGATCCCGTTCTCGGCCTGGGGCAACCGCGCCGCCGGCCCGATGCGCGTCTGGCTTCCGCGAGCTCCTCGCGCTGAGGCCTGCAATGACGGAACACGCAACTGATGGGAAGACCATGACGACGACCACGACCGCAGTGATCGACCTCGACCTGCCCGGCGCCACGATCAGCCGGCACGTGTACGGGCACTTCGCCGAGCACCTGGGGCGGTGCATCTACGGCGGCTTCTGGGTGGGTGAGGACTCGCCGGTCGCGAACGTGCGGGGCATCCGCTCGGACGTGGTCGAGGCGTTGCGGGCGATCTCGATTCCGAACCTGCGCTGGCCGGGCGGCTGCTTTGCCGACGACTACCACTGGCGTGACGGCATCGGCCCGCGCGAGAGCCGCCCGCGGATGGTCAACTCGCACTGGGGCGACGTGGTGGAGGACAACGCGTTCGGCACGCACGAGTTCATGGACCTCTGCGAGCTGCTCGGCGCGGACCCGTACGTGTCGGGGAACGTGGGGTCCGGGTCGGTGGCGGAGATGTCGGACTGGGTGGAGTACCTGACCCGGGCGGACGACTCACCGATGGCGGCGCTGCGGCGGGCGAACGGGCGCGAGCAGCCGTGGCGGGTGCCGTTCTGGGGCCTGGGCAACGAGGCGTGGGGCTGCGGCGGCAACCTGCGCGCCGAGCAGTTCGCCTCGCTGGCCCGGCAGTACGCGACCTACACCCGCAACCACGGCGGTAACCTGCTGTACCGGATCGCGGCGGGCGCGAACGAGGCCGACCTGCACTGGACCGAGACGCTCCTGCGCTCGTTCGACGACCTGGCGGCGGACCCGGCCGCGCCGGCGGGCCCGTTCCAGGCCGTGTCGCTGCACTACTACACGATGGCCGGGTCGTGGTCGGACAAGGGCGACGCCACCGGGTTCAGCACCGGCCAGTGGTACGTGACGATGGCCCGCGCCCGGCGCATGGAGGAGCTGCTCACCCGGCACTCCACGGTCATGGACCGCTACGACCCGCACCGCAAGGTCGGCCTGGTCGTGGACGAGTGGGGCACGTGGTGGAACGTGGAGAAGGGCACCAACCCCGGCTTCCTGTACCAGCAGAACACGCTGCGCGACGCCCTGGTCGCCTCCGTGCACTTCGACGCGTTCCACCGGCACGCCGAGCGCGTGGTCATGGCGAACATCGCCCAGACCGTCAACGTGCTCCAGGCCATGATCCTCACCGACCCCGACACCGGGGCGCTCGTGCTCACCCCGACGTACCACGTCTTCGCCATGAACACCGGCCACCACGACGCCGCCTCCCTCGCGGTGCACCTGCGCGACGTCGAGACTCGCGCTGTCGACGGGACCGAGCTGCCGCTGGTCTCGGCGTCCGCGTCGGCCAAGGGCGACACCGCCCTGGTGTCGCTGTCCAACCTCGACGCCGAGACGGATCGCATCCTCGTCCTGGACCTGCGTGGCCGCGACGTCGTCGGGCACACCGCGCGGGTGCTGACCGCCACCGCGCTCGACGCGCACAACACCCCCGAGCAGCTCGACGCCGTCGCCCCCACCGACCATGCCGGCGTGCGCCCCCACCCCCGAGGGCTCGAGGTGGACCTGCCCGCCCACTCCTACGTCACCGTGGCGCTCGAGCTGCGTTGATGGACCGACCGGACCTGAACATCCGCGACGGCGGGGCGGGGGTGGACTTCACCAACCCGGTCATCTTCGCGGACGTGCCCGACCCGGACGTCGTCTTCGACGGCCGGTACTACTACATGGTCAGCACGACTATGTACTTCGCGCCGAGCGTCCCGATCATGCGCTCGAGCGACCTGGTGCACTGGTCCATCGCCGGGTATACCGCGGCGATCCTCGACGACACGGACGCGCTGGCGCTGCGCAACGGCCAGGACGCGTACGGCCAGGGCAGCTGGGCAGCGAGCATCAGGTTCCATGACGGGACCTACTACGTGTCGGTCGGCAGCCTCACCACGCGGCGGACGTACCTCTACTCGACTCCCGATATCGAGCGCGGGCCGTGGACCAGGTCGGTGCTCGACGGGTACGCCCACGATCAGTCGCTGCTGTTCGACGGCGACGACGTCTGGCTTGTCTACGGTGGCGGGTCGATCGACCTGCGCAGGCTGCGGCGACACGAGGACGGGACCTTTGCGTGGGACGGCCCGGCGACGCGGCTCGTCGAGGACGCCAACGTCGACCAGACCAGCGGGCTGAATGCCGAGGGCGCTCACGCGTACAAGATCGGGGACTACTACTACGTCTTCATGATCGAGTGGCCGTCGGGTGGCATCCGCCAGGAGGTGCTGTGGCGGTCGACGTCACTGACGCCGCAGTCGGCGGGCGGCGTGTGGGAGGGCCGCGTCGTGCTCAGCCAGGGCGTGACGGTCGGGGGCCGACCCGGAACCGGCGTGGCCCAGGGTGGCGTCGTCCAGACGCCCGACGGGCAGTGGTACGCCATGCTGTTCCAGGACGAGGGCCCGCTGGGTCGTTCGCCTCAGCTCGTCGGCGTGACCTGGGATGACGACGGGTGGCCGGTGTTCGATCTCCATCCGGAAGCGCCCGCGGCGGCCGCGCGGACGGCCGGTGACGGCGCCGCCGTCGTCGCCTCGGACGACTTCGACAACCTCGTTGAGCGTGCGGGCCACTGGAACACGGCCAACGCGGACCTCCTGGCAGCGTCCGCCGAGAACGCATGGAACGGGTCGAACCTGGGGCTCCACTGGCAGTGGAACCACAACCCGGACAACCGGTTCTGGTCGCTCACCGAGCGGCCCGGACACCTGCGGCTGACCACGGGCAGCGTCGCCTCGAATATCCTCGATGCGCGCAACACGCTCACCCAACGCACGCTCGGACCCACCAGCTCCGGCGCCATCTCGCTGGACGTCTCGCACATGAAGAACGGGGACGTCGCAGGCATCTCCGCCTACCAGCGCAAGTACGGATACATCGCGGTGACGATGGAGGCGGGGACCAGGAGCCTGGTGATGGGCCGGGCAGGCGGCGACGGCGTCATCGCCTTCACCAGCGCACCGGTGCCGCTGCGGGCGGACGTCGTCTACCTGCGCGCGGACGTCGACTTCCGGGACGCCGTCGATACGGCGTCGTTCGCGTACTCGTACGACGGCAGCAACTGGACGTGGCTGGGCGACACCATACGGATGCGGTACGACCTCGCGCACTTCACCGGGTACCGGTTCGCCCTCTTCAACTACGCCACCGCCGAGCTCGGGGGATACGTCGACGTGGACTGGTTCCGGGTCAGCGCCACCACCGGGCTGGCAAACCCTACTCGCCGACCGAGAGAAGGAGCTGTCCATGACTGAGCAGGCGACGTCAGCCCTGCTGATCGACGGGCAGGCGCCCGCCGAGGTACCGCTGCACCACGTGTGGAACGAGTGCGTCGGTGCTGGCCGCGCGAACGAGGCGTTGCGGGCGGACTGGCAGGCGCACTTCCGCGAGGCCGTCCAGGTGCTGGGCGCCCGGCACGTGCGCTTCCACGGCCTGTTCCATGACGACATGTTCGTCTACCGGACGGACAACGGCGGCGGCTTCGGCCCGAACCAGCCGCTGCCCGAGCCGGTCTACACGTTCGCGTATGTCGACAAGGTGTTCGACGCGATCCTCGACGCCGGCGCCCGCCCGTTCGTGGAGCTCGGGTTCATGCCGCGCCAGCTTGCCACCCAGACCGAGACGCTGTTCTGGTGGAAGGCGCACTGCAGCCCGCCGAAGGAGATGAGCCGCTGGGTCGCGCTGGTCGACGCCACCGTGCGGCACTGGATCGAGCGGTACGGCATCGACGAGGTGCGGCAGTGGCCGTTCGAGGTGTGGAACGAGCCGAACCTCGTGCCGAACTTCTGGACCGGGACCCGCACCGAGTACTTCGAGCTGTACGAGGCCACGGCGCGCGCGATCAAAGCCATCGACCCCCGGCTGCGGGTCGGCGGCCCCGCGACGAGCGTGTTCGTCCCCGACGCCCGCTACGCCGGAGAGACCCACGACCCGTCGCTCGAGGCCGAGACCGCGGTGGCCACCGACCCCGACGAGCTCGACTGGCAGCCGGTGTGGATCCACGAGCTGATCGAGTACTGCGCGCAGCGCGGGCTGCCGGTCGACTTCGTCTCCACCCACCTGTACCCGACCGACTATGCGGCGGACTCCCTGGGCAACGTCAACGCGATCACCCGCCAGAGGGACGCCACGTACGTCGACCTGCAGGTCCTGCGCACGATCATCGAGAACAGCCCGTACCCGGACGCCGAGGTGCACATCACCGAGTGGTCGACCTCGCCGTCGAGCCGCGACGCGATCCACGACACGCTCTTCGCCGCCGCGTACATCGTCCGGGCGTTCCTCAAGGGCGCGCCGCTGGCGGACTCGATCTCCTACTGGACCTTCACGGACGTGTTCGAGGAGGGCGGCGGCGGCATCGGCCCCTTTCACGGAGGCTTCGGGTTCGTCAACGAGAACGGCCTGCACAAGCCGACGTTCCACGCGATGGCCATGCTCAATCGCCTCGGTGACCGCCTCCTGGCCGAGCTGCCCGACGGCGCTATCACCCGCTCGTCCGCGACGGGTGACGTGGCGGCCATCTTCTACAACTACCCTGCCGAGATGGGCACGACGGGGCTCGCGTCCCGCAACGGCTACGCCGAGACGCGGGCCCTCGCCGAGATGGGCCCGGAGCGCCGCGTCCGGCACCGGGTCGAGGGGCTGCGCCCGGGCACCGAGCTCACCGTGGAGATCCTCGACTGGGAGCACGGGAACGTCGCCGAGGCCTGGTACCAGATGGGCGCTCCGCTCAACATCACGCGGGAACAGACCGCCGAGCTGCGCCGCGTCGCCGACGGCCTCCACCGCAGCACGCTGACCGTCGACGACGACGGCGTCCTGGACATCGACCTCACGCTGCCCGCCTGGGCGGTCGCCTCGGTCGCGCCGACGCTCCCCGGCGGCCGGCGCCCGGATCGGGGAGCGACGAGCCAGGCAGGATGAGGCCATGACCAGCAGCCGCCGGCGACGGCGGGAACGCTGCCGTCGACGGACGCCTGCGCTGTCCGGCAGGCACCGGGGTGGCGGCGGCTGCCACCCCGGTGCCGATCGGATCACGCGCTGGTGCGCGGCTCCCGCCGGTCGCCGGCCGACTTGCCGGGGGCCAGGGAGATCGTCGGCAGGACCACGCCGTTGACCGAGACCCGCAGCGTCGGCTTGGTGCCGCGCTTGAAGACCACCGTGCGGGTGTACGTGCCGTCGGTGTTGACCGGCGGCGGCTGCCGGTCGCGCACGTGCGCGAACACCGCCCCCTCGCCGCTGATCGCCCAGACGACCGTGTCGTCGAAGCCCGGGCCGAGCAGCTCCTGGAAGTCGTCCTGCGGGGTGATCGTCACCTTCACCGCGGTCAGCGACGGTTCGGCGATCTTCAGTGTCTCCCGCCGGATGACGGTGGCCTTGCGGCTCACGCTGATCGCCGCCAGCGTGGACCGGTCCAGCCGGTGGCTGAACGGGTTGCCGTCGTCGTCCACGCCGTTGACGAAGAGCGTCCAGTTGTAGACGCCCTCGACGTGCACCTTGGCGAAGGTGTTGGTGTAGATGCCGTCGCCGTCGACGTCGTGCAGCAGGTCGGTGCCGTCGACGAAGAGGCCGCCGGGGTCCGGGTTGCAGCGCGGCAGCCCGTCCCAGCCGTACTTCTCCAGGACCGCGTCGATCAGCGCGCCCCGGCCGCGCGGACGGTCCTTGCCGTCGCCCTTGCGGCGTTGCTGGCGGACGATGTCGTCCCGGTTGAGGCCGGCCAGCAGCGAGCCGATCCCCTCGGCGGGCGCGTCGAGCACGGCCCGGACGGTGGCCCCGCGCACCGGCGCGAAGTCCTTGCGGATCTCCACCGCCAGCTGCATCTCGTCACCGGTCAGGTAGTCCTTGTGGTCCAGCGCCAGGGACGACTTCACGTGCAGGTCCTCGAAGGCGAAGACGTCCTCCAGGGCGATCGGCTTGACCGCCGCGCCGTGGAAGCGCCGCACCCGCCAGGTCGCGGTGCCGTCGTTGAAGGCGCTCGCATCGGGTACGCCGAGGTAGAAGTGCCCCTCGAAGTCCGCCGGGACGATCTTCTCGACCACGAACGTGGTGCCGTCCCAGCGGGCGATCTCCACGGTGTCGATCACGTCGGCCGGGGTGGGCGGGTCGAGGGTCTTGAGGATCGCGACGCCGAACTTCTGCGCGTTGCTGGTGTCGAAGAAGACCTCGGTCAGCGGGGCCGGCGGCACCGGGTCGCCGACCACCCGGGTGAAGCGGGTCAGCAGCTTGTTGGCCTCCTGCGACAGGGAGAACATCGTGGCGAACTGGTCGATCAGCGTGCCGACGGTGAAGGCGGCCGCGAAGTGCCCGGCGGCGGCCAGGTTGTTCAGCACGGTGAAGTTCGGCGCCGAGCCCAGCCCGATGGTGAACAGGTTCAGGTCGGTGCTCGGGCCGGTGATCTGGTCGATGTCCGGGTCGAGCTTGGCCTGCGCCCAGGTCTTCGGGTTGCCCGGCTCCGCGCCGGGTCCGATCTTGATGGTGCCGGCGTTCTCGTCGCCGTCGGTGAGCAGCACCACCGTGTAGCGGACATCGGTCGGGAAGCCCGCCGCCTCCAGCTTCTTGAGCCCGAAAAAGAGACCGTCGCCGATCGGGGTGCAGCCGCCGGGGGAGCCGAAGACCGGCCCGCTGAGGTCGGCGGCCGCCACCGCGGCCGGGGTGCCCAACGGCACCACGTCGGTGATGAACGGCGGCCCGGCCGGGCCGGAGTTGCGGAACGAGCAGTTGTTGTCCTCGAAGACGGTCACCCCGATCCGGTCGTCGGCGTTGACGCCGTCGCGGAACTCACCGAAGAAGTTGACGAAGATCCGGGCGGCGGTCTTCGCGTTGTCCCAGCGGTGCTCGGCGCCCATGCTGCCGGAGCGGTCGAGGATCAGCTGGACCCGCTGCGGCCGGGGTGTGATCGAGGTGGTGCCGGTGCCGTGGCCGGTGAGGAAAGCCGGGCCGCCGATGCCCGGGTAGACCACGTCGACGGTGAACGTCACCGGGGTCGGCGCGTACACGCCGGGCAGCGGCACCGGGTTGAGGAACGCGTCGGTGAGCTGGTACGTCTGGCTGGTGCCGACCGGCGACGGCAGCCCCTGGATCGCGATCGCGCCCAGGTGGCCGAACTGGTACGTCGGCACCGGGGCCGGCAGCACCAGACCGTTGGCCGGGTTGGTGTTGCGGACCACCGTCGGGGTCAGCGCGGGACCGGCCGCCCCCTGCGCCGTCACCGTGAGCAGCTGCTTCTCCAGCAGCTTCGACGGCAGGCCGTTGTAGGCGGCCACCGGGTCGCAGACCAGCCGGATGACGTTGGAGTTGAACGCGTTGTCGACCGCGTACCCCCAGGTGACGGCGGCGGTCGCGGCGGCCCGTACCTCGTAGTGCTCGTCCAGGACACCGGACTCCGACGGGTCCTGGATGTTGCAGGTGAGCTGCGTGACGCCGCCGCCGCTGCTGCGGGTGGCGCTGACGTCGCGCCCTGCGATGCTCGCGCTGTCCACGGTGCCGGCGGTGGCCAGCGCGTCCAGGTCCACCGAGCCGCCGGGCGCGGTGATGCGGACCAGGGTGAGGGTCAGCCCCGCCGGGGCAGGGTCCGGGTAGGACACCGTGAACGTGCGCGGGACGTTGTTGAAGTCGAGCTGGGAGTTGGTCACGAACGCCCTGGAGTTCGAGACGGTGTAGCTCGACGCGGCAGGGGTGTTCGGTGAGATGGCGGGCATGCTGCCTCTTTTCCGGTGCGTCAGATGGCGGTGACGATTCGCTTGGCGTACAGGTCGAAGTTGCCGGCGCCGGGCCGGTCGCTGCGCCACAGCACCCAGATCCCCTGGCCGGGTACGAGGAGCGGGTGCGGGTTCTGGTCGTTGGACGGGCTGGAGATCACCTGCTGCGCCGAGCCCCACACCCCGGTGGCGGGATCCCGGCGGCGCAGGAACACCTCGTTGCCGGCGCCGGTGACCGGCCGGGTGGCCAGCAGGAAGCAGGTGCCGTTGGCGTCCCGGGCGGCAGCCGGCTGGATGTCGGCGTCGCTGCCCGGCACGGTCACGATCGCCCCGGTCTGCCAGCTGCCACTCTGCGCGCTGACCACCTTGACCTGGGTGTCCTTGTAGAACACCATCGCCTCGGTCGCGCTGACGCCGACCACGAACGGGTCGGTCCCGGCCAGCGGCGCCGGGATGACGTGGTCCACCGCCGACGCGGCCGGCGCGGTGGGGGTGAGCCGGCCCAGCGTCATCGTGTTGCCGGCGGTGGTCACGTACCCGAACCAGACGACGCCCCCGGCGGCGGTGGCATGCAGGCCCCCGGCGACGCCGGCGGCGGCCGGCGCGGGCAGCGCCACCGGGGTGGCGTCGAGGAAGGTGCTGTCGGTGTGCCGGTAGCGGCGGAAGAACCAGGTGTTGGTGGCCGCCTGCCGGACGAAGAAGGTGACGATGTCGCCGGCCAGCACCCCGAACGGGGTCTCGTCGGCGGTGCCGGCGGTCGCCGACAGCGCCTGCTCCGGGGCGGCGGCCAGCCCGGCGAGGGTGGCCCGCTTGAACACCACGTCGGTGCTGGCGCTGCTGAGCAGCCCGTTCTGGTACGCCACCAGGAACTCGCCGTTGGGCAGCGGCACCGCGGTCGGCTCGACGTGCGTGGTGCCGCTGGTGACCGCGACGGCCGGGGCGAAACCGGCGTCCGGGGCGGCCAGGTCGATCCGGGTGGCGAAGATCTGGTTCACGCTGCCGACCCGGGGCGAGATCCAGAACGCGGCCAGCCCGTTCTGCGAGTCCAGCACGAAGGCCCGCCGGATGGTGTCCGAGCCGGGACCGGGCGACACCGACAGGTCGGTGGTGGTGGGCAGCTGCCCGGCCAGCAGCGCGTTGATCGCCTCCCGCAGGCTGATCGGCGGGCGGCCCTGCCCGGCCCGGTAGTCGTACGGGTCGACGCCGAGCAGGTCGGTGACCAGGTTCGCCGGGGGCAGCAGCAGCCGCCGCTGCCGGCGGTCGATGATCTGCCCGTCGGCCACCACGTCCTGCCCGGTGAAGCGTTGCAGCACCGCCAGGGTGGCGTACGAGTGCCCGGGCAGGTGCGGGCCGGGGGTCGTCTCCGGGTACGCCCGGACCACCCACTCGCGGCGGGTCCGCGCGCACGTCTCCACCCCGAGCCCGGTGTGGATCAGCCCCGGGTCCTCGTCGGGGGTGAGCAGCCGCTCCCAGACGTCCAGCTCCACCAGCACCCGGTGATCGGTGGCCGGGGTGTCCAGCTTCGCGACCACCGGCACCCCGAGCCGGGCGGCCAGCGCCGCCGCGCCCGGCTGGCTCTCGTGCAGCGGCTGCTGGTCGAACTTCACGTCCGAGCGCAGGAACACGTCCAGGCCGTCCACGATGAACCGGCCGACCTGCCGCAGCGCGGCCTCGGCGTTGGGCAGGCTGCCGCCGGGGCCCTGGACGCCGGCCCGGATGGTGAAGCTGTTCGCGGGCCCGGTGCCGATCCGGAACCCGTCGTTGCCCTCCGGCACGCCGTCACCCACGTACCACTTGAGGAAGGCGCGCAGCTCGAACTTGCGGATGTCGTCCTGGGTGTTCCAGTCGGCGTCCACGATGGGGACACCCTGCTGGAGCCGGACGTTGACGTGTGCGAGCAGCGGATCGAAGGTGCTCGCGGTGATGACGGCCATCTGGTCGCCTCCTTCGCGGATCGTCAGAACACCAGCCAGATGGTCCGCTCGAGGGTGCTCGCGGGGTCCTTGGCGATGGCGGGATGGGTGCGGTAGTTCAGCAGTACCTGGGTGCCGTCGAGGCGGGCGACCAGCCCGAACTCGCGCAGCGTGCTGGTGGCGTGGTTGCCGTCCGGCCAGGCCGGCACGGCGGGCCCGAGCAGCGCCTTGAGCTGGAGGGTGCCGGTGGGGGTGGCCGAGATGGTGCCGGTGGCGGGGTCGATGTAGTCCAGTTGCAGTTGCGCCCGGGGCACCAGGTGCGGGTGCGGGTCGACCAGCGCGGCCTGGGTGGGGGAGGGCTGCGGCGGGCCGCTCGCGTCCCAGGCGGGCAGCCCGGCGCCGACGGCGAGGCCGAGCACCGACTCCGCGGTGGTGGGGGTGCCCCGGACGAACCCGGCGAGCAGCCGCCGGAAGTCCGTCACGATCGTGTTGCGCACCCAGCCGCGGTCCCACCGTGGTTCGCCGTCGGCGTCGTACAGGACGTCCCGGAACTGGCCGTACAGGCCCGCCGCGGGGCGTTCGATGCGGTCGTCGGAAGTCATCTCAGATCCCCTGTCACTGCAGCGGTGGGTGGTGGGTGCGCCAGCGCAGGCTGGTCAGGTCGGTCGGGTCGGCGGTGACCCCCCGGGCCTCCGGATCGGCCGGCGGGGGAGTGGAGAGCTGGGCGCTGCCGAGCACGCCCCAGCCGGGCAGCAGCACCGAGACCCGCCCCTCGCCGACGCTCAGGTGGTCGATGTCGGGATGCTTGTCCCGGTACGTGTCGAGCAGGTCCGCCCCGGCCGGGTAGACGTACTCCACGTCGGCGCGGGGGGCCAGCCAGACCACGGCCCGCAGGTTGATCGGCAGGAAGCGGCGCAGCACCGCGCGCAGCCGTTCGGCCATGCTCTCGTCGAGCAGCCCGGAGACGGCCTGGGTGAGGTAGAGGCCGAGGGTGCCCCGGGTGTAGATCTCGTCCTCGCGCAGCGGCCGCGCCGTGCTCGCCCCGTCCGGCCGATGCGGGGTGTACGCGACCAGGTCGTCCCAGGCGCGCCGGCGGCGCAGCCGGTCGACGTCGCCGAGCACCACGGTCGTCGAGCCCGCGTACCGGTGCAGGGTGCCGGTGCGCTGCCCGCCCGCGCCGCCCACCGTGTCGTGCCCGACGGAACGGTCGCTGCGGTGCAGCAGCCAGCGGGTGCCGCCGACGTCGACCGGGGCCGGCCAGGTGTCCGCGGGCGCCCCGGCGGTGATCCGGGCCGCGCTACCGCCCACCGGCACCGACCACAGATCGGCGCCGCCGCCCCGGTCGGAGCGGAAGAACACCAGCGGCGGCAGGCCCGGGCGGACGGCGAGCCCCGGCTCCCGGTCACCGGCGGTGTCCGGGGCGGGCGGCGGGGTCAGCGCGGTCTCCGCGCCCCACGCCCCGCCGGACGGGCGGCTGCGCTGCCGCAGCGACCAGCCGGCGGCCCCGACCGCGCCCTGCCGGGCCCAGACCGCCCAGACCCGACCGTCCGGGTCCCGCCCGAGGGTCGGTTCCCGGCTGGCCAGCGGGCCGGCGGTGAGCGCCTCGTCGCCACTCCAGGCGGTGCCGTCGAAGCGGGCCGTGCGGACCTGCCAGGCGGTGCCGTCGTGCCGGGCGTACGCCAGACGCACCGTGCCGGGGGTGTCGTCGGGGCAGGCGGCCAGGTCGGCGAGGCGTCCGGCCGGCACGAGCGGCAGCGGCTGCGGCTCGCGCCAGTCGATCCGGTCACCCCAGTCACCGGTGGCGCGGCAGTTGTCCGGGCCGAAGCCGAGCGCGGCGGCGGCCGTGGAGGTGGCCAGGTCCACCTCGAGGTGGGCGTCGCCGCCGGTGAGCACCGAGGTCAGTCGCAGTGCGCCGCCGGGCGCCGCCGAGGCGGTCAGCAGCCCGGCGAGCCGGCTGTTGAGCACGGCGGCCACGTCCCCGATCGAGGGGGCGGCCGGGTCGGCGAAGTCGGTGGCGGCGAACTGGGCGGCCCGGGCCCGGCCGGCGCCGTCGCGGACCAGCAGGAACGAGCCGTGCGGGATCGGGAAGGGGCTGCCGGCCCGGCCGGTCAGCACCGCGGGGGCCGGGTCGGTGGTGGTGCCGACGCTGAACAGGATCCGGGCGTCCGGCATACCGGGCCGGTCCACCCAGGTCAGCAGGATCCGCGCCGGCAGCCCGGGCCCGGCCGGGGGCAGCGCGGCGGCGGCCGGCTCGCCACCGGGGAAGAGCGGCGTCGAGCTGCCCCACTGCCCGTCCCGGTACGGCTTGACCTGGAGCTGGCCGACCGGCTCGGCCGGCACGAACGGCGCGGCAGCCGGCCCGTCGACGGGGCGCCCGGGGTCCCCGGCGACCGGCGGCCGGGGGAACGCGTCCCCGGCGACGGCGCGGCGGGCGGCCCGGTTGTCGACCGGGGCGAGCGGATCGGCGACGGCGTGGAACAGCCGGAACGCCGACGATCCGGCCGGCACCACCGACAGCCGCCCGCGCGGCGCGCCGTCCAGGGTGACCAGGCTCGACTCGGGGGCCTCGACCCGCAGCGTGCCGCCGTGCGCGTCCAGACGCAGCCGCCCGCTCGGCAGGGCGGTGGCGGTCAGGTGGACGAACTGCCGGTTCAGCGCGGCGGCGACCTCGGCGGTGGTGGCCGCGGCGAGGTTGACCGCGTCGCCCCGGGCGAACCGCGCGGTGACCGGCCCCGCCCCGTCGGTGCTGACCGTCAGTTCCATGCCGGCGCGCAGCGGGAACGGCCCGCTGGTCGTGCCGGTCACCGTGGCCGACCCGGCACCGGTGTTCGGCGGCGCGAAGCCCAGCAGGTCGGCGGCGTCGCCGGCGGCGACCCAGCCGGCGCCGGTCTCCCGTAGCGCGAAGACGTTCTGCTGCGGGGCGTGGTGGGCGCGGGTGAGGTGCTGCGCGTACTCGGCGACCTGGATCTGCCAACCGGTGTAGCGGGTGACGATGGAGCGCAGGTTCGGCACGGTGCCGACGCTGCGGTAGAGGTGCGGGGCGGCCCGCACCTCGTTGCGTTGGGAGTAGACCGGCAGGGTCCGGTCGGTGCGCCAGTCCAGGAAGGCCGCCAGCAGGGGCAGGTACTCCGGGGCGACCCGGTCGACGTCGTGCAGTTGGCGCAGCGCCTCGGCGGTGCTGCGCATCAGGCCCAGCGGCGCGGTCGCCGCGGTGAGGAAGCGGCGCAGCTGCCCGGCCCCGCGCAGCTGCGGCGGCAGCACCCGCAGCGCCTCCTGCACGCCCGGGTCGAGGGCGTGCACCTCGTCCGGCCGCAACGGGTGGTCCTCCCGCTGGTGCACCGCCGGCAGCAGGCGGTAGAGCCGCTCGCCCAGGCCGTGCTCGTCGGTGGCCAGGGCGCTGGCCCGGGCGCCGTCCCCGGCGTGGAAGTCGGTGCCGTCGTAGCAGAAGACCGTGTAGTAGTAGCGGGTCAGCGGGGTCAGGCCGGTATCGACGAGCCGGTCGAGCACCGGCGCGGTCTCGTCGTGCACCACCACGCCGTCGTCCGGGTCGAGCGGGAACGTCCGCTCCCGGCGGACCACCCGTACGCCCAGCAGGAAGCCACCGCCGAACGCCGACACCGGCGGGTTGGTCCAGGTCAGCTCGATCTCCCGGCCGAGCAGCCGGGGCACGGCCCGGGCCCGGGTGGGGCTGCGGTCGAGAGTCGTCGGGCTCATCGGGGCACGCCACCGGTGATCACGAGCCGGATCGTCTCGGCGTAGCCGGGCCGGGCCAGCTCGAACGGCTCCAGCTCGATCACCCCGTCGGCGTCCACCCCGCCGTCGGGGGAGCGGCTGAACTGGGTGACCGTCAGCGACGCCACCTGGGGCAGGCTCTGCAGGGCGTCGTAAAGGCGGCTCAGGTAGATCGGCTCGCCGAAGTCGACCCGGTCGAAGGCGATCAGGTCCGCCGCCGCGCCGGTCACCGCCGCCCGCACGTCCTCCTGGAGGAAGTACGGCTCGGCGCGGACGGTGGCCGCGAAGTAGACGTCGACCGGCTCGGGGCCGAGCACCCGCAGCACCGTGCCGGCCATCCGGGACTGCTCGAAGGCGGCCAGCAGGTCGCGGCGCAGCAGCTCCGAGGGCTGCTCGACCCGGCCGCTGGGCGCCACGTACAGCAGCACGTCGTTCCAGTTCAGCGCGACCGCCCGGGCCTTGCCCACGCCCGGCGTACGCAGCGCCAGCTCGACGTGGTCGTCGGCGGTGACCGCCCGGTCCTGGGCCCGGTACAGCCGGGGCGCCAGGTCCCGGGCGCCGGTGATGCTCTCCGCGGCCGCGCCGCCGGTGCCGCCGGCCGGCGCGACGATCCGGCGCAGCGCGCTCACCGGCGAGGTGAACGTGGTGCCCGGCGGCACGTTGCCCTGCGGCCCGCCCCCGACCCGGTACGTCGCGAGCAGCTCCACCGGGTCCAGCGCGCTGCCCCGGGGCGGGACCGCGCCGTTGACGCCGTCGCCGAAGAGCAGCGTCACCCGGCCGTCGGCGGCCCGCTGGGTGGCGAAGCACCGCTGGGCGGGACCGGCGGTGGCCAGCGACCGCACCTCCTGCCACCGGGTGGGGCCGCCGGGGCCGGCCACGGTGACGGTGACCGAGCCGCCGATGACCGGGCCCTCGCCGAGGGGGTAGAGCTGGTTGGGGGCGCCGTCGGAGACGCCCAGCAGCTCGTCGGTGACCGTGCGCCCCTCGACCGCGGTGACCGGCAGGAACCAGCGCAGGTTCTCCGCCACCACCGGGCCGAGGCCGGCGCCGGTGATGGTGGTGTCGCGCACCGCCTCGAACTGCTGCCGCTCGCCGGTCGGGCTTTGCGCGAGGAAGGCGGTGCCGGCGGGGACGGTCACCGGCAGCGGCTGCGCGGCGTCCACCGCGACGGCGAGCTCGACCGTGGCCGGTGGGGCGGAGCGCAGCTCGTAGCCGAGCAGCCGCAGCAGCTGCACCAGCGCGTCCGGCTCGTCGCTGGTCTCCGGGAAGAGCTGCGCGGCGATCCGGGACTGGTAGTAGAGCGTGACGTCGGCCGCGTACGCGAACAACTCGATGAGCAGGACGCCGAGGTCGTTCTCCGAGTGGTCGGTCCACTCCGGCAGGGTCTGCCGGGCGATGGCCAGCATCGACTCCCGCAGCGCCTCGTACCCGAGGTTGGTGTAGTCGATGGGCAGTCCGCGTACCTCGCTCATGACGACCTCGGCAGCTTCAGTGCCACCCGCTGCGCCACCTCGGTGGAGTCGATGGCGTAGTCGAAGGTGACGGTGAGTTCGGACTCGTCGTGCGTCAGTCGGACCGGGCCGGTCAGCCGCGCCTGGGGCAGGTGGTTGCGCAGCGCCTGCTCGATCTCGTGCCGGATCAGGGTGCGCAGGGTGTGGTCGTTGGGCTGCTGGAGCCGGTGCTGCACGCCGCCGCCGTAGCCGCGCCGCAGCAGCCGCTCGCCGAGCCGGGTGGAGAGCAGGTGGCGCAGGTCGTCGGCGACCTTCCGCGGCCCCTCGGTGCGCGCGACGCCGCCGGCGGTGATCCGGAACGGCATCGCCATGCCCCGCAGTGTGGTCACCGGATCCTCCCGTTCAGGCTGGTCGGCGCGGTCGGGGTGGCGGCGGGCACGGTCAGCGCGGCGATCGCCGCCTTGAGCGTGGCGCCGCTGGCCGGCAGGGTCGGATCCCAGGCCGCGAAGGCGGTACGCAGGCCCGCGTCGAAGGCCCGCAACTGCTCCACCTCGACGCGCAGCGCGGCGAGGAAGGCCCAGAACGTCGGGTCCTGCGCGGCGGCGCTGATCGTCTCGGCGTCCTGGGTGAGGATCCGCCACACCCCGTCGCCGAGGGCGTCGAAGTTCGGTTTCACCTGGGGGTTGTCGACGTTGCCGCCCTGCGGCGGGTCCATCGTGTCGAGCTGCGCGCGCATCGCCTCGCGCAGTTCGGTGGCGCAGGTGGTCTTGTCCGGCCCGAGAGTCATCGCCCACCCCTCACGCGATCACTTTGGTCTGGGTGGTGATGGTGATCGGGACGGGCGCGCCCAGGTTGCCGATGCCCTGGTCACCGAGGCGCAGCAGCGGCAGGCTGGCCCCGGCGCCGAGCATGATGACCGGCCCGTCGACGGTCGCGCCGGCCGGCCCCAGCTCGACCTTGGCCGCCCCGGCCTCGGCCTTGGCCGACGCCGCCTCCAGCGTCACCTTGGCAACCCCGGCGCCGTGCTTCACCGTGACCGCGCTGGAACCCAGCTCGATCTCGTGGTGGTTGACGCCGTCGGTGACCGTGATCCCGTTGGCGTCCAGCGTGATCGAGTGGCTGTTCTTCCCGTCGGTGAGCACCACCCCGTCCGCGTCGAAGGTGAGCCGGTGGGCGTTGACGCCGTCGGTGAGCACGACCGACTCGCTGCCGTCGGTGTCGTCGAAGATCAGCAGATGGCCGGCCGCGGTCTTGAACGCCCGCACGGTCGGCGGGTTCTTCGCCGCCTCCGGGGCCCAGCTGCCGGGGACGTGCTGCACCCCGGTCCAGAGCGGACTGTTGCTGTCGCCGCCCTCGAACTCGACCCAGATGTTGGTCTCCTTCTCCGGCACGAAGAACATCCCGTACGGCAGCGCGGCCCGCGCCGGCACCTGCTCCTCGGCGGGGAAGACGGTGGGCACGGAGACCTGCACGATGCCGAGCTTGTCGGCGTCCCGGTTGTCCTTGACGACGCCGCTGTACTTGCCGAAGTACTGGTCAGCCACGGTCCCCCCTCACCGGACGGCCTTGAAGTCGGTCTTGTAGCCGCTGCTGTCGATCGTGTGGGTGACCCCGGTGACGTACCAGTCGCCGGCGAACCGCTCGTGCACCCCGGTGATCGAGACGTTGCACTTGGCCCGCATCCAGATCGAGCCGAGGGTGGTGCCGGTGGCGGACATGCCCAGGCGTCGCGACTCCAGCGCGCCGGTCTCGTCGTCGAGCTTCTGCTGGTTGGCCGCGACCGCCCCGGTCGTCGGGCGGGGCTTCGCCAGCTCCTGCTGGAGCTTCTCCCGGGCCTGCACGCCGACCTCGTACAACGCGTCGATCCGGTCGAGGTCGACCCGGCTGGCCCGGCTGCCCAGGTCGGCGGCGAGCGGCCAGATGAACACCTCCACCGGCGGCTGCGGCGGGGTGTTGACCGCCCGGCCGCCGTCGTCGATGTCGTTGACCTCCTTGACCCGGTCGATGTAGCTGGCGTCGAAGGCCGGGCTGAAGGACATCAGGTTGCTGCCCGGCCCCTGCCGGTAGCGCAGAACCAGCTTGTCGGCCCGGTTCAGGTGCAGGATCCGCCGGTCCGGGATGAAGTAGAGGACCTCCCGCTCGTTCTCGTCGAGCTCGACGAAGCACTTGGCGGTGTACTTCTTCGCCAGGTCCTGCAGGAACGCCAGGTCGGTCTTGGCGTCCTGGTTCTCCCGGGTGACCCGGGGGTCGGGGCTCAGCCCGGCCACCACGTCGGCGAACCGGTACGGCTGGGCGATCTTGCGGACGATGGCGTTGACCGTGGTGCTGGTCCAGTTCTTCTTCTTCTCGACCAGGCCCATCTCGATGGACTTGTCCTCGCCCTTGATCTTCACCTGGGGCACGCCGTTCTCCGGGTAGGTCAACTCGACCTTGGTGATCAGCGCGCGCAGCAGCAGGGCGTGCTGGCCCGGCTCGGCGTACCCGAGGTCGATCTCGGCCACGCAGCCCTCCATCAGCGCGTCCGCGTAGATCATCCGGGGATCGTTGACCGTGATCGTGGTGCTGTCGGCGAGCCGGTCGTCCTCGATGACCTGCACCGAGGTCACCCACGGCGTGATGTCCTGCCCCTCGATCACCACCGAGAGGTACGGCACCCGGGCCGGCAGTCCCGGCGCGGTCACTAGAAGCTCCTCGCCCGGCTGGCCCGGGTGGCCTGGCCCGGGTCGGGCAGCCGCAGCTGCTCGCCCGGCGTCAGGTCCAGCGGGTAGCGCACCGGGTTGACGTCGAGCACCCGCCACCAGAGCTGCTCGTCGCCGAGGCGCCGGCGGGCGATCAGGTCGATCTGCTCACCCTGGCGGACCCGGTGCGTCTCGGTGCCGGCCGTGCCGGTGGTGTGCAGCCGCAGGCCCAGCACGTGCCGGCGGCTGCCGTCGGGCGCGACGACCTCCAGCACCGGCAGGCCGGCGAAGCGGGAACTCGGCGGGATCGGCATCAGATCGCTCCTCCGGCGGCGGGGTCGGGGTTGTACGGCGTCAACTCGGCCAGGGTCACCTGCACCTCGGCCCGGATCGGGTCGAGGTCGGGGTTGTAGAGCTGTTCGGTGATGCTGACCTCGGTGACCACGCAGTCGACGACCCGCTCGCCGAAGCCGAAGCGGCAGGTGGGCGGGGCCGCGAAGACGGTCTCCGCGCCGGCGTACAGGCCGGTGAAGCCGTCCGGGGCGCCGTTGGCGTCCTGCCACCGTTCGGTGCGCGGGTGCACGAACGCGCGGTACTTGTTGAGTTCCGGGCCGATCCCGCCGCGCTCGTCGCGGGCCACGTCGATCTCGTCGTCCGCGGGCCCCTTGAACAGGCCGTCGACCACCACCGTGAACGACAGGGTCCGCTCACCGCCGGCGCTGTACTGCCGGACCGGCATGAGCATGCCGGGCGCGTTGAGGGTGGCGTAGCTGACCGACCGCTTGTCGGTGACCTTGTCCGGGTTGTACTGGAACTGGACCAGGATCTCCGGGTCGAGGCCGACGCTGACGAGGAAGCCGCGGACCGGATTGCGCAGGTGCAGGTTGCTCATCTGTCCCTCCTCACGCCGTCGCCGGACGCGCGCCGGCCTGGAAGTCCTGGGTGGACCGCAGCGCGCCCAGGCGGGCCTGGAGCTGGGCCACGATGTCGTCGGTGAGCAGCTGCGCGGAGTCGGCCTCCAGCCGGTCGGCGGTGATGCTGATGTTGATGCCGCCCGCGTTGACGGTCTGGTCGACGCTGGTGGCGCCCCCGACGGGAGCCGCGGCGAGCGCACCACCGGGGGCGAGCGCGCCCAGCCCGACGCCGCCCCCGGCAGCGGCCCCCGCCGGGGGCGGTGGTGGCGCGGCGGCCAGGGTGGCCTGGTTCACCATGGCGTTCAGGTCGATGGAGCCGAAGAGCGAGTCGCCGATGCCGCCGATCGCGTCACCGATCCCGCCGAAGAAGTCGCCGACGCCGCCGGCCACGTCACCGAGCACGCCGCCGATGTCGCCGAGTACGTCCCAGAGGCCGCCGGCGATGTCGGTGATGGTGGTCAGGACGCTGCCCAGGCTGTCGAAGAGTTTGCTCAGCGTCGCGAGCGGGCCGGCGGCGTAGACCAGGGCGGCGGCGACCGCCCAGACGAAGCCGGCGATCAGGACCAGGCCGATCGCCATGGTGACCATGTCACCGGCGGTCATGTTCGCCAGCGTCGAGGCCAGCGCGGTGAGCTTCTCGATCAGCGTCGCCAGCCCCGGCAGCGCGTCGACCGCCTGCTGGGTGAGCGTGTTGATCGCCATCGACAGCAGCCACACGAAGCCGGCGATCATGACGAACCCGATCGCGATCTGGAACATCTCGCCGGGGGAGAACTTCGCGATCGCGTTCATCAGCGCGGTGATCGCGGTGAAGAAGTTCGCCAGCGGATCGATTGCCTTGATCGCCTGGTCGGTGAGGGTGGCCAGCGCCTTGCCGAGCAGCCAGACGAAGCCGGCGATCAGCAGGAAGCCCACCGCGATGGTGACCATCTCGCCCGGGGAGAACCGGGCCAGCGCGGTCATCAGGTTGCCGATCGAGGTGAAGAACGAGTTGAGCTGCGGGACGATCTTCTCCAGATCCGAGGTCACCTGCTGGAACGCCTTGCCGAGCAGCCAGACGAAGCCGGCGATGGC
>NZ_KQ058828.1 GCF_000982955.1 Micromonospora sp. HK10 | reverse complement strand
CGCCGACGTCGAACTTCGACAGGGTGGTCATGAGTTTGGCGATGGAGTCGAAGAAGGTGTTGAGGTGCGGGATCACCTTCTCCAGGTCGGTGGTGAACTGCTGGAAGGCCTTGCCGAGCAGGGCGACGAAGCCGGCGATGGCGGCGAACCCGGCGGCGATGGTGATCATTTCGCCGACGTCGAACTTCGACAGCGTGCCCATCAGCTTCGCGATCGCCTCGAAGAACGAGTTGAGCTGCGGGACCACCTTCTCCAGATCCGTGGTGAACTGCTGGAACGCCTTGCCCAGCGCGGCCACGAAGAGCGCGATGGCCGCGAAACCCGCCGCGATCATCAGCATCTCGCCGAGGCTGAACTTGGCCAGCGCGTTGATCAACGGGATCAGCCCGGCCGCCAGCAGCACCACCGCGGCGGCCGCCTTCAGTGCCCCCGCGCCGAAGGTGGCCAGCGCCGCGCTCACCCCGAACAGGAACGCCACGATGACCGCCAGGCCCAGCGCCAGCAGGCCGATCAGCCCCAGCAGCTTCAACAGGTCGATGTTCGCCAGCGGATCGGCGCCGGTCACGACGATCTGGATCGTCCCGGTCAGCCCGATGCCCTGGTTGAGCTTGTCCAGGATCGCCTGGAGCAGCCCGATGATCACCGAACCGATCCCGCTGACCTCGGTGGCGAAGGCCGCCACCAGGCTCTCGATCCGGGCCAGCCCTTCGATGATCTGGTGCAGGTGCAGGTGCGAGCGCCCGTCCAGCCAGCGCATGTAGGCGATGTGGTCGAGCAGTTCGAGGAACTTGTTGTAACTGAGGTAGGCCACCGCCCACCGGGTGGCCTCGATGTGGTCGAGCAGCGCCTCGTTCATGATCTGGACCTTGAGCCGCCGGTCGGCGACGCCGTTGAACACGTCGACCACGTCGATGCTCAACATCCGCAGCCCGTCCTGCAGCGCCAGCAGGGCCGTCTCGATCCGGTCCAGCGGCGGGCGGACCACGTCGACCAGGCCGCTGCGCACGTACGCGCCGATCAGGCGGGCACTGTTGTCGCTCAGCGACAGCGAGATGGGCAGCACCCCGTCCACCGCGGTTCACCGTCCTTTCCTGGTCTGCGTCGCCCCGTCAGTGCCGCGACTGGGCCTTCGCCCGGTCCATCTCGGCCTTCTGCTCGGCGAGCACGTCGGCCAGCAGCCGCACGTACGCCCGCCGCTCGTCGATCTCCAGTCCCATCGCCTCCGACCAGCTCCAGTGCAGGTGGTAGCCGAGCGCGAAGACCTCCTGCCGGAGCCGGTCGGCGTCGGTCAGCTCGGGGTAAAAAAACTGGTCAGGTCCAACGAGGTGCGCATCGGCCGGCCGCAGGTGCCGCAGTCGAACTCGCGGCTGAGGTCGACGCCGGGCATCTCGTCGCGGAACGCCCGCTCGATCCGGCCCCGGTCGCTCATCGTCAGGTCGGACAGGATCTTCGTGCCGAGCGCCTCGCGGCGGTTGTCGGGCATCTCCTCCCCGTCGCCGCTGACGCTGACCAGGCAGCGGGCCAGCAGCGCGTTGGTGCCCTTGGCCGCGTTGTCCCGGGCGACCAGCGACACCCGCTCCTCGTCGGCACCGACCGGCAGGCGGAAGCGCAGCACGTCGTACCAGGCGTCCTTGGCCCGGTCCTCGAAGCCGTCCTCCAGCTCCACCACGATCTCCGGGATCCCCAGCCCGTCGCTGTGGCGCACCGGGAAGGTGTCCAGGTCCTCCACCACCACGGTGGTCTCCCGGCACGACGGGCAGGTGTAGTGCGCCTCCAGCTCGGTGCCGAAGGTGAGCTTGCGCAGCTCCAGCAGCAGGAAGTTGCGGTCCGGTGAGGTCAGCGCGCCGATCACCGAGCGGTTCACCTGGCTGATCTCGCCGATGCCGCGCACACAGCCGTTGAGCAGCTCGGTGACCATCTTGCCGCCGTTGGCGCGCAGCTTGCGGTCGGCGAGCAGCGCCTCCTCGTGCCCGGTCATCTTGCGCAGCAGGGCGGTACGGTGCAGCCGCCCGTCCAGGTCGAGGTGGCCGACGGGCAGCCGTACCTCGTGCTCGCGGGGCCGGCGGGGCCGGACCTCGATCTCGGTCATCGTCACGAGACACGCTCCAGGCCCTCGTGCTCCAGCTCCAGGGTCTGCTTGAACAGCCCGGAGCTGCCCGCCTCCAGATCGGACAGCTTGGAGGACTTCACCCAGGCGCCGTAGAAGGCGAACCGGAGCACCTCCTGGCCGTTCTCCAGCTTGATCACCGCGCCGTTGCGCCGCACCGACGAGGTGTTGGTGTTCCCGTTGAGCTGGAACATCTCGGCGAACCAGTCCTTGAAGAAGCCGTCGAACCGGCTGCCGTCCATGTTGCGCTCGATGACCAGCGTGTCGAACTTGATGATGCCGCTGGAGATCTTGTGCACCGTGGGGGAGCCGCCGTCGGGCTGCTCGATCGTCTCGGTCATGCCCTCGTTCAACCCGGTGACCTTGGTGACGGGGCACTGGGTGCCCTCGATCTCCACCAGGAAGCCGTGCGTTCGGTACGACTCCTGGAACGTCAGCTCTGCCATCTGTCTCGCCTTTCCCGTGTGCCGCTGATCAGCCGTCGGTCGCGGTCGCGCCGCTGTCCTGCTGGCCGACGACGATGAGGATCGCCTCGGCCGGTTTGGCCGGATAGAAATAGACCTCGAGGGTGAAGACCCCGTTCGCCACGTCCGCCGGCGCGTTGTTCTCGGCGTCGCACTTGACCGTGAAGACCTGCTCGGCCGGGTCGGAGCCGAATGCGCCCTGCCGCCACAGGCCCAGCAGGAACGGGGTGACCACGTTGAACCGCACCATCCGGCGCAGCGCCTCGTCGTGCGGCTCCTGCGCCACCCAGGTGAGGCCGTCGCGCAGCGAGGACTTGACGAAGTTGAACAAGCGGCGGACGTTGACGAACAGCCAGCGGGTGTCGGTGGAGAGCGTCCGGGACGCGTCGACGACGATGCCCGCGCCGGGCAGCGCCCGGATGCCGTTGACCCCGCCGTTGCGGACCAGGTCGGTGTGGTCGGCGTCGGTCATGTCGTACTCCACGCCGAGGGCGTCGGACAGGCGCGCCTCGTCCCCGGCGGGCGCCTTCCACACGCCCCGGGCGTCGGCGATGCGCGCGTACGTGCCGAGCACCTGCCCGACCGGCGGGATCCACACCAGCGGCTGCGCCGCCGCCGTGGCCACGTCGGGGTTGACCACCTGGATCCATGGCCCGTACAGCGCGCCGAACACCTTCCGGCCGCGCAGCCCCGCCGCGTACGCCTTGGCGCCCTCGCGGTCGAAGCCGTACGGCACCGCGCCGACGAACATCGCGTCGCCGCGCCGCTCGCAGTAGCCGATCGCCCCGGCGGCCACCCCGATCGAGGTGGACTCCGGGCAGGCCAGCAGCTGGATCGCCACCTCGTTGAACGCCTCCAGGCCGGTGCGCTGGGCCGGGTCGCCCAGGTAGGCGGTGTCCGCCGGGTCGGCCCCGTCGTCGCCCCCGGTGAGCGGGTACACGCCCGGGGCGGGGGCGTCCAGGCCGACGCCGGAGGCGCTGTCCAGGTCGGTGACGACCAGGTACGCCGAGCCGCCCCGGGGGTCGTTGACCACCGCCTCCACGTACGAGTCGTGGTTGTCGACCATGCTGACCGGGCCGAAGCGTTCCACCTCGGCGCCGTCGCGGCGCACCACCAGGTCGAACTCGACGGTCGAGACCCGCACCGCGGCGGCCGGCAGCGCCGGGAACGCCGGGCTCGACCCCCACCCGATCAGCCGGTACGTCTCGGACGCGGCGGTGAGCTGCCGGAACGTCTGCGAACCGGCGACCGGGGTGGCGGCGGCCAGCCCCAGCGCGGTGCGCGCGTCGGTGCCGCCGCCCGGCGCGGCCAGCGCGATCGTGGAGCCCGCCCCGTCCCGGTTCGACAGCAGCGCCAGCCGGTTGTTGTGGGTCACCTCGGCGCTGAACGCGACGGCCTGCCGGTTGATCGCCGCGACGACCTCGGCCACGGTGACCGCCGCCGGGTTGGCGAAGTCGGCGTTGTGGAAGACGATCGTCTCCCCGGGCCCGCCGTCGGTGGTGACCAGCAGGCCCGCGCCGTCGGCGACCGTGGCGGCCACCGCGGCGGTGCCGATCGCGTGCCCGCGTACCGCGAAGCGCACCGCCGAGCCGATCCGGAAGCCGCTCGCCGACGACAGCGCCGCCACCGTCCGACCCGCCGCCAGGGAGCCGTCGCTGTTGGCGTTGCCGCCGGTGAAGCCGAGCGCGGCCGGTGCGGCCACCGCGAGCCGGGCCCAGACCCGGGGGTCGGTGGTGACCGCGGCGACCGCGACGGTGCCGTCCGGGGTGACCGCGGCCCGGACCGCCGTGGTCTGCCGGTTGATCGCCGCGGCCACCTCCTGCGCCGACGCCGCGCCGATGGTGGCGAAGTCGGCGGCGTGGAAGGTGACGGTGCCGACCTGGTCCACGCCCCGGGTGGTGACCGTGAACTGGGCGGTGGCCCCGTCGGTCAGCGCGAACGGCTCGGCGGTGCCGCCGACCACCTGGGCGGGCACCGAGGCGACACCGAGCGGGTGCGGCTCGACGGCCACGCTCAGCGCGTCGCCCCAGCCGCCCGGCTCGGCAACGCCCCGCGCGCCGGCCCGCAGCCGCAACGTCGGCACCGGGGTGCCGGCCTGGTCGTTCACCACCACCGTGGACGACGCGGCGCCCGCGCCGACGACCCGCACCACGTACGCGTCCGCGCCGCCGTTGTCGAAGAAGCCCCGGACCGCGTACGCGCCGAACGCGTCGGCGGTGTAGCCGCCGAAGGTGGACACGAAGTCGCCGAAGCCGCGGACCCGGACCGCCCGGTCGGGCGCGCCGCGGGCGCTGCGGACGAGGAACCCTGCGGTCGAGGTGGGCGCGGAGACGATCGCGGGGGACGACTTGCCGTCGACCTCCACGACGGTCACGCCGAGGTTGATGGTCATCAGCTACTCCTAGGCTTCGGCGGCGGTGCCGCCGCCGGGCTGCTGGCCGACGATGAGGTGCACGGTCTCGGCCGGGCGGACCGGGTAGAAATAGACCTCCACCCGGAACAGCCCGAGGTCCACGTCGGCGGGCGGGTTGTTCTCCGCGTCGCACTTGACGGTGAAGACCTGCTCGGCCGGGTCGGAGCCGAAGGCGCCCTGCTGCCACAGGCCCAGCAGGAACGGGGTGATCACGTTGAACCGGACCATCCGGCGCAGCGCCTCGGTGTGCGGCTCCTGCCGCACGAAGCGCAGCCCGTCGCGCAGCGAGGACTTGACGAAGTTGAACAGCAGCCGGACGTTGACGTACTGCCAGCGGGTGTCGGTGGAAAGCGTCCGGGAGCCGGCCACCACCGGCGTCCGGCCGCCGGGTGACAGCAGCCCGTTGGTACGCCCGTTGCGGACCAGGTCGTCGTGCTCCCCGGCGCTGAACGCGGCGGCCAGCGACAGCGCGCCGCGTACGGCGGCGGCGTCCCCGGCCGGTGCCTTGTGGATGCCGCGCTCCTGCTCGGTGCGGGCGTAGACACCCATCACGTGCCCCTCGGGCGGGACGAACCGCACCGGCGCCGGCCCCACCCCGGCGGGATCGGCGACCTGGACCCACGGCGCGTACAGCGCCCCGTAGACCTTCGCGCCCTGGAACTGGGCCGCGTACTCCTTGACCGCCTGGGTGTAGTGCGCGACGGTCTCGGTGTAGTCCGCGGCGGAGCGGGGGACCGTGCCGGCCGGGTGGCCCCGGTCCGGGGCCGAGCCGACGTACACGCAGTCGCCGCGCCCGGCGACGTAGTCCAGCGCGCCCCGCACCACCAGCGCCTCGCCCACCGCCGGGAGCAGGTGCGCGTCGGGTACCGCCAGCAGTTGGACGGCGGCGGTGTCCAGCGCGTGCAGGCCGGTGTGCGCGGCGGCGTCGCCGACCAGGTCGCCGGCCCCGGCGGCGGTCTCGCTGCCGCCGGTGAGCGCGACGCCGCTGACCACGGCGGGCAGGTCGACGCCGGGCGCGGCGCTGCTCAGGTCCGCGACCGTGACGTAGCGGGAGCCGGTGACCGGGTGGTTGAGCCGGTCCGACACGTAGTCGGCGGAGCCGGCCTGCATGGACAGGTTCGACCAGGTCTCGACGACCGGGAACGCGCCGGTGGCGGGATCCTGCTGCCGGACGACGAGGCGGAACTCGGCGCTGCTGACGGCCACTCCGGCGGCCACCGCCTCACCGGTGGCGGCGCCCAGGGTGACCGTACGGGTGGCCCGGTCGACGGCCGTGACCACTCGCAGCAGCGTGGTGGTGGAGGCGATCCGCAGCACCGTGCCGACCTCGACGCCGGCCAGCGAGGCGAGCTGCACGGTGGTGGCGGCGGCGGTCGCGGCGGCCCCGACGGTGGTGACGGCCCGGGGATCGTCGCGGACGTCGAGCCGCAGCGCGTGCGCCCAGACGCCCGGGTCGGCCACGCCCCGGTAGCCGGCGCTGACCCGCAGGCTGGCGGCCGGGGTGCCCTGCCGGTCGTTGAGGGTGGCCCGGGCGGCCTGGCTGCCGGCGCCGGCGACCCGCACCACGTACGCCTCGCGGCCGCCGTTGAGGAAGAACCCGGTGACCGCGTGCGGCAGGTACCCGTCGGCGTGGTGGCCGCCGAAGCGGGCGGTGAACTGGTCCAGGCTGCTGACCCGGACGGCCTGGTCGGGCACGCCCCGGCGGGTACGCCCGACGAACGCGCCGACGGAGGTGGGCGCGGCCGCCAGCGCGGGGCTGGCCCGTCCGTCGACCTCGGTGACGTTCACCCCTACCTGAAGTGCCATCGCTACGAGTTCCTTTCTGGCGACATCCGGACCGTCCCTTGCGCGACGAGGCGGCGGAGCAGGCCGTCGGCGGCGGTGCCGGAGGCGACGACGAGACGTCCGCGGGCCGGCAGCACCTGCCGGCCGGTGGGCAGCTGTAGTTCGACGGGGGCCGAGGTGAGGTTCTCCAGGACCGTGGTGCCGGCGGCCGGCCGGCAGACCAGCCGCGCCGGAGCGGTGGGGTACGGGTCGCTGAGCGCGGTGTCGCCGGTGAAGCCGAGGACGGCGGCGGCGTCCGGCGCGTCCGCCGCCGGTGGGGTCACCGCGAGCCGGGACCCGACGCCCTGGGTGGGGGAGGTGAGGCGGACGTGCGCGTCGCCGGTGGGCCGGGCCACCGCGCGGCGCAGCTGCCGGTTGATCCGCGCCGCGACGTCCTCGGCGCTCCACTGGCCGTCCTGGTCGTCGAAGGTGACCTTGCGCCGCGACCGGTCGTCCACCTGCACGCTCATCGCGGCTCCCGGCGGCAGCGCGTACGGCCCGGCGGCGGCGCCGGTGAGCACGGCCGAGCCGGGTCCGTGGCCGGACACCGTGACCGGGCCGCCCGCGCCCAGCCCGAGGGCGGCGGCCGCGGTGGAGGCGGTGGGGTCCACCTCCAGCACGGTGCTCTCGCCGGTGCCCTCGGTGGCGAGCACCAGCGCGCCGTCGGGGTCCACGTCGGCGGTGACCCCGTCGACGCCGTCAACCGCCGCGGCGAGCTGCTCGCCCGTCGCGTGCAGCTCGCCGTCCTCGGCGGTGGCGTCCGGCACGGTGTCCTGGTCGAAGGTCAGGGTCTGCCACGGTCCGTCGTCGACCCGCAGCACGAGGGTGGCTCCCTCGCGGAGCCGGTAGCTGGTCATATCCGGAGCACGATTCCTTCCTGGTCCTCGGGCCCGGGCGTCGGCGGCGGCGCGGACCCGCTCGGGTCCCAGGGGGTGTCCAGCGGGCCGGAGCGCAGCTGCGCCTGGCGCACCCACGGCGCCTCGGTCCGCGCCCCCTGCTCGACGCGGGTGCCGACGTGCAGGTAGACGGGGGCCGGCACCGCGCGGGCGCGGATGTCCAGCGGTGGGGGCAGCAGCGTCTGCACCGGCAGCACGGTGCCGTTGACGCGCAGCCCGGTGTCGACGCCGACCCGCCGCAGGATCTCGGTGCGCAGCGCCAGCGAGTGCGACCGGTGCCGGGCGGCGGGCAGCAGCTGGTACTCGGCGAGGACGGGTCGCGGGGGCGGGCGCAGGCTGCACACGGTCAGCCCGCCCCGGACCCGGAACGAGTCGCGCTGCGGGATGTTCCAGCCCCGCTCGGGCTCCTCGCGCTGGTCGGTCAGGGTGACCAGCACCACCGGGTCGGGCAGCCCGTCGACGGCGGTCACGTCGGTGAACGGGGGCTCCTCGACGACCACCGGGGCGGTGACGCTCAGGCCCGCCCCGGGGCCGGTGGCGGAGGCCAGGGCGGGGGTGACGGTCAGCGTCGTGGTGCCGGCCACCTCGTCGTGCGCCGCCGCGGTCACCGCGTACCGCCCCGCCGTGCCGTCCAGGGTGATCCGGTTGCCCGGGTGCAGCGCCCGGTTGAGGCCGACGACGAGGGTGGTCGCGCCGGCCGCGGCGGGCTGCACCGGCAGTGCGGTCACGCCGGGCAGCGACAGCCCGGTGAGCAGGTCCACCAGCGCCGTCTCCACGTCGAGCAGCGCCTCGTCGCGTACCGCCAGCAGCTCGTCGAGGTGGATCTCGAAGGGCACGCCGGTCAGCACCCGGAGGGTGAAGCCGGTGACCTGGCCGCGCCGGTCGCCGACGATGCCGAACCGGTGCTGCTCCCAGGTGCGCCGCCGGTTGACCGGGATCAGCCAGCGGTGCTCCTCGCCGGGTGCGTCGGCCGCGTCCGAGTAGGAGAGCTCCAGCAGGAAGGGCGCGGCCGCGGTGCCGTCGCCGGCGCGCGAGGCGTACGTCCAGAGTCGCAGCTCGTCGTAGCCGCTCAGGTCCAGCGGGGCCGGTGGGGTGAGCTGCGCGGTGACGCCGGTAGCGCCGGCGTGCGCGGTGAGCCGCAGCGCGCCGGTGCCCTGCACCCGGAACGCGGTGACGGCGCTGTCGAGCAGGGCGGGGTTCGCCGAGGTCCAGGGCTGCTCGAAGCCGTGCACCAGTTCGCTGGCCATGTCGTTCCCCCCTCACCCTCGTCCGGTCCTGCTCACCGGTCCGCCTCGTCGTCCGCCCGGATGGCCGCGGCCAGCTCGGCCGGGGTCGCCCAGGCGACCTCGACGAGCTGCGGGCGCAACCGGTAGCTCACCGCCGTCCCCGCTCCGGTGACCGCCAGGACCCGGATGCCCGGGTACTGGTCCAGCAGGTGCGTGGCGACCCCGGGCAGCCCGCCGGCCGGAGCCGGCACCACGACCACGTCCGCCGCCAGCGCGCCGGCGGCCTGCAACAGCTCCCAGGGGTCGGCGGCGACCCCGACCACCTCCAGGTCCACCTGTTCCTTGACGGCCCGCAGAACCGCGTCCCGCACCGTCGTCGCCACGCCGCCGAGAAGTATGCGAATTGCTGGCACCATCGGCCTCCTCCGTGCGGCACCTATCACGGTACGAATGGGGGCGGCGGTCGAGAATGGAGCCTTGTGCCCAATTAGGGACCAGGGTGCGGACTGGTCCTTTGGTACCAGGACCGGTGGTACCCCATTGATCTGCCCGGCCGTCGGTATGCATTTCCTGTCCGCTGTGCGACACCAATTCGATCGATCAGCAGAATGAGGTAGGCCGTTCGGCCGAAACGGGCGGACGATCGGTTTCCGGGCCGGACCTGAACGTGGTCCGCCCGGCGTCGCCGGCCTCTTTCCCGGGGGCGGCGATCACCCGATCGACGTCACCAGCCGGGCGCCCGGGCGGGCCCGCGGGCGCCGCGCACCAGGGCCGCCGCCTCGCCGCGACGGCTCACCTCGAGCTTCTCCAGCAGATTGTGTACGTGGTTCTTGACGGTCCGGATCTCGATGTTGAGCTTGCGGGCGATCTCCTTGTTGGACAGGCCCTCGTCGATGAGGCCCAGGACCTCGCGCTCCCGGGTGGTCAGCCGGCTCTCCCCGGCGGGACCGCCCGGGCCCCGCCCGCGCTGCCCCATCCGGCGCATCAGCGCCGCCGCCACCGGCGGTGGGCAGGTCACCTCGCCCCGTCCGGCGGCGGCGACGACCCGCAGCAGCCCGTCGCTCGTCTCGTCGCGCAGCAGGTAGCCGCTCACCCCTGCCTCGGCGCAGGCCACCACCTCGTCGTCGCTGCCGGAGACGCCCAGCGCGATTACCCGGGTGTCGGCCGCGGCGGCGACCAGCTGCCGGCAGATGGCGAGGCTGTCCCGCGTCGCCAGGCTCACCAGCACCACCGCGAAGCCGTAATCGGCGACCGCGCGCAGGGCCTCGTCGGCGTCGGCCGCCCCGGCCGCCCGTTCCACGAACGGTTGTGCGCCGAGGACATCGAGCACGTGATCGCGGAAGAGCCGTATGTCGTCAACCACGAGGACACGCACCGATGTCCCCTCGAATTCATTCATCACTGTGCGTCTCCCGGCCCGGACGCAGCATGACCGCCGCCCCGTACACAGGAGATAACTCGGCGGCCCGCGCGCACAAGTCCTGTGACACCTAGTCGACATGGTCGTGCCGTGCGGGTCATCCCCGGTGGCTTTATCATCCGCCGACTTTGTCGCGGTGGTGGACAATGTGTCATTTCGTCGAACCGTTGGCCGAATCGTCCATTCCTGAATTGCAGTGCATGCCGGGCGGCAAACATCGACCGGGAACGACCGACGACCGTGTTGCGGGCGCGCACCGACGCCGAGCAGGTCCAGGCCCCCCGGTGCTGGCCCGCGCCCAGCAGGACTTCGTCTGGGACCGCACCCCCCTGCTGCTGCGGCTGCGTAGCCCGCTACGCGAGTACTACCCGGCGATGTTGGCCGCGGCCGCCGGCTTCGAGGACGGACTCGCCTCGCCGACAGTCCGCGCGCTGCTCCCGATCCCACCACCGCCGCCGGCCTGGCGGTCGAGCAACTCCGCGACCTGCTCCTCCAAGCCGGCCGCCGTCGTTACATCACCGCGGCCACGACCCGGCTGCACGCCATCTTCCAGGGCAGCCACCTCCGCCAGCCGCCAGTGATCGAATCCGCCTTCGGCCGGCAGGCCCTCGGCTTGCTACGCCAGCTGAACAGCGCCATCAGCAACGCCGAGGACATGGCCACAGCCACCATCGAGGCCTTCGCCCAGCATCCCGACGCGCCTGTGATCACCAGCTTCCCCGGCCTCGGCCCGCTGCAAGGCGCCCGCATCCGCGGCGACAGCGGCGACGACCGCCACCAGTTCCCCACCGCCCGCGCCCTCAAGGCCTACCCAGCGCACAGTCCGCTTGACAACCGCCGTTGAGACTCGTCCGGTAGGGCGCTCCACCTTGTCCCCGTCCGGGGAGGCTGGACGGTCTGGCGACTGCCCGACGAGGAGATCCGCCTCGGCGCAGTGCAGGTGGGTCAGAGTCAGCTCTGTGTGGTTGTTACGGGTCGATCTGTTGCATGTCGTACCCGCATGTAGCGGCCGCTATGGAATAGCCAACGCTGACTGCGGCCAGAATGAGGCCGACGACGAGGCCAACACCTGCCGCGCCTTTGGCGGACATCGCTGGTCGCCAAACGAGCGCGGCCGCAATCAGAGTGGCCACGGGCAGCGAGAAGGCGAGGGAGAGCCATACAGCATCACGGAAAACCCATACCAACCAGGCCGGATCTTCGGTGATCTTCTCGCAGGACACCGGGTATGAGGGCATCGGCGCCGCCGCCAAGGGCGCGGTGGCCAGACCCGCTACCGCGTATCCCGAAAGTGTCCAGCACAGGGCAGCACGAATCCTCAGCCAGTGGATCACAACCGCGTACTGTGCCAGAGACAGCGTAAAGCCGCTACGGCCGCCTGCACCGGCCATAGTCATACGATCTACGTGCTTCTGGAGAACCGTTATCGCTGAGACAAGCCGACCTCAGCCGGGCCATCCTTGAGCCAGTAACCGGTTGCCCCCTGCGGGCGTCAGCGGGCACGAGCGGCCACCACCGGGCGGTCATCCCCGAACAGGCCCACCGGGCATCGCATCCGCTTGAGCACGCTCTTCCAAACTGACGGTGCGGTCAGAGGCGGTTCTCGGGCCGTCGCTCCGGATGCGGTTGAATCGCGCCGGGCGGACAGCCCCCAGCCTCGCACTCTTCGTCAGGATCAACCGGGTCGTGTTCGAACTCGTAGTGGAAGCAGACGTAGTGCATCCGCTCGAAGACCTCGTAGCGCGCGGTCTCGACCACGACCGGACGGCCGCAACGAACGCAGGGCCTCACCTCATCCACCACGGCTCATCACCGTAGAGGTAGCCCTGCGGCGTGCCCTTGCGTGCCCGATACGGCGGCTAGCGGCGGGCAACCACGGTCAACGATGACGATGGCGACCAGGGCGTGACCTGAAAGGCGAGCAGGTAGGCGGACCGCCGCCGGCCGCCGATCGACAATTCCTATCCGTGTGCCAGCTCAGGCACCGCTCGGACCAGCCGGAGGCGAGCGGTCCGCGTCTGGTCCGCAAGAGATCACGGATGGCAGGAAAGTGGCGAGAAATGCCGAGAGGCGCTTCCGCTGCTAAGAGCCCATCCAGGCAGCTCGCTGGGTCGCCCATCTTGATCTCATAACTCGTCGGTCGCCGCGCCGGCCCTTGACGACTGCCATTGAGACTCGGCTGGTGAGACGCGCCACCTTGTCCCGGGCGGGGAGGCTGGACGGTCTGACGACTGCCCGACGAGAGATCCGCTTCAGGTGAGAAGTTCCGCGTAGCCGCTGATCGGGGTGGGTGCTGGCGTGATCTGCGTTATCGGGGCTGCCCCTGCCTGCCGGTTCGGCCCGTGCTGTCGATCGGTTGCGGTGCGGGCCGCGCTTCGCCTTGGAGCGCTGCCGCGATGAGTGGAAGCGCGGGGCGTGACGCGGTGCCGAGGAGGTCCGTCAGGACGCTGTCGGTGCTGGACAGGAAGCCGGCAGCGATTGCCGCGTAGATGGAGATGACGTGGTCGATCCGCCAGTGCGGCATGCCGGCGCTGGTGAGCGCGGCGCGGCGGTTGGCAAGGGTGCCGGGCCGATAGGCGATCGGGTTGCCGGCGATGTCGGAGGCGATGGTGGTCAGATCCGCGCTGCCGATTGCGGTGTCGCCTACGAGCTCGTAGGTCTTGTTGGCATGCCGTCCGGGTTGTGTGGCACGTAGGTCGGTCGCGGCCTCGGCTAGCACCCGGGCCGCCGCATCGGCCAGATCCTCCCGAGCGACGGCGGCGACCCGGCCAGCCCCGAGTGGAGCGGTCAGCACACCCCCTGCGACCGCGTGGGCGGTGTCGGCGACGAGCAGTTCGGCGTACAGGCCGTTGCGCAGCACAGTCCACGTCGTCGTGCCGTGTGCGAGACGGCGCTCGGTCCAGCGATGCGGTAAGGCCATGGCCAATTGGTCGCCGGCACCGGTGAGGCTGGTGTAGACAAGGTGGCGCACCCCAGCTTTCTCCGCAGCCTCAACAGCAGCACCATGCCGGTCGATCACGACGTCGTGCTCGGCTTGACCGGCAGAGACAAGCAACACGACATCGGCCCCGGTGAAGCCTTCGGCCAGGCTCGGCGGATCGTCAAAGTCGATGCGACGCACAGATACGCTGGCAGGCAGGCCGGGCTTGAGCTTGTCAGGATTGCGGGTTCCCGCCACCACAGGCATCTGGTAGTCCAAGACCAGTCGGTTGAGGACAAGGCGACCCAAGCCGCCCGCAGCACCAGTCACCACAATCATTGGACGTCAGGTTCCTTCCTCAAGCAGCCGGTAAGGCACCGGCTGGTTATCTCCCGTAACCTGCCCATCGTCGGTAACCACTCGCAGGCGAGGAAGGAGGCACTTCAATGTCAGCGACGCACACCGGCATAACCACTCGCGATGACTCCTGCCGACACGAAGACGAGCCGCAGTGCGGTGTACGGGAGGTGCTTGACCGCATCGGGGACAAGTGGTCGGTGCTGGTCGTGGTGGAGTTGGCCGCGGGGACGCGCCGGTTCCGACAGCTGCAGCGCGCGGTGCCCGGGATCTCCCAGCGGATGCTGACCTTGACCGTCCGCCGACTCGAGCGTGACGGCCTTCTGACCCGAACGGTCTTCCCAACCGTGCCGCCGAAGGTGGAGTACGAGTTGACCGAGACGGGCTACAGCCTTCACGCCCAGGTCCGCGGCTTGGCAGACTGGGCCGAGACACACCGAAAAGCGGTGGCCGAGTCCCGCCGGCGCTGGGACGCCGAGCACCCAGACAACGAGATCCACTGAGTCGTTCTCCGCGAGCGGGCGACAGAACCTCACTCGCGCTGCCGAGCGACTTCCGCCCGTGACCACACTTCCTAAACCGTGCGCTGCGGTCGTCGAGCGTACCGACCTGCCCTGCACGCATCGATGTCACCATGCCCCCACTCGATGCCGGGGCAACCGGCGCTGGCGCACTGCGTTGCGTCGTCCTCGTGAAGGATCACGGTACCGACGCATCGAACCGCCACCATCGCCAGCGAGCGATGTCAGAAGGTGGATCCGCAGCTCAACCATTACTTGCCCAGGTAGGCCGGGTGGGCAGCCTGGCCTCGCAATGCGCCGGTCATACCACCCGTAGGTCGAGCCCTGTCTCTGGCTGTAGGAACGTTGCCGAGAACGTCATCGACCGTTCCGTTGTGGCGGCGGATCGTCAAAGTCGATGCGACGTAGAGACACGCTGGCAGGCAGGTCTGGCCTCTTCGTGACAGGGCGACAGAACGTGAATCCCGATCAAGAAGGCCACCGCCGGTGGGCTCACCGACGACCAGAAGGCCACCAACCGCCTCCACCCGCACCTGCGATCCCAGGCCGAACGGGCCAACTCATGGCTCAAGACCCCGTCCAAAGCTCTGCGGCGGGTCAGCCTCTGCCCCTGGCGCAGCGGAGCCCTCGTTGCCGCCGCCCTCGTTCTGCTCCACCACGAACACGGCCACACCACATGACCGGCCACAGAAAGCCATCATCCGTCCACATTGATGGGCTCACTGGCTCTCGCTCGGCCAAACCAGACCCAGCGCGTCGCGCCATTGGGCGCACGGACCACCGACAACACCGATCTCCCTGTGGGCGAACGCGTCTGCCATCGCGGCCCGATCGACCGCCGCCACCGGCACGCCGTACCGCGCGGCGACGGTGGCCCGCGCGAGGGATCCGTCGACCTTTACACCAGGATCGCCGCCTGCCACCGGCTCCTCGATACCCGGCACCCGGCTCACCGAGCCCGGCCCGCCCTCCGTGTAGTACGCGCCGGTGTCCTCGTCCCGCGGATAGGCGACGTAGTGGTAGGCCCGCCGCACGGTGCCGTCGTACCCGTCGATGACGATGTGCTCCGCGCCGTACTCGTCGTGGTCGAGCGCGACGAAGGCATGCGAGACCAGACCGGTACCCTCGGCGTACTGCACCACGAGGTCGGCGAGTCGACCATAGTCGCCGGCCGACCACGACTCGATCCGGCATCGGCCGTCCGAAAGCTCGACAGTCACCGCGCCCGCCTGGAGCGCGAGCCCCTTCGGCCGCTGCGGAAGCAACGGTATCCCTGCGCGGAAGGCGGCCAGCGCCGCTTCGGGGTCCGCGCCCGGTACCAGGTCGATCCAGGCCAGCCCCATGAAGGTCGACATGGCGGGGAGTCTATGTCTGCCGGGCGCCAAGGGGCCTGCCCGTGCGACCCGCCCAGTTGCAGCTCACCGTCAATGACAATCATGGTTGTCAGGCCGCCGTCGGGGCCTCCGACACGAACTCCCAACGGCAGGACGCGCCCTAGCCGTCCCGGCACTCCGGCAGGGCGAGCAGGGCGTCCACGCCGTCCTGCACCGCCCGCAGCGATCGGGAGCCGTCGGCCCGCCGGATCACCCGCACCGGCACCGGCGGCCCGGACGGACGCCGGGCCCGGAGCCCGAGCCGGCGAACCTCCAACAGTCCGGCCGCCTGGGCGACCGGCACCCGTACGTGGCTGCCGTCCGCATTGTTCACGCCGACGGCGACCACCGTCCGGACGCCGTCAATCAGAGTGGTCCGGACACACGTGACGTCCAGCGGGAGTGCCGGGTAGTCGGGATCCGGTCCGCGGTTCAGCCGCAACCAGCCGTCGCTGGCTTCCAGCGGCCCGGTCGGCGGCAACGCCTCGGCGGTCGCCGGCACCACCTCGTCGCTGATCCACGTCCACGGATCGGCTCGCCGGTGCCAGGACCACGACCCGCGGACCCGGCCGGGAACCGGCAGCCGCGTCACGGCCGGATCGCGGAGGACGGGGCCACGCCGGACGGTCGGTGAGATCCGGGCCAGGGCGGGGGCGGTCCAGGACCGTTCCAGCGCGACCGCCTTGCGGGGCAGCAGTCCGGTCGTCACGTGCACCCGCGAGCCGGGCACCATCAGCAGGGTCAGCATCACCGGCGATCCCGGCTGCACCGTGAACGTGGCGGAGGGGTTCACGTAGGCGGGTAGCGTGGCGCCGTCCCCGGCCAGGTCGGCCACCGCCGGGTCGACCACCAGCAGGCGTCCGTGCTCGTCGGCGACGAAGGCACCGAGCAGGCCGTCCTGCAGGTGACCGAGGACGCCGAGCCGGACGGGAAGCGCCGTGACGGCCAGTGCGGGAGGCCGGCGCGGATCCTCCACCTCCACGGCGAGCCGGGCCCGGACCACCGCGACCGGATGCCCGAGGAGCAGCCCGAGGTGTTCGGTGCCGGCCGCGCCCACCTCGTCCACGGTCATCCGAGTGACGTCGAGAACGCGTCGCAGCGCTTCCAGAGCGGGGAGCGTACGCAGGTGGGCCGGCAACGCACGCAGCCCCCGGTCGGCGGCCAGCACCCGATCGGCCACGGCGGCCAGCACCGTGTTCGGCACGTCACGGTCCGGCCCACCACCCACCTGGGCCGCGGTGCCCGGCTCCGCCTCCCAGACCGTCCCGGCGACCGGGTCGGGCCGCAGCCTGCCGAGGCCACCGCCGTCCGCGTCGAACAGCTCGACGCTGCCGTCCAGCGGACTGGCCAGCAGGTAACCCGCGATCGGAGTCGTGCCGTCGACCGCCTCGGCCGTCCCACCGGCACCGTCGGTGAACCGCATCGATACCCGGGCCGGCGCGGTGAACCGGGGCGGAAACGCCAGCAGGTCGGGCGGGCCGGGAGACTGGACACCGGGGCTGGGCACGACCGGGGCCGGGCCGGGGACCAGGTCGACGAAACGCCCCCAGCCGTCCACCACCCGCAGCCGCAGCAGCCGCAGGGCGCCGGCCCGCACCGCGACGAAGTCCTCCGGGGCGGCCGGCGCCGGCGGGTCGGCCACCGGGCTTCCCCGCTCGCGGACGACCGGATCCAGCGGGTCGCCGCGCAGGCGGGCGGCCAGGTCCGCCAGGGAACCGGACAGCAGATCCAGCGGCGTGTCCTGCTCGGCCATCGTGGCGGCGTGCGCGGTCAGGACCGTCGACCCGGTGAGCAGATGGGTCGGCTTGGCGGCTGGCGCCGCACCGGCCGGCACGAAGTCGAGGTCATCGAGCCTCCAGTCGTGCACTCCGGCCGGTGAGGGGAGGTACCCGAGCGACCAGTCGAGCCGGAACGGCGCCCACGGGCGGCCGGGCGGGGTCAGCGCCAGGGGCGACGGCAGCGCGCCCACCACCGTCACACCGGTCAGGCCGCCGCTCGGCAGCGCGTCGGGGTCGCGGAGCAGCCACAGCCGGGCCCTGGCCGCGGCCAGCGGGCTCGGTCGGCCCGGTGGCGCCGACGCGAGGTCCGGGGCCGAGCCAGGGTCGGTCGCCGCCAGCTCGACGAGCAGGTTGGCGCAGTCCGGCGCCGGCACCGGCAGGCCGGCCAGCGGGTCGTCCGGGAGCGCCTCGGCGCCGAGGCCAAGCTTCGGCGGGATGCCGACGCCGAGCACCGTGACGGTGGTCCGGCAGACCAGGTGCCCGGTCGGGGTGAATCGGCCGTCGCCACCGTGCCGGAATCCCCGGCCCGCCCCCTGCAGCACGACCACGGGATCCTTGGCGTGCCAGGTACGCGGTCCGGGCCGGCGGACCTCGACCAGCCGTCCGTGCGGCGCCGGGATCGGCACCGGCCCGGGAAAGCCGGGGCCGTCCGGACCAGGGCCGCCGACCACGGGGGCGGAGGGCGGCGACGGCTGCCACACCACCTCCGTCACCGGGCGCCCCGGGCGGTGACCGAACCGGGCCCGGTGCAGCGCCGCGTCCAGTCGGGCCGGCCAGTCCGGGAGATCGAGGCGGTCGGGGGTGCCGAGCAGGGCACTCTCGGTCAGCCGGTGTACCAGCGGGCCGCCCGCAACGCCGGACGCCTCGTCCCGGTCACGGCGCCCGCCCGCCGTACCGTCCTCGGCGGTCAGCGCCAGCGTCGCCACCGCCGCGGCCGTCGTGTCGCCCACCGCGACCACGACCTCCGCCGGCGCCGGCCGGGCTTCGGCCTCGGCCCCGAGGTCACCGCCGCCCGGCCAGCGCGGCAGCGGCCAGCCGATGGCGACCGCCGAACCGTGGAACAGACAGGATGTCGGCACCGGATCGGCACCGGAGGACCGCCGATCGAGGCTCCACCCGAACTCCTCCAGCAACGTCCAGAAGCGGGCCTCGTCCACCCCGGTCAACGGGTCGGCGCCGGCCCGGCCGTACCAGCCGCAGACCAGGTAGGCGATCGACTGCGCGGCGCGGCCGACGTCGAGCAGGTCGTCGTAGAGCGCGAACCGCCCGAGCACGTTGTCGTACGCGGCCGTCCAGGCCGGGTCGCCCGGACCGAGTGCGGTCAGCGGCGGCGTCAGGTCCGGCAGCTCGATGTCGGGCAGTCCCGGCCCGGGCAGGCCGGGTCCGCTCCCCGGCGGTAGCAGCCAGGTTCGCACCGTACGGGTCGGCGCGGTGGCGGGGCCGCTGAGCCGGACCACCAGCCACCGGTCCGGCAATACCGGGAACACCGGTTCGACGGCGTCCCGGCCGGCCCGGGTCAGCGCGTCGGGCACGGCCCAGTGCAGGTGGGCGCCGGGCGGCCGGCCGTCGGCGAGCTCGGTGAACGGCTCCGGGGCGAGCCGTTGCCGGCGCGGTCCTCCGGCGCCGGCGACCGGCTGCGTCATCGCCGTGGCCGCCCAGCGTTCGCGCTCGTCGCGGACCACCAGCACGTCGAGCTGCACGGGGACCAGCAGGCGGCTCATCTGGCACCCCCGGCGAAGCGCTGCCGGGCGGGTGGCTGCAGCAGCGCCAGGCTCATCCCGGCGCCCCCGCGGGGCGCCGGGAGCGGTCGGGCGGCGTCGAGCGCCGCAGCCAGCTTCTGGACATCCACCACACCGGGCCGCGCGCCGGCCCGCATCGGCACCGACACCACCTGGCCGGTCGGCCGGCCCTGCTCGTCGCGCACCGCGACGCTGTGCGGTCGCTGGATCTCCCGGCCGGCCCCGGTCCGCGACCCGGCCGGGAGGTGCGGAACCGCGGCGGCCACGTCGACGCCGAGCTGGACGCCGTGATGGGGTTCCTCCAGCCAGACCAGCCGGGGTACGCCGCCGAACAGCGCGATCAGCACACCGGGCGACAGCCGCTCCAGGCGCAGGATCGGCACCACCCTCTCGGGGTGCTCGGCCGCGTGCTCGGCCGGGTCGGCGCCGGACGGCACCGCGGCCGTGGTCCAGGCCCGGACCTGCAGCCCAGGCCACCGCGAAACCAGGGCCGACCGCAGCAGGAACCCGGTGACCGGCGGGTCCTCGACGGGTTCGTCCCGTGGCCCGGCCGGCGGTGGCCACGGCAGGTCGCTCGGGCCGTCGCCGACCACGATCCGTCCACGGCGCACGTCCCGCACCAGGCGCATCGACCCGAGCACGGACCGGCGGGTGGCCGGCAGGACCCGCGGTGCCCGCGTCTGCCAGGTCGGCGGATCGGCGCCCAGCCCCAGCGCGGCCTCGGTGAGCGCGTCGAGCCAGGCCGGGTCGACGTGGAAGAAACGGATCGACTCGGCCGGCAGCATCGTGTCGTCCGGGACCAGATACGCGTACGGGATGTCGTGCAGCAGCCGCCAGGCCGCGACGCGGGACGACACATAATCCGTCGGTGCGCCCACCACGGTCGTCGGCACCAATCCGGTCTGGTGCGCGGTGGCCAGCGTGTCGAGCAGCTGCCCGCCGGTGACCAGCGCCTTCATCGCGGTTCCCGGACGCCGTCGGGGATCCGGGCCGGATCGGCGCGGCGCGGGCGCAGGAGCTCGTGCACCCGGGCCGGGCCGGTCGGTGGCTGAGCGTCCACGCCGGCCCGGTTGACCGCCGCGATCTCGGCTCGGTCGATGTCGCGGTGCCAGCCGACCACCTCCTGCAGGAACCGGCCGTCCGCCCCGCCGAGCAACCGGCCCAGCTCGGCGGCCGCGGCCCGTCCCACGTCGTCGGTGCGGGGTGGCCGCGCCGGGTCGACCGGCCCGGCGCGCAACGGACCGCGGTAGGTGGCGGTGTGCGGGTGCCCGTCGTGGTCCACCCGCCGGATCGGTACGGGTGGGTCGGCGCCGCCGGGCAGTGCCAGCGCGTCGACGTCGAGCCCGCGCGCGATCACCTCGAACAGCCCCCCGGCGCCCACCTCGAACTCCCACGAGTGCAGCACGACGAACGGGGTCGGCGTGGCGGCCGAGGCCGACAGCAGTTCCTCCCGGCCCTCCAGCGAGATCAGGCAGGCGGTGTACGGACCGGGCTCGGTCGGCAGCCGGTTCGCCACGACGACCGCGAACCAGCCGTCGTCGTCGCCCATCGCCAGCTCGGTGTCGGCCACGTTCACCTGCCGGACGTGGCTGAGCAGGCCGACATCGGCCTTCACCGGCAGGAGCCCGGCCTGGGTGATCGGATCGGTGGCGAGCAGGACGGCGACGTCCGGCCCGTCGCCGTCGATGTCGCCAGCCGCCGCGAGGGTGGCGAAGTGCTGCTCCCCGACGGCCTCGCGCAGGGGGCGCGGGGCCAGCACGGTGGCCTCGTCGGGGCGGACCACGAGCAGGACCAGCCACGGTGTGCCGTCGGTGAACCGGCGTTCCCATGGCAGTGTGCGGCGGGTCAGCGCGATGTGCGGCAGCCGCTGGCCGTATGCGCCGATCGAGCCGGGCGCCGGGTGGACGGCCGCCACATCGGACGGTGACAGGGCGAACCGCGGGCCGGCCACCTCCATGAAGGCGTCGTGCACCGGCGGGGCAGCCAGCGCGTCATCGGCTGATGCGACGGCCAGCGACGAGCGCACCCGGTAGACACCGGCCGTGATGTCGGGCACCACGCTGTCGTACAGGCGGATGCTCCCGATCGGGAGGGTCTCGGTCATGTCGGTCTCCCTTGCGGGATGCGGGAACGCAGCTTGACGCGGACGGCACTGCCGTCGGTACCACCCGGACGGGGCAGCCCGGGCCGGTCGGTCAACCGGTCGACCCAGGCCGGCGCTCCACCGTCGACAACCAGCACGGCGGCCGTCCCCGCGCCGGACACCCGAACGCGCAGCGGCCCGGCGGCACGGCGGACCGGGACCACCAGCAGGGCGCCGTCGGCGGCCGGGACACGCCGGAGCCGGCCGGCCTCGCCACCGCGGACGTCGACCACCGGGTCGGTGCCGACGGAACACTTGACGACCAGCACGTCGCCGGGGCCGTGGACGACCGTGGTGGTGGCCGGCTGACCGGCCAGCACCGAGACGGCCGGCACCGTGGCGACCGCACCGGGGTAACGGCCGGCGGGCGGCACCGGGGTCGCGGTGAGCACCACGGCGTCACCGGCCAGGAAGGTGCCCGGCCCGACCCGGATCAACTCGTCGCGCAACCGCCAGCCGGCCGCCCGGTCCTGCTCCGGATCGGCCTCGCCGGCCGGCAACAGGGCGACCCGGGCGGTGCGGGGCGGCAGCAGCGCGGCCAGGTCGGCGTCGGCGGGCACGGCGCGGTCGTCGAGTGGACGGCCACCGGCGGTCAGCGCGATCAGGCGCAGCCCGCCACCCTCGCGATCCAGGGCGAGGTCGGCGAACCGGAGGTCACGGACGTCCCAGACGGCGGCCGTGCCGGGATCGAGCCGCACCGCCGTGGTGTCCCCGTCACGCCGTGGGTCGTCGCGGGGGTCACCACGACCGGACCACGGCGTCCCCGCCGCGCGTCGTCGTCCCACCCCGAGCAGCCGCGGCTGGGTCGTCCGGCGCCGCCCCGGGACCGGCTTCGGCACGGGCGGCTCGATCCGGCCCGGCCAGGTCGGCCCGCGGGCCGGCCCGAGCGGCAGCGGTAACGTCGGCTGCTCCTCGACCAGCGTCGACAGGGGAACCGTCGCGTGGTCGCCGAAGGCCCCGGTGTGCTCGGTGACGGTCAACCCGGCGACGAGCTGGGCCCCGCCGAGCGCCGCCAGCATCGCCGCGGCCGGCTCGTCGGCTCGACCCTGCTCCCACAACGCCGCCGGGAAGTGACCTTGCCTCCCGGTGACCTCGAGGCTGTCGACCACGTCGGTGGTGGCCGGCTCCCAGTCGCCGACCGTGCGTTTGGAGATCGCGACGGACAGCACCGCCGTGACCGTGTCCAGGTAGGGTCCGGCCGGTACGACGTCCACATCGGCTGGCGTCACCACACCGGCTGGGCGGTGCTCGCCGACAGCGGAGTCTTCGATCTTCAGCCCGGTGCACGGCATGGCGCTGTCCACGACCAGGGTGAAGGTCGTACCGACCAGCCAGGGCTCGGCTTCCGACCCGTCCGGCGCGGTCGCCGCCGTACTCTCCAGCCGGCCGGCGGTGACGCTGGTGACCGTGGCGGGTTGATCATCGCGGCCACCGCCGAGATAGGTGCGGCTGACCTCCGCCCAGCTCAGCCACGGCTGCGGCACCTCGTCGCCGAACGCGACGGTGATCGAGGTGACGCCGAGGTCGACGCCGGCCACCGCCCGCAGCGGCGGCCCGGCGATGTGCAGGTCGGCGCCGACGTCGACGCTCATCCGTACCCGCACGCAGACCAGGACGCAGGCCTGGACGGTCAGCGAGGCGCCGACGCCGATGTGCAGGTCGGCCCGGTAGGTGAACGGATCCCAGGTGGCCATGACGTCGACGGAGGTCTCGAACCAGGCCCGGACCGTGCCGCGGTCGTAGGACGCCTCCAGGCTGCCGCCGAGCATCGTGGCGCTGTGGGTCAGGGCGAAATAGGCCTCTCCCTTGACGCTGACGCCGGATCCGGGAGTCCACTCGAAGCCGACCGGGTCCACCTGCGGGTAGCGGTCGGGGACGGCGAATCGCGGGTGGTAGCCGCCGATGCTCAGCAGCACCTCCGGCGTGGCCAGCCAGGCCATGAAGGCGAAGCCGCCGGTCAGCCGGCAGTCCTTGCCGAACACCCAGGAGCCGGCGGTCAGTGCGGCGCGCACCGAGATGATCCGGTCGATGGTGCTGTAGCTGGCGGCCAGGCCGAGTTCGACCGACAGCACGGTGCCGGCCCCGACGGACGGCAGCGCGAGCTGGAGCAGGCCGAGTAGCCCGATCTCGACGCCCGTGTCCAGGCTGACGTAGGCCAGCGCCGTGCCCTGGATGAGGCCGAAGGTCGTGAACCGGACCCCTGCCGCGCCCCAGTAGGCGCCCCGGGCCGGTGACAGGTCGGCGCCGATCGCCCGCAGCCCGGCCACCGGGTCGTCGCCGAGGCCGAGGTCCCCGGAGACGGCGGCGACCAGCGGGAACGCCGGCACCTCGGCGGGGTCGTCCGGGACCAGCAGGCGCCGGTTGTAGCCGACACCGGCGGCCAGCCCGAGGACGAAGAAGAAGGGCGGCCCGCCGAGCGGGATCGGCACGCTGAGGAACACGAACAGCGACGTGTACTCGCCCAACTCGTCGTGCGGCTGGGAATAGCTGCCGACCGCGGTCAGGTTGCGCCCGGCCAGCGTCACCGACAGGGCCCCGAGGTACTCGACGTCGCCGCCGGGCAACGGCAGCTTCTTCAGCCCGCCGGAGACCCCGATCACGTCCGAGGCCAGCGCGACGGCGAGTCCGGCCAGGTCGACCAGCCAGCTCGCCGGGTCGCCGGCGGTGGCCAGCGGAACCCGTACGGTGAGGTCGTCCAGCCCGATGATCAGGGGGCCGACGGACACGTCGCCGGACACGCCGACGCCGATCCGGTGCGCCGCCGACTCGTACGACAGCGCGACCTCGTCCAGGTACAGCGGGCCGAATCCCTGCTGCACCGGCAGGCGCAGGGCTGGCTCGCCGGCGAACCGGACGGTCCAGCCGTCGTCGCCGCTGGCCAGGGTGAGGTCGACCGGCGGGCTGGCCGGGGTCGGGTCGCCGCCGGTGGCGGCGAGCAGTGACGCGGCGACCGGGTTGTCGCCGCCCTCGGACGGGAGCAGCGGGAGACCGAGGGCGAGCAGTTGCAGCGCCCCGTGCACCGGGCCGGCCGGCCGGACCCGGCCGTCGAGGTCCACGTCGACCAGCCCGAACAGGCCCGCGGTGCCGATCGTCACCAGCGGCGTGTCGACCAGCGCGCCGTGCTCGCCGGTGACCGTGAAGCCGGCGCCGGCCAGCCGCAGCAGCGGCGCCAGCGTGGGAGTGCCGCCGGTCGGTACGTCGACCAGCAGGACGGCCACGCCGGCGTCGGCGCCGTCCCAGGCGGTCGGCACCTCGGCCGGCATGCCCAGGTGCAGCGTCACCGGCGGCCCGCCGGCGGTCAGGGCCAGCGTGCCGCGCAGCGACGGGCCGTACCGGGTGCCGTCGCGGGTCAGGGCCAGCTCCAGTCCCTCGGCGATCGGCACGGAAGCGCCGGCGACCAGCCGCAGCGGCCCGCCGAGCACGGTTGCCAGGTCGGGGGTGGCGGCGACGGTGAGGATGCCGCCTCGCCGGCGGGCCAGACCGGCGGCCACCAGGAGGTCACCGGCGTTCGGCCCGCCACTCCACAGCGGATCCTCCAGGTGGGCCGTGTCGAAGAGGGCCCGGACGGCCAGCGGGACCGCCAGGTGGGTGGCCAGCCGGCGCTGCTGCGCGGCGGTCGGCGGCACCGGGTGCGGGGCCAGCGGGAGCACCACCGTGGCGTCGCCGAGAAGATCCAGCGTCACCGTGCCGGCCTGGTGCGAGGGCAGCGACTCGGCCGTCAGCAGCGGTCGGAGCACCAGGCCCCGGCCGAGGTCCAGAGCGCCGGCCAGGCTCAGGCTGCTACCGGCGGCGGACACGTCGAGATCCAGGCTCGCCGCACCGGCGGTCGCGCCGGCCAGCCCGGCCCGCACCGTCGCCGGCCCGGTTGCCAGGTCGGTCCCGATCGTCAACCGGCCGCCGCCGTCGAGGGTGGCAGTGAGCTGCGCGACTCCGTCCACACTGCTCGCCGTGGCGGCCGGGGCCAGCAGCCGGGCCACCGCGGCCAGCGCGTCGGCCCGGCGACGGGCGGTGGGCAGGTCGGGCGGTGCGCCGGTGAGGTCGGCGCCGAGGCCGGCCAGTCGGGCGCTGTCGAACCGGCCGGTCACCGGGTCGTACAGCCCGAACGCCGCGGCGACGCCGAGCGCGGCCGTCCTCGCCGGCGAGTCCGGCAGCCGGTCGGCCAATTCGTCCAGCACCGCGGTGAGCAGCAGCCGGGCGCCGCCGCCGAGGAGGGCGTCCAGCCCGGACACGGCGGGCAGCAGGCCGATGGTGGCACCGAGCGCGTCCGGCGTGACCGCGAGTGTCGCCCCGTCCGGCCCCGTGCCGAGGAGCACGTCGACGGCCCCCCACGGACCGTCCGGCAACGGCAGGTGCAGCCGCAGGGTGCCGCCCGGGGTGGCGGTCCGGGTGGCATCGACGTCGAGCCACAGATCGGCGTCCAGCGTCGTGGCGGCGGCGCCCTGCCCGGCCAGCTCGAGCGGACCGTCGCCGGCCAGGCCGATCCGCAGCGTTCCACCTGGCCCGGGCCGGGCGTACAGGGCCAGCCCACCGGGCAGCGTCAACGGTCCGCCGCCGACCAGCCCGCCCAGCTCGGTCAGCAGCGCGCCCACCATCCCGGCGTCGGGCGGGCCGGCGCCGTCGCCGCCGAGCCGCCGGGACAGTTCGGCGCCCGGATCGCGCAGGAAGCCGCCGAGCCAGGGCATGGGGCCACCGCCGCGGACCAAGCCGAGGCCGGCGCCGAGCGCCGCCGCGGCGAAGGTGACGGCAGCCGGTCCGGCCAGTCGGTCGAGCAAATCCGGGTCGGGCGGAAGCAGCGTCGCGGCGGGTTCCAGCCCGGGGCCGCGCAGCCGGACGGCGCCGCCGTCGGCCTCCTTGGTCAGTACGGTGTCGCCGGCGGTCAGCTCCCAGCCGATCCGGCCGGTCGGCTCCGGGAGGGTGACTCGCGCGGTGCCCGTCAGCAGGCCGTCCTGACCGGCGGGCAGCCCGGGTCCGGTGGTCGTGAGGGTGACATCGGCCGGCGTGACCACGAGTTCGACCGGCAGCGCCGGGTGGTGGTAGCGCCATGGCCCGCGGCCGTCCGGCGAGCTGGTGTCGCGCCGCAGCCCGGCCGCGCCGCCGGGACGATCCAGCACTGCCGCCAGCACGCCACCGAAGGCTCGGTCGTCCTGGAGCATCGCGATGCCGTCGGGCAGCAGGGCCAGCTCCGCGCCCGCGCCGGCGACCAGATCCAGCGCGGTCAGCAGCTCGACCAGCACACCGGCCCGCCCACCCCGCTCGGCCTGCACTCCCAGCTCGGTCAGCACGGCGGCGGCCAGCGCGGGACCGGTCGGGTCGGCCAGGCCCACGACGGGTGCGGTCACCCCCGCCTGGGCGGTGTCGTACATCAGCAGATCGAGGCGGGTGCCGGTGCCGTCGCGCCGGGCCACGAACTCCGCCCACCGGACCCGCTCCGGCCCGCCGAGCGGCCCGCCGACCAGCCACCCCGCCGGATCACCGAGCTCGGCCCGGACCTCGACGGCCGCGCCGTCGCTGGTGGTGTCCAGCCGCACGGTGAGCGCGACGGAGGCCTCGTCGGCGGCGGCCGGCCCGAGGTCGAGCTCGACCCGTACCCCTTGCCGGATCGGCCCTGGAGCGCGGCCGGCGGGCCCGAGCCGCCACAGCGCGCGGCCCAGGTCGCGGCGGACGTCACCGGGGAGGGCGCCGCGGATGGCCAGCGCCGGCACCTCGGGCGGCGTGGCCCGGTCCTCACCCGCCCGGGCCAGCATCGGCGTCAGCGGTTCCCGGGGCACCGGCGGCTCTCCCGGCGCGCCGGTCCGCCAGCCGGTGACGGTGCCGGCCAGCCGGCGCAGGACGTACCCGTGCGGGCCGAGGACGGACGGGCCGGCGAACAGCGCCCGGAGGGCGTGCACGGTGCCGGCCAGGTCCGGGTCGACCAGCGCGCCGGCCGGCCCGGGGGCGCCTGCGGTGTCGTCGTCGACGGTGGGGTCGCGGAACGGGGTGCCGAGGGTGACCAGGCCGAGCACCCCGGCCGGCGCCGTCCGCACCCAGTCGCACGCCACCAGGCCGGCCCAGGAGTGCGCGGCGAGGATCACGTCGTCGACGCCGCGGGCGGCTCGGATGCCGTCCACCGCGTGCGCCAGGCGGGCGGCCAGCTCGGACGAGGTGGCGGTGGCCGCGTCGCCGAGGTCGACCACGTACGCCGGGGACGGCGTCAACCCACCGAGATCGACCAGCGTCGGCTCCACGCCAGGCACCCGCAGGGTGACCGGCAGCGGCGGGCCCAGCCCCAGCGCCTCCGCCAGCGGGTTCCAGTCGCCCGGGTCGGTCAGTGCGGCGTCGACCGCGATCAGCGTCCAGCCGGCGGGATCGACGCCGTCCACCGCAGACGGCAGGTGCGCGGCAGCGACGGAGACGGCGTCCGGGTGCGCGACCAGGTCCCAGTGCGAGGCCGGCACGGGCGTGGCGGTGGTCCAGCCCGGCGGCGGCGCGGCGGCACCGGCGTGCAGGACGCCGTCGGCGTCGGACAGTACGCTCGCGAGCCGGTCGATCGACCCGCCGTTCAGCCCGGCCAGGCGGCGCGGATCGATGCCGCCGGCGGCAGACAGGGCCCGCGCCGCCGTGACGATGTCCGAGCCGTCCGGAATCAGGTCGCTCGGCCCGTACGCCCACAGGTCCTCAAGCTCGACCGGCTCGTCGCCGGTCTCGACCGTGCCCGCCGCGTCATAGGTCGTCGGCTGCACCGGGAACAGCACGGCCGACGCCGACGGGCCCCACGTCGTCGGCGGCCCGTCACCGGAGATCCACGTCAGCAGCTCGACGGCCGGCTGGTCCGCCTCGTGCAGCGGGGTGCACCACGGGGTGTCCGCCGTCCCCGAGCCGCCGGTGTCGTCCGCCGCCGGGTCGACCGCCCGGCCGGGCGCGCCGGTCAGCCGCCGGGTGAGCAACGCCCGCAGCCATGCCAGCAGGCCGAGCAGGTGGGGGCGACCCGCCGCGCTCACGCCGTCCTCGTCCACGGCCATCCCGGCCAGCCAGCCGCCGACGAGCCCGGCTGGATCGCCCACGGCGGACCGCACGTCGTCCGGGTCCGGCAGGTCCACCGGCAGCGGCCCGTCCGGTGCGCCGGCGAGCACGGTGGCCAGCCGGCCGGCACCACCGATCGCCGAGGTGGCGGCCCCGACCAACGTCCGGGCGACCGTCCACAATGCTGCCGCGTTCCCGTCGGCCAGGCCCAGATCCGGCTCGCCGGGCGACGGCACGGGCCCGGGGAACTCGATCGCGTCGAGCCTGGCATCGCCGGCCGTGACGCCGCCCACCGTGCTCCGGACGGTCAGCGGTGACCCGGCCGTCCAGTCGACGGCGACCTCCATCGGCCCCACCGTCAGCACGGTGTCACCGACCGGCGGAAGCGCCCCGGGCGCGGCGCGCACGGTGGCGTGCACCGACGACAGCAGCCGCGGCGCCGCGGCGCCGGCCGGTGCGACGTCCACACCGAGCAGCTCGACCAGCAGATCGGCTTCGACCGCCGGCGCACCGGGCGCCACGGTGACGCTGGCGGCGACCCGGAGACCGGCGCACAGCCGGGGCGGCCCTCCGGCCTCGCCGCCGTCCCACACACACCACGCCATCGGCTCGGCGAAGGAACCGGCCGGAAGGTGGTCCAGCGGCACCCGCCACGGGTCGGCCGGGGTGCCTGCCCCGCTCACCACGACCGCATCCAGGTCGTCGCCGGGCGGCGCGCCGCCGAGCAGCGCCCAGCCGCACGCCGCGACCGGCGCCCAGCCGGCCGCAGATTCCCGCAGCGCCGCGTACCAGTCGGTCAGCGCCTGCCCCGGCTGGGTGGCCAGCAGACCGGCGTCGACGGGCGGCACCCCCGGCGGCGGCGCCAGCCCGAGCAGCCGGAGCAGAGCGGTCGCCGGCACCGAGCGGCCCAGCCCGCCCGCGACCACGTCGGCGATGGCTCCGGTCACCGACTCGACCAGGTTAGCGCTGGTCAGATCGAGGTGGTCCACGGCGACGGCGCCGGACCCGGGCAGCGCCAGGTGCACGTCGTCGAGGGCCAGCACCGGGACCACACCGCCCGGCCCGTGTGCCAGCCCGGCCACCAGCGTGCCCACCCGCAGCTCCGTGTCGTGTCCGCCGGCCGGCGGCCACAGCCGGCCCGGCGTCGTCACCGTGACCGAGCAGGAACCGCCGACGGTGGCCGGCGCCGTCCCGGCCAGCGGAATGCCGGCCAGGGCCGCCTCGGCGGTGAGCGTGCCGGCCGGGCCGTCGAACCAGGTACGCACCGCGGCGGTGGCCCGCGGACCGTCCTCCACCCCGATCCGCAGCCCCAACCCGGGGGCGCCGCCGCCCGGCCGCCGCACCGTCAGGTCGAGCGGTTCACCCGGAGCCGGTGCGCTGGAACCAGCCGGCAGGGGTCGTCCGCCGAGCAGCGCCAGCAGGTCTGCCGACCACTGCAGCACCGGCGGCTCGGGCCCGGTGAGCAGGTCCGACAGCCAGCCTCGCCAGGCCGAGGAGGCATCGGTCGAGGGCGCCAGCGGCAACGGCGGCACCCCGCCGGTCAGACCCAGCACGCCGGCCAGCGGCGGACCGGCCAGCGGCGCGATCAGCGCCCGGATGGCCTCGGCGGGCGCGGTGCCGGCCGCCGGGTCGAGCGTCACGGGATCGCCACCGGCCGGGCTGACGATCACGGTGACGGTGCTGTCCGCCCCCAGGTCCGGACCGGCCAGTCCGGCGCGGACCGCCAGCCCGGTCCCGTCGGCGGCGTGGCTGCTGAGCGTCACGGTGACGGGGTGCTCGCCGGTGCCGGCCACGGCGGTGACCCGCGATCCGGACCCGGACAGCAGCGGGACCGCCAGCTCGAGCGTCCCGCTTTCGGCCCCCAGGACGAGGGCCAAGCCCACCACCACCGACCCGCCCGTGTTCACCGTGGTGATGGAGACCGTGACCCCGCCGCTGTCGACGAGCCGATGATGGGCCACGCCGTCGATGTCCTCCGGCGGCACCAGCAACGCCAACGCGCGTACGGTGGCGGCCCGCTGCTCGGGATCGGCCAGCATCCGGCCGATCCGGTCGCCGGGAGCGGCGAAGAAGCCGGCGTCGAGTTCCAGCCCCGAGGCGGCCGGCCGCAGCACACCGATCGCGGTGCCGAGCGCCTCGGCCACCGGACCCAGATCACCCGTCACGGTCAGCTCCGTCATGGGTCAGGCCCAGCCGGTGAACGTGCCGCTCAGCGGCGACAGGTGCAGGTCGTGCTCGAACCCGAGCGCGAAGCTGCGGTCGGGAAAGACCACGGTCCGGCTACCCGACTCGGTGTACCCGCGCAGGCTCGCGTAGCTGACCGCGAACCGCCGCAAGAACGGCTCGCTGAGCTGCTCGGTCGCCCCCACGTGGATCAGCGTGCCGGCCCGCGCCAGCGCCTGGTCGGCGGTGGGCGCCTGGCCGGTCTCGGCGGTCAGCTGCGCCGTGGCCTCGGCCAGGAAGGCGTCCACGGTCCGCTGCCAGGCACGCATGATCGCGGCCTTCTGGTGGTTCGGCGCGTTGATGTGCGCGTCCAGGAGCAGCGCGGCGCCGTACTCGGACGGGAACAGCTGGCTCACCGTGTGGCCGGCCGCCGGGCAGCCCTCGGCGACCCGGAGGCCGATCCGTCCCGCCCGGGGCGCTCCGCCGAGACCGGACACCGGCGGCTTGAACGGCTTGCGGTCCTTGACCGTCGGCGTCCCGGTGGTCCAGTCTGCCGCCCAGATCCGCTCGTCGTCGAGGACCCGGGTGAACCGGAAGGCGGCGACCGCCAGCTCACTTTCCTGCAACGCCTGCGACGACTGGAGGGCGATGGTGCAGCGAGCGGCCCACAGCGGTGACCCGATGCCCTTGGATCCCGACCGGGCCCACCCGAAGAAGTCGAACCGGGGTGTGTCCCGGCGGTCCTTGCCGGTCGGCGCATCCAGCACCAGCGGGTCACCGTCCGGCCGGGCCTGGACCATCGTGACGAACGTCGGGTAGTAGTCCCGCGCGGCGTTCGCGGCGCCGGCGGTGAACGCGTGCGGGTTCGCGGCCCGCACCGCGTCGGCCGGCACCTTCCGATCCGGCTGGGACGCCACGGCGGGCTCGTCCGCGCTGATCCGGCCGGTCGCGTCGCAGACCGCCAGACCGAGGTCGTACATGCCGAAGAACACGTCGTAGTGGTCGGGGGCCCGCCGGCGGAAGTGCTCGAGCAGGACGGTCCCCTCGTTGTCGACGTGGAACGACCACTGCTGGGTGCCGATCGACAACAGCGCGGTGTCGGCCAGCCGGACGGCGTCGATCTGCCCCTCGATCGGCCCGATCGTCGCGACCACGTGGCGCCGCGCGGCGATCAGGTCAGGGCGGGCACCGGTCGGCCACGGGACGCCGGCTCCGTGCGCCGTGTCGAACACCCGCACGGCGACCACGCCGGAGGCGAAGGGCCCGGGCCAGAAAACCTCGGTCCAGCCGTACGTCTGCCGCCGGCCGAGGGCGACGCCGCCGACCACGTGGCCCTTGACGGTGGTCTGATCCTTGGTCAGCGGCGGCTCGATCGGCACGACGCCGGGCCGGCGCTGCTGAGGTGGGAAGTACTCCCGCCGGGTGGTGCCCTGCGCCGGCGTGCGGACCACCAGCCCCAGCGCCTGCGACGCCGGCTCGAACATCGGGTCGGCCGAGGTGAGCCGCGCCCAGCACCGGCGCAGCACCGCGTTGCCCCCGGTCGTGGCGGCCAGCGCCGACAGCTGCGGCGGTAGCATCGCGGCGACCATCGCGGCGGCGAACTTCTTGCCGTCGGCGGCCGCGCGGGCCTCCAGCTGGATCAGCGCCTCAACCACCCGCAGGCAGGTCGCGTACGGGTTGTCCAGCAGATCGTGGGCCAGCGCGGTGGCGACCTGCTCCGGGGTCTTGCCGCCGATCAGCGCGGTCACCTGGGCGGTCAGCGCCGAGGGCGGCTCCGGCTGGGCCTCCCGCTCCGGGTCCGGCACCACCGTGATCGGGGTCGGGCCGACGAGGTCGCGGGCCGGCACCGTGGTCGGGTCGGGCACCAGCAGGTTGCCGGCCGGCGCCTGCTGGATCTTGTCGAGAAAAACCAGCCAGCCGGTGGCCGACCGTTGCATCGGGAGCGGGAAGAGTGTGCCGGTCCGCCATTCCAGCACGTACCTCTCCTGCGCGCTGACGGTCGTCGCGCACACCTGCGCCAGCGCCCTCGCCAGGCTGGAGCGGTCCGGTACGGCCTTGAACGGGCTGTCGGCGGGCAGCGTGGCGGTCAGCGGAACGATCACGGTCTCGAGGAACCGCTCGGCCAGCCCGGTCATCGTCGCTTCTGGGCCGACCAGCGCGTAGGCCCGGGTCTCCGCGGCGGCGCCGAACGGCAGCCCGGATCCCTGCCGTGGATTCGGCGTGGCCGGCGGCAGGCCGAGAACCAGCCCCGGCTCGTTCAACTCGACCGGCCAGAACCGCACGTTGCGTTCGGCTTCGCTCAGCTTCGCCACCCGCTCCGCCTCCGCTCGCATAGCGGTGTCCAGCGTTCGCCTTGTGACAGAGCGTAGACGCGCGGCCGCTGCGGAGATAGGTCGCCGCAACCCCTGTCGGACACCCGACCTGGCGCTGGCGCTGGCGATGGTTGGTCATCGACGCGGCAAGCCGCGACGCTGTCTTCCCTCGGTTGCTGCTGGTGTCTGTCGCGGTGGCATCGGCAACGGGCTATGGGGCGTCGACGACCTCCCGTCCGAGCGGCCAGAACGCGGCGGGGACGAGCTTGAAGTTCGCGATGCCAAACGGAATGCCGATGATCGTGACGCAGAGGGTGACACCGGCGACGATGTGGGACAGGGCCAGCCACCAGCCAGCCAGCACGACCCACAGGACGTTCGCCGACCCGGAAGCAAGGCCTGCGCCGGGCTTGGCCGTCAGGGTGCGCCCGAAGGGCCACAGAGAGTAGACGGCCAGGCGCAGTGAGGCGACACCGAACGGGATCGTGATGATCAGGGCGAAGCAGATCAGCGCGGCGATGCCGTAGCCGGCGGCGAGGACGAGGCCGCCACCGAAGATGAGCCAGAGCACGTTCAGCACGAAGCGAATCACGACTTCATCATGAACAACGCTCGCCACCGGCCGCCGTAGTGGTCGTCGCCCGGACGCGTCACCCGACGCCGACCACGGCTCGACGGATGCGGGCTCGTGCTCCTCCAGCCCGGCGAACAGCGCGGTGACGAGGTGCTCGGGCGCCGGGCTGCGCGTCGTGTTGGCCAGCACGACGCTGTCTCCGGTGTCGCGGGCGACGCACAGCCCGGTGACGAAGCCCGGCATCGACCCGCGGCCGCCCCTCATCGGCCCTTGCCACCACATCGAGACAAGTCATTCGGCTGTCCGGTTTCGGTCACGGTCGGTCAGCCTCGGTTGGCGTGCGGGATCTCTACAATTGCGCCGGTCAGCACCAGCGCGGCGATAGGGGACGATGCGGCATGGGCGGGACTTCCTCAGTAGACGAGCAGGCCGCCGTAGAGCTGGCGAGGCTGATGTTCGACCGCATCGTGGAGGTGGAGCCCGAGCAGTCCCCGGCCCGGCTGATCTTCGCCCAGCAGGCACGGTCCTACCTTGACCATCCGACCCGGGCGCTGGCCGGGCAGGACGCCAAGGGTCGGCCGCTGCAGTTCGGGCTGACGGGGCTGGAGCTGCTGCTGGTGCCGGTGCTGATGGAGGCGTCCGTCGAGATCCTGGCCTACCTGGGCGGGCAGGCGGTGCTGCGCGGCGGGGCCGCCTCGACGGCTGCGCTGCGCAGACTGTTCGCCAAGAAGCAGTCCCCGACCGGCCCGGCAGTCACCGCCGGCCCTGCCGGGCAGGACACGGGCGCTCACGCTGCCGGCCCGCCGCCGATCGAGCCGGAGGGCGCCGATGAGCTGGCACTCTCCGCCGCGCAGTGGGCCGAGGTCGCCAGGATCGTCGAGTCAGTGCTGGTCCGGCACGCCGCGATGGAACCCGAGCGAGCCGACCGGCTCGCCGTGGCCGTAGTCGGCGAGGGCGTCCTGCGAGGGCGCGGCCGGTGACGGCTCCGGCCGGTGACCGCGCCCTGGCCGGTGACCACGCCCCGGCCGGTGACCGCGCGCTGGCCGGTGACCGCGCCCCGGCCGGTACCTCGACCCGGTTCCTGCTGCTGGTGGCAGCGGTCCTGGCCTCCAGCGTGTCGGTGTACAGCTGGGTGTATCTGGCGGTACCGGCCAAGGCCCGCCTGTTCCAGACGGTCATGACCGCCTGTTTCGGCGCCGAAGAGTCCAGGCTCGACCGGCCCGTCGTCACGACCGCGGACTTCACCGACCGGCTGGTCCCGGCCGCCGGCCGGTTGATGCGCTGCACGCATCCGCTGTACCTGGACCAGGCGGCGTGGATCGGCGTCGGCGTCGGGCTGGTGTTCCTGCTCGCCGCCCTGCTGTACCTGCTGCACCCGTGGTGGATCGCACGCAGCCGCGGCCTGCTGCCGCTGGACGGCCCCGACAGCGTGCAGCTCATCGCCGACCTGGACCGGCTGCCCGCGCAGGTCGGCCTGGCCCGCCCGCCGCGCTGGCTGCTGGACCCGCGCGCCGCGACCGCGGGCGGCCAGGCGTTCGGCCTGCCCTGGCGGCCCGCGGTCGTGCTCGACGCCGGGCTGATCATGCGTTACGGGACGGATCCGGACGCGGTGCGCGCCGTGGTGCGGCACGAGCTGGCCCACCTCGGCAACCGTGACGTCGCCCGCACCTACTTCAGCATCGCCCTGTGGCGCGCGTTCGTGCTCGTCGGGCTGCTGCCGTTCACGGCGCTGCTCATCCACCCGGCACTGTTCTACACACCGCTGCACTGGTCGGCCGACCGGTTCGCCGGACACGGCCTCGAGATCGCCTACCAGGTGAGCGCGGTGGCCGCCCTGACCGTCGTCGTCTACCTGACCCGCAACGCGATCCTGCGCATCCGTGAACTGCACGCCGACGCGCGCGCCGGCACCGTCGCGTCCGGCGCGGCGCTACGGACCGTGATCGCCGCCATGCCCGAACCAGCCGGGGCATGGCGGCGGCTGACATCCCGGGTCGGCACCCACCCGTCGCCGGCGGCGCGTCTGGCCGCGATCGACTCCCCGGACCGGCTGCTGCGCACGGGCGTATGGGAGATGATCGGCGTCGGGTTCACCACCGCGCTCGCCGCGCTCAACGCCAGCCTGCTCGCCGCGAGCGTCACGCCGAACGCGGTACTCGGCCTGACGCTCAGCGGCCTTCCCGCAGGGGTCCTTGCCGCCGGGGTGCTGGCCGCCGCGATGTGGCGGACTGCTGTCGCAGACCCCGACCGCCCGCCCCGGACAGCTGCCTGGCTCATCCCACCGGTCGCACTGGCCGTCGGATACGCCGCCGCGCTGCCGCTGACCCTGCTGTCGGCCACGACCAGCGGCTCGGCCCTGGACCGCCCCGGCCTGCTGATCGGCCTGGCACTACTGATCATCGGTGGTGCGGCGTTGGCGGCCTGGACGCAGTCGGCCGCCCGGCGCGGTCTGCGTACGACACGGCGCGGCCGAGCGCAGGCGGTCGTGGTGACCGCTTCGGTCGCCCTCGGCGCGCCGCTGTTCGCGCTGTGGCACTCTTTCCTGCAGGGCGGCCTGATCGTAGCCGTACTGCCCGGCGGCATTCCCGAACCTGGCGGTGACATCGGCTGGTTCGCCACACTGTCGCAGATCACCGGCACCCAGTACCTGCCGCTGCTGTACGTGATCGAAAACCCGCTGGTCAGCGTCGCGGTCATCGGCCTGTGGGCGGTTCCCGCGCTGCTGCGCCCGCACCGGGCGGCACAGCCCGGCGACCTGCGCGGTGCCGACACCGCGACCACAGGCGCCACGGTCGGCGGCAGCGCGACCGGAGCCGGACCGGCCGCCGACGAGCCGGCATTCGGCACCGCCCTGCGCGTCGGCGCGGCGGCCGGACTGGCCGTCGTCATCTTCGGCATCGCCGCCGCGTTCACGGCCAAAGCCATCCTGCCCGCACCCGTGCGGGCCACGCCGCCGATCACCGCGGACATGCCGCCGTTCTTCGGGCTCGTCTTCCTCAACACATACTGGGCCGTCGCCGTAGCGGCCGCCGCGATCGCCGCCACCGTCGTGGCCGCCCGCAGCCACGCCGCCCGGCCCGCGCTGGGCGCGCTGGCCACCACCGTCGTGGCCGTCATGGCCAGCATCGGCCTGATCGCCACCTACACGGTGACCCGGTGCATTCAACTGGCCGGCGGCACCGGTCGCTGCACCCCGCCCGTCTTCTCCGCCGCCGAGCTCGCCGGCTTCGTACACACCCAGCTCGCCAGAGGACTCGCCGTGGCGATCCCGGCGGTACTGCTGGGCGCGTTGATCGGCCGCCGGCTGCGCCGCCCCCGCCCGGCGCGGGCCGCATCCCGGCCGGTACTGGTTACGATCGCGCTGCTCACCGCCGTACTGCTCGCCGCGGCGGTCGTCGTCGTGCCGCACAACATCGAGTACTGGGACCCGGTGGACAGCGAGCAGACCGCGATGACCGCCCAGTCATGTCTGGTCGGCGACTGGACCGAGACCAGCGACGTCCTCGACCTCGACATGGCCGACTTCGGCAAGGTTCGGTTCACCGGTAGCGGCACTCGGCAGACCTTCCACGCCGACGGCACGATCACGATCGACTACGCCCAAGCCACACCACTACGCGCGACGTCGGCCGGTCACCTGCTGGAGATCACGGTGCAGGGCGGCGCGACCGGCTCCTACCAGGTGAACGAATCGACGATCACCTACCACGACTGGACCCCGCGCGGCACCGTGGTCCTGCGCGTGGACGGCACGGTCCGGCGCACCACCGACCTCGCGTCCGCCGACACCCCGGAAAAGTACCGCTGCACCGCGGACACCCTGCTGCTGCACGGCACTGACTACCAGGTCGAACTGGCCCGTGCCCGCAGGTGACAGGGATCGTCATCAGGGTGAGGAAGGGGTCCGGAAAGCGTCTCAGGTGGTCCGGCCCAAGGTCACGGTGCGGGATCCAGGTGCGAAGTCGCCGAAGGACTGTTGCCAGGATTCGCCGGGCCAGTAGTACGTCACACGGCCCTCGATGGGCTGGTAGCGGGCTGTGTAGAGAGTTCTCGACCCCTGCTCGTCGACGGATCGATAAAGCGGTGACTTCAGCATCGCCGCCACGTCCGCGCCCGCGGCGCGGATGGCGCCCAGCCGCTCCTGGGTCCGCATGGTCCGTTCCTGCTCGTCGGTCACCGGCAGGTGCTGGTGATTGGCGGCGCAGGCATCCGGTGCCACCGTCGGTGACATATCCGGACCCACGAACACCGTCACCGCCCTGGTGGGATCGACAAGGGTGAGGTTCTGGGGGACGGCGACTGGTAGAAATCGCAGCCGGTCGACCGCCTCATCGACGGTGTCGCACGTTTCCAGCAGGTAGCGCACGAGGATGAGAATGGCGAAGCCGCGTCCGTAGACGGAACGTCCGCCCCAGGTGAGCGAGATCGCGAGACCGGCGTCGTTCATCCCGTCCAGCAAGCCCCACAGCATGTCCTGCATCCCGATCACCGGGCGCAGGAAGCAGGAGGAGACGATGGTTCCTTCGCACTGATCGGGCCGTAGGTCATAGTTGCGCAGCAGGGTGCCGTGCCGGCCGATCTGGGTGCACGCCTGGGAGAACGGCCGCAGTGCCGCGTGGGTGAGGAAGACGTCCGCCTCGGGTCGGTCGAGTTGGCCGGCCAGGCTGTCCAGAACCGGGACCAGTTCCGGCATGCGCGCACGGAACAGCGCCCGAACACGATCCGCGCCCTCCGGAGTCCGGCCCTCCTCGGTCAGCAGGCCCTCCATCTCCTGCCACAGGCCCCGGGCGTGGGCGGCCCACCGCCCGTCGCCGCCGTCGCCGACCTCGATCGCCTGAAAGGTCTTCTGCTCTTGCCGCACGGCTGCCACTCCCCGGGTGAGAATCGGCCACGGTGAGGGCAACCTAGTCAATTGCGGGGTGAATCACCAGGTGGCCGCCATCGGTGACGGCCACGTCTCCTATCGACGCAACACGCCCACCAAGGGCAGGTCGTACACCACCCCCTGGACGCAACCGCAGAATTTCTTCGAGAGGTCCCAACCTTTCCCGTCTGACGGTCGTCTTGGCTGGTAGGTCACCCAATGTTCAGTCGAGATGAGGTGGACGTGGACGCTCCGGCTCCTGACTTTGACGCGTTCGTGCGCGCCAGGACGCCGGCGCTGCTTCGTTTGGCGTACCGGCTGACCGGCGACCAGCACCTGGCCGAGGATCTCGTGCAGTCCGCGCTCGGACTCACGCATCGTGCGTGGCGGAATCTGCACGCAACAGGCAACGCCGAGGCGTATACCCGCAAGACGATGTATCACCTGCAGGTGTCGCACTGGCGGCGGCGCCGCATCGTTGAGTCGTTCCCCGGTGTCGTGCCTGACCGGCCCGCAATCCAGACCGACCATGCCGAGCAGACGGCGCTGCGACTGTCGTTGCACAGCGCCTTGTCCCGTCTTACCGCCAAGCAGCGCGCAGTCCTCGTCCTTCGGTTTTTCGACGACCTGACCGAGGCGCAGGCGGCCGAAACCCTGGGTGTCAGCGTCGGCACCATCAAAAGCCAGACCGCGAAGGCACTCGAGCGGCTGCGGGTGCTCGCGCCGGAGCTCGCCGGCGTCACCGTGAGCGGAGAGATGCGCCGCGGGCTGAGCGAGATCGCCGCTGAGGTCGAAGCCGTTGACCTGCGTGAGCGGGCCTTGGCCACGTCCCGCCAGATCCGGGTCCGCCGCACCGTCACCGCCGCCATGGCCGGACTCGCTGCGGCGTCGCTGAGCGTCGCCGTCGCCGTCTGGCCTGACCACCCGCCGCGGCCGCCGGCCGTAGAGCCCGCACCATCGCCGACTGTCCTGCCGACCGAGCAGCAGAGCGGCGGGCCGGACCTGGGCCCGTTGAAGTCGGCCACCATCACGGTACCCAGTTGGGGCGCCGCCGCGGACGCCACGTGCCCCACGGGCCGCGTCACCCTCAGGGATGGCCAGTACCAGCGCGATGCCGCGCACCGCCCGGTGAACGTCCTGTCGTACGTCACGGTTGACGTCGACCACGACGGTGCCGAGGACTACGTGGCCCACTTGACGTGCGGGGAAGGGCCAGAGGCGGGCGGCCGACAAATCGTCGCGTTCCGCCGCAGCGGCCAGGAACTGGAGCTGATCGGCCGGGTCGTCGGCACGCAGGACGGGTTGGCGATGATGGACTATCTCGAGGCTCGCGACGGCGGCCGTATCGCGGTGTTGGTCTCCAAGGAGTACAGCGACGGCGGGCAGAACACGGTGCCGAACCAATGGCGCGTGTACGCCTGGCAGGACGGACGGTTCCGGCAGGTGGACGGCCCAACCGCGTTCCCGCCGCGCCCACCCACCGCGCTGCTGTCCGTCGCACCGCCGAGCTTGTCGTTCCGGCCACAGGACAACGGCTTCACGGGCCAGATGACCGTCACGGTGCGCAATGACGGCATCGTTGACGTCGCTCAGCTGGAGATCCTGCTCGTCCTGCCCAAGCAGGTCCAGCCCGCGGGCGAGGACTGGGACGGCTGCACCGTTCGGGCAGGCTCAGATCAAACGACACTCGTCTGCGGCGTACCCGGCCCTCGGGCGCAGTCGCACACTTCGAGGCGGTTCACCTTCGTGGCCGCCGACAAACCGGTGTTGGTCGACGATCCGGTCAACCTCGGCAACCACTACGTGTCCGTCTCGCAAGCGCCCCCGTTCAACGGGCGGGTCACTATCAACGACCCCGAGGCCGTCATCCCGATCACCGTGCCCTGAGTCGTCCATGCGCTGGCCCGACGGCGGGAGACGGGGATCCGGCCCGGCGCGGCACAGCTGCTTCGTCGGCGGCCGACGGTGCCCTTGCACCGTCCTTGTCAAATGGGTGGTGTGGCTGACGACATCGAACAGCGGCTGACCTCGGCCGCCGAGGCGCTCCGTGAGCACGAGGTGACCACCCGGCGCAGCGCGGACCTGCACCGCCGTACAGGTGAGCTGAGCACGCAGCTCGCCGCGCTGCGCGCACGGCACGCCCGCGAGCAGGAGGACGTCGAGCGGTTGGAGGGCCTCTCCCTGACCCGGGTGCTGGCCTCGTTACGCGGCGCCCGGGATGACGCGCTGGCGCGTGAACGTGCGGAGGCCGACGCCGCGCGCTACCGGGTAGCCGAGGCCGAGAGCCGGCTTGAGGCGCTACGACGGGAGCACCGCGCAGCACAGGCGCGGCTGGGTCAGCTCGCCGCGGCGCCGAGCAACTATGCCGCCGTACTCGATGCCAAGGAGCGACACCTGAACGAGTCCGGCGACCCGCGCCGGGCGCGGCTGCTGGCGTTGGCCGACGAGCGGGGACGGCTCACCGCCGAACTGCACGAGCTGACCGAGGCCAAGCAGGCCGCACGCACCGCGTGGCAGGCCCTGACTGAGGTACGGAACATGCTTGACAACGCGTCCGGCTGGTCGACCTACGACACGTTCTTCGGCGGCGGCGCGATCAGCAGCGCGATCAAACACTCCCGGCTGGACGAGGCGGCACAGGCCGCAGCCCGCGCCGACCGTTGCCTCGCGGTGCTGCGAACCGAACTCGCCGACGTCCCGGGGATGGCGCTGACCGCCCCGCAGCTGTCGGTCGACGGCCTGACCCGGTTCGTCGACGTCTGGTTCGACAACATCTTCACCGACCTCGCGGTACGAGACCGGATCAAGCAGGCCCAGCGGAACGTCGCCCGGTCCATGCAACTGGTGCGGGACGTGCAGGCCCGGCTGGAGCAACGGGCCGCCCACGTGCACGCCCGGCTCGCCACGATCGACGCCGATCGTCGCGATCTCCTCACCCGATAGTTCCCTGGCCCGGACCGCTCGGAGGGTGCCCGCGCGACGCGGACACCCTCCGAGGGCTGGCGGTGCCGGATTCCCGGCTCGTCCTCAGCTCGTGGGGCCGGACGCCGCCCCACCGAGGGTCACCTTGAGGATCTTCTCGTTGCTGTTGTTCGGGGTGCTGTCCTTGTCCCCGCCGGTGCTCGTGGTGAGCCACAGGTTGCCGTCGAGGGTCGGTTCGACGGTACGCAGCCGGAAATACGTCCCGACGAAGTACTGCTGGACGTTGGTGAGCGTGTTGCCGCTGATCTCCGCACGGTACATCCGGTTGCCCCGCAGGCAGGCGATGTAGAGCACGTCCCGGACGATCGCGATGCCGCTGCACGAGGCCTCGGCCACCGGGTACGTCCGGATCGGGGCCCTGAAGTTCGGGTTGGCGCAGTCGCCGGAGGTGCCCTCGCAGGCGGGCCAGCCGTAGTTGCCGCCCTTGACGATGATGTTGGTCTCGTCCATGACGTTGTTGCCGAACTCCTGCTCGAAGAGCCGGCCCTGGGAGTCGAAGGCGAGACCCTGCGGGTTGCGGTGGCCGTAGCTCCACACGTAGTTGCCGAACGGGTTGTCCGCCGGCACGGTGCCGTCGGGGTTGAGCCGCAGCACCTTGCCGCCCAGGTTGTTGGTGTCCTGGGCCACGTCCGGGTCCTGTCCGTCGCCGGCGGCGGCGTAGAGCTTGCCGTCGGGGCCGAAGCGCAGCCGGCCGCCGTTGTGGTACTTGTTGCGCGGGATTCCCGTGACGAGCACCTGCTCGGTGTTGGCCTGCAGCGTGCCGTCGTAGCGGATGCGCACGATCCGGTTGTCGGTCGTGGTGGTGTGGTAGATGTACAGCCAGCGGTCGGTGGTGAAGGTGGTCGAGACGGCCAGCCCGAGCACGCCGCCCTCGCCGTTGGTGCCGGCCACGTTCGGCACGGTGCCGATGCTGTGCTTGTCGGTGCCGTCCGGGTTCATGGCGACGATGTCGAACAGGTCGCGCCGGCCGTAGAGGACCGTGCCGTCGGGCAGTTGCACCAGGCCCCAGGGCAGGTCCTTCTCGGTGGTGATCACCGTGGCGCCGCAGACCGGGCTCGTGCAGCCCGAGCCGGTGTGCGCGGTGACCGCGGCGCTCGCGGCCGAGACATTGCCCTGGGCGTCCCGGGCGGTCACCGTGTACCGGTAGTCGGTGTCGGGCGTCAGCCCGGCGTCGGTGAACGTGGTCGCCGGCGGGTTGCTGGCGGTGCCGGTGGTGGAGCCGACCGCCGTACCGTTGCGCAGGATGGTGTAGCCGGTGACCGCGACGTTGTCGGTGGCGGCCGACCAGGTGAGGGTCACGTCCGTGCCGTTGACCGTCGCGGCCAGGTTGGTCGGCGTGCTGGGCGCAGACGTGTCCTGCTGGCAGAACGGCGGGGTGACCGAGAGCGTGGAGCTGGCCTGCGAGACGTTGCCGGCGGCGTCGCGGGCATTGACGTACCAGCCCCAGGTGACACCCTGCACGACGTTGAGCGTGGCGGTCAGCGTCCGTCCCGGGACCGAGGTGACGAGCTGGCCGTCGTGGTAGATGTCGTAGAAGGCGACGCCGACGTTGTCCCAGGAGGGGTACCAGGAGAGCGTGACGGACTGGCAGGTCAGCCGGGTGCTGCGCAGGCCGGAAGGCCGGCTGGGCGGGCTGGTGTCGGCGGCGAGCTGGGCCGCTGGCCGGCTGTCGGCCGCCGGTGCGGTCGGCGCGGCGTTGGCGGGTACGCCGGTCAGGACGGTGCCGACGCAGACCAGCAGGGCGAGCGGGACGCGGTGTCGGAGCTGGTGGGGACTAATCCGCACGGTGCTTTCCTTCCCGGGGTTCATGGTCAGTACGGGTAGCCGGGGACGTTGAGTCGCACGCTGTACAGGCCGGAGTCGTTCGTTCGGCCGGAGGTGATGTAGAGGGTCTGCCGGTCGGCCCCGCCGAACGCCACGTTGGTGGTGCCGGTGCCGCCGGAGCGGATCGTGCCGAGCTGCGCGCCGGCGCTCGAGTAGACGTGGATCAGCCCGTCCCAGCCGGAGGCCCAGTACACGTTGCCGGCGCAGTCGATGGTGACCCCGTCGGGACCGCCGAGGTAGTTCACGAAGACGCTGTGGGCGCCGGTGCTGCCGTCGGGCTGGACGGCGTACTTGTAGATCTTGTTCTCGGAGTAGGCGCCCACGTAGAGCGTGCTGCCGTCCGGGGAGAGCGCAATGCCGTTGGGCTGTCGCAGCCGGTCGTCCACCAGCGACACCTGGCCGCCAGAGACGCGGAAGACGCTGGTACGTCCGCTCATCTGGTCGGGTCGGTTGCCGCGCTGGAAGTTGGGGTCGGTGAAGTAGACGACGCCGTCGGAACGGACCGTGACGTCGTTGGGCGAGTTGAACGCCCGGCCCTGGTAGTCGGCGGCGACGATGCTGCGGGCCTGGTCGCTCAGCCGGTATGCGGAGACGTTCCGCTGGTCGTGGGTGGCGGCGATGATCTGCTGGGCGTCGGGGCTGAGTGCCAGGCCGTTGCTGCCGGCGTTGGCGACGAAGGTGTCGAAGGTCGCCGGCGGGGTGAACCGGCGGATCGTGGAGGGCTGCACGTTGTTCGGCCCGGTGCCCGCGGCCATGTCCGACATCAGCAGGTAGCCGCCGTCGGCGATCCAGACCGGTCCTTCGAGGAAGGAGAACCCGCTCTGGATCTTCGTCGCGGACACGGAGCTGGCCGGCAGGGGCGGACCGTACGCGGTGCCGTCGGGGCAGACGCCGGCGGGCGCGCCGGGTGGGTCGGCGAGCGGGTTGGTGTTAGCGTTCACATGAGCGGCGTGCCGAGGTGCCGGGGGTGCGGGTGCGGCCCCGGCGGGGCCTGGTGCGGTGGTGAGTGCGAGGCACAGGCCGGTGAGTGCGGCGGTGGTTGGACGCCAGATCATCGGGTACTCCAATCGGGATCGATGAATGCGAGGCCCGTGGTTGCCGGTGCACTGGCTACGGCCACCAACACCTCTTATCGATCACCATCGATGTCTACGTGACGCAGCTTAGGCCAGGAAGCAGCGCCCCGCATCAGTTCCCCACGATTCGGCACACGCCCCGCAGGCCCCGCCCGGTGACCTGGCCGAATGGGCTGTCCTCCTCGCCACACCCGCCATCGCCGGCCTCATGCGTGCCGCGTCCGGCATGCCTGACCTGCTGGACGAGATGGCGGTTTCCCGCCCCAGTTTGACGAACGCCGCGGTAGGGAAGTGTCGCGGACACCTCGATGAAGGAGGGTGTATGGAGACGTCCGCTAGCGTCGGGCGCAGGTATCGACAGCCGACACGACCATGCGTGGCAGCGCCAACCGCGAGGGGGCGAGCCTGATGGCTCGCGTCGGTCGCTACGGGATCCCAGGGTTCGTGTGGTTCCTGATCTGGCTCGTCGTCTGCATCTTGATCGTCATCCTGTTGGCCCTGCTCGTTCACCACTTCGGAGGCGCCTCTCTGTCGCTCAAACTCGGCCACTTCTACCTGAACGTCGGCGTCACCTGACCTGCCACCTCGTCGACACTCCGGCGTCGGCGCCGCACAGGCCGTGTCAGCCATCACCGAAGGTGAGGGCTGACACGGCCCACGGGCGCGACGGCTCGCCGACAGCACTGCGAGCACGCCGAAGCCGAAGGGCTGCGGCATGAGAAAGTCGAGCGATGGAAGGCGAGCTCGCAGCGGCGATCGTGGGTGTTCGGGAGGCGTTCGCCGGCTATCCGCGTCGCAAGGTGCTTGAAGGCTGCCCGCATTGCCGGGGTTCGGTGCTGGTCGACGACCACGACCTCTTCTCGCTGACCATCAGCCTGGGCAACACGGTCGGTAACCGGGGGGACGTGAAGAGCCTGTTGCCGGTGCTGTTCGAGCGGATGGTGAGGTCGGATGAACTCGACCCGAGCATCGTTCTGGGCATGCTCCTGCGCGAGGAGTGGCGCACCTGGCCGGGTGTCGAGCAGGATGCCATCGACCGGTACCTGGAGGCGGTGTGGCGGTGCCTGCTGGCGGACTACGCGTCGCGGCTCGGGTCCTTTCTCGACGCGGCGACCTTCCTCGATGCGGCCAGCAGCGCCGGGGAGGGAGCCGATCGTTTCCTGGCTATCTGGGATGCCACGCTCGGCTCATCGGCGGACCGTCACCTTGCCGATGCGGTGAACGGGTGCAATTTCGCATCCCGCAGGCCGAGTGACCTTGGTGACTGGCTGCGACGCGAGATGGTCCGAGACCGCCTGCGTCGGGCGTTCGAGCGGGATCACGACGCGGTCTGGGCGGACGATCTCGCCCGGGCTTACGACCTCGTCCGCCCCTGACGAAGCAGCGTTGCCGTGTGGACGTCGCTGCTTCGTCCCAGGTGCCGCCTGCTCACAGGAAGCGGCGCCGGCTCGGTGGTCCTCGGTGGAGAGTCGGCGGGTTTGTTGTTGGCCGGCATTCACGGCGCGGAAAGTGTTACAACGAGCTTGATCCGGTGGTCGCGCGACCTCGCTATTGTCGTCTGCCGATACGCATAACCCGGCAACCACCCCTGAGCTGGCAAATCACCCTCTTGGACCGCTGTTCGGCCGCCGGCTCTTGAATGTCAAGAAACAATCTGGCAACCTTTGCGGCGACGCAATGTGAGCGCTAACAATCCCCGTCGCGCCCGGTGTCGCTCGTCCTCCAGGAGGTTCCCGTGTCTTCGATACCCGTGAGTCGCCGTCGGCTGTTGCAGGCGGCCGGCGCCGGCATGGTGGCCGGCGTCGCCGCGACAGCCGGTGTCGTGGATGTCCGTAGCGCGGAGGCGGCGGAGTCGCCGGTCCGGGCCGACATCGGCGTGTCGGCGTACGCGTTCGACCTGGGGCAGGTGCGGTTGACGGCCAGCCGGTGGCTGGACAACCAGAACCGGACGCTGTCGTACCTGCGGTTCGTCGACGTGGACCGGCTGCTGTACAACTTCCGGGCCAACCACCGGCTGTCGACGAACGGCGCTGCCGCCAACGGTGGCTGGGACGCCCCGAACTTCCCCTTCCGCACCCACATGCAGGGCCACTTCCTGACCGCCTGGGCGCAGGCCTACGCCGTGCTCGGTGACACGGTGTGCCGTGACAAGGCGAACTACATGGTCGCCGAACTGGCGAAGTGCCAGGCCAACAACGCTGCCGCCGGGTTCAATGCCGGCTACCTGTCCGGTTTCCCGGAGTCCGACCTCAACGCGCTGGAGGCCGGCACGCCGGTCGCCGTGTCGTACTACTGCATCCACAAGACGCTGGCCGGGCTGTTGGACGTCTGGCGGTACATCGGCAACACGCAGGCCCGGGACGTGCTGCTGCGCTTCGCCGGTTGGGTCGACTGGCGTACCGGCCGGCTCAGCTACAGCCAGATGCAGACGGTCCTGAACACCGAGTTCGGCGGTATGAACGCCGTGCTGACCGACGTTTACCAGCAGACCGGCGAGGCTCGCTGGCTGGCGGCCGCCCAGCGGTTCGACCACGCGGCGGCGTTCAACCCGCTCGCGTCCAACCAGGACCAGCTCAACGGCCAGCACGCCAACACGAACATTCCCAAGTGGGTGGGCGCGGCCCGTGAGTACAAGGCCACCGGTACGACCCGCTACCGCGACATCGCCGCCAACGCGTGGAACTTCACCGTCAACGCCCACACGTACGCCATCGGCGGCAACAGCCAGGCCGAGCACTTCCACGCACCCAACGCGATCGCCGGCTACCTCGCCAACGACACGTGCGAGCACTGCAACTCCTACAACATGCTCAAGCTGACCCGAGAGTTGTGGCTGCTCAACCCCGACAACGCCGGATACTTCGATTTCTACGAACGGGCGCTGCTCAACCACATCATCGGCGCGCAGAACCCCGCCGACCCCCACGGGCACATCACCTACTTCACGCCGCTACGACCCGGCGGCCGGCGCGGTGTGGGCCCCGCGTGGGGCGGCGGCACCTGGAGTACGGACTACAACAGCTTCTGGTGCTGTCAGGGCACGGGCATCGAGATCAACACGAAGCTGATGGACTCGATCTACTTCTACAACGGCACCACGCTGACGGTGAACCTGTTCATGCCCTCGGTGCTGAACTGGAGCCAACGCGGGATCACGGTCACCCAGACCACCTCGTATCCGGTGAGCGACACCAGCACCCTGCAGATCACCGGTGCCGTGAGTGGCTCGTGGTCGATCCGCATCCGCATCCCTTCCTGGGCCAACGGCGCCACGATCAGCGTCAACGGCGTCGTCCAGAGCGTCACCGCAACGCCCGGCGGCTACGCCACCATCACCCGGTCGTGGGCATCCGGCGACACGGTGACGGTCCGCCTGCCCATGCAGGTGGCGCTCAAGGCCGCCAATGACAATCCGAACGTCGTCGCGGTCACCTACGGTCCGGTGGTCCTGTCCGGCAACTACGGCAACAACACGCTCTCGTCACTCCCGTCGCTGACCACGTCATCGGTGACCCGTACCTCCAGCAGCGCGCTCGCCTTCACCGCCACGGCGAACGGCTCGTCGGTCAACCTCGGCCCGTTCTATGACGCGCAAGGGTTCAACTACACCGTCTACTGGGCCGTCGGCGGCCAGGGGCCCGGCGGGGGCACCTACCGCCTCGTCAACGTCGCCAGCGGCCTCGTGCTGGGCGTGCAGAACATGTCCACCGCCGACGGCGGCCTGGCGCTGCAGTGGGTCGACAACGGCACCGCCGACCACAACTGGGAAATGATCACCGATGGCGGCGCGGTCCGGTTCCGCAACGTCAACAGCGGCAAGGTGCTCGGCGTGCAGAACATGTCCACCGTCGACAACGCCGCCATCCTGCAGTGGGCCGACAACGGCACCGCCGACCACCGGTGGACACTGCTCGACCAGGGCGACGGGACCTACAAGATCCGCAACGTCAACAGCGGCAAGCTGCTCGGCATCCAGAACAACTCCACCGCCAACGGGGCCTTCGCCGTCCAGGACTCGGACAACGGGACCACCGACAACCGGTGGCGGCTCGTCCGCAACAGCTGAACACCGCCGCCCTGGCGTACCGCCGTGCTGGCACGGCGGTACGCCAGGGCGACCGTCGCGGCGTCGGCTGATCGGGTCGCGTACCCGCTACGCGGGCACGGCCTGTGGATCACCGGCGCCGTCGTGCACGGCCATGGTCTCCTGCCGGCGCGGCTCCTCCCGCAGGATGGCGCAGTGCAACCACGAATCCGGGATCGCGAAACCGTCCACCAGCGTGCGCATGTGCGTGCGCAGCTCCTTGAGCAGGCCGTTGACCACGCCGGTGATCGCCTTGGCGCGGGCGGGGGTCAGCCGGCCGTGCTCCAGGAACCATCCCTTGTTGGCCTCGATGACGCTGAGCGCGTACAGGTCACAGACCCGGGAGAGCAGCGCCCGGACCGCCGGGTCCCCGGCGTCCTCGATGCCGGCGACGAACGCCTCCAGGGTGACCCGGTCGACGTGCGCGGCGGCGACGGCGAGGACGTGGTCCTGGACGTCGTTGAAGATGTCGAAGGGACGGTCCTTCTTCGTGGCCGCGCCGTTGCGGAGACGACGGACCGCGCCGTCGAGGAGGTGCCGCTCGCGGTCCTCGAAGACCTTGAGCTGCCAGCCGCGGTCGGTGACGGCGACCTCCTCGTCGCGGCCGGGCACCGCGCCGATCAGCCGCTCGATGAGCGACCGCGCGGCGGTGCGCTCGAGCACCATCTCGCGGACCTGTTCGGCGACGAAGGAGGCACGCCCCCAGCCGTCCAACGAGCCGAACTCGTCCCGGTAGCCGGTGAGCAGCCCCTTGGCCACCAGTTGCAGCAGCACCGTGTTGTCGCCCTCGAAGGTGGTGAAGACGTCGGTGTCGGCCTTCAAGCTCGGTAGCCGGTTCTCGGCCAGGTAGCCCGCGCCGCCGCACGCCTCGCGGCACATCTGGATGGTGCGGGTCGCGTGCCAGGTCTGTGCGGCCTTGAGACCGGCGGCGCGGGACTCCAACTCCCGTTGCCGGTGCTCGTCCACCGGCGCGTCGCCGCCCTGCACCGCGTTGAGCGCGGTGACCAGTTCGGCCTGCGCGAAGTGCAGGGCGTACGTGGTGGCCAGGGCGGGCAGCAGCTTGCGCTGGTGGGCCAGGTAATCGTTGAGCAGCACCTCCCGGTCGGCGCCGGGCGTGCCGAACTGGCGGCGGATGTCGCCGTAGCGCACCGCGATGGTCAGCGCCGACTTGGTGGCCGCCGAGGCGGCGCCGCCCACGCTGACCCGGCCGCGGACCAGCGTGCCGAGCATGGTGAAGAACCGTCGGGAGTCGTTCTCGATCGGGCTGGTGTACGTGCCGTCCACCGCCACCTGGCCGTACCGGTCCAGCAGCATGTCCCGCGGCACCCGGACGTGGTCGAAGCTGAGCCGCCCGTTGTCGACGCCGAGCAGGCCGGCCTTGGGCCCGGCGTCGCCGATGGTCACGCCCGGCATCGGGTTGCCCGCCGCGTCGCGGATCGGCACCAGCCACGCGTGTACGCCGTGCCGGCGCCCGTTGGTGATCAGCTGCGCGAAGACCACCGCCATCCGCCCGTCCCGGGCCGCGTTGCCGATGTAGTCCTTGCGTGCCGCCTCGTGCGGGGTGTGCAGGTCGAAGGTCTGCGTCTGCGGATCGTAGGTGCAGGTGGTGCGCAGTTGCTGGACGTCGGAGCCGTGGCCGGTCTCGGTCATGGCGAAGCAGCCGAAGATCGTGCCCGAGATGATGTCCCGGAGGTAGGCGTCGTGGTGTCGACGGGTGCCGAGCGCGCCGACCGCGCCGCCGAACAGACCCCACTGGACGCCCGCCTTGACCATCAGCGACAGGTCGACCTGCGCGAGCATCTCGATGGCGACGATCGAGCCGCCGAGGTCGGACCTGCCGCCGTACTCGGTCGGGAAGCCCGATGCGATACCCAGTTCGACGGGAAGCTCGGTGAGCAGCCGGGTGATCCGCTGACGGGCCTGGTCGCCGGTTTCGCCGTACACGGGGAGGAAGCGCTCGTCGAGGTGCTTCCGGTGCGCGTTGCGAACCTCGGCCCACGGTCCGTCGAGTACGTCCCGCAGGCGTGCGAGGTCGATGCGGCCGGACTCGTGATCAGGCATGGTCACCTCTTCGGATTGAGGACATATGCGCACACTTCGCGCCTGATCATCAAGGGTACCGGCCCGGCCTGCCGAGCACCCGCCGGTGCTCGGCCCGGCGCCCCGGTGCGGGTGCCGCACGGGGCGTAGGCCGCGCGGTGTCGCGAGCGATCTGCGTCGGGAGGGGAGCCCAAGGTGCCGGCGCCGAATGACGGCTACGGGCGTCCGTCGACGTCCCCCGGGACGCCTCCGGACCTCGGTGCCCAGCGTCCTGGCCGTCCCGTGGGGCGGAGAATTGAAGTCGGGAAAATGGAGGTTCGAAAACTGTTATGAACGGCTTGCCCGGCGGGTCAGAACCGATCCGCACGAAAGGTTCTCCGATGCGGGCGAACGAATAGGGAACGACCCTCTTGAATGGTCGCGAGCGTTCTGGCAGTCTTCTCAGGCAGCGGACGTCCCACCCCACCACCCCACCAGGCGATCGGCGCCGCCGGCGGCACGTTGTTAGCGCTAACAACGTCGAGACGTGGCCTGACCAGCCGTTCCACTGAGCGAACTCCATCGCGAGAGGACCTGTCATGCGCTCATCCGTCCCAGGGATCAGCCGCCGACGGCTGCTCACGGCAGCCGGAATCACCGGAGCGGTCGCGGCCAGCGGCGTGCTGCGGGCCGCCGTGGCCGAGGCCACCGTCGGCCCGAGCAGCTACACCGCCACCTGGTCATCCGTCAACCAGCACCCGCCGGCCGCGGAATGGTTCCAGGATGCCAAGTTCGGCATCTACTACCACTGGGGCGCCTTCAGCGTTCCCGCGTTCGGCAACGAGTGGTACCCGCGGAACATGTACAACAACGGCTCGGCCGAGAACAACCACCACAAGAGCGTGTACGGCGATCCGTCGGCGTGGCCGTACCACAACTTCATCAACGGCGCCCGGGACCGGGCGGGCAACTGGGTGCAGTTCGCCCCGAAGCTCCGGTCGGCCGGCGGCAACTTCGACCCCGACGAGTGGGCGCAGCTGTTCGCCGACGCGGGCGCCAGGTTCGCCGGTCCGGTGGCCGAACACCACGACGGATTCTCCATGTGGAACAGCAGCGTCAACGAGTACAACTCGGTGGCCCGGGGGCCCCGGCTCGACCTGCTGCGCCTGCACGCCGACGCCATCCGGGCCAAGGGCCTCCGGCTGGTCGTCGCGATGCACCACGCGTACAACTTCACCGGCTTCTACCAGTGGGCGCCGCAGCAGTCCGACGCCGGCCTGCGCAAGCTCTACGGCCAGCTCGGCACCCCGGCGGAGTACCAGCTGTGGTACGACAAGCTCCGCGAGATCATCGACGGCTACCAGCCCGACATGATCTGGCAGGACTTCAACCTCAGCGCTATCCCCGAGTCGTACCGGCTGGACTTCCTGGCCTACTACTACAACCGCGCGGTCGCCTGGAACAAGGACGTCGTCGCCACCTACAAGGACGGGTTCAACACCAGCGGCGAGGTGGTCGACTACGAACGGGGCGGCCCGGCCGGCCTGCAGACGCCGTACTGGCTCACCGACGACAGCATCTCGAGCTCCAGTTGGTGCTACACGGTGGGCATCGGCTACTACTCGCTCAACCAGATGCTGCACTCGCTCATCGACCGGGTGAGCAAGAACGGCAACATGCTGCTCAACATCGCGCCGATGGCCGACGGCACGATTCCCGGCGGTCAGCGCAGCATCCTGCTCGGCATCGGTGACTACCTGAAGCGCTTCGGCGAATCCATCTACGCCACCCGCGCCTGGTCGGCCTTCGGCGAAGGGCCGACGCAGATGGGCGGCGGCTCGTTCAGCACGCCGCGCGCCGGCACCGCGCAGGACATCCGGTTCACCCGCAGCAAGGACAACCGCGTGCTGTACGCGACCGTGCTGGGCTGGCCGGGCGCGACGCTGAACATCACCACCCTGAACGCGAACCGGATCAACCTGAGCTCGCTGACCTCGGTGCAGCTGCTCGGCTCGACCGCCGGCACCTACCTCGACCTGCCCAACCGTACCCAGGACGGCAGCGGCCTGCGGGTCACCCTGCCCTCCGGCGCCCCGTTCAGCGCCCCCGCGTACGTGCTGAAGCTGACCTTCGCCGGGACCATCCCGACCCTGGGCGCCGGCAGCATCACGGGCTACGTGCGGATCGCGAACGTGACCACCGGCCTGGTGCTCGACAGCGGTGGCAACGTGGCGTCCGGCTCGGTGCTCAAGCAGTGGAACTGGGACGGCAGCACGAACCTGCAGTGGCAACTGGTCGACGTGGGCGGCGGCTACTACCGCATCGTCAACCGGACCAACGGGATGGTGGTCGACAGCTGGGGCAACACCGCCAACGGCGCCAACGCCCGGCAGGCGGCGTGGAACGGCGGCAACAACCAGCAGTGGCGGCTCGCCGACCTGGGCAACGGCCGCTACCAGCTCGTCAACCGGGGCACGAACACGGCCCTGGACGGCATGGGCAACGGCACGTCCGGCTCGACCGTGTGCATGTGGGCGCCCAACAACAGCACCAACAACCAGTGGACGATCACGGCGGTCTGACCCGTCGCCGGCACCTACCCCTCGAAGGCCGGTCGTGGGCGGCCAGTCGGGCTGCTGTCCCGACGTGCCGAACGCCTCGACGGCCGACAACACCCAGCGCAGTTGTGGGACTGCACCGGCCAGACCAACCAGCAGTGAACCCTGAGGTAAGGACGGACACATGAGTTCTCATCGTGGCGGCGCCCTGCGCCGTCTCGTCAACGCCCAACTGACCCGCGGCCGAACGGTCGCCTTGGCGCTGGCCATGGTGGTCGTCGCCGCCACCACCGGGACGTTCCTGGCGGCGTCGCCGGCCGCCGCCGCCACGGCGATCACCATCAACGGCTCGTCGGGGGGCCGGGTGTTCGACGGTGTCGGCGCGATCAGCGGCGGCGGCGGCAACAGCCGCCTGCTCATCGACTATCCGGAACCGCAGCGCACCCAGCTCCTGGACTACCTGTTCAAGCCCGGCTACGGCGCGACGGTGCAGCTGCTCAAGCTGGAGATCGGCGGGGACACCAACACCACGTCCGGCGCCGAGCCGAGCCACGAACACACGCGGGGCGTGGTGAACTGCGACCGTGGCTACCAGTGGTGGCTCGCCGAACAGGCCCGGGTCCGCAACCCCGGCGTCAAGCTGGTGGGTCTGACCTGGGGTGCACCCGGCTGGATCGGCAGCGACTTCTGGACCACCGATTCGATCAACTACCTGCTGCACTGGCTCGGCTGCGCCACCTCCCACGGGCTGACCGTCGACTACCTCGGCGGGTGGAACGAGAAGGGCTTCAACGCCACCTGGTACAAGAACCTGCGGGCCGCGCTCGACGCCGGCGGGTACTCGGCCGTGAAGATCGTCGCCTCGGACGACTTCGGCTGGGGCGCCGCCGACGAGGCCCTCCGCGATCCGGCCTTCGGCCGGGCCGTGGCGGTCTACGGCTCGCACTACGTGTGCGGGTACCGCAGCGCCCAGACCAGCTGCCCGAGCTCCAGCAACGCCGTGAACAGCGGCAAGCCGCTGTGGGCCAGCGAGAACGGGTCCGACGACTACAACGCCGGCGCGAACGCGCTCGCCCGGGGCATCAACCGCGGCTACATCGACGGGAAGATGACCGCGTACATCAACTGGCCGATCATCGCGGCCATCACGCCGAACATCCCGTGGCCCACCATGGGCGTCGCGGTCGCCCCGCAGCCGTGGTCGGGCTACTACTCGATCGGTAAGAACGCCTGGGTGATGGCGCAGACCACGCAGTTCGCCACCCCGGGCTGGCGCTATCTCGACTCCTCCAGCGGCTACCTGGGCGGCAACCGCAACAACGGCAGCTACGTGTCCCTGCGCTCGCCCACCGGAAGCGACTACAGCACCATCATCGAGACGATGGACGCCACCAGCGCGCAGACCCTCAACCTCACCGTCACCGGGGGACTGTCCCAGGGCACCGTGCATGTCTGGTCCACCAACGTACGGTCCAACAACCCGGCGGACCACTTCGTGCGCGGCGCCGACCTCACGCCGTCCGGCGGCACCATGTCGCTGACCGTCCAGCCCGGCTACGTCTACAGCATCACCACCACGACCGGGCAGGGGAAGGGCACCGCGACCAGCCCGGCGCAGGGGACGCTGCCGCTGCCCTACAGCGACACCTTCGACAGCTACCCGGTCGCCAGTGAGGCCAGGTACCTGATGGACGCCCAGGGCTCGTTCGAGATCGTGGCGTGTGGCGGCGGCCGGTCCGGACGGTGCGTACGACAGATGTCGGAGCAGGCGCCGATCAAATGGACCTCGCAGCTGGCCGAGCCGTACACGCTGCTGGGTGACCTGAGCTGGACCAACTACACCGTCTCGTCCGACGTGATGCTGGAGAAGACCGGCTACGCCCAGCTCATCGGCCGGGCCGCCGCGTACCAGTTCCAGTCGCCGGCCAACCTCAACGGTTACTACCTGCGGGCCAACAGCAGCGGGTCGTGGTCGATCCTGAGCAACAACACCAGCGGACAGGTGCGCACGTTGGCCAGCGGCACCGTCGCGGCGCTGGGCACCGGGCGCTGGCACACCCTGGCGCTGACCTTCAGCGGCGCGACCATCACGGCCAGCATCGACGGCGCCACCGTCGGCACCGTCACCGACTACACGTCGGGGGCCGGGCAGGTCGGCTACGCCACCGGGCAGGGCGTCACCGCCCAGTTCGACAACCTGACCGTCACGCCGGGCAGCGGCGGCACCGGCGGGTCCAGCGGCGTGCTGCGGGGGGTCGGCTCCGGCCGGTGCCTGGACGTGCCGAACGCCACCCAGACCGACGGCACCCTGCTGAACATCTGGGACTGCAACGGTGGCAGCAACCAGCAGTGGACGGCCACGGCCAGCAACCAGCTGATCGTGTACGGCAACAAGTGCCTGGACGTGCCGGGACACGCGACGTCCGCCGGCACCAGGGTGCAGATCTGGACCTGCAACGGCGGAACCAACCAGCAGTGGCGGCTCAACGCCGACGGCACCGTCGTCGGGGTGGAGTCGGGGCTGTGCCTGGACGTGAGTAACGCCGCGACCAGCAACGGCAGCCCCGTCGCGATCTGGACCTGCAACGGCGGCACCAACCAGCGTTGGACCCGCAGCTGAGCCGACGCCAGCCGGGTGCCTGACCCGCGGGAAGCGGGTCAGGCACCAGCGTCGGCGCTCAGGGGAGCGGGCCGGTTGGCGGTGGGGTCAGCGGCAGCCAGCTGACCAGGCCGGCTTCGTGCAGGGCGGGCCAGAGCGCGGCGGGTATCGCGGCAGCTGCCCGCTGGACGGTCTCGTGCACCTGGCGGGCGCTGCCCAACCCGATCGTCGTCGACACGACGGCTGGGTGTGAGCCGGCGTACGCGAGCGCCGCCGCGGGAAGCGTCGTGCCGTGGTCCTCGCAGATCCGGGCGATCCGGTTGGCTCGGTCGAGAAGGTCCGCAGGGGCCGGCTGGTAGTTGTAGCTGGCGTTGGCCGGCGGGCGTTCCCGGGCCAACAGGCCGGAGTTGTAGACGCCGGCGATGACGACCGCGACGTCGTGTCGCCGGGCGGCGGGCAGCAGGTCGGTCAGGGCGCCCTGTTCGAGCAGGGTGAACCTGCCGGCGCACATCACCACGTCGATGTCCGTCTGCTCGACGAAGCGGGTCAGCATCCGGGACTGGTTCATGCCCGCGCCGATCGCCCCGATGACCTTCTGCTCGCGCAGTTCGATGAGGGCGGGTATCGCTTCGGTGATGGCCTGCTCGGCGTGGTCGTCGGGATCGTGGAGGTAGACGATGTCGATCCGGTCCAGGCCGGTGCGGGTGAGGCTCTCCTCCAGGCTGCGACGTACGCCGTCGCGGCTGAAGTCCCACACCCGGCGGCGATCGGCCGGGACGTCGAAGCCTTCCGTGTCACGGAGGTGCGCGGTGTGCGGGGACGGGATCAGCAGCCGTCCGACCTTGGTCGACACGACATACTCGTCCCGGGGCCGGCGGCGCAGGGCGGCACCGAGCCGGCGTTCCGACAGACCGAGCCCGTAGTGCGGTGCGGTGTCGAAGTAGCGCATACCCGCGTCCCAGGCGGCGTCGATCGCGGCGGCGATGTCTTCCTCGCTTCTGGCGCTGTACAGGTTGCCGGCCTGCGCGGCGCCGAAGCTCAGCGTGCTCACCGCTACCGCGGGCCGGCGGGGCAGCGCCACCTGCCTGATCACCGGCGCCCCGCCGGGGGTGTGGTGCTGATCCTGGATCACCGACATCACCTCCGGTTTTCGGTCAGCGTCCGAGCCAGCCACCGTCGACCGGGATGGCGGCGCCGTGCACGTAGTCGGATGCGGCGCTGGCCAGGAAGACGGCGGTGCCGGCCAGGTCGTCGGGGCGTCCCCAGCGGCCGGCCGGGATGCGGGCAACGATCGCGGCGTTGCGGTCCTGGTCCGCGCGCAGCGCCTCGGTGTTGTCGGTGGCGATGTAGCCGGGGACGATCGCGTTGACGTTGACGCCGTGGCCCGCCCATTCGTTCGCGAGCGCCCGGGTGAGGCCGATCAGCCCGGACTTGGCCGCGGTGTAGCCGGGCACGTTGATGCCGCCCTGGAAGCTGAGCAGCGAGGCGGTGAAAATGATCTTCCCCCGGCCACGGGCCAGCATGCTGTTTCCGACCTGGCGGGTCAGGACGAACTGGGCGGACAGGTTCACCGCCAGGACTTCGTCCCACATGGCGTCGTCGTGCTGGGCGGCCGGGGCGCGTCTGATGGTGCCGGCGTTGTTGACCAGGATGTCGACCGGCCGGTCGCCGTGCTGGAGCCGGCCGGCCAGGTCGGTGACGGCGGCGCGATCGGTGAAGTCCACCCGGTGTCCGGTGAAGGCCCGGCCGTGGCCGCGGACCCGCTTCTCGACCTCGCTGCCGGTGGCTTCGAGGTGGGCGCTGACGGCGACGATGTCGGCGCCGGCGGCAGCGAGGGCGTCGGCGATGGCCAGGCCGATGCCGCGCCGGGCACCGGTGACGACGGCCAGCCGGCCGGACAGGTCAAACGGATTCATGCGGTGACCTCCCGGCAGTCGATCAGGACCTTCATGACGCTGCCGCCGCCGTCGAGGGCGGCAAAGGCGGCGGCGGCGTTGGCGAGCGGCTCGACGTGGGTGATGAGCGTCCGGGCCGGGATGGTGCCGTCGGTGAGCAGGTCGATCGCCGTCTCGTAGTCGGCGCGCTCGTACACCCGGGCGCCGAGCAGGGACAGCTCGCGCCAGAAGAACCGGAACACGTCCAGCTCGCGTGGCTGGTTGTGGATGCCCACCACGACCAGCCGGCCGCGGGTGGCCAGCAGGTCCACGGCGGTGGTGAGGCCGGCGGCGGAGCCGGAGACCTCGAAGGCGACGGCCGGTCCGGCGCCGGCGGTCCAGGCATCCACCTCGGCGGCCACGTCGTCGAGCGCGGGGTCGAGGGCGCGGATGCCGAGCTTCTCGGCGACAGCTCGACGGTGCGGATCCACTTCCAGGACGACAACCTCGGCACCGGCCGCGTCCGCCACCCGGGCGATCAGGATGCCGACCGGGCCGCCGCCGACCACCAGCGCCTGCTCGCCGCGACGCAGGTCGGCGCGGCGTACGTCGTGTACCGCGACCGCGGTGGGTTCGACCAACGCCGCGTGGAGCAGGGAAAGATCCTCGGGCAGGGGGATGACCAGCTCGGCCGGCACGGTCCACTGCTGCTGCATGGCGCCCGGGGAGTCGATGCCGACGAACTCGAGCCGGTGACAGATGTGCTGATGTCCGGCGAGGCAGGCGGGGCAGGAGCCGCACCACCGCAGGGGCATGACGGTGACCGGCATCCCGACCCGGAGGCCGTCGACCCCCGGGCCGAGGGCGGCGACGCGGCCGGACATCTCGTGCCCGATCGGCTGGGGGAGCTGTACCCGGTGGTCCATCGCGCCGTGCAGGATGTGCAGGTCGGTACCGCAGATGCCGGTGTACGCGACGTCGATCTGCACCTGACCGGTGCCGGGAGGGATGGCGGGCCGGTCCTCGACCACGATCGTCGAGTTGCCCGCGTACAGAGCTGAACGCATGGGAGTCCTTCCCTGTTGTCCGGTGGTCGCGGCCGCCGCGGTCACGCCCTTACCGCTCTTCGGCCAGGTGACGGCGCAGCCAGCTTTCCGTGGTGATGACGTGCATCAGGGCGGCCGCCTGTGCCTGGATCGCGTCACCGGCGGCGAGCGCCAGGTAGATCGCTTCGTGCTCGCGCAGCGTCTGGCCGGCCGCGTCGGCGTCGACCAGCCCGCGCCAGACGCGGGCCCGCACCGTCCGGCTGGAGATGCCCTCCAGCACCGTGGACAGCGTCTCGTTGCCGGTGGCGGCGACGACCGCGCGGTGGAACGCGGCGTCATGCTGGTTGAGCAGTTCCACGTCGTCGGCGGCGGCCCGCATCGCCTCCAGGTGCGCCTGGACCACGGCGAGCTGCTCGGGCGTGATGCGGGTGGCGGCCAGGCCGGTGGCGGCGGGTTCGAACAGCCGCCGCACCTCGGTCAGCTCGAGCATCGAGTCACCCTGCAACAGCTCCACCGCGCCGCCGATGCTCTCCAGCAGCAGTCGCGGCTCGAGGCTGGTGACGAAGGTGCCGTTGCCGCGGCGCACCTCCAGCACGCGGGCGGCAACCAGGACGCGTACCGCCTCCCGCATGATGTTGCGTCCCACCCCGAGCTCCGTGGCCAGTTGCTGCTCGGGTGGGAGCCGGGTGCCGGGCGGCAGTTCGCCGGACTGGATCAGCTCACGCAGGCGCGTCATCGCCTTCTCGGTCAGCGACATGTCGGGACCCCTCGGTCGGGTTCCGCTCGCCCAGCGGACAGCAGGTGGTGGCGGGGGCAAACCTAACAGGTGATCCCATGTCTGGGAACACGTGGGACGTCGCCACGCCTCGCGGTATCGGGCAGGATCGCCAGAATTCCCCATGGTTCCCCATGTTCCGGTCGGCGTATAGACGCGGCCCTTGGGACGGGCTTATAAAGACATCCCACGGCACGCGTGTTACCGGCGGATGACGAGACCACCGCCGGCAGGCTCAGCGAATGGACGAGGTGGGGTGCGGTGACCGAGGTGATCAGCGCGATCGAGGCGGTCGATGTCCGGTTTCCCACCTCCCAGGAGCTGGACGGGTCCGACGCGATGAACCCGGAGCCGGACTACTCGGCGACGTACGTGACCCTGCGCACCAGCGCCGGCGCGCAGGGGTTCGCGCTGGCCTTCACGGTGGGGCGGGGCAACGACGTCCAGCAGGCCGCCGTCCAGGCGCTGGCACCGCTGGTGCTCGGACTGCCGGTCGACGAGGTCCTCGGTGACCTCCGGGGCTTCTCGGCCAGGATGACCGGGGACAGCCAGATGCGCTGGCTCGGCCCGCACAAGGGCGTCATCCACATGGCCGCCGGGGCGATCGTGAACGCGGCCTGGGATCTGTACGCGCGCCGGGAGGGCAAACCGCTGTGGCGGTTGCTGGCCGAGATGCCGCCGGCGCAGCTGGTGAGCATGATCGACTTCAGGTACCTGCGCGACGCGCTCACCCCGGACGAGGCGCTGGACATCCTGCATCATGCCCAGGCCGGCCGAGCCGAGCGGCAGCAGCGGTTGCTCGCCGAGGGCTATCCGGCCTACACCACCACGCCGGGCTGGCTCGGCTACACCGACGAGAAGCTGGTGCGGCTGGCCACGGAAGCGGTGGCCGACGGGTTCCACCTGATCAAGCTGAAGGTCGGCGCGGACAACGCCGCCGACGTCCGGCGGATGGGACTGGCCCGCGACGCCGTGGGCCCGGCGGTGCGGATCGCCGTCGACGCCAATCAGGCCTGGGGAGTCGATCAGGCGATCGACTGGTTGAGATCCCTCGCGTCCTACGACCCGTACTGGATCGAGGAACCGACCTCACCCGACGACATCCTGGGCCACGCCACGATCCGGCGGGCGGTGGCGCCGATCAAGGTGGCCACCGGCGAGCACTGCCACAACCAGGTCATGTTCAAGCAGTTGCTGCAGGCGCAGGCGATCGATGTGCTGCAACTGGACGCGACCCGGGTGGCCGGCGTCAACGAGAACATCGCGATCCTGCTGCTGGCGGCCAAGTACGGCGTGCCCGTGTGTCCGCACGCCGGTGGGGTGGGCCTGTGCGAGATGGTCCAGCATCTGGCGATGTTCGACTACGTCGCCGTCAGTGGCAGCACCGATGACCGGTTCATCGAGTATGTCGACCACCTGCACCAGCACTTCGTCGACCCGGTGACCGTCCGCGCGGGGCGCTATCTCGCGCCGCGGGCACCCGGTATGGGTGCCCAGATGCACCCGGAGTCGGTCACCGCGTACCGCTACCCGAACGGCCCGCGCTGGAACCGCGCGGGATCCGAGCACCTCCACGTCCCTCTTCGAAGGCCGTCCGAACAGGAGCCGCGATGAAACCGAGAAGGACCGCCTCAGCCGCCGCCCTCGTCATGTCCGCGGCGCTGCTGCTGACCGCGTGTGGCGGCGACAAACCATCCACCGGGAGCGGCGGCGCCGCAGTCGTCGGCGTCGACTACCCGCGTTCGGACACCGACTTCTGGAACTCCTACATCAAGTACGTACCGCAGTCCGGCCAGGAGCTGGGCCTGGAGCTGAAGACGACCAACTCCCAGAACGACGTGGCGAAGCTGGCCTCCAACGTCCAGTCGCTGATCAGCCAGGGGGTCAAGGGCATCGCCATGGCGCCCCAGGACACGGCCGCGATCGCGCCCACCCTGCAGAGCCTGGCCAGTAAGAAGATCCCCGTCGTCACCGTCGACACCCGCCCTGACCAGGGAGACGTGTTCATGGTCGTGCGGGCGGACAACCGCGCCTACGGTGAGAAGGCGTGCCACTTCCTCGGTACCAAGCTCAAGGGCACCGGCAAGGTGGTCATGTTGCAGGGCGACCTGGCCTCCATCAACGGGCGGGACCGCACCGAGGCGTTCAACGAGTGCATGAAGCAGAACTACCCCGGCATCACCGTCTTCGGCGAGGCCACCAACTGGGACGGGGCGCTCGCCTCCCAGAAGCTGCAGATCCGGCTGACCGAGCACCCGGACATCAAGGGCGTCTACATGCAGTCCAGCTTTGCCCTGGCCGGGACCCTGCAACTGCTCAAGCAGCGCAACCGGCTCACCCCGCCGGACGACCCCAAGCACATCTTCGTGGTCTCCAACGACGGCATCCCCAAGGAGCTGCAGGACATCACCGCCGGGAACATCGACGCCACCGTCTCCCAGCCCGCGGACCTGTACGCCAAGTACGCCCTGTACTACCTCAAGGCAGCCATCGACGGCAAAACCTTCCAGGCCGGTGCCACCGACCACGACAGCAAGATCGTCCAGGTCCGCCCGGGCCTGCTGGAGGACCAGCTCTCGGCGCCGCTGGTCACGCTCGACGGCGGCACGTACGGCGGCGTGGCCAGCCTCAAGCCCGACGACAAGTCCCTCTGGGGCAACAACATCGGCTGACTTCGGCTCCGAAGGAGACATCCGCCCATGAACGGTAGCGGGCAGTCCTCCCCACGCTCGTCACCGGCCCGCAATGGCGACGGGCGGGCCCGGTCGGGCCCGCCCGTGGCGGAGGCGATCGACATCAGCAAGCGGTACGGCTCGACGGTGGCGCTCGACCAGGCCCGGATCAGCGTGCTCAGCGGCGAGACCCACGCGCTGGTGGGCCGCAACGGCGCGGGAAAGTCGACCCTGGTGTCGATCCTGACCGGTCTGCAGGCAGCGGACGCGGGTCAGATCCGGTTCGCCGGGGCGGACGCACCGCGGCTGTCCGACCGCGACGCGTGGCGGCAGCGGGTCGCCTGCGTCTACCAGAAGTCCACCATCATTCCCGAGCTGACGGTGGCGGAGAACCTCCTGCTGAACCGGTACGACCGCGGCCGCAGTGGGTTGATCAACTGGCGTGCCCTGCGTCAGCGCGCCCGAGAGCTGCTGGCCCTGTGGTCCGTTGACGTCGATGTCGACAGCCGAGCCGGCGACCTCAGCGTCGAGCAGCGACAGTTCGTGGAGATCGCCCGGGCGTTGTCGTTCGGTGCCCGGTTCATCGTGCTGGACGAGCCCACCGCCCAACTCGACGCGGCCGCGATCGCCCGCCTGTTCGACCACATCCGGGACCTGCAGCAGCAGGGCGTCACGTTCCTGTTCATCAGCCATCACCTGCAGGAGATCTACGAGATCTGCGACGTGGTGACGGTCTTCCGCGACGCCCGGCACATCATCACCGCTCCGGTCGCCGGCCTGCCCCGCAACGACCTGGTTGCCGCGATGACCGGCGAAGCCGCGGCGCTGCGAGCGGCACCCACCCGCACCGCGCCGGCCGGACCTGTCGAGGTGGTCCTCGAGGTTTCCCAGCTGGGGATGAACGGCAGCTACGCGGACGTGTCGTTCCAGGTCCGGTCGGGCGAGATCGTCGGCCTGGCCGGCGCCGGTGGCAGCGGCAGGACAGCGGTCGCCGAATCGGTCGTCGGACTTCGCGCCCCCGACACGGGCACGGTCACCGTCGGCGGTCACCGACCCCGCCCTGGTGACGTCAGCGCCGCCCTGGCGGCGGGCGTCGGATTCGTGCCGCAGGACCGGCACCACCAGGGCCTGGTGCCGGGTATGTCGATCGCGGACAACGCCACCCTGACCATCCCGGACCGGCTCGGCCGGGCCGGTTTCCTGAGCGCCCACCGCCGGGACGCGGTCGCCAACCGCCTGATCGACGATCTGGCCATCAAGACCCCTGGCCCGGACCTGCAGGTGTCCGGGCTCTCCGGCGGCAACCAGCAGAAGGTCGTGATGGCTCGTGCCCTGGCCAACGACCCTCGCGTACTGGTGCTCGTCACGCCGACGGCGGGTGTCGACGTGCGCTCCAAAGAGTTCCTCCTCAACAAGGTCGACGAGGTGGCTGATGCCGGCACCGGTGTCCTGGTCGCCTCCGACGAACTCGACGACCTACGGATCTGCGACCGCGTCCTGGTGATGTTCCAGGGCCGCATCGTCGCGGAGATGCCCACGGGCTGGCGTGACCACGACCTCGTAGCCGCCATGGAAGGACTGACCGTCGATGCCTGAGACCATGACGAGCGCGAATGCGGCCGCCGGCGGCGAGGCCGTGGCGGCCGGCCCACCGTCCGGTCGGCGGGTCGGCAAGCTCGCCATCGCGCGGCTGCGAGACCTCGCCCTGGTTCCCGCGATCGTGCTCATCGCGATTGTCGGCCAGATCATCAACTCGGTCTTCCTGCAACCGGACAACCTCATCAACATCGCGCAGACCATGTCGGAGATCGCGCTGCTGGTGCTGGCCCAGACGATCGTCCTGGTGGCCGGCAAGATGGACCTGTCGCTGGAGTCGACGTTCGGCCTGGCTCCGGGCGTCGCAGCCTGGTTGACCGTCGCGGTCGGAGCCGGCCATGGGACAGGGCTGCTCTCCGGCGCCTGGTCGATCCCGATCACCCTGCTGGTGGGCGCGCTCATCGGGATCGCCAACGCCGCGCTGATCGTCCGGTTCGGGCTGCACGGGTTCATCGTCACCCTGGGCATGCTCATCGTCCTACGCGGCCTGCTGACCGGGATCTCCGGCGGCCAGACCTTCTTCAACCTGCCCGAGTCGATGATGTATCTCGGTACCGCCGTCTGGCTCGGAGTTCCGGCGTCCATCTGGATCTGCCTCGCCCTCTTCGCCGCCGGGATCGTGCTGCTCGGCTACACCGGCTTCGGTCGTTCGCTGTACGCGATCGGCGGCAACGTCGACGCCGCGAAGGCCGCCGGTATCCGCACCGACCGCGTGCTGTGGGCCGCGCTGATCATCGCCAGTGTCCTGGCCGCGCTGGGCGGTCTCCTGCTCTCCGGCCGCCTCGCCTCCGTCGCGGCCTCCCAAGGCAACGGCGCCATCTTCACCGTCTTCGCCGCCGCGGTCATCGGCGGCGTCAGCCTCAACGGTGGCAAAGGCACCATGTTCGGCGCGTTCACCGGCATCCTGCTGCTGTTCATGATCCAGAACGTGTTGACCCTCGCCGGCGTGCCGGCGCAGTGGATCGGCGCCCTGAACGGCGCCATCATCCTGGTCGCGCTGGTCGTTTCCCGCATAACCGGTGGCAAGGCCCACGAGTAGCCGTCCCGAGCCCGCGCACCACCAGCCAGGATCCCGATGACGAGGGAGGCGACGTGGAAACTGACATCGTCGATGCCCACCACCACCTGTGGGACCGGAGCCGCCACCCGCAGCCCTGGATAGACCCGCATTCGATGAGCGCCATCGACGCCGACTTCGGCCCGGCCGACCTCGCCGCGGCCGCCCGGGCCACCGGTGTCACCCAGACGGTGGTGGTCCAGGCCATCCACTCCGCGGCCGAGACGGCCGACCTGCTGGACACGGCCGCCGCCAGCGACCTCATCGTCGGTGTCGTCGGCTGGCTCGACATCACCGCGGACGACGCGCCCCAGGCCATCCAGAAGATGACAGCCGGCGGCAGCCTCGTCGGCGTCCGACACCTGGTCCAGGGCGAATCCGACCCGGCCTTCCTCGACCGGACCGCCATCCGGCGAGCCATCGCCGCGACCGCCGACGCGGGAATCGTGTTCGACCTGGTGATCCGGCATCACCAGCTCCCGGCGGCGACCCGCCTCGCCGCCGACCTGCCACAGGTGTCCTTCGTGCTGGACCATCTCGGCAAACCGCCACTGGCCGACGGGGATCTGCACGACTGGGCCCGCGACCTGCGGACCATGGCCGGGCTGCCGAATGTGACGGCCAAGCTGTCCGGCCTGGTCACCGAGGCGGACTGGCGCACCTGGACCCGCCGGGACGTCGAGCCCGCCGTCGCGCACGCCCTGGAGGTCTTCGGCCCCGACCGGTTGATGTTCGGCTCCGACTGGCCGGTCTGCCTGCTCGCCACCACCTACCAGCGCTGGATCGACCTGGTCGCCGAGCTGCTTACCGGTTGTAGCGAGAGCGAACGACGGGCGATCTGGCACCAGACCGCGCGGCGCATCTATCGGCTGCCACCCCCACCGCCGCAATCGTGACCCGACCACTTCCGCCCCGCCCGGTGAGCCTCGGAGCGCGCCCTTGAGTACGTATCGACAGACCGACCCGGAAGGCCGTGGGGTGCAGCGCTACGGCTCCGTCATCCGGCTGCGCCCCGAACATCGGGACAGCTACCTGCGGCTGCACGCCGCGGTATGGCCAGAGGTGGAACAGGCGCTGTTGGCCGCCAACATCCGCAACTACACGATCTTCCTGCACGGCGATCTGCTGTTCGGCTACTACGAGTACGTCGGTGACGACCATGACGCCGATCAGGCCCGGATCGCGGCCGACCCGCACACCCAGCAATGGTGGGAACTGACCGATCCCTGCCAGCAGTCGCTGGCCGATCCCGAATCCGGGCAGTGGTGGGCTTCGATGCAGCAGGTGTGGCACCTCACCGAGCCCGCACCGCCCACCGGACCGAACCTGACACCCGGCACCGGGCTGAGCCAACCGCCGACCGTCGGTGCTCCTCCGGCCCACCCCTGACGCCCCCAAGGAGATGCCATGCGGCTCGCACGCCTCGGACCGGCGAGCAGAGAAGTCCCCACCGTCGTCCTCGACGGCAAACGCCTGGATCTGCGCCCGATCACCGAGGACATCGGCCCCGCCTTCTTCACCTCCGGTGGCCTCGAACGGACCGCCGAGGCCGTGGCCGCCAGCTCGCTCCAGCCTCTCGACGGCGCGGCGGACCTCCGTGTCGGCGCGCCGATCTCCCGGCCTGGCAAGATCGTCTGTATCGGGCTCAACTACCGCGACCACGCCGCCGAGACCGGCGCCGCGATCCCCACCGAGCCGGTCGTCTTCCTGAAGGATCCCGCGACGGTCGTCGGTCCGTTCGACACCGTGCTGATTCCACGCGGGTCGACCAAGACCGACTGGGAGGTGGAACTCGGCGTCGTCATCGGCCGCCGGGCGCGCTATCTCGACACGCCCGATGACGCCCTCGCGCACGTCGCGGGTTATCTGATCTCGCACGACGTGTCGGAGCGCGAGTTCCAGCTCGAACGCGGCGGCCAGTGGGACAAGGGAAAGAGCTGCGAGACCTTCAACCCGCTGGGCCCCGAGTTCGTGACCGCCGACGAGGTGGGCGATCCGCAGGATCTGCGGCTGAGCCTGTCGGTGAACGGCGTGCAACGTCAGGACGGCACGACCGCCGACATGGTCTTCCCCGTCAACCAGCTGATCTGGTACCTCAGCCAGTTCATGATCCTCGAACCCGGCGACCTGATCAACACCGGCACTCCCGCCGGCGTCGCGCTGGGTCTGCCCGACCAGCCCTATCTGCGCGCGGGCGATGTGGTCGAACTCGGGATCACCGGCCTGGGCTCGGCTCGGCAGCCGTTCGAGCAGGCGTGATGGGTGAGTTCAGCGGCCTGGTCGCCGCCGTCACCGGGGGAGCGGCCGGCATCGGCCGCGCGACGGCCGAGCTGCTCGCCGCGCGGGGCGCCCGGGTGGTGGCGCTGGACCTCGCACCTGACGACGTACCGGCGGGGATCACCGGCATCGGCTGTGACGTCGCCGACCGCGCCTCCGTACGCGCGGCGATGGCGACGATTCAGCAGACCCATGGCGGTCTTGATGTCCTGGTCAACAATGCGGGCGTCAGCGCGGTGGGCACCGTGGAGGACAACGGCGACGAAGAATGGCACCGGGTCCTCGACGTGAATGTCGTGGGAATGGCACGAGCGACCGCCGAGGCGCTGCCGATGCTCCGCGCGTCCGAGCACGCCGCCGTCGTCAACGTCTGCTCGATCGCCGCGCTCAACGGTCTGCCCCAGCGGGCGCTCTACAGCGCCAGCAAGGGCGCGGTGCTGGCGTTGACCTTCGCCATGGCCACGGACCACGTCCGCGAGGGCATCCGGGTCAACTGCGTGTGCCCCGGCACCGTCCACACCGGCTTCGTGGACCGGATGCTGCAGAAGTTCGCTGACCCGGTGGCCGAGAAGGCGGCGCTGGACAGCCGGCAGGCGACCGGACGCATGGTCGACCCGGCGGAGGTCGCGGCGGCGATCGCCTATCTCGCCGGACCGCTGGCGGTCTCGACGACCGGTACCGCGCTCGACGTGGACGGCGGCGTCACGCACCTGCGGCTGCGCCCGGCCCCGTCGTGACCGGCCGCCTAGCGACGCAGCCGAGTCGGGTCGCCCGGTCCACGGCGGCGCACCACCCATGCCTCGGTGATGTGGGTGAACATCGCCTCCGCCGCGCCGTCCGGATCGCGCGCGGCGATCCGCTCGTAGACGCGGCGGTGGCCGGCGTTGGAGGCCACGCACAGGGCGCGTTCGGTGCGACCCATGTAGCGGGCGGTGTTGACCACCTGGCTCTCCAGGGCGCGTACGACGGCCCGGGCGATGCGGTTGCCCGATGCCTGCATGACGGTGTCGTGGAAGGCGCGATCGTGCTGGTGGTAGGCGACGTGGTCGTCGACCAGCTCGTCCATCCGGTCGACCAGGATGCGTAGCTGGTCGATGGCCGCGTCGTCGGCGAGTCGGGCGGCGACGTTGGCCATGTCCGACTCCAACAGTCGGCGGGTCACGACCAGGTCGTCGAGGACACCAAGGCTCTCGTCCTCGGCGATGGTGGCGCCCAGGATGAGTTCGTCGAGCATGTTCCACATGGCCGGTGGGGTGACCGTGGTGCCGGCGCCTTGGCGGACCTGCACCAGTCCCTTCTCCTGGAGGATCTTCACCGCCTCGCGGACGACGGTGCGGCTGACCGAGAAGGTCTCGCAGAGCACCGGCTCGGGCGGTAGTGGCGAACCCGACGGGTGGACGCCGCGGACGATCCGTTCCACCAGTTCCGCCGTGACCGCCGCGGCGAGGTTGGCCGGCCGCCGAGTCCAGGCCGGGGCTGCTGTCGAGACGCCCTCGTCCGACTGCGCTGATGCCGTCATATCACCCTCCGCGACCCGTGAGCGGGCCCGGACCCGCCCACGCACTATATGTCGTTCCATTGACATCATACGTCATACGAGTTATGTTCCTGCCGATCCTCCACCACCGGCCGGCCCGCCGGCCCCTCGGGAGAGTGAGCAGCAATGAAGCAGCGGAAACTCTGGTCGGCGGTCCTGGTTGTCGGGCTGGCCCTGGCCGGCTGCGGAAGCGCCTCTGACTCGGACTCCTCGTCCGGCGGATCGGACGGCAAGCTCGTCGTGTGGGACTGGAAGTCGGGCGACGCGACTGCGGCCTCATACATCCAGAAGGCGAAGGCCGACTTCGCCAAGAAGCACCGCAACGTGACGGTCGAGTTCGTCGCACAGCCCTTCGACCAGTACTACACCCTGCTGGGCGCCGCCATCCAGGCCGGCAAGGGACCGGACGTCATGCTCTTCAACGGCGGCGGGCAGATCCGCGACCGGGTGGACGCACTCCTACCCCTGGACCAGTACGTCGGCGAAGACAAGCAACGCCTCGCGGGCTGGGACGCCTTCACCAAGGACAGCAAGACCTACGCCGCCCCGGTGACCCTGCAGGGCCACCCCATCTACTACAACAAGTCGCTCTACAAGAAGGCGGGACTCGACCCGGATCGCCCCGCCACCTCCTGGAGCGAGTTCGTCGCCAACTGCCAGACCATCGCCAAGGCGACCGGCGTCAGATGCTTCGCGGAGGGCAACAAGGAGGGCTACGGCATCCAGTTCTTCCTGTCCGGCCTCGGTTCCGGCATCCTCACCCCGCAGGAGTACGACGACTGGATCGCCGGCAAGCGCAACTGGACCTCGCCGAACGTCAAGCAGATCTTCGCGCTCTGGAAAGAGGTCAACGACAAGGGCTTGAACAACGCCGGCCCCAACTCCACCGCGATGTTCAACGACGCGTTCGCGTTGTTCCAGTCAGGCAAGGCCTCGCATGTCATCGGACTGATGTCGGACATCGGGCACTGGAAGGACTTCGCCGAGTTCCTCGACGCCGGCAACGTCGGCGTGATGAAGGCGCCGGTCGTTACCGCCGGGACCACCCCGGGCCTGCCGTACGACGGCGGCATCGGTTACGCGGTCGCGAAGTGGACCAAGGACCCGAAGATCGCCGCCGACCTGGTGCGGTCCCTGACGTCGAGCGACGCGCTGAAGGCGTTCTACGCCGACGCGGGGGCGATCGCTTCGGACACCACGATCGACGTGTCCGGCGCGGGCCCCGCGGTCGGGACGATCGTGTCCGAGATCAAGGATGGCAAACCCGCTCTGCACGTGGCCCTGTCGTCCAAGACCCTGGACCTGATGGGGCGGCTGTCCCAGCAGTTGCTCAGCGGCTCGGTCACGGTCGACAAGGCGGTGGACCAGCTGGCCAAGTCCGATCAGGCCGGCTGAGCTCGTGCCACCGCCCGGTACGTCGTCGGTCCGCCCTGTCGAATCGGGGCGGACCGGCGGGACCCCGCCCGGTCCGCCGGTGGCGGGCCCCGCGACACGCTCCCGTCGGGTCCGGGATGGGCGGCGCTCCGAACGCCTCGCCCCCTACGTCCTGGTAGCGCCCGCTGTCCTGATCATCGTGGTGCTGCGGCTGTGGCCGCTGCTGCTCGGCCTCAACTTCTCGTTCACCGGTGACGGTGACCGCAACGGCACCGCGGTCGGCCTGGACAACTATCGCGAACTGCTTGACGATCCGTTGTTCCGGACCGCCCTGCGCAACGTGGGACTGCTGGTCCTGCTGCTACCGGTCGCGGTCGCGATCCCCGGGCTGCTGGCGACGTTCATCTACCTGCGCGTACCCGGTCACCGGGTCTTCCGCAGCGTCTACTTCTTCCCGGCGGTGCTCTCGCCGGTGATCGTCGGCGCGATCTTCAACCTGCTGCTGGCCTTCGACGGCCCGCTGAACGCCGTTCTCGGCGGCCTCGGCATCGGCCCGGTCGACTGGCTCGGCGACCCCGACGTGGCCATCTTCGCGGTCGTCGGGGTGCACGTCTGGGCGACGTTCGGGATGGCGCTGGTGGTGTTCCTGGCCGGGTTCGCGACCCTGGACTCCGCGCTGTTGGATGCTGCCCGGGTCGATGGCGCCTCCCTCCCGCAGACCATCCGGCATGTCGTCATCCCCGGCCTGTCCCGCACCATCCAGTTCGTTTTCGTCACCACCATGATCGGGATGCTCACCTCCATGTTCGGCCTGCTCTACGTGATGACCAGTGGAGGCCCGGAAGGGTCGACCTACCTGCCCGAGTACTACATCTGGGTCCAGCAGGGACGGATGAACCGCCCGGCACTCGCCTCAGCCGCCTCCACGGCGCTGTTCGTGATCATGCTGGTGGTGGGCCTGCTCCAGGTCAGCCTGCTGCGCCGCGCGGGAAGGGAGGACTGATGTCCCGCATCCGGCTCGGCAGGTGGCTTGTCGCGCTGCCGATGGCGGCCCTCGCCCTGGCGGCGGTCTACCCGCTGCTGTTCACCATCAACGTCGCGATGAAGACCCGCCGCGACTACATCCTGGATCGGTTCTCCCCGACGCGCACGCTGCACTGGGACAACCTCACCGCCGCCTGGGACACCGCCGGCATGGCCCGATACTTCGTCAACTCGGTCATCGTGGTGACCTTCGCCGTAGCGCTGCTGCTGCTCATCGGGTCAATGGCCGGCTTCGCGCTGAGCCAGCTGCGGTTCCGTGGCTCACATGCGCTGTTCCTGGTCTGCCTCGCGGCGCTGTTCATCCCGTTCCAGGTGATCATGGTGCCGCTGGCCAGGATCATGGCCGACGGCCGGCTGATCGACACGTACCCGGGCCTGATCCTCGCCTACGTCGCGCAGTTCCTGCCCTTCACCGTCTTCCTGATGACCAGCTACTACCGCGCCGTGCCGACCGAGATCATGGACGCGGCACGGATCGACGGGAACAGCCTGTACGGGGTGTACCGGCGGATCATGCTGCCGATGGGCACTCCGGCGCTGCTGTCGGTCGGCATCCTCAACGCGTTGTTCTGCTGGAACGACGTGCTCATCTCCCTGCTCATGATGCCGTCCGCCGACCGTCGCACCCTCATGGTCGGCGTCACCTCGCTGCGCGGCCAGTACTCCGACAACATTCCCACCTTCGCCGCCGGGGTGCTGATCGCCGCGGTACCCGTGCTGGTGACCTACCTGTTCCTGCAACGCCAGATTGCCGACGGGGTGACCGCCGGTGCGACGAAGGGCTGACATGCGCATCACCGGATACCGGACCCTGACGACGGTTCAGCGATGGGGCCGTGCTGTCGGCGATGCCAACGGTGTCCACACCGACGGCATCGTGCCGGTTTCCGTCATCCTCGTCGACACCGACGAGGGGATCACCGGCGTCGGCCTGGGGCCGCACGTGGCCGCCGAGGCCATCTTCGCCGCGATCGACGGAGAGGATCCGCGATCGGTCGCCGCCCTCTACGACCGCATGCTGCGACAGACCTTCAAGGCCGGCCACGCCGGCGCGGTGTTCGGCACGATCGGAGCGTTCGACACCGCGCTGTGGGACATCAAGGCGCAGGCCGCCGGCGAGCCCTTGTGGCGGCTGCTCGGCGGCCGGGACCGCACGGTCCCCGCGTACGCCTCCGGCCTGGACATCGGTCTCACGGACGGCGAGCTCGTCGCCACCTACGAGAGCTACGCCGAACGAGGGCTGCGGGCGGCGAAACTCAAGGGCGGCCTGGACGTCGAGCGGGACCGGCACCGGCTGACGCTCGTGCGCGAGGTGTTGACCGAGGCGGCGCGGGGGATGCGGCCGGGCCTGATGCTGGACGCGAACGAGTGCTGGAGCCGCAAGCAGGCGGTCCGCCATGTCGCTGAACTCGAACGCACCCTGGACCTGACCTGGATCGAGGAGCCGGTCCGGCGCTGGGACGCCGATGGTCTCGCCGCCGTCAGCCGTGGCGTCCGCGCAGCGGTCGCCACCGGGGAGAACCTGACCGGGCTCGAGCAGTTCCGTCCGCTCCTCGCCGCCGGCGGCGTGGACATCGTCCAGACGGCCGCCGTGTGGGGAGTGAGCCACTTCCTGCGGGTGGCGGCGCTGGCGCACGCCCATGACCTGCCGGTCAGCCCGATCGGCAACACCCCGGTCGCACTCCTGCACGCCGCGACCTCCGTCCCCAACCACCTGGCCAGCGAACTCCAGGACCTCCAACCGCCGGTCGGCATCGCGGTGGACCTGCACGTGGCGGACGGCGCCTTCGTGCTGGGCGACGCCCCCGGTCTGGGTATCCGGGTCGACGAAGGCGCCGTCGCGTCGGCGTACCGGGGAGACGGGCCGGCGCCCAGCGGCCCGCAGGTACGGCCGGAGCTGGCCGGCCGGCGACTGCTCCCGGGCGCTGTGTACCGGTGACCGGTCCGGAACCTGCCCTCCGCGCTGGACGTGCCTAGCGGCTCATCCCCACGGACAGCAGCTGTTGAAGCCGGGCGAGCACCTCGTCGGTCTCGGTCGGGTTGCCGTCGCCGTAGCGTTCGAGTGCCTGACGCCACGCCTCCTCGGCGGCCCCGTGGTCACCCAGCGCACGGTAGGTGTCGCCCACGTGGGTCAGCGTCTCGGCCTCGGTGTAGTGGTCGCCCGCGTCCCGATAGATGCCGAGCGCTCGCTGGAAGGATGCCAGTGCCTGCTGGTGTTGGCCGAGGCGAGAGTGGGCGTACCCGAGACTGTCCCAGGCACGCGCGGCACCCGTGGCATTGCCGAGGCGGTCGTGCAGCTCGAGCGCCTGCTCGCAGTAGTGGATCGCCTGTTCGTGGTCGCCGAGTTGCGCATGGTCCCAGCCGACCGCGTTGAGCGCCTTGGCCTGGCCAACCTCGTGGCCGGCGGTCTGGAACATCGCCAGGGCCTGCTGGTCGTAGCGGAGCGCGTCCTGCTGCTGCCCGTGTCGCTCGCAGATCCAGCCGAGGGTCAGCAGGGTGTGCGCCTGCCCCGGGAGGTCGCCGAGCTCGCCGAAGAGCGCGGCTGCCCGTTTCAGGTCAGGGACCGCGTCGGTGCGGTGACCCAGTTGGTTGCGCGCGAGAGCCCGGTCGCGGTGGGCGTGGGCCTGTCCGAGGAGATCGCCGGCGCGGGTGGCGGCGTCGAGGGCGACCTGTTGCGCCGTGGCGAGCTCCGACCAGTGGGATCCCCGGCTGAGGAAGGTCGTGAGCGTCCAGGCCAACCGCCACGCGTGTCCGTCGCAGCCGGCGCGGAAGGCATGGTCGATCGCGGCCAGCAGCACCGGGCGTTCGGTGGTGAGCCAGCGGCGCGCCTGCCCCGCTGCGGCCAGTCCTTCCGGCACCACACCGGGCGCTGCCGGTGCGAGGTTGAGGGCTTCGCGATGCGGCTCGATCACCAGCGCCGCGGCGTGCGCGGTGTGCAGGTAGTGGTCGAACATCCGGGACAGTGCCGCCCTTGCCTCAGCGTCGCCGACCAGCTCGTCGGCGTACGCCCGGAGCAGGTCGTGCATGGTGAAACGATCCCGGGAGGTCATCGTGACCAGATGAGCCCGTGCCAGTTCGTCGAGCAGGCCGCGCGCCTCGGGGAGCGGGATGCCGGCCAGGCTCGCGGCCGCGGCCGTCGCGATGTCCGGGCCGGTCGGCAGGCCCAGTAGTCGGAACATGCGCGCCGCCGGCGGGCTCAGGGTGCGGTACGACCAGGAGAAGACGGCCCGCACGTCGGAGACCTGGTCGTTGCCGGCGAAGACGTTCAGCCGGTCGCGGTCGGCGGCCAGGTCGTCGGCGAGTGCCCGGAGTGTGACGGCCGGGCTCATCCCGGCCCGGGCGGCTACGACAGCCAGGGCCAGGGGCAGACCCGCGGCGGCCGTGACGATCGCGGCCAGGGCATCCCCGTTCGCTGCCGCCCGCTCCTCGCCGATCCGCACGGCGAGCAGGTGCCGCGCCTCGTCCGGGGAGAGCAGGTCGACGGCCAGGTGGCGGGCACCTTCGGTGGTGACGAGCCCGGGCATCTGCTGTCGGCTGGTGATGATCACGGTGCAGTGGGGTGAGCCGGGCAGCAGCGGACGTACCTGATCGGCATCCTGCGCGTTGTCGAGCAGGACGAGCATGCGACGGTTGGAGACCAGGCTGCGAAAGAGTGCGGCCTGGGCGTCTGTTTCGGCCGGTGCCATGCCCGGCGGCACACCGAGGGCCGCCAGCATGGCGTTGAGTGCGGCGCCGGTGGCCGTCGGCCGACCGACGGGATCGAAGCCGCGCAGGTTGAGGTACAGCTGCCCGTCCGGAAACCGGGACAGGTGGTCATGGGCCCACCGCAGAGCCAGCCAGGTCTTGCCGATGCCGCCACTGCCACCGATCACCGTGATGGCCATCCGGCCCTGGGCACCAGCCTGGTCGACCGTCGAGCTGATCTCGGCCAGTTCCCGGCTGCGGCCGACGAAGAGTGGCGGGGCGGCCGGTAGTTGGCGCGGGATCGGAAGTGCCGTAACCGGTGGAGGAGCCGCCGGCGCCGGTCCGGCCACCGGCCCGATCGCCCCGGCGGCCATCATCTGTTGATGAAGTGCCTGGAGGCCGGGACTGGGATCGGTGCCCAGCTCGTCGGCCAGGAGGCGACGGGCCCGCTCGTAACAGGCGAGCGCGTCGGCCCGGCGGCCGGACTGGTAGAGCGCGAGGATGAGCTGTCCGATGATGCGCTCGTCGAACGGATGCTCTGCGGCGCTGGTGAGAAGCTCGGGCAGGAGGCGCGCGTGCTGCCCATGCCGCAGTGCCAGGTCGTTGCGGTCCAGCTCGGCCCCGAGCCGCTCCTGGTGGAGCCGTTCGCGCAACTCGTCGAGCCAGGGGCTGGTCAGGTCCGCCAGCGCATCACCCTGCCACTGATCGAGCGCTTCGTCGAAGAGCGACAACGCGCGCTCCTCCGTCACTGCCCGGGCCCGGCGGGCCAGACTCCGGAATCGCAACAGGTCCACCCTGGCCGGATCCACGGACAGGACATACCCCGCTGATCTGCGGTCGAGCGCGACATCGGGGAGGGCGGCGAACACTCGTCGGAGTCGCGACAGGTATCCGTAGAGGGAGTCGCGGACGCGTGCGGGGGGATTCTCCGCCCAGACCCGGTCGACGAGCTGGTCGACCGACACCGCGATATTGGCATCGACGAGCAGCGCCACCAGTACGGCTCGCTGCCGGGCGTGACCCAGGTTGACCGGTTGGCCGGCCGACTCCGCCGCGACGGCGCCCAGCAGGCGAAATTCCACTGCCAATACAGGTACTCCCGTTCCGAGGACGTACCTGCATCTTCCAGCCCGTCGGCAGCGCTCTCAAGGTTCGTCCCAGGAACTCTCAGGAATCGCCGCAGCGCCGTTCCAGGTGGCTTTCACATCATCATCCAGCGGTGAAATAAGGCTGGCGGGTCTCCCGGCGCGGCCGTGATTCCGGCGACACCGAAGTCGTCGGCAATGCCAGCAGATGTCGATACTCAAATAGAAACGGGTGCTTTGACATTGGTGATGCGGATTCGATTGCTCGGGTCGTTCGAGGCCCGGCAGGATGATGTGCTGCTGCCGCCTCCGGTCGGCAAGCAGCGCACATTGTTCGCGCTGCTCCTGCTCGCCCACGAACAGACGGTCACGCGTGCCCGCATCGTCGGGGAGCTGTGGACCGGCGCACCCCCGTCATCGGCGGACGCCAACGTACGCACGTACGTCTCGGGCCTGCGGGGCTGGCTGGATCGCCACCTGACCGACAGCCCGGTGGCGCGGTTGCCGCTCACCGGGCGCGGTTGGTCCCTGGCGCTGCCCGGCACCGAGGTGGACGTGCTTGCGTTCGAGACGGAACTGGCGGCGGGGCGGCGCGCCGGCCGGGCTGGCGACTGGACGGGTGCGGCAGCACACCTGCGCAGGTGCGTCGACCTGTTCCGGGGCCCGGCCTTGGCCGACGTGCCGCAGGGCTCGGTCCTCGCCGCCCGCGCGGCCGTCCTCAACGCCCAGTGGCTCTCCGCCGTGGAGGAGTACGCGCAACTCCTTCTCCGGCTCGGTCGGCATACCCAGGCGCGCGAGGTGCTGCTGCGTTTCCTGTCCGACCAGCCCGGCCGGGAGCGCGCGTGGGGGCAGCTCATGCTCGCCTGCTACCGGGACGGCGACCTGCCCGGCGCGCTGGAGGCGTACCGCACCGCGCGGGCGTCCCTGGCCGAGCGGCTCGGTGTCGAGCCCGGGGCCGAGCTGGCCGACCTGCACCGGGCCATCCTGCGCCGGCAGTCGGACGGCCTGCTGGACGGACCGGCCACCAGCCGGCCCGGCCGCCGGGTCGTGGTGCGTCGCACGCTGCGGAAGATCCGCGGCCGATGAGCGGTCACCGCCGCTGTGCGCAGCGCTGTGCGCTCCCCTGTACGACGGCCATCGATGATCTCCGCATTGGCATCGGTCACGCCGTTGGAGGCTGCCATGGTTGGCCACCTGTCCGTCCGCCGCTCCTCATCCGGGTCGATCCTCCGCTGGTTGGTGACGGTGTCCGTCACCGCGCTGGCCGCGACGTCGATCGGCGCCGCCCCCGCCCAGGCGGCCCGTCCCGACGAGGCGCCGTCGCATGCCGCAGCCGCACGTCCCCACTCGACCGACGGGACGCCGGCCCGCGTCCGGTCCCGAGCGGCCGACACCGACGCCGCGGTCGCCGTGCGGACACCACCGGCGGTCCGGTGGCCGGCCCCCGGTACCGCCGAGGTGACGACGCCGAGCGCGGCGGACCGGACCCCCGCGCTCGTGCGGGCCGGGAAGCTACCGGTACGCGTCGGTGCGGTCGCATCGGCGGCACGGGGCGCGGCCGTGGCGAGTCCGGTCCGGGTCCAGATGTTCGGCCGAGCGGAGGCGGTCCGAGCAGGCGTCAGCGGGGTGGTGCTCCGGGTGGCCCACCCGGACGGCGTCGACCGCCCGAGCACCCTCGAGGTGGACTACTCCGGCTTCCGGCACGCGTACGGCGGAGACTACGCGGCCCGGCTGGTCCTGGTTCGGCTGCCCGAGAACGCGCTGGCCGCGGCCGGTAACGGGTCGGCCGGGCGGAGCGTGGTGCCCGCGACGAACGACGCCGCGGCGGGGCGGCTGACGGCGCGGGTGACCGACGGCCTGTACGCGGTCACCGCCGATGGTGCTGGCAGCACCGGCAGCTTCAAGCCCACCTCCCTGTCGCCGTCCGCCACCTGGCAGGTCGGCCTGCAGTCGGGCGACTTCGCCTGGTCGTACCCGATGGAGGCCCCGGCGACGCCTGGCCCGGAGCCGGAGGTCGGGCTCTCCTACTCGTCCGGCTCCGTGGACGGTCGGGTCGCCGGTACGAACAACCAGCCGTCCTGGATCGGCGAGGGGTTCGACTACCAGCCGGGATTCATCGAGCGCTCGTACCGGTCCTGCGCCGAGGACGGCCAGGCCGCGACGGTGCAGGACCTCTGCTGGGCCAGCAACAACGCCGTCCTGTCGCTGCCCGGGGCGTCCGGGCCGCTCGTCCGCGACGACGCGACCGGCGTGTGGCGCGTCGGCGACGACGAGGGCTGGCGGGTCGAGCTGCGGACCGGGGCGACCAACGGGGACAACGACGGTGAGCACTGGCGGCTCACCTCGCCGGACGGCACGCAGTACTTCTTCGGTCTCAACCGGCTGCCCGGCTGGCAGGCGGGCAACCCGGAGACCAACTCCGCGTGGACCGTGCCGGTCTTCGGCAACCAGTCGGGGGAGCCCTGCAACACCGGCACGTTCGTCACCTCCTGGTGCCAGCAGGGCTACCGGTGGGCGCTGGACCACGTGGTGGATCCGCACGGGGACGCCATGTCGCTCTACTACAACCAGGAAATCAACTACTACGCCCGCGGCGGCATCACGCCCACCCCGTACGTCCGTGGCGGCTCGCTCAAGCGCATCGAGTACGGGCAGCGGGCCGACGCCCTGTTCAGCACGCCGGCCTCCGCGCAGGTGCTGTTCACCGTGGCCGACCGGTGCATTCCCGGCACCGCCTGCGTGCAGTCGCAGCCGCAGGACTGGCCGGACACCCCGTGGGACCAGTGGTGCGGGGCGGCGTCCTGCACGGTGCCCGCGCCGTCGTTCTGGACCACCAAGCGGTTGGCGCAGGTGACCACCCAGGTGCGTTCGGGTGGGGCGGCGCAGGATGTCGAGTCCTGGACGCTGACCCATTCCTACCCGAGATCGACCGACCCGAGCGATCCGACCGACCCGACGCTGTGGCTCGACGCGGTCGTGCACACCGGATACGTCAACGGCACCCAGAGCCTGCCCGCGGTGACCTTCGACGGCACGACCCGCCCCAACCGGGTCGACGCGGGCAACGACGGGCGTCCGCAGTTCCACAAGCGGCGGCTGCAGGCCATCTACACCGAGTCGGGCGCACGGATCAATGTCAGCTACCGGTTGGCGGAATGCCTGCCCACCTCGCTGCCCCCGGTCGACAACAACGACAAGCGCTGCTTCCCGGCGAAATGGGGCACGGGCACCAGCATCAATCAGGAGTTCTTCCACAAGTACGTGGTCGACCAGGTGACCGAGTCGGATCTGGTGGGCGGCAGCCCGGACGTGGTCACCTCGTATGAGTACGTCATGGGCGGGCACGCCTGGCGGCACGACGACGCCGAACTGGTACCCGAGGCGCGCAAGTCGTGGGGCCAGTGGCGCGGCTACCAGACCGTTCGGGTGCGGACCGGCCCGGTCGGCGGGCAGCGGACGCTGACCGAGCACGTCTTCCTCCGCGGCATGGACGGGGACGTGAACCTCTCCGGGCCGCCGGACAGCGGGGTGAAGGTCGACGGCATCGACGACCGGCCGCAGTGGGCGGGCTTCGCGCGGATGACCACCGAGTACGACGGTGACGGCGGCCCGTGGCTGGAGAGGACCATCTCGACGCCGGACGACCTGCGCCGCACCGCCCGCCGGGCGCTGCCCAACGGGCAGGCGATCGAGGCGTACCTGACGGTGGAGAAGTCCGAGCGACAGCTCACCGCGCTGGCCGACGGCACCACGCGCACCACTGAGACGGTGGTCGAGTACGACGGCACGTACGGCACCGTCACGAGGATCGACGACCAGGGCGATCTGGCCACCACCGCCGACGACACCTGCACGCGCTACACCTACACCCGCAACGACGCGGCCTGGATCGTCGACACCGAGTCGCGGGAGGAGGTGGTCTCGGTCGGCTGCGCGGCCACCGCCGGGTACCCCGACGACCTGATCTCCGACGAGCGCTACTTCTACGACGGGCAGAGCGCCTGGGGCGCCCCCCCGAAGGCCGGCGACGTCACCCGGACCCAGGAGGTGGCCTCCTGGTCCGGTGGCCCGGTCTACGTCGACGCCGGACGGCTGGAACTGGACCGGCACGGCCGGGTCACCGCCGAGGTCGACGCGCTCGGCAACCGGCAGACCACCAGCTACACCCCCGCCGTGGGCGGGCCGGTGACCTCGGTGTCCATGACCAACGCGCTGGGGCACACCGCCACCACCACCGTGGACCCGCTGCTCGGCGTGCCGGTCAAGGTCACCGACGCGAACAACCGGGTCACCGAGATGAGCTACGACGCACTGGGCCGGCTGGTGAAGGGCTGGGCCCCGGGGCGCAGCAAGGCGACCCAGTCGCCCACCGTCCAGTTCAGCTATCTGGTCCGCAACGACGGCCCGTCCTCGATGACCGCGCAGACGCTGCTCGGCAACGGCTCGAGCTACCTGTCCAGCTACACCATTCTCGACGGGTTCCTGCGGGAGCGGCAGACGCAGGCGCCCTCACCGGCCGGCGGCCGGGTGCTCACCGACACCCGCTACGACGCCTACGGGCAGGTGGACCGGGTCAGCGACTCGTACTGGAACGGGCAGGCCGGGCCCGGGACCGCCCTGGTGGACGTGCCCGACGCCAGCATCCCGGCGCTGACCAGATACGTCTACGACGGCGCCGGGCGCGAGATCGCGGAGATCTTCCTCGCCGCCGGGGCGGAGAAGTGGCGCACCACCACCTCGTACGGCGGCAACTGGGTCGCCGAGGATCCACCGGCCGGCGACACCGCCACGATGACGGTCTTCGACGCCGACGGCCGGACCGTGGAGCTGCGCCAGTTCACCGGCGGCGCACCGACCGGCGGCTACGACGCCACCCGCTACACCTACACCCGGGCCGGGCAACTCGCGACGGTCACCGACCCGGCCGGCAACGTCTGGCGGCACAGCTACGACCTGCGTGGCCGGGAGACCCGCACCGAGGACCCGGACACCGGCACCCGGCTGACCACGTTCGACGACGGTGACCGGGTGCTCAGCACCACCGACTCGCGCGGCCGCACCCTCGCCTACACCTACGACGAGCTCGACCGGAAGACGGCGATGTTCGACGGTTCCACCGCCGGCACCAAGCTCGCCGAGTGGACCTACGACACCCTCGCCGGTGGCAAGGGCCTGCCGACCGGCTCGACCCGGTACGCCGCCGGGCGGGCGTACCAGAACGAGGTGTACGGCTACGACGCGGCGGGCCGGCCGACCGGCAGCACGATCACCATTCCCAGCGAGGAGACCGGCCTGGGCGGCACGTACCGGACCCGGGTCACCTACAACGCCGCCGACCAGGTCACCGCGATGCTGCTGCCGAAGGTCGGCGACATCCCCAGCGAAACCCTCCAGTACGGCTACGACACCGGCCTCGGGCTGGCCACCACGCTACGCACCGCGACGGCCTGGTACGTCGCCGCGTCCGCCTACACCGAGCTGTCGGAGACCCGGTCGTACTCGCTGGGCGCGTCCGGTAGCCAGGTGGTGCGCGACTTCACCTACGAACTGGGCACCCGGCGGCTGGCCAGCGCGGTCACCCGGACCAGGACCACCAGCGAGACCGTGCAGAGCGACGTCCGCTACACCTACGACCCGGCCGGCAACGTCACCAGGATCGCCGACCAGGCCACCGGGGACCGGCAGTGCTTCACCAGCGACTACCTGCGCCGCCTCACCGAGGCGTGGACCCCTTCCGGCGACGACTGCGCCACCGCGCCGGCCACGACCGGGCTCGGCGGCCCCGCCCCCTACTGGCACTCGTACCGCTACGACAAGGTCGGCAACCGGCTCTCGGAGGTGCAGCACGCCGCCGGCGGCGACATCACCCGCGGCTACGCCTACCCGGCCGCCGGCTCCGACCAACCGCACACGCTGCGGTCGGTGACCACCACGGGGCCGGGCGGGTCGCGGACCGACAGCTACGGCTACGACAGCGACGGCAACACCACCACCCGGACGGTGGCGGGCGCCGGCCAAACCCTGACCTGGGACGCCGAAGGGCGCCTGGCGTCGGTCACCGAGGGCGGCCGGACCACCTCGTACCTCTACGACGCCGACGGAAACCGGCTGATCCGCCGGGACCCGACCGGCACCACCGTCTACCTGGGCACCGACGAGTTGCGCCAGCCGGCCGGCGGCGGCGCGGCGGTGGGCACCCGCTACTACACCCACGCCGGCGACACGATGGCCGTGCGGACCGGTGGCCAGCTCACCTGGCTGGTACCCGATCACCACGGCACCGGCCAACTCGCCGTCAACGCGGTCAGCCTCGCAATCACCCGCCGCTACCAGCTGCCGTTCGGCGCCGAGCGTGGCGCCGCACCGGCCGGCTGGCCGGGGGAGAAGGGCTTCGTCGGCGGCACGATCGACGCGAGCAGCGGCCTCACCCACCTCGGTGCCCGCGAGTACGATCCGGGCACCGGCCGGTTCATCTCCGTCGACCCGATCATCGACGTCAACGATCCGCAGCAGATGCACGGGTACGCCTACGGCAACAACAACCCGGCGACGCTCAGCGATCCCGACGGTCTCAAGGCGAAGTGCTCGAACCCCCGGCAGTGCGACGGCAGCAACGCAAAGATCGTCGCGGACGCGAAGAAGGCCAAGGCCAAGGTGGCCAAGGCGAAGCCGAAGGCGCTGACCGGGCACCCGACGACCCGCGTGAAGCCGAAACCGAAGCCGAAGCCGAAGCTGACCGGGCACCCGACGACGCGGGTCAAGCCGAAGGCCAAGGCGAAGGCCACCTGTGACTCGCGGTGCCAAAAGAACCGCTCGACGGCGAAGGAGCACCTCAAGCACGTGGAGGCAGCGGGCAAGGCATCTGCCAAGAAGGCGGCGACGACGAAGAACCCCTGCCTGCAGACGATCCTGCTGTGTACCGGCACGAACACGAACAAGCGGACGAATCCGGCCAGCGAGTCGACCGGAAAGAAGTCAAGCACGTCGCTTGGCGGTATCTGCTCCGCGGGTGGCATCTTCATCGTCTGCGCCGGAGGCGGTAGCAGCTCAGGGGGCTCGAACAAGAGCTACGGCGGGGGCGACGACCTCCGGGAGATCCTGAAAGCGGCGAATGCCGGTAGCAGCGGAGCCCGGAGTGAGCTGGAACGGCGGCTCGGCTCGAGGTACTACAGCTCCGCTGACACGAACAGCTTCGCGAGCATGCCCAGGGATCCGTCCGAGCTTTTCGAAGGCGGTTCTCCCTACCAGCCGCCCAGATCCGTGACGCCGCCCCGTGGGAAGAAGGCCGGAGCACTGGAGGCATTCCTGCGGGCCCTGGGAAACATCGTCGGATCCGGCGGCTCGTAGCCGCAACCGGAGGCAAGCCTGCCGTTGGGCCCGTTGCCCACTGACGTTGCTGGTTCTTCGATCCGTCCTGACCGCCGGGACGGTCGGCTACTAGGGAAATGGCCGGGAGGTCGTGATGGTTGGTCGTCGCGTTCGGACGTACGCGTCGATGATGGTCGCCGCCGGCCTCGTCGCGGCGCAGCTGTGGGCGCCGCCGGCGCTGGCCCGCCCGGCGGGGCCCGCCGCGGCGCCCCGGGCTCCGCAGGCCGCGGTCCCGGCCGCCCGGCCCCGCGCGGCCGACGCGGAGGCGGCGCGCTCGCTGCGCGGCTCCCCGGCGGTGAGCTGGCCGGCCCCCGGTACCGCCGAGGTGACGGTGCCGGGGAGATCGCAGGGCCTGACCGTTGAGGACCCGGCGTTGACCCGGGCCGGCACGTTGCCGGTGTGGCTCGGGCACAGCGGCTCGGCCGCCGCCCGGACCAGGGTTGAGGTGCTCGGCCGCGCCGAGACCGCCAAGGCCGGGGTGCGTGGGCTGCTGCTGCGCGTCGCGCACCTGGCCGGCGGCCGGCGCGGCACGGTGGAGGTCGACTATTCCGGCTTCCGGCACGCCTACGGCGGCGACTACGGCTCCCGGCTCGCCCTGATGCGCGTCGACGGCCGCCGGCTCACCCCGGTCGGCTCCCGCAACGACTCCCGGGCCGGCCGGGTCAGCGCCCAGGTCGGCGACGGGCTGTACGCGGTGACCGCCGCCCCGGGCGGCAGCGCCGGCAGCTTCCAGCCCACCTCGCTGGCTCCCTCGGCGACCTGGCAGGTGGGCCTGCAGTCCGGTGACTTCACCTGGTCGTACCCGATCCAGCTGCCGGCGGCGCCCGGACCGACACCGGAGATCGAGCTGTCGTACTCGTCCGGGACCGTGGACGGCCGGGTGGCCTCGACCAACAACCAGCCCTCCTGGGTGGGGGAGGGGTTCGACTACCAGCCGGGGTTCATCGAGCGGTCGTACCGACCGTGTGCCGAGGACGGGCAGGCCGGGGTGAACGACCTGTGCTGGGCTGGCGACAACGCCATGGTGGTGCTGCCCGGGCTGACCGGTGAGCTGGTGCGGGACGCCGCCACGGGGGTGTGGCGGATGGAGCGCGACAACGGCTGGCGGGTCGAGCTGCTCACCGGCGCGGTCAACGGGGACAACGACGGCGAACACTGGCGGTTGACGTCGCCGGACGGCACCCAGTACTTCTTCGGCCGTAACCGGCTGCCGGAGTGGACCGCCGGGAACCCGGAGACCAATTCGACCTGGACGGTGCCCGTCTTCGGCAACCAGTCGGGGGAGCCCTGCCACACCGGCACGTTCGCCACCTCATGGTGCCAGCAGGCGTACCGCTGGCAGCTCGACTTCGTCATCGACGGGCACGACGACGTGGCGTCGTACTTCTACGACCGGGAGACCAACCACTACGCGTTGACCGGCACCACACCCACCCCGTACGTCCGCGACGGGGTGCTGGCCCGGGTCGAGTACGGGCAGCGGATCGGCTCCCTCTACCGCGCGGCGGCCCCGCGCCGGGTGGTGTTCACCGTCGGCGACCGGTGCGTCCCCGGCACCGCCTGCGCCCGTTCAGCACCACAGAACTGGCCGGACGTGCCCTGGGACCAGTGGTGCGACGCCTCCTCCTGCGCGGTGCCCACGCCGACCTTCTGGTCCACCAGGCGGCTGGTACGGATCACCACCCAGTCGTACACGGCCGGCGGGTACGCCGACGTCGACTCGTGGGAGCTGGTCCACTCGTACCCGAGTGTCACCGGCACCAGCGCGGCGTTGTGGCTGAACTCGATCACCCGCTCGGGGCACACCGGGGGCACCGTGACCATGCCCGCGGTCAGCTTCGACGGCACCATCGGGCAGAACCGGGTGGACGCCGCGGAAGGCCTGCCGCAGATGTACAAGCTGCGGATCAACAGGATCTCCACCGAGACCGGCGGTGAGATCGCGGTGTCGTACGCCGTACAGGAGTGCGTGCCCGGCATGTCCCTGACCCTCGACGCCAACGAGCGCCGGTGCTTCCCCGTCTACTGGGGGCCGGCCCGACAGCTGGACGTGTTCCACAAGTACGTCGTCGCGCAGGTCACCGAGACCGACCGGGTGGGTGGCAATCCGTCGAGAACCACCTCGTACGAGTACCTGATGGACGGGCCGGGTTGGCACTACGACGAGAACGAGCTGGTGCCCGAGGCGCGCAAGACGTGGGGCCAGTTTCGCGGCTTCCAGCGGGTGCGGGTCCGCAGCGGCGGCGCCGGGGAACGGCAGACCCTGACCGAGCACCTGTTCCTGCGCGGCATGGACGGCGACAAGACCGTCACCGGCAGCCGCAGCGCCACCGTCGACGGGGTGCCGGACCGGGCGTCCTGGCGCGGCTTCGCCCGGATGACCACCGTCTACGACGGTGACGGCGGCCCCGTGATCAACCGTACCGTCTCCCAGCCGACCGAGATCGGCTCGCCGACCGCCCGCCGCCCCCGCGCGTGGGGCTGGCTGGAGGCCCGGCTGACGGACGTCGAGTGGGAGCGGACCGTGACCACTCTCGCCGGCGGCGGTTCGCGGACCACCGAGGTGAGCTACCGGTACGACCCCGGATACGGCACGCTGCAGCAGATCCACGACCACGGCGACGTCAGCCGCTCCGACGACGACACCTGCACCGACCTCAGCTACGCCCGCAACACCGGCGACTGGATCGTCGACGCGGTGTCCCGCGAGCTCACCGTCGGGGTCGCCTGCGGCGTCACCCCCGGCTACCCGCAGGATCTGCTCGCCGACCGCCGCTACTACCACGACGACGCGACCACCTGGGGCACCGCACCGACCGTGGGAGACGTGACCCGGCAGGAGGAGGCCGACTCGTGGTCGACGGGGCCGGTCTACGCCACGGTGGCCCGGACCGTGCGGGACGCGCACGGCCGCCCGACCGCGGAGTACGACGCCGCGGGCGCGGTGACCCGCACCGCGTACACACCGGCCACCGGCCCGGCCGCCCAAACCGTGGTCACCGATCCGAAGGGCTTCACCACGACGACGACCTACGAGGCGCTGCGCGGGGACGCCGTGGCGACGGTCGATGCCAACGGCGGCGTGACCAGTTCCGGATACGACGCGCTGGGCCGGCTGGTCAGGGTGTGGCTGCCCGGCCGGGCCACGACCTCGTCACCGAGCACCGAGTTCGGCTACACCGTCCGGGACTACGCGCCGAGCGTGCTGACCACCCGGCGGCTACTGGCCGGCAGCACCTACCTGACCAGCTACGAGCTGTTCGACGGCTTCCTGCGATCCCGGCAGACGCAGCAGGCGGCGCCCGGCGGCGGGCGGATCGTCACCGACGACCTCTATGACTCCCACGGCTGGCTGGAGCGCAGCTACGGGCGGCGGTACGAGGCCGGACCGGCGGGCCCTTCGCTGGCCGGCGGTACCGTGCCCAGCCAGACCCGGTACGAGTACGACGGCGCCGGGCGGCAGACGGCCGAGATCTTCCTGGTCGGCACGACCGAACGGTGGCGGAGCACCACCGGGTACGGCGGGTCCTGGACGACGGTGGACCCGCCGGACGGCGGCACCGCCACGACCCGGATCCTCGACGCCCGGGACCGGGTGGTCGAGCTGCGCCAGCATCAGGGTGGGACACCGGCCGGTGGCTACGACACCACCCGCTACACCTACACCAGGGCCGGGCAGCTCGCCACGGTGACCGACCCGACCGGCAACGTCTGGCGCTACAGCTACGACCTGCGGGGCCGGCGTACCCGGGCGGAGGCGCCGGACACCGGGACCACCTCGTACTCGTACGACACGGCGGGGCGGCTGTCGGCGACCACGGACGCCCGGGGCAGGACGCTCGCCTACACCTACGACGAGCTGGGCCGGCGGACCGGGATGTTCGACGGCTCCACCGCGGGCGGCAAGCTGGCGGAGTGGACCTACGACACCGCGGTCCTCGGCAAGGGACTGCCGGCGGGCAGCATCCGCTACGCCGGCGGCAACGCGTACACCAGCGCGGTGACCCGCTACGACAACCGTGCCCGGCCGACCGCGGTCGCCGTGACCGTGCCCGCGGTGGAGAACCAGCTGGCCGGCTCCTACACCACCCAGTTCGCCTACAACGAGCTGGACCTCGTCACCGCCGCCCAGCTGCCGACCGGCGGTGGGTTGCCCGCCGAGACGCTGCAGTACGGCTACGACAGCCTCGGCCTGCCGACCACCCTGCGCAGCTCGGCCGCGACCTACGTGGCCGCCTCCACCTACACCGACCTCGCCGAACCGGCCAGCTACACGCTGGGCGCGGTGGGTGCGCAGGTGGTCCGGGACTTCTCCTACGAGTACGGGACGCGCCGGCCGAGCGGCGCCGCCGCCCGGCTGGGCAGCGGAACGAAGCTCGCCGACATCTCCTACAGCTACGACCCGGCCGGCAACATGACCGCGACGAGGGACGTGCTGACCGGCGACAACCAGTGCTTCCGGTACGACCACCTGCGGCGGCTGCTGGACGCCTGGACCACGGGCGACTGCACGGCCGCTCCGGCCACCGGCGCCCTCGCCGGCCCCGCACCCTACTGGCAGACGTACAGCTACGACGCGACCGGCAACCGGCGCTCCCAGGTGCGGCACGCGGCCGGCGGCGACACCACGTGGAGCTACTCCTATCCGGCCGCCGGGGCGGTGCAGCCGCACACCGTGCGCGCGGTCACCGGAACGGGGCCTGCGGCCGGCGTGAGCACCTCGTACACCTACGACCCGGCTGGCAACCTGACCGGCCGGACCGCCGGCGCCACCCGGCAGGACCTCACCTGGAACACCGAGGGACGGCTGGAGTCGGTCACCGGCGCCGGTGTCACCACCTCCTACCTGTACGACGCCGACGGCAACCGGTTGATCCGCCGCGACCCGGCCGGAACGACGCTCTACCTGGGCGACACCGAACTGCGGCTCGCCTCCGGCAGCGTCACCGGCACCCGCCACTACCGGCACGGCGACAGCACCGTCGCCGTCCGCGCCGCCGGGTCGGTCAGCTGGCTCGTCACCGACCACCACGACACGGCGACCCTGGCGGTCGCCGCGGGCAGCCTCACCGCGACACGCCGGCCGGTCTCGCCATTCGGTGATCCGCGGGGCGCGGCGCCCGCCGGGTGGCCCGGCGAGCGCGGCTTCGTCGGCGGCACCACCGACCCCTCGACCGGCCTGGTCCACCTCGGCGCCCGCGAGTACGACCCGGACACCGGCCGGTTCGTCTCCGCCGACCCGATCGTCGACCACGACGACCCGCAGCAGGTGAACGGGTTCGCGTACGCCAACAACAGCCCGCTGACCTACGCCGACCCGGACGGGTTGCGGGCCACGGCGGTGAAGACCCCGACGGCCGGGATCGGCACGGTCACCGGGTCGCTGACGACCATGGTCCGGGACCAGAGCGCCGTGGACGGGTCGGACTACGTCGTCGAGGTGTGGCCCGACTGGAGCGCCTACGACGACCTGGCCTACTACGAGGGCGGATCCGACGACGGCTGGGACGACGGCGACTGGGCCGACGACAGCGGCGGCGGGCCGACCTACTACTACGAGCAGCGGCCCTGCGCCGGCTGGAACCAGTGCCTGCGGCAGCGGCCGTCCGAGTGGCAGGCCGACGACGGGTCGATCGCTGCCGCGTCCGTGGTCGGCCTGCTCGCCGCCGGGCCCGGAGCGGAGCCGTGGCCGCCGCACCGGACGGACAGGCCGTGGCCGGACAAGCCGTGGCCGCACAAGGCCTGGCCGCACAAGCCCTGGCCACACAAGCCCTGGCCACACAAGGCGGTCCCGCGCTGGCCCTGGCCGTTCCCGTGGCCGACCACGGACAAGCCGCACCGGCCGCACAAGCCGTGGTGGCCGCCGGCGGGATGGCCGCCCAGAAAGTCCGACGTCTGCGTCCAGAGCTACCCGTCGCCATGCTGATCGTGCCCACCGTGCCGCCGGCCGCCGGCCGCCAGCGGCTCACCCGACTGACCGCGCCGCTCGGTGCCGCGCTTCTGCTCGCGGCAGCCGGGTGGGTGGTGTGGCAGGGGCCGGCGTCCGCACCCGCGCCGGCCCCACCCACCGCGGTCGCCGACCCGACGTCGGCCGTGGCCACCGCCCGACGGCTCGGCCGGCCGGTGGAGATACCCGACCTCGGCTCCCCGACGACCGAGGTGTTCGCCAACCCGACCGGGACGCTGCGCGCCCGCATCCACACCGAGCCGGTTCGGGTACGTCGGGGCAGCGGCTGGGTGCCGGTCGATCCGACGCTCGTCACCCGGCCGGACGGCGCCGTGGCGCCGGCCGCCGCCGCCGTGGACCTCGCGTTCTCCGGCGGCGGCGACACGCCGCTGGCCTCGATCGGCGTGGACGGCAAGCGGCTGGCCCTACGCTGGCCCCGCCCCCTGCCCCGGCCGCGGCTGGCCGCGAACACCGCCACCTACCCGGACGTGCTGCCCGAGGTGGATCTCGTGGTACACGCCACCGCCACCGGCTTCTCCGAGGTGCTGGTGGTCAGGACGGCGCGGGCAGCGCGCCAGCCGGCACTGACCCGGCTGGCATTCGACGTCGACACCACCGGGCTCACGGTGCGCCGGGACCCCGGATCCGGGGTCCCGATCGTGACGGACGGCCGGGGGCGAACGGTGTTGACGCTGGGACGGGCCTGGATGTGGGACTCGGCCGGCGGCAACCGGGCCGTCGCCGCTCCGACGCCGTCCCGCGCCCAGGGGCCCGCCCGCGGTGACCGGATCGCCCCCATGACTGTCGATCTGACGTCCGGCCGGCTCGTGGTCGTCCCGGACCGGCGGATGCTGGCCGATCCGCGGCTGACCTTTCCGATCTACCTTGACCCGTCGCTGGCTGCCCGCCGTCAGCACTGGGTGATGGTGCAGAAGGACCTGCCCACCTTCTCCTGGTGGGACTCGAGCTACGACGCCCGGGTCGGCCGGGACCCCGCCGACTCGACGACTGACCGGTTCCGCTCCTACTTCGAGTTCGACACCACGGCGTTCGCCGGCAAGCTCATCAAGAGCGCGGTGGTCAACTACGAGGAGAAGTGGCGGTACTCGTGCACACCGGAGCCCGTGCACCTCTACTGGACGGCGGTCGTCAACCCTGCCACGACGTGGAGCAACGCACCCGCCCTGCAACCCGGCGCGCGGCTCGGCAGCGTGACCACCCCGAAGGACGCCGCCAGCTGTTCGGTGTTCACCACCGTCGACTTCGACATCACCTCCCTGATGACCCAGATCGCCACCGGGGGCGCCCCCCATCTCACCGTCGCGCTCGCCTCCGACGAGTCCAGCGGCGCCAACGGGGGGAAGGTGTTCGGTAACGTGCCCGTCCTCGACGTCGAGTACAACACCGTTCCCCGGGCCCCCACCCAGCTGAGCACCGCCGGCGTCGGCGGCTGCTCCTCGAGCACCGACGCGTACGTGAACACCAGGCGGCCGGCATTCAAGGTGCGCCTGGAGGACGACGACGCCGACCAGAGCATCCGGGGGACCGTCGAATGGCGGAAGACCGGGGCCACCAGCGGCAGCACCCTGGACACCGGGCCCGTACCCCGGGGTGGGGAGCCGACGGCCACCGTGCCGGAGGCCGCCGCGCTGGTCGACGGCCAGCGCTACGAGTGGCGGGCCCGGGCCTACAACGAGTTTCCGGGCGGCGGCGTCGACGTCGGCCCGTGGAGTGACTGGTGCCGGTTCGTGGTGGACACGGTGCCGCCGGCGACCCGGCCGGGCATCACGGTCGATCCCGGCGACGGCTGGCTGGAGGACCGCCCGGTCGCGGTCACCTTCGACACCGGCGGCGACGCGGACACCGTCGAGTTCCAGTACGGGTTGAACGCGAGCACGCTGACCACGGTTGCGGCGGTGAACGGTCGGGCGACGGTCCGCCTCGCGCCCACCGCCCGGGACAACACCCTGATCGTCAAAGCCGTCGACCGGGCCGGCAACGTGTCCGCCCAGGCGACGCAGTACCAGTTCCAGGCGGAGGTGCTGCCGGACCCGGTGGCGCACTGGCCGATGGACGACTGGTTCGGCGACCTGGCGATGGACTGGGCGGGGTCGAACCCGTTGTCGCTCACCGGCGGGTACGAGTGGACGGACGGCGAGGACGGCGGCGCGCTGCGGCTCGACGGCAGCTCCGAGACCGGGGGCGGCTCGGACGGACCGGTGGTGCGCACCGACGGCAGCTTCACGGTGATGGCCTGGGTCCGCCTGACCGACACGGCGGAGTCCCGTACCGCGGTGAGCCAGGCGGGGACCAGACACCAGGGCTTTCAGCTGCGCTACGACTCCTACACCAACCGCTGGGCGTTCGTCATGCGATCCGCTGACAGCGACGATGCGGCCGAGACGCTCGCGCTGTCGCGGGGCGCTCCGCTACCCGGGGTGTGGACCCACCTGGCCGGCGTGTACGACGACGAGGCCGGCCAGCTACGGCTGTATGTCAACGGCCGGCTCAACGGCACGGCAGCGCACCACAGCGCCTGGAACGCCGAGGGCCCCTTCGGCGTCGGCTACGCCAACTGGTACGGGTTCCGGCCCACCCGTTGGGTCGGCGACATCGACAACGTGAAGGTGTTCCCGTTCGCTGCCACGGCCCGCAAGATCCGCCTCGAGGTGCCCAGCAACCGGTGGGGCACCCAGGCCAGATGGGAGCTGGACGAGGGGACGGGCACGGTCGCGCAGGACTCGACCGGTGAGCAGCACACGGTGGCGCTGACGGCGGGCGCGTCCTGGCTGCCCGGGCCCGGGCGGCAGGGCGGCAGTGGCCTGCACCTGGACGGAGTGGGCGGCCAGGCGTTCACCGCCGGGCCGGTGGCGGACACCGCCGCCAGCTTCACGGTCGCCGCCTGGGTGCGCCTCGACCGCGCCGACTCCTGGTTCACCGCGGTGAGCCAGGACGGCGACCACGACAGCGGCTTCAAGCTGCAGTACTCCGCCTACCCGCGGGGCTGGATGTTCGCCGTGAACACCGACGACGTCGCCGGCGCCAACCCCACCCCGGTCCGGTACGCGCTGTCGGACAACCGCCCCCAGCTGGGCGTCTGGACCCACCTCGCCGGCGTCTACGACCATCAGCGCAAACAGTTGCAGCTCTATGTGAACGGGCGGCTCGCCGCCACCGCCTCCTTCGACAGTGCCCGCCGCTTCGAGGGCCCGCTGCGGATCGGCCGGGCCGCGAACGACGGCTGGCCGATCGAATGGTGGCCCGGAGACGTCGACGACGTCCGGGTCGCGGCCGAGGCCATGACGCCGGCCGGCATCACGCAGTGGATGTCCAGCAGCGACGCGTACGGACCGACCGGCCGGTGGAGTTTCGATGAGCCCTCCGGCATCGTCGCCGCCGACAGCGTCCCCCGCAACGGCAACACCATGTCGCTGGCCGGACCGGTCAGCCGGATCGCTGGCAAGCGCGGCAACGCCCTGCACCTCGCCGGTAGGAGCGGCGCCGACGAGGGTGGCTCCGCGTACACGGCGGCGTCCGTGGTCCGGACCGACCACAGCTTCACCGTCTCGGCCTGGGTCCGGCTCGACCGGCTGGACACCTCGATGACCGCCGTCAGCCAGGACGGCCGCTACGACAGTGGCTTCACGCTGGGCTACGCGGTCGCGACGAAGAACTGGGTCTTCGTCATGAGCAAGGCGGACGGCCCGGACAACGACCCGATCGCCCTGGTCGCCTCGGCGGTCGTTCCCCGTGTCGGGGTGTGGACGCACCTCGCCGGCACCTACGACGTGCTGGCCGGCCAACTCAAGCTGTACGTCAACGGCGCGCTCGCCGGCACCACGCTGTACGACAGCCACCGGCAGGCGGGCGGGGCACTGCAGGTCGGCCGCGGCCAGTGGAACGGCCTCCCGACCGACTGGTGGGCCGGTGACATCGATGAGGTCGCTGTCGACGACCGGCCGCTGACCGCCGAGCAGGTACGCGACCTGCTGCTGACCAGCCCGATGGGACCGGGGGCCTGGTGGCGGCTCGACGAAGCAGCCGGCGGAGAGGTCGGCGACTCGTCCGGCAACGGACACCAGCTCGTCCTCGGTGGCAACGCCAGCTGGCTGCCGGTCGGTCGCTGCGGCGGGGCGCTGCGGCTGGGCGGCGCCGGACGGGCCGCCGCTCCCCAGTCGATCCTGCGCACCGACACCAGCTTCACGGTCGCCACCTGGGTACGCCTGGACTCCGCCACCGCCGACGCCACCGCGGTGAGCCAGGACGGCACGGTCGCCAGCGGCTTCCAGCTCGGCTACCAGTCGACGCAGAACAGATGGCGCATCCTGCTTCCGGCCGCCGACACCACCAGCCCGGCCACCGTTTCGGCGGTCTCCACCTCGGCTGCCGCCGCCGGCGGCTGGGTGCATCTGGCCGGCGTGTACGACCGTTCGGCCGGCCAGCTACGGCTGTACGTGAACGGCCGGCTGGAGGCGACCAGCGCCGTGGCCGCGACCTGGCAGGCCGACGGTGTCCTGCAGCTCGGTCGGGCCCGCGTCAACGGAAAGCCGGCCCAAGGGTGGTCGGGCGCCCTCGACGAGGTGAGGGTGCTGCAACGCGCCGCCACCGCGGCCGAGGTCCAGGAGATGGTTGACGCCTGCGACGACATCGGGCCGCCGCCGGTGCCGCAGGAAGCCGGCCCGATCCAGGTCCGCGCCCTGCACAGCGGCCTGTGTCTGGCCGAGAGCGCCACCTCCGGCAGCGGCTACCTCTACCAGCAGGCGTCCTGTTCGGCCCAGTCCCCGCCGCTGACGCTGGAACCGGTTGGCGACGGCACCTACCGCCTCACCTCGACCCACCCGACGCGCGGCACCGGCTGCCTGGGGGTCGAGTACGGCTCGACCAGTTCCGGAGCGGCGGTCCTGGTCAGCACCTGTGGACCCGGCCGGGGACAGATCTTCGACGTCGAGCGGGTCAGCGAGCCACTGCGGGGCTACCGGCTACGTCCCATCCACAGCGGCCTGTGCGTGGGCATCGCGAACAATGCCACCGCGCCCGGTGCCCAGGCCATTCAGGTCACCTGCAACGCGTCGGCCGCGGGCCAGGTCCTGGCCATCGATCCGAAGCCGGCTCCCACCTCGTACCCGAACCGCACCTATGTCCAGATCCGCGACCAGGCGACCGTCGAGAGCCCCACCTCGGTGACCGGCTGGTCCGGCGTCGCCTCCGGGATCATCCAGGTGGACGTGGTCATCCGGCATACCTACCGGGGTGACCTGGTGCTCGACCTGGTCGCGCCGAGTGGGCGTGAGTTTCGGCTGAAGAACTCCGGTGACGGGTCCGATGACGACGTGGTGGCGTCCTACCTCGTCGACGCCACCGGCGAGGCGTTCAACGGCACGTGGCGGTTGCGCGTGCAGGACCTGTACGCCGGTGACACCGGCTACCTGGACTCATGGACGTTGGTCCTGGTGACCGACCCGACGCTGAGCTACCTGGTCACCGTCCGAGGCAGCCTGTCGGCGGGCAGCAGCGGCTATCAGCCCGGCGGCGACGGCTTCTACGCCCCGGCGGGCACCCGCCGCGGCAGCCTGATCGGCCCGAGTGGCACCGACTTCGACCTGTATCTGCAGAGGTGGGATGGCAGCACCTGGACAACCGTCGCCTCCAGCACGTCTGGCGGCCCCGACGAGACGATCAGCTACCCCGGTGCGGCCGGCTACTACCGCTTCCGGGTCCAGGCGTATTCCGGGTCGGGCAGCTACCTTCTCGGCTACGACCCGTCCTAGGGTCGGGACAGTGGATGATCCCCGCTCGCCTCCAGAGCGGTGAGTTCCTCACTGCTCCTGCTCCGACGCGTCCGCCTCGTCGAGCAGTCCGTGCTGGTGGAGGAAGGCCTGCCACCGGTCGTCGGCGGCCACCAGCTCCGGATATCCGGGACCGAGCAGGTAGTAGTGCACGAAGGAGGCCAGGTCCGGGGCGATTTCCGCGAACGTGTCAGCCGTGAACCATGCCGCGCCTGGCGCGGGGAAGTACCAGATCGCACCGGTGTCGCGTGCCATGAAGATCGGCTCGTCGCCGCGGGTGCCGATCACCAGCCAGCCTGCCGGGTTCCGGGTGATCGGCGCGAAGTCGGGCGCGTAGTGCAGGTAATACTGGATGTCGCTGAGCCTGCGGGTCGAGGTCAGCTCGAAGGAGCCGGCGCGCAGACCGTCGACGACCAGCAGGAACTCGCGCAGGCCGGCTGGCAGATTGGCCGGCACGTCGTCCTCGGATCCCGGGTCGCCGAACTGCGCGTACGCCAGGCTGGCCGGCCGGTCCTCGGCCAGGTCGGCCCGCAACTCCTCGAGAAGCCGCGCAAGGTCGAGGTTCAATCCACTACCTCTATGGGGACGGTCACGCACGGGTTGCTCGTGCCGACGCGGGGCGGTTGACCAGCGCGAGCCGGTCGCGTCCGTCGGCGCGCCCGGGCAGGCGGCACAGTACCAGGGGCACCGCCCGGTCTGGCCCCGGGTGGACACGCGGAGATGCCGGCGGTGGGGCACCGCCGGCGTCCGCGCGCTGATCACGACTGCGGCGTACCCGGCTCGTCCGTGACCGCGATGATCGTCTTGCCCGGTGTGCGGCGGCCGCGGGTGAACGCGGAGGCCGCTTCCGACAGCGGGCGCACCGCGCCGACGAGGGGCTTGAGCCGTCCGGTCAGGACCCGCTGGGCGAGGTCGGCGAGCCGGACGCGATCCGGCTCGACGACGAAGAAGACGGCTCGCCCGCCCACCGGCTGTACGGTGGGCGGCGCGGCGATGGTGACGACGGTGCCGCCCGGCCGTACCAGTTCGGTCGAGCGCGCGAGGATGTCGCCGCCGATGACGTCGAGCACCAGGTCCACCTCGCCGGCGTGTCGCAGCTCGTCGGCGTCCAGGTCGAGGAAGGTGTGCGCGCCGAGGTCGAGCGCCACGTCACGGTCGCCGGCCCGGCCGGTGCCGATCACGCGGGCGCCCGCCTCCCGGGCGAGCTGGACGGCGAGCGAGCCGACCCCGCCCGCGGCGCCGTGGATGAGGACGGTCTGGCCGGTCGTGAGGTGGCCGTGGTCGAACAGGCCCTGCCACGCGGTCAGTCCGGAGATGGGCAACGCGGCGGCCACGGCGTGGTCGATGTCGGCCGCGAGGGGAGCGAGGTTGCGCGCCTCCACCGCGGTGTATTCGGCCAGCGATCCGTCCCGGGCCCAGTCGGTCAGTCCGAACACCCGCTGGCCGACGCTGAGGCCGGTGGTCCCGAAGCCGAGCTCGACCACCACTCCGGACAGCTCGTGTCCGGGGATGCTGGGCGTCCGGTCGCGACCGGCGCGGTCGGTCCAGGTCGCCGGCCAGTCGAGCTCGCCGGGGGTGAAGCCGGCGGCGTGTACGCGCACGATGACGTCGTTCTCGGCGGCGTGCGGGTAGGGCATGTCGGTCAGCGTGAGTCCGCCGACGCCCGCCGCACGGTCCCGTACGGTGATCGCTCGCATGCTCGAATCCTCTCCAGGGCGTTCGTCGTTCGGATCGGTCGTGGGTCCGGTCAGCTCGGCCAGGGCGAACCGAGCATCCGGTCCACCGTCGTCACCCGGCGGAAGCCGGGAATGAAGTGTTCGAGCACGTCGGAGTTCACCGTGCCGTTCGTGGTCTCGGGCCGGTTCTTCAGCCCTTCGACGTAGGCCCGCAGGAACTCGTTCTTGAAGTCGCCGCGCGGGTGGACGGCGACGATCTCGTCCAGCTGATCGCGGTCCAGTTCGTCGAGGCCGAGGCCGAGCACGTCGGTCAGCACACCGAGGTAGGTGGTCGCGATCTCCGGGGCCATCCGGTCGGGGATGCCCGGCGTGGTGTGCAGCGCGATCGCCGTCCAGACGGTCTGCGCGGCGGCTGTCGGGAAACCCCGGTCCAGGAGGAACGCGCGCGCGTGGTCGGCCCCGTCGACTTCGAAGCGCTGCTCGACGTCGGAGAAGGGCGTCAGGAGGCCGGTGTCGTGGAACATGGCCGCCAGGTAGAGCAGCTCCGGGTCCGGTTTCACGCCGAGCCGCTCTGCGTGGATCAGGCCGAAGAGGAAGACCCGCCGGGAGTGGTGGTAGATGAGCGGGCTGGTGGTGTCCTGGATGCGCCTGGTCGCCTCGGCGACGGCCGCCGTCTCCGGAATCTCCAACCCCGCGATGACCTCTGGCATGTTCTCTGACCTTCCCGGACATGTCCGCGTGCGCTGTCTCCGTTCTCCATGCTGCCCACCGATCGTCGTACGGCGCCGCCTCCGTCGGGCCAGGAATCCCTCATATCCGGACAGGGCGCGACCGGCCCGAGAGCACGGAGCGCCCGGGTCACCTGAACGTCGTACCGTGAGCGATCTTGACCACGGAGAGCCCGCCGCCTCCGCTGGCGGCGTGCTACCAATGAGCGGTGTCCGAGCCCTCTGCTGCGCCGACCCGCCGGCGTCCGGCCGCCCGCAACGCGGATCCGGCTCCGAAGGGACCCCGGCGGTGAGCGCCGGCACCCACCGCGTGGCGATCCTCGTCTACGACGGGGTGACGCTGCTGGACGTCGCCGGTCCCGCGGAGGTGTTCCGGGAGGCGAACCGGTTCGGCGCCGACTACGGCATCGTGTTGCTGTCGCCGACCGGTGCGGACGTCACGACGAATCTCGGCGTCCGGGTCGCGGCCGACGGCGCCCTCCCGCCGGCGCCGGCCGTCGACACGTTACTGGTGGCCGGGTCCGACCGGTTCCCGCGCAGCCGTGTTCCCGCCGACCTGGCGGACGCCGTACGGGCCCCGGCGGCGGCGGCCTGCCGGGTCGCGTCGATCTGCACCGGGGCTTTCGTCCTCGCCGCCGCCGGCCTCCTCGACGGCAAGCGCGCGACCACGCACTGGAAGGTCGCGCACGAGCTGGCCGCCCGGTATCCGACGTCGCGCGTCGAGCCCGATGCGATCTACGTCCGGGACGGCACGACGTACACGTCGGCAGGGGTGACGGCCGGGATCGATCTGGCGCTGGCCCTCGTCGAGGAGGATCACGGGCCGGACGTGGCGCGCGACGTCGCCCGCGCCCTCGTGGTGTACATGCAGCGGGCGGGCGGCCAGTCCCAGTTCTCGGCACCGCTGCAGGGACCGCCGCCCCGGTCGCCGGCGCTCCGCACGATCACCGATCTGGTGACGGCGAACCCGCGCGGGGACCACTCGCTCGGTGAGCTCGCGAAACACCTCAACGTGAGTACCCGGCACCTGACCCGGCTCTTCCACGACGAACTGTCGACCACACCGGCTCGTTACGTGGAGAACATCCGGTTCGACCTGGCCCGGGCGCTGCTCGACCAGGGGCACAGCGCGACGCAGGCCGCGACCCTCGCCGGGTTCCCCAGTTACGAGAGCATGCGGCGGGTCTTCGCCCGGAAACTGTCGATCAGCCCCGCCGCCTACCAGCGCCGGTTCAGCACGACGCGCCGCAGCGGCGCGGGTTAGTGCGCCTCACCCGGTCTGGCTGCGCCGGCCGGGGTCGACGGGGGTGAGCAGGGCGTCGATCAGTGCGGCCGCGGTGGCCCGGAGGCGCTCGGGGTCCTGGTAGACGCGTTCCATGACGACGATCCCCCGGGTCATCGTGATCAGCACCCGCGCCGCCTCGGCCGGGGGGATGGCGAGTCGGGAACGGGCCTCGCCGGTGGAGAGCCGCTCGTGCACGAGCCGCTCCATCTTGTCGAGCAGGTCGCGCAGTGCGGCGCGGATGCGTTCCCCGTCGGCTTTGGTGTCGATTGCCGTCTTGGTCGTCAGGCAGCCGCGGGTGGGCACCCCCGTGGTCATGGAGGTGATGGTGAAGTCGAAGAAGGCCCGGAGGGCCTGGTCGACGACCGGTTGGGCGAGCGCCTGGGCGGCATCGGCCAGGAACTGCTCGGCGTAGTCGTCGAAGACCCGCAGGAACAGGGTTTCCTTGTCGCGGTAGGCGTTGTAGAGCGATCCGCGCAGGACGCCGGACGCCGAGGCGAGGTCCTGCATCGAGGTCGCGCCGTAGCCCTTGAGCCAGAAGACCTCCCGGGCGCGGTCCAGGGTGCGCCGTTCGTCGAATTGCCGCTGTCCGACCATCTCCCGAGCCTACGTCATGTTTGACACCACCGTCAAGCTTGACTACAGTGTCAAACATTGCCGGGGCGTCCATCACGCCCCTCCTCCTCAGCCTGAGATCTCCTCGATCCGGAAGGAGCCTTCGATGAGTTCTTCCCACCTTGACCTGCGCGGACGCCGCACCCTCATTACCGGGGCGGGCAGCGGGATCGGTCGCGCCCTGGCCCTGGAGCTGGCCTCCCGGCACGGCACGCTGGCCCTGGCCGGCCGACGCCCCGAACCGCTGGCCGAGACCGCGGCACTGGTCACCGAGCGCGGCGGCACCGCCCACACGATCATCACCGACCTCACCGCCGACGGGGAACCCGAACGCGTGGTCGCGGAGACCGCCACCGTGCTCGGCGGTCTCGACATCTTGATCAACAACGCCGGAAACGTGCGGGCCGCGGCGCTCGAGGACATCGACGTGGCCGAGATCCACGCCATGATCCGGCTCAACCTGCTCGCACCCGTCCTCGCGACCCGAGCGGCGCTGCCGTACCTGCGCGCCGCCGGCGGCCAACACGGACACGCCGCCCTGGTCGGCATCGCCTCGGCCTCCGCCCTGGTCGGCACGCCCTACTACGCCACCTACGCGGCCACCAAGGCCGGCCTCGCCCGCTTCGACGAAGCCCTGCGCCGCGAGCTGTACGGCAGCGGCATCCACGTCGCCACGGTCTTTCCCGGCCCGGTCGACACGCCGATGATGGCCACGACCAAGGCCGGCCCCGACCTGGGCTACGGACGGCGTCCCGTCGACGAGGTGGTCGCCGAGATCGTGGCCGGCCTCGAGGACCGCCAGATCGACATCAACACCCAACTGCCCGAGCGCCGCGCGATGGAGGAACTCAACGCACGGGACCCGCTCGCCGTCGACGCCGCCCTCGCGCCGAAGCTCGCCGAACTCCGCGCCGCCGTCAGCGGACACCGCAGCATCTGACCCGTACGGCGGCGGCCGGGCCGACATCGTCGGCCGGTGGGTGCTGTCGTCGGTCGTGTCCGGGCCGACACCACCTCCGCTGCACGCCACCCGCCGCCCGAGGGCCCGCGGAACATGATCGACCCGCCGTCGTACGAGAGCGGTCGCGGGCCCGCGTTACCGCGAGGGTCGGTGACTCTTTGAACACACCGCTGGGCCCTGCTCGACTGAGCGTCATCGGGTTCATGGTCGAGGGTCGTTGAGCCGGTATCGATTCCGGCGCGCGCCGGCGGAGTTCGTCATCTGCCATCGGCATCTGCATTGGGGTGCCCTGGAGCGAACGGAGAATGGTGTGCAACCGGCGTGGCTCGTTGTGCTTGCGTGGGCTTCGCTCTTCGTGGGGTTGGTCAGCACCGCCGTTGTCTTTGTCGACCAGTTTGTTCTTGGATATCGTCAGCCGGTCAAGGTCATGGAGGTAGTCTGGCCGGCAACCGCCCTCTACCTCGGCCCGGCAGCAGTCCTGAGCTACCGGAGGTGGGGCAGGCCCCAGTCTCCCCGGTGGCTGGACCGGCACGGCACCGCGCCGAGGACGTCGCGACACGCTCCCACGATCATCCAGACCTATCACTGTGCGACGCACTGCACCCTGGGGGTCATCATTGCCACGCCGGTCGTCTACGGCGTCGGCATCGAGATATTCGGCAGCACGGTGTGGCCCGAAGTCGTCGGCGACTATGTGGGCGCAGTGGCCATCGGCGTCGCGTTCCGGTACTTCGCCGAGGATCCCTCGGGTGGTCGGAGAACATGGGCCGCGGTGCGGAAATTTTTCCGGGCGGACCTGCTGACCGTCACCGTCTTCGAGCTCGCCCTGCTGGGTTGGCTGGCGACAATGCACTTTCTGGTCTTCCATGAGACCCTGCGACCGGGTGGTCCGGTGTTCTGGTTCGTCATCCAGGTCGGGCTGATCATCGGCTTCTTCGCCGCGTGGCCGCCAACCATGTGGCTGATCCGCAGCGGCGTCAAATCAGAACTGCTGGGCACGCCGCGATAGGTGGCTGTGCGACGCCGTGGGGCGGAGGCGCGCACGTCGAGTTCGGTGTCCCGTGCCGCGCCGACCCGACCTACAGCGCACCCCGCCCGGGCATCCTGGACGGTGCGACGACCGGCGGGGCCGGGCTGGTCCAGCAGTCCTGCGATCTGCCGGCCCGCGGCCAGGCGTTCGAGTTCCGCCCACCCGGCACGCTCGCACCGTCAGGGAGCGGCCGGCGCGCCTCTTCCATCACCGCGATGCGGGTGACCGTGGTAGCCGCGCGCGCACAGTGAAAGGCCTCCCGCAGCGCGTCGGCGTCCGTCGCCTCGGCGAGGACGGCGACAGCGTCCAGCAGGGCCACGCACGCATGGCGGCGACTGTCACTCAACTCGGCGCGGGCCAGCTCGCTGGACAATTGGTCGAGCAGCTCGGCCAGCTGAGGATTCATAGCGATTCGTCGAGCGACTTGTCCAGGAAGTCGACTATCGCCTGATTGATCGTGTCCGGATCCTCCAGAAAACCGAAGTGGCCCAATCCCTCGAACTCCACATACGTCGCTGACGGGATCGCCTCGTGCACCTCAAGGCAGGCAGCCGGTGGCGTGATGAGGTCAGCCGAGAACGCCATGACCAGGCAGGGCCGGGTCAGGCCGGTGAGCGCGGCCCGCCGATCGACGATGACGCTCGCGTCGTACTGCGCGGCGGGTCCGGGGCCGGTGACCGGAAAGCGACGGCGAAGCTCGAGCCAGTCCGACATCGTGTGGTCGTCGGCCAGCGTCCGGGGCCCGAACAGCTGAGCGAGATGCATGAGAGCGTCGAGCTCCGTCACCGGCCCCGGGGTGCGCGCCTGTGCCGCGAGCGCTCGCGCGAGGAGCCGGCGGTACGCGTCGGTACGGGCGCGGGTGCCGATGAGGACCGCTGACCGCACCAGGTCCGGGCGTACGAGCGCCACCTCCTGCGCCACGAACGCGCCGAGCGACGCGCCGATCAGATGCACCGGACCGGCGCCGAGCACCTCCACGAGAGCGACAACGTCCGCGACGAGTTGCCTCATCGAGTACGGGCCGGGTGGGACCGGGGACGGCGGGGTACCGCGATGGTTCACCGTGACGACCCGGTACCCGGCGTTCACCAACGCAGGTACCTGGTGTGCGTGCCATACCTCCCGCGAGGTCGCCGCGGGCGGCAGCATTACCACCGGTACGCCGTCGCCCTGCGCCTGCCACGCAAGTTCGACGGACTGGTCGTCCACCATTGGCCGAGCACACAGCGCTCCGCGGGATGCCGTCAAGGCGTTGACGACAAGTCGCCAACGCGCTCTGGTCCGAGTGCGTGGCAGCGCGAAATGCCGTAGAAAGATCCCATCTTGCGTGGACGCGACCGCCGGGCGAAGGATCGATGGATGGCTAACTCCCCTGCCGTGCGCGTGCGCGGCCTGACCAAACGGTATGGCGACAAGGTCGCGGTGGACGCCATCGACCTCGACATCCCGAGTGGTCAGGTCTTCGCCTTGCTCGGGCCCAACGGCGCGGGCAAGACAACGACGGTGGAGATCCTCGAGGGCTATCGGGACCGCGACGGCGGTGAGGTCTCGGTGCTCGGCGAGGACCCGCAGCGGGCGGGCCGCCGCTGGCGCTACGGGATCGGCATCGTGCTGCAGGAGGCATCGGACCTGAGCGAACTCACCGTCCTGGAAACGGTACGGCATTTCGCCCGCTACTATCCCGATCCCCGGAACCCGGCGGAGGTCATCGCCGACGTGGGCCTGACCGAGCAGGCCAGGTCCCGGGTACGCGCGCTCTCCGGCGGTCAGCGACGCCGCCTCGACGTCGCCGTCGGCATCGTCGGCAACCCCAGGCTGCTGTTCCTCGACGAGCCGACCACCGGTTTCGATCCACAGGCACGCCGGCAATTCTGGGAGCTGATCCGATCGGTCGTGCAGGAGCGCGGCACCACCGTCCTGCTCACCACCCACTACCTCGAAGAGGCCGAGGCCCTCGCCGACCGGATCGCCATCCTGGTCCGCGGAAAGATCGTCGCCGACAGCACCCCCGCCTCGCTGGGTGGCCGCGCCGAGGCGAAGGCGGTGGTGTCCTGGTCGGACAACGGCGAGGAACGCTCACTCGAGTCGGACGACCCGGGAGCGGTGATAGCCGATCTGACCGCCCGCTACGGGGGCACCGTGCCAGGGCTGAAGGTGACCCGGCCCAGTCTCGAAGACGTCTACCTCAAACTGATCGGGAGCGAAGGGCCGTGAGCACAGTAGATTCTCCCCGCCAGCCCGCGCCACTCAAGGACCCGTCGGCGACGGTGCTCGGCCTGCATCGAGGTGTCCTCGAGCTCAAGTCGTTCTTCCGCGAGTGGGACCAGGTCGTCTTCACGTTCGCGCTGCCTATCGTGCTGCTGGCGCTGCTCGGTTCGCTGTTCCAAGGCGTCTACGAGGGCAGCACCGTCACCGCGGCCCAGTACCTGGTCCCCAGCATGATCGCCGCCGGGGTCGCCTCGGCGACCTTCGTCAACCTCGGCATCGGCATCGGCCTCGACCGGGACGACGGCACCCTCAAGCGTCTGCGCGGCACGCCCATGCCCAGGTCCGCGTACTTCCTCGGCAAGGTCGTCATGGTTCTGGTCATCAGCATCGCGGAGGTCGTCGGCATCCTTGCCCTCGGCGTGCTGCTGTTCGACGTCACGCTGCCCACCGACGCCACCCGCTGGGTCACCTTCAGCTGGGTGTTCCTGCTGGGCGTGGTCGCCTGCTCCTTCCTCGGCATCGCCGCGAGCAGCCTCGCCCGGACCGGACGCAGCGTGTCCGCGGTGATGAACCTGCCCTATGTCGTGCTGGCGTTCGTGTCAGGCATCTTCTACACACCCGTCAGCGCACTACCCGAACCGCTCGCGCGACTCGGGGCGGTCTTTCCACTCAAGTGGATGGCGCAGGGCTTCCGGTCGGTGTTCCTGCCGGACACGATCCTGCCTCAGGAGATCGTCTCCACGTCATGGGAACACGGTCGGACCGCGTTGGTGCTCGGCGCGTGGTGCGTCGGCGGCCTGATCCTCTGCCTGGCGACCTTCCGATGGCGGGGCCGACGGGAGCGGTGAGGGGACCGGCCTCCGGTCGACCCGGCCGCGACGCAATCCTACGGCGCATACCGCGGCGAGCGATGTCCCGGAAACACACGACAGGAACTGCCGCCCGGCGTGCGATTGACTGAACCACCGGGTACCGCGAGAGAGGTCAGCTGCTCATGTCAAGCGTCGACGCCTGGTTCCCGTACCGTGCTGGTACCAGCGACTTTCAGGTTTTCGCGTTTCCCCACGCCGGGGCCGGATCCATCGCTTTCAGTGGCTTGCGCCAGGCGCTGTCGGGCACCGGAGTGGCGCTGGTTCCGGCCGTGCTGCCGGGACGGGAACGCCGGCTACGCGAGGCGCCGCACCGGGACATGGACGCGTTGCTGGCCGAATTCGAGCAGATGGCGGCGCAGGACGGGTTCGCCGCGTTCCAGGGCGACTACGCGCTCCTCGGCCACTGCTCGGGGGCGCTGATCGCCTTCGAGATCGCCCGGATCCTGGAACGGTCACCATGTCGCAATCCGCAGCTCCTGGTCTCCTGTAGCTGCCTGCCGCCGCCACTGGTCCGCGACACCGGGATGAGCCGCCTGCCGACGCCGGAGTTGTTCGCCCAGACGGCTTCGAGCGGCGGCACTCCCGACGCGATTCTCGGCGACCCGGGCCTCGTGGCGATGCTGGAGCGGCCACTGCGGACCGACTTCGTGCTCTTCGACGGGTACGCATACCGTCCCGGCGAAAAGCTGACGACCCCCATCCTGGCCACCCGCGGACCGGACGACGACGACCTGTCGACCGCGGAACTGGACCGGTGGCGGGATGAGACGAGCGGTGATTTCTCGACCATGGAGCTCGGGTCCGGGCACTGGGCGTTGACCGAGGAGGGCATCGCGCTCCTCGCCAAGGCGGTTCCCGCGGCGCTGTACGACGGCCGCCGAGGATCATCGCCCCACTGAACCGGAACCGATCCGACGGTGACCGATGGACCTCGACGTGGTGGAACGAGAGTGAGGGTGCGTGAACACGTCCGTACAGCAGGCCCCGGCCGGTGACGACTTCGGCCTGCCGGCACCGGTGACCCCGCCACGGCCGCTCGGCCCCCGGCAGTACGCCTTCTGGATCCTGCAGCAGCTCGCGCCGGAGTCCGCGGTGTCCAACCTCAGCATCGTGCTGCGCACCGAACGTCAGCTGCGCTGGTGGCCCCTGCACGCGGCGGTCAACCACATGCTGGCCCGCCACTCCGCACTGCGTACCCGGATTCCGTCCGCTGCCGGTGTCCCGGTACGGCACGTCAGCTCCGCCGATGACGTCCAGCTCACCGTCGAGGCGGTCACGGTCACCGAGGCGGACCTGATGCACCGCCTGCACGAGGCGGCGCGCGAACCGTTCGACCTCGGTTCCGAGCTGCCCGTGCGGGTCCGCCTGTACCAGATCGCCGGCGATGGCAGCGCGGTTCTTCTCCTCGTGCACCACGTGATCAGTGACGCCATGTCCCTGTCACTGCTCACCGACGAACTGGCCCGCGCCTACGACGGCATCGCCGCCGGCGCGGGAATTCCCGCCGAGTTGCAGGGCGAGGCGCACGACGTCGCCGAGCCGGTGAGCCGTCCCGAGGACCTCGAGTACTGGGCCGGGCACCTCGACGGCGCCGACCCCGCGACGATGGCGATGCCGTGGGCGCGGCCCAGCCCGGCGCGGCCCACGTTCGCCGGCGGCACCCTCATCAGCTCACTGTCACCACCGGCCGAGTCCGCGCTGGCGTCGCTGCGCAGGTCGTTGAACAGCACGGAGAACCTCGTGCTCCTGACCGCGTTCTACCTGACCCTGTTCCGGCACGGTGCCGGGCCCGACATGGTGGTGGGCGTACCGGTCACCAGCCGCGGCGGGAACGTGGCGACCGGCATCGGGTTCCAGGTCAGTACCCTGCCGCTGCGGGTGGTGCTGGATCCGCGGGCGAGCTTCGCCGAGCTGAACCGTCAGGTACGCGATGTCTTCCTCAACGGCGCACAGCACGCATCGATGTCGGTCGAGGAAGTCCTCACCGGGCTCGGCCACCACTCACCGGACTGGCGCACACCGCTCTTCCGGCACCTCTACAACTACCGCCCCTGGGACGAGAGCGACATCAGTATCGGCGGGGAACGGCCGACGTCGCCGATCATTCCACGCGACGAAAGCCGCCTCGACATCCAGCTCTCCGTCATCGGCGGCCAGCAGCCCCTGGAACTGATCACCAACTACAGCGCCGAGATCCACGACGAAGCCGACATCCTCGCGTTCCTCGGCCGGATGGAACTCCTGCTGGCCGCCGCCGCCGAGGATCCGCACCGGCCCGTCGCGGAACTCGACATGACGAGCAGGTCCGAACGGCAGGTCCTCCGCGACGTCAACGACACCGTGCGCGCGGGCTACCCGGACCGGACGGTTCTCGAGCGATTCCTCGCCCACGTCGAATCCCGTCCCGACGCGACCGCCGTCGTCGAAGCGGGCAACAGCTTCTCGTACGCCGACGTCGCGGCGACGGCGCGGAACGTCGCCGCACGGCTCAGGGCCGACGGAATCGGCGACGGCGACATCGTCGCGCTGGCCCTGCCCCGCTCGGCGGCGATGACCGCCGCGGTGTTGGGTGTCTGGCTGGCCGGTGGCTGCTACCTGCCGCTGGACGTCGGGCATCCGGCACAGCGGCTGGCACTGCAGCTGACCGACGCGCGCGCGAAAGTCATCATGGCGCGGTCCCGGGCCGACATCCGGGACGACGCCGGGATACCCGTGATCGCCTGGGACGAGCTGGCCGACGGAACGGACCTCGCCGGTGACCGACGCGTCGCTGACCCGCCCGACGCCGCCTACGTGATCTACACGTCCGGGTCGACGGGAACCCCCCGCGGCGTCGTCGTCAGTCACGCAAACCTGGCGAACGTGGTGCACGACTTCGCCGATCGGCTTGGACTGACCGCCCAGGACGGCGTGCTGTGGTCGACCACCACGGCCTTCGACATCTCGGCGCTGGAACTGTGTCTACCGCTGATCACCGGGGGCACCCTGGTCATCGCGCCGGCACAGGCCCAGGTCCAGCCCCGGGAACTGCTCGATCTGGTGGTCAAGCACGACGTCTCCGTCGTACAGGCCACGCCCACGTTCTGGCGGCTGGCGGTTGGCACGATCGACAACGAACTGCGCGGCAGGACGGTCCTGTGCGGAGGGGAGCCCATGACGGCCGGGCTGGCCCGTGATCTCTTCGCCTCCGGATGCCGGTTGTTCAATGTGTACGGGCCCACCGAGACCACCATCTGGTCGACTGTCGCCGAGCTGTCCGGCGACGTCACCGATCCCGTCCCGATCGGTCACCCCATCGCCAACACCACCGTCTTCGTCACCGATGAACACGGCGCGCGGCAGCCTCCGGGACTGCTCGGTGAACTGTGCATCGGCGGCACCGGGGTGAGCCTCGGCTACCTGAATCGGCCCGAGCTGACCGCCGAACGGTTCCCCACCGGAGCCGACGGTCGCTACTACCGCACCGGAGATCTCGCCCGCTGGCGCCCGGACGGAACGCTGGAGTTGTTCGGCCGCAACGATCGCCAGGTGAAGCTGCGCGGGCACCGCATCGAGCTGCCCGAGGTCGAGGCGGCGCTGCGGTCCCACCCGGCTGTTGCCGAGGCCGCCGCCGTCATCGTCGGAGACCCACAGGGCGACGCGGAACTCCGTGCCTTCGTCACGCTGGCGCAGGCATCGGCCGCCGCGTCGGTTTCGGAAGCGCTCTGGCCATACCTCAGCGAGCGCCTGCCGTCGTACGCGCTGCCGTCCCGGCTCAGCGTGCTGGACGAGTTCCCGGTCAGCCCGAACGGGAAGACGGACCACGGTGCGCTGAGGGCGCTCGATGTCGCATCGACCGCCGGGGGGCAGCAGCAGGCCGAGGACGGACCCGATCCGGATCCGGAGCTGACCCGGCGGCTCCTCGCGTTGTGGCGCACCACCCTGGGCCGCCCCGACCTGGGCGCGCGCGACCACTTCTTCCTCAACGGTGGGCATTCGCTTCTGGCCGCCCAACTCGCCGCGCGGATCGCGGAGACCTGCGGCACACCGGTGCCCCTGCGGGCGATCTTCGACCATCCGACGGCCGTTCAGATGTCGGCCCACCTGAGCGAGGAGCGCTGAGTGCAAGCACCCTGGTTCGTCCGCGTGGAACGGCGCGCGCAGGCGCGTGCCCGGCTGTACGTGTTTCCCCACGCCGGCGGCGGGCCGGGGGCGGTCGGGGCACTCGCGGCGGCGCTGCCGGACACGATCGAGCCGTGGGCGCTGAATCTGCCCGGCCGGCAAGCCCGGCTCGCGGAGGCGCCGCGCACCGAACTCGAGCCGCTCATCGCGGAGCTCGCCGCGGAACTGTCCCACGACGACACCGGTCCGCCGGAACGCGGCTACTTCGGCTACTGCGGCGGCGCGCTGCTGGCGTACCTGACGGCCCGGCTGGTCACCCCGGACCACCTGTTCATCGGCTCGTTCGCGGCGCCGGACGTCGTACTCGTGCCCCGGCACCTGCACCTGCTGCCCGGCGCCGCGTTCTGGGAGACGGTGCTGGCGGAGGGCGGTGTCCCAGCGGAGCTCGCCCGCGACGAGCTGCGCCCGATCTTCGAGGGCGCGCTACGTGCCGACTTCGGGCTCTACGCCCAGTTCCACAGCCGCCCGACCGAGCCCCTGGACACCCCGGTCAGCGTGCTGTATGGCCGGGACGACCCGGATCAGAGCCGCGGAGGCCTGCTGGGCTGGCGACGGTTCAGCACGTCACGTCCGGACCTGTGCGAGCTGAAGGCCGGACATTGGCTCGTCGACGAGAACCCGGCCGAAGTGGCGTCGTGCATAGCCGAACGGATCGGCCGTGACTGATCTGCCCGGACCCGCCGGGCGTACCGCCGCGCCGGGCGACGTCCCCGCCCGGCCCGGCCCGCAGGCGGAGGCGGAACGGGCCCTCCAGGCCGTGGAGTCGACGATCCGGGCGGTGCTCGGCCGGTCGATCGGCCCGACCGAGAACTTCTTCGAAGCCGGCCTCACCTCGGCGGTCCTCGTGCACCTGCACGAGGTGGCTCGTCGCGAGTTGTCCACCGACCTGCCCGTCACCGTGCTGTTCGCCCACCCGAATCTGCGTGCGCTGCGCCGCTACCTGACCGGTGGGCACGCGCCCGTGATCGCACCGGGCAGCCGTGCCGCCGACGCGGGTGACCTGCGCCGCCTCGGCAGCGCGCGGCGCGATCTGCGCAGGCGAATCCGATCCGAGAGCGAGCCCCAATGAGCGAGTTTTTCGACCCGATCGCGATCGTCGGGATTGCCGCGCGGCTGCCCGGCGCCCGCGACACCGGCGAGTACTGGCGAAATCTCGCCGCCGGGCGGGAGTCCATCACCGCGTTGAGCGACGACGAACTCCTCGCCGCCGGGGTGCCGCGCGCCGCCATCGACGATCCGGCGTACGTGAAGATGGCCGGGCTGGCTCCGCACGTGGACGGCTTCGATGCCGGGTTCTTCCGGATGACCTCGCGGGAGGCCGAGATCTGCGACCCGCAGCTGCGGCTGTTCCTGGAGGTCGCGCACGAGGCGGTCGAAGACGCCGGGTACGACCCGACGCGGATCAGCCGCGACGTCGCCGTCTACGGCGCCTGCGGGCCGAACCGGTACGGCGATCTGCACGTCATGCAGAACCCGAAGTACAGCGGCTCGTCGGACCTGGACATCATGGTGCTGACCAGCGTCGACTACCTGGCCACGCTGGCGTCGTACAAGCTCAACTTCCGCGGCCCGAGCATGTCGGTGCTGACCGCGTGCTCCAGTTCGCTCACCGCGGTTCACCTGGCCTGCCAGGCCCTTCAACTCGGCGACTGCGACGCCGCGATCGCCGCGGCGGCGAACGTCGAGATCCCCTACCGCACCGGATACCGGTGGGTGCCCGGAGGCGTGCGCTCCGCCGACGGACGGTGCCGGCCCTTCGACGCCTCCGGCACCGGCACGATCTTCACCAGCGGCGCCGGCGCCGTGCTGCTGAAAAGGGCGGCCGACGCGATCGCTGACGGCGACCACATCTGGGGAGTCATCCACGGCATCGGGATCAACAACGACGGCTCGGACAAGGTCAGCTTCAGCGCGCCGAGCGTCACCGGCCAGTCAACGGCGATCGTGGACGCGATGGCGATGGCCGGGTTCGACCCGCTGGACATCGGCTGCGTGGAGATGCATGCCACCGGAACACCCCTGGGTGACCCGATCGAGATGAGCGCACTGGCCGAGGCGTACCGGCGCCTCGCCGGCGGACCCCTGCCGGCCGGGCGGATCCCGGTGGGGTCGGTGAAGGGAAACATCGGCCACACCAACCCGGTGGCCGGGATCGCGGGCCTGCTCAAAATGGTGCTCTCGCTCGAGCACGAGCAGATTCCGCCGACCATCAACGTCACGACCACCAACCCGAAGCTGGAGTTGGAGAACACGCCGTTCTTCGTCAACAGCGGGTTGCGCCCCTGGCCGAGGGGGGAGCGGGTCACCCGCCGAGGCGCGCTGAGTTCCCTGGGCATCGGCGGAACCAACGTCCACCTGGTCGTGGAGGAAGCCCCGGTAGGCGTGCGGACGCCGGGATCCGAACGTCCCCGGATCGTGGTGTGGTCCGGGCGCGACGCGGCGGCCGCGACTGCCAACCAGGCCGCTCTGGCCGAGTACTTCGCCGGTGCCGACGAGGCGGAATTCGCCGGCGCGACCAGCACCTTGCAGCGGGGGCGCACCGAGCACCCGGTACGCGCGGCCACGGTGGTCACCAGCGCCGCGGAGGCGGCGCGGGCCCTCGCCGGGCATGGTTCCCTGCTCACCGGCAGTCCGGTGGGCGACGCGGCGCCGGCGGTCCTGTTCGCGTTTCCCGGCCAGGGCGCGCAGTACCCGCGAATGGCGGCCGACCTCTACGGAACCCAGCGGACCTTTACCGAGACCGTTGACCTGTGCCTGGACGGCGTCGCCAAGCACGGCACCGACCTGTACCCGGTGTGGCTCGCCGAGACCCCCGGCGACGCGCTGAACGAAACCGCCGCCGCACAGCCGCTGTTGTTCGCCGTCGAGTACGCGTTGGCGCGGCAGTGGATGGAATGGGGAATCACACCGACGGCGGTGCTGGGGCACAGCGTCGGTGAGTTGGTCGCGGCCACGGTCGCCGGCGTCGTCGAGCTGGACGACGCGCTGCGGCTGGTGGCCTTGCGGGGGCAGACCATGCAGCGCCAGCCGCGTGGGGCGATGCTCGTCGCCGCGACCGGCCCGGATCAGGTGCCCACCCTGCCGGCGGATTGCGCGATCGCGGCGGCGAACGCCGCCGACCAGACCGTCCTCGCCGGGCCGGCCGGATCACTCGCCACCGTGGCCGAGGCGCTCGCCGCGGCCGGAGTCGCCGTCCGCACCCTCAACACCTCACATGGCTTCCACAGCCCGGCGATGCGTCCGGCGGTCGCGGAGTTCCAGGCGGGATTCGACGGCGTCACGCTCTCCGCGCCACACATTCCGATGTACTCGGCCGCGACGGGCAGGCTGTTGACCGCCGACGAGGCGACGGATCCGGGGTTCTGGGCCCGGCAGCTGGCCGACCCGGTCCTCTTCGCGAACGCCGTGGACTCGGCGTTCGCGGCCGGGACCGGCATCCTGCTCGAAGTGGGTCCCGGGACGGCTCTGACCAAACTGGCGCGCCGGCATCCCATGGTCGCGGGGGAGCGGTGGCGGGCTCTGCCGTCGCTGCCGCGGTCGCACGGCGACGAGGGACGGGCGGTGCTTGCCACGCTGGCCGAACTGTGGCTCGCCGGCTGCCCGGTGAACTGGTCCGGCCTCGACCCGGACGAGCGCCCCCAGCGCGTGTCGCTGCCCGGCTATCGATTCCAGCGTGCCCGGCACTGGGTGGATCCGGTGCCCGGTCCGGCAACGCCGGAGACGGACGCACCGCCGCCCGGCCCGGCGCTCGCGCCGGAGGGTGCGCCGGACCCCGGACCGTTCACGACACCCGGTTGGACCGAGGCGGCACGGTCGGCCACGGGTCTGTCCGCCCCCGGGGTCGCGCTCGCGCTCGTACCGGCCGGCGACGTGACGATCGTCAACGCGCTGCAGCAGGCGGGGCACGAGGTGATCCGGCTGCGCCCGGGCACCGCGTTCGGCGAGCGGGCGGGTGAGTACACCGTGCGGCCCGGGCACCTGGCTGAGGATCTGGACTCGGTCCTGCGCGGATCGGCGAGACCGTCGCTGCTGGTGCACGCCTGGGCGACCGGTGCCGCGGCGGACACCGCCGAAGAGTTCGACCGCACCTTCTACGCGCTGCTGCATCTGGTGCAGCGGGCCGGCGGCGGGATGCCGTCGCTGCTCGTCCTCACCAGCGGAGCCGTGGACGTCTCGGGCGGCGAGGCTGTCGAACCGGCGCGCGCGGCGCTGATCGCCGCGGTTCGCGCCTTCCGCCAGGAGTCGCCGGACGCGGAGTGCCGGGTCATCGACGTGGGTGCGGTGACCGCCGAGGACCAGCTCGTCGCGGAGCTGTCCGCGGCCGCCGGTGAGCCCGTGGTGGCACTGCGCGGCACTCGCCGGTGGGTGGCACACGACCTGCCGTGGCAGCCTCCCGCGGAGAGCACCGGACCAGGGATCCGCCGCAACGGGGTCTACGTGCTCACCGGCGGGCTCGGCGGGCTGGGCCTCGCCGTGGCGAAGGGACTCGCCGCGACCGGGCGCCGCCCGAACCTGGCCCTGCTGGGACGGACCGTCCGGGACGTTGACCTGGCCGAGATCGAGTCGATGGGTGCCACGGTCCGGGTGTTCGCCTGCGACGTGGCCGATCCGGCACAGCTGGAGGGTGTACTCGATCAGCTGGGTGTGATCAACGGGGTCTTCCACCTGGCGGGCCTGCCCGGCGACGGCATGCTGCAGCTGCGCAGGCGGGAAGATGCCGAGCGGGTACTGCGACCCAAGGTGGCCGGGACGATCGCGCTGGACGCCGCGCTGGCCAAGCGGCCACCGGTCGACTTCGTGATCTGCTTCTCCAGCCAGGCGGCACTGACCGGCATGATCGGTGGCGCCGACTATTCGGCAGCCAACGCGTTCATGGACGCGTACGCGGCTGCCCGGCCGGGCTGGCTGAGCATCAACTGGCCGGGCTGGTCGACCGTCGGTATGGCCCGCGGCGGCGTCCTGGCGAAGCTGTCGGCCGCGGTGCGCGAGGCCCGGACCGCGGGGCCGCACTACGAAACGGTGCTGTCCGCGGCGACCCACTGGGAGCTCGACGAACACCGGATCGGCGGCATCGCCGTCCTGCCCGGGACCGGCATGATCGACCTGATCCTCCGCGCGTACCTGGAGACCGTCCCGGACGCGGCAGCCCCGGTGACCCTGCGGGACGTGGTGTTCCTGCGGCCCCTGGCGGGCGAGGCGGCGCTGCGCGCCAGGGTGGTCTTCGAGCGCGACGGCGACGCGTGGCGGGTGCGCCTGCAGACCCGCCCCGACGCCACCCCGGATCAGGCTTGGCAGGTGCACGCCGAGGCCGTCCTGGCGCCCGGAGGGCCGGCGCCGCGGACGGTGCCGGTTGCCGAACTGACGCGTGGTCTGGCTCCGGCAGCTTCCTCGCCGCCGTCCGCCACCGACGCCTTCGCGTTCGGCCCGCGCTGGCAGTGCCTCGAGCAGATCTGGGAATCCGGCGACACCACCGTCGTGAGACTCGAGTTGCCCGCCGGACTCGCCGCCGAGGCGGCCGATCGGGCCGCTCATCCGGCCCTGATGGACACCGGCTCCGGGCTCGTGCGCCGCCATCGCCGCGGTGAGTTGCTGGTGCCCTTCACCTACAGCCGCATGACCTGGTACGCGCCGTTGCCGGGGCGGATGTTCAGCCGGTTGCGATCTCTCGCCGGCGACGACCCGTCGGCGGACGTGGAATTCATCACCGACGAGGGAACGGTCGTCCTGACGATCGACGGGCTGCGCATGCGCCCGGCCCGGGTCGCCGACTTCAGCGGCCGGACCGAGTCCACCGCGGACGACCCGGAGGCGGACGGGCTCTCGCCCCAGGAAGGGGTGGGACTGCTGCTGCGGCTGCTGAATTCCCGTACCCCGGCACAGGTGAGCGTGCGGGAACCCGGCGGCCAGCCCTCGCCGGAGGCGCCGGCGCCGGCTCGGATCATGCCCGCGCGGCCGGCGTCGTCACCGGCGGCGACGGCGGCGGGATCCGTGCAGGACCGGCTTGCCGACATCTGGCGCCTGGTGCTCGGCCGCGACCGGATCGAGCCGGAGGACGACTTCTTCGAGCTCGGCGGCGACTCGCTGATGGGGGTGGCGCTGACGGGACGAATCCGGGACGCGTTCGGCGTGAACATGAGCATCGGATCGCTGTTCGACTATCCCAATCTGGCGGCGCTCGCCAGCGCCCTCCGCGAACAGGGGGCACGGTGAGCCTCGATGCACCGACTCCGTCCGTGGCCTGCGGTCGGACCGCCCGGTGCCGCTGCCACCCCGGGCCGACGTCAACGGTCCGGGCCGCGGGATCGGCAGGACAAGCCTGTTCTCAGCCGCTTCGCCGACGCGACTGTCGACCATCCCGCCGAGCAGGGCGGCCCGCGTGAGTTCGGCCTTGTTGCCGGCGCGGAGCTTCACCCGGATCCGCGTCACGTACGTGTCGACGGTGTGCCGACTGATGCCGAGCCGGGTGGCGATCTGACCGTGGGTCAACCCGGATGAGACGTGACGCAGCACCTGCTCTTCCCGCCCGGACAACCGTCGGGCCGAGCGCTCCGAGCGATTGGTGCGGCTCGGCGTGCTGGCTCGGGCACGACCGGCGGGCGGCCCGGAGGCGGCGGCGCGGATCGCCGTGACCAGTCCTTCGGCGGAGGTGCGCTTGCTGACCACACCGGCTGCTCCCGCCCGCAGGAAGCCCGCCACGGCGTCGGCCCTGCTGTCCAGCACGAGGACCGCCGCGCTCGCGGCAGCGACAGCGACCTGGTCCAGCTCCCGGGACGGGGTCAACGCGTCGACGTCGACGACGGTGACCTCGGCGAGCGGGGCAGGATCCTCGTCCGGTGTCGCCCGCACGGAGACGACCGTGAGCCCCGCACTCCTGAGGATCTCGACGAGACCGGCGTGGATGATGGGCGAGCTGACAACGGAGAAATCCACCGAGCCGCCCGGCAGGGCGCCGATCCTGTGGCAAGCCACGATAGCCTCGTGGAAAGCACCCATCACTGGTCAAGGGACTGACGACTTCTCGCCAACGTTCCCGACGGGCATTGATGGCTGGTGGTGAGCACGGAAGTCTCGGATCCGTGCGACACCTAACCTCGGTCGACGGCCTGAGTGATGCCGAGTTGCACCACCTGGTGCAACGGTCCGCCTGGTATGCGGGCCCAGGAGCGGCCGGAGTGCGCCCGCTGGAAGGCTGCGTGGTGGGCAGCTTCTTCAGGACCACGTCGACCCGTACGCGGAGCGCCTTCGCCACCGCCGCGCTGCGCCTCGGCGCGGGGCACGTGGCCTACGGCCCCCACGACCTCCAGCTCAACACCGGGGAGTCGATGGAGGACACCGCGCGCGTGCTCGGCTCGATGCTCGACGCTCTGGTCGTGCGTACCGCTGCCGACCCGGCCGAACTGCGGGCCCTGCTCGCGCAGAACAGAATGGCGGTCATCAATGCGATGACCGCCGACGAGCATCCCACGCAGGCGATCGCGGACCTGTCGACGATCGAGCTTCACTTCGGCAAGATCGCCGGACTCCGGGTTCTCTACATCGGCGAGGGAAACAACACCGCCTCGGCTCTTGCGCTGGCCCTTTCCCGCTATGCGAATGTCGAGTTCTGCCTCGCGACACCGCCCGGATACGGGCTGGACAGTTCATTCCTGGAGCGCGCGCGGACGCAGGCGGCGCAGCGCGGCGCGCAGGTCGACGAGGTCCACGACGTCACCGAGGCGATGGAAGACGCCGACGTCGTCTACACCACCCGATGGCAGACGACCGGCACCTCCAAGGCGGACCCCGACTGGCGCACGAGCTTCCTCCCGTTCCAGGTGAACGACGCGTTGATGCACCGGAACCCGAGAGCGGTCTTCATGCATGACCTGCCGGCACATCGCGGCGAGGAGGTGACCCCGGAGATCCTCGACGGGGTGTCCAGCATCGCCTTCCGCCAGGCGGAGCAGAAAATGCACAGCGCCAAGGCCGTGCTGGAGTGGTGCGTGCGCGGACGGCCCGCGTGACCGACTCCTGCCACGACGGCTTCGCGGACATCGTCGCAGCGGCGCCGGATGCGGCTGCCGTGCTCGACCGCGGCGTCATCACCACCTATGCCGAGCTTGATCGACGGTCCGACGAGATCGCCGGCTGGCTGTGCGCGCGAGGAGTCGGGGTCGAGGACATCGTCGCGATCGCCGTCGACCGCACCGTCGACCTCGCCGCGGCTGTCCTCGGCGTGTGGAAGGCCGGCGCCGCCTACCTCGCGCTGGATCCCCAGGCACCGCGTGAACGCTGGCAGTCGATCCTGGCGCAGGTACGCCCGGCCGCGGCGTTGACCCAGGCCGGCCTCCGACGGCGGATGGCCGGCCTCGACGCACCGATCGGCCTGGTGGACCGGCCGCTCGCCGGCGGTCGGCGCACCCCGAACCCGACCCGCGCCGGCAATCTCGCCTACGTCATCCACACCTCAGGCTCGACCGGCACGCCGAAGGCCGTGGCGATCAGCCACGGCGCCCTGCTGGCCCTCGTCGGGTCGTACCGGCGTCTCTACGGCATGGGCGACGAGGTGCGGACGGTGCTGCAACTCGCGGGCTTCGGATTCGACGTGGCGACCGGCGACCTGGCCCGCACGCTGCTCACCGGCGGATGCCTCGTGATGTGCCCGGAACAGACGCTGACCAGCCCACCCGACCTGGTGAGACTGATCCGCGACTCGGCGACGGAGTACCTGGAGCTGACCCCCTCGCTGCTGCGCCCGCTGGTGAGTCACCTCGCGGCGACCGGTGCACGGGTCGAGTCCCTCCGCTTCGTCATCGTGGGCGGTGAGCTGTGGTCCGTCGCCGAGTATCAGGCGGCGCGTGCGGCGTTCGGGCCCGACGTGCACCTCTTCAACACGTACGGGCTGACCGAGGCCACCATCGACAACACCTACTTCCGGACCGACCCGCTCGCCTCGTACTCCGAGGGCAGCGTGCCCATCGGCACCAGCTTCGATTCCACCGAGCTGGCGGTCCTCGACGGCGAGCTGCGGGCGAGCGGCGAGGGCGAGCTCTATCTGGGTGGCGTGCAGTTGGCCCGGGGCTACCTCGGCGACCCGGCCGCCACCGCGGCCCGGTTCGTGCCGGGTCCCGACGGGACACGCCGGTACCGGACAGGTGATCTCGTGCGTTACGACCCGCACGGAGACCTGGTCCACCTCGGCCGGGCCGACGACGTGGTGAAGATCCACGGGGTGCGACTGAGCCTGACCGAGGTCCAGGTCGTCCTGGCCGCCTGCCCGGGGATCACCGCCGCGGCGGTCGCGGTGGAGGACGTCGACGGCCGACCGGAACTCGCCGCCTACCTCAGCGGGGCACCGGACCTCGAGCCGGCACAGGTACGCCGATTCGTGGCGGGCCGGCTGCCCCGGGCGATGGTGCCGGCCGTCATCAACGTGGTGCCGACCTTCCCGGTCACGGCCAACGGAAAGGTCGACATGACGGCGCTGCGGCGCCGGCACGGCAGGTCGAACGGCGTCGCGGCGGGTCCTGTGGCCGACGGGGGCGCCGAGGCCGCGATGAGTCGGATCTGGGCCGGGGTGCTCGGCGCCGCCGAGCCCGCACCCGACGACGACTTCTTCGAACACGGTGGCGACTCCTTGCGGGCCGCCGCGTTGGTCGCGGCGATCCGGACCGAGCTCGGTGTCGAGCTTCCGGCCGGGGCGCTGCTCGAATGGCCGACCCTCGGCGAGGTGACCGCCGCGGTCGGCCGGGCCACCGCGGCATCGGCGATCGTCGCCGATCCGAGCCGGAGCAGTGGACCCCTCGCGCCGGGTCAGCAACGGCTCTGGTTGCTCAGCCAGCTCGAAGGCCGCCTGACGGCGTACAACATCCCGGTCGTGCTGGGACTCGCCGGCGACGTCGTCCCGGCGGCCGTCGACGGTGCGCTCCGGCACCTCGTCGCGCGGCATTCGGCGCTGCGCACCGCCATCGTGCCCGGCGCGGACGGGCCCGAGCAGCGGCTCCGCGACGTACCGGCCGAGTTCTCCCTCGTCACGGTGAGCCTTCCGGACGCGGCAGCGGCCGACCAATGGATCTCGGCCGAGGTCCGGCGCCCGTTCGACCTCGGGCGGCCACCGCTCATGAGAGCGGCATTGATCAGCCTGGCGCACGGGGAACACCGGTTGGTGCTGACCCTGCACCACCTGATCTCGGACGGCCAGACGGTACGCGTCCTGCTGGCCGAGTTCGGTGCGGCCTACCGTGCCCTGCACCTCGGCGACGACCCGGCGTCGCCGGAACCGGCGTTGTCGTATCTCGACTACAGCGTCTGGCACGCCGACCGGCTCCGCGCCGGGGCGTACGACGGGCAACTGCAGAGCTGGATGCGACGGCTCGACGGGTGCCCCCCACCGTATCGGTACCCGTTGCCGGTCCGCGCGACCGCCGGGCCCGGGCCGGGAATATGTCGGCGGACGCTCGACCAGGACCTCACCGCCGAGCTTCGCGCGCTGGCGCGGGAGCACCGGACGACCCTGTTCGTTGTCCTGCTCTCCGGCCTGGCCGGCGTGTTACGGCGCTGGGCAGGGGAGGACGACCAGGTGATCGGGGTGCCGTTGGGCACCCGCACCGTACCCGGGACGGAGCATCTGGTCGGCTTCCTCGTGAACACCGCCGCCATCCGGATCACCGCGTCGGCGCAGGCCACGTTCACCGACCTGGTCCGAGCGACCCGCGCCGCGATCACGCATGCCGTCGCGAACCAGGAGGTTCCCTTCGACGTCGTGCATCACCACCTGCGCCGCGCCGGTACCGACGTCTCGTTCAACACCTGGTTCAACTTTCTCGGCGAACCGGACCCGGCGCCGGAGCTGCCGGAGGTGAAGACCTGGGTCGTCGACGAGCCGCCGGTCGGCGCGGTCTTCGATGTCAACGTCTACGTCGCTGACCTCGGTGGTCAGCTCGACCTGACCATCGTCTACGACCACGCCAAGGTGGACGCCCAGATCGCAGCCGAGCTCGCCGACCAGTTCGCGGTCATGCTGTCGGCGGTCGCGGATCGACCGGACCTCGCGGTCGCCACCCGCCCACTCACTGCGGCGCGGGCGCCCGAACTGGCGGAGCCGGACCAGCAGCACCCAACGGTGCTGGACACGTTCGCCGCGAACGTGCGGCGGGCCGGCACGGCGGTCGCCGTCGTCGACCCGGTCGGGGAGATCGGCTACGCACAGCTCGCCGGCTGGGCGTCGGCCGTCCGCGCGGATCTCGCGGCGCACGTAGGCCCGGGCGATCTGGTCGCCGTCCACGCATCCCGGGGCGGGTCCCTGGTCGCCGGCCTGCTCGCCGCCTGGTCCGTCGGTGCCGACATCACGATCCTCGACCCGGCATACCCGGAAGGCAGGCTGCGGGCCCAGCTCGAGGCCGTGGGCGGGGCAAAGGCGATCCTGTTCAGCGGCGCGTCCCCCGCGGCTCTGCAGGCGGGCGCACCGCTGATTCCGATCGATCCGGTGCGGCCCGGCGCGAAGCTCGCTCCACCGTTCACCCCGGCCGGGCATGTCGGGTTCACCTCCGGCACCACCGGGGCACCCAAGCCGGTCCGGGCGAGCGGCGTTCCGCTGGCGCACTTCCTGGCCGAGTACGCCGTCACGTTCCGGCTGACGAGTTCCGACCGGTTCACCATGCTGTCCGGGCTGGCCCACGATCCGCTGCTGCGGGACGTCTTCGCCCCGTTGGCCGTGGGAGCCACGCTCCACATCCCGCCTGACGAGATCATCCGTTCGCCGCGGGACCTGCATGCCTGGCTCGACCGCGAGCAGATCACCGTGGTGCACCTGACCCCCCAACTGCTGCGGTTGATCACAGCGACGCGGCGACCGCTGCCGCGGCTGCGTCTGGTGCTCTGCGGCGGCGACCAACTCTTCGCCGCGGACGCCGCCGCGATCCGGGCCACCGCGCCCGCGGCGACCCTGGTCAACGCGTACGGAACGACGGAGACCCCGCAGGTCGCCGCCTGGTACAGCGTCGCGCCCGGCGACGAGCTGGGCGGCGACGACCGCCGGATACCGATCGGCACCGGAATCAGCGGGACGGACGTGCTGGTGGCCGGCGCTGACGGACAGCCGGCCGCGGTCGGAGAGATCGGCAGGATCGTCGTGCGGAGCCCTTATCTCGCCGACGGGTACGGCCGCCGGTACGTCACCGGCGACCTCGGCCGGTACCTGCCCGGCGGGATCATCGAGTTTCTCGGCCGAGCCGACGAGCAGATCAAGATCGCCGGCTTCCGGGTCGAACCGCAGGAGGTCGACGCCGCCGTTCGCGGCCTCGATTACATCGTCGACTGTCGTACGGTGCTGGCAGCGGACCGGCTCATCGCCTATGTCACACCCGCTGCCGGCGCGGCGGTGAGCGTGGCCGGACTGCGCGCCGACCTGCGGGCCGTCCTGCCGTCCCACCTGGTCCCCGCCGGAGTGGTCCAGGTCGCAGAGATCCCCCTGTCGCGCAACGGAAAGCTCGACCGGGACGCGCTTCCGCCCTGGCGGCCGGACCCCGGGACCGGCGACCGCGTGGCTGAGTTCTCGCAGCTCGAGCGCGAGATCGCCGACGTCTGGCGCGAGGTCCTCGGCTACCCGCCCGACGATCTCAACAGCAACTTCTTCGACCTCGGCGGGAGTTCCCTGCTGATGATCAAAACCCAGGTGGCACTCGAGGAGCGGCTGGGACGCGAGGTGCCGATGCTGACGCTATTCGAACTGCCCACCGTGCGGGCGCTGGCCGCCCGCCTGAGCGGCGCAGCCGCGGTCGTGCCCGCATCCCGCACCACCCGCACACCTGTCGCCGTGGACGCGTCGCGCCGCCAATCGGCTCGGGCAAGGATACGAAGGGAACTGTCGTGAGCGACCGTCATCACATCGCGGTTGTGGGTCTGGCCGGGCGGTTCCCCGGAGCGCCCGACGTCGCCCAGTACTGGGCCAACCTACGCGACGCCGTGGAGAGCATCAGCTTCCCGTCGGACGAGGAGCTACGGCAGTACGGCGTCCCCGAGGCCATGCTGAGCAACCCCGACTACGTCAAGGCGTTCGCGAACGCGCCCGGCATACCGGACTTCGACTCCGCGCTGTTCGGCTACACGCCGCGCGAGGCCGACCACACGGACCCGCAGATCCGCATGTTCCTGGAGAGTGCCCACGCCGCCCTCGAGCACGCCGGCTGCAACCCCCATGCCACCGACGCCACGATCGCGGTGTACGGCGCCGCCGGCGCCAACAGATACCTGGACCTGCACCTCGGCCACACCGGCAATGAGGCGGCCACGACAAGTTTCGCGGTCACCGCGCTCAACAACACGGACTACGTGGCGATCACGGCCGCGTACAAGCTGAACCTTCGGGGCGCGGCGATATCGGTCTCGACCGCCTGTTCCAGCTCTCTGGTCGCGGTGCACCTGGCCGGACAGGCACTGCGCAACGGCGAATGCGATGTCGCCATCGCCGGTGGCGCCGAGGTGGAGATGCCCTTCGGGCACGGGTATCTGTGGGCCGACGGCAGCCCGTTCTCCCGGGACGGCCACGTCCGGCCCTTCGACGTTAAGGCAGACGGCACCCTGTTCTCCAGCGGCGCCGGTGCCGTCGTGCTCAAGCGGCTCGAAGACGCCCTCGCCGACGGCGACACCATCCACGCGGTGCTCCGCGGCAGCGCACTGAACAACGACGGCTCGGCCAAGGCGGGATTCACCGCCCCGTCCATCCAGGGGCAGACGGCCATGCTGGCCGAGGCGTTCGCCATGGCCGACGTCACCGCCACCGACCTGTCCTTCGTGGAGTGCCACGCCACCGGTACCCAGCTCGGAGACCCGATCGAGGTCGCGGCACTGCACCGGGCGCTGCGCGCGGTCGGTGACGTCGGCAACGCCCGGGTGACCCTCGGCTCGGTCAAGGCGAGTGTCGGCCACCTCGGACACGCCTCCGGTATCGCCTCGTTGATCAAAGCGATCCTGGCGCTGCGGCACGGCCGCATCCCGGCCACCGTCAACTTCACCGAACCGAACCCCAAGCTCGACCTCGACAGCACGCCGTTCGTCATCGCCGACCGACTGACGACCATGCCCTCCGGCGCGCCGCGCGTCGGCGGAGTCAGTTCGTTCGGCGTAGGCGGCACCAACGCGCACGTCGTCGTCCAGGAGGCCCCGCCCCGCACCGTGACAGCGGCACCCCGCCGGCCGAGGATCGTCGTCTGGTCGGCGCGGAGCGACGAGGCGGGCCGTCAGTACCAGGAGAACCTGGCCGGATACTTCGCCGACGGGGAGAACGAGCAGGCCTTCGCCGCCGCCGTCCACACCCTGCAACACGGACGCCGGGCGTACCCGCAGCGGTTCGCCGCGATCGCCGCTGACGCCGCCGAAGCCGCGACCGTGCTTCGCGCCGGCAAGAATGTGATCACCACACCCAGCGGTGGACGGCGCGACGTCGTGTTCGCGTTCCCGGGGCAGGGCTCGCAACGCCCCGGCATGGGCGTTGAGGCGTACCACACGGACGCCTCCTTCGCCGCCGCCGCCGACGAGGCCCTCGACCTGCTGGCGCAGCACGAGGTCGACGTACGCGGTGACTGGCTCGCCGGCGATCCGGGACGGCTGACGGGAACCGCGGCGGCCCAGGCGATGTTGTTCGCGGTCGAGTACGCCACGGCGGCGGCACTGCGAGCGCGCGGCGTACGCCCCGGGGCGGTCATCGGTCACAGCGTCGGCGAGATCGCCGCCGCCGTGGTGGCCGGAGTCATTTCGGTGTCCGACGCTGCGAAGCTGGTGGCGGCCCGCGGCCGGGCGATGGAGACCGCCCCGCCCGGCGCCATGCTCGCGGTGGGCATGCCGGCGGACGACCTCGCGGCGATGCTTCCCACCGGAGTCACCCTGGCCGTGGTCAACGGCCCGCAACAGTGCGTGCTCAGCGGCACCAGGGACGACATCGAGGCGATGCAGGCCGTGTTGGCCAGTCGCAAGGTCGCCGCCACACCGCTGAACACGGCGGGCGCTTTCCACAGTCCGCTCATGACGTCCGCGGCCCAGGAGTTCGCGCTGGCCTTCCAGGGCGTGCACCTCCACCCACCGGCGATCCCGTTCTACTCGGCGGCCGCCGGCGGGCTCCTCGACGACAGCCAGGCGACCCACCCGATCTTCTGGGCCGACCAGGTCACCGGGCCGGTGCGGTTCGACCGGGCGCTTGCCGCACTGCTCGAGGGCGGACCCCGACTGGTCCTGGAGACCGGCCCCGACCAGGTCCTCAGCAACCTCGGCAAGCTGGCCGGCGGGAACGGCTCCACGTTCGTTCCGGTGCTGGAGCAGCAGCACGGGCTGCTGGACGCGACGGCCCGGGTCTGGGCCGAGGGGCACGACCTCGACTGGGCCTGCGCCGACGAGGATCTCGGTGAGGTGCGCCGGGTGCCCCTGCCGGGCTACCCGTACCAGCGCCGGCGGCACTGGGTGGATCCGATCGCCCAGCGCGTCCCGACGGCCGGCGAAGCAGCTCCCGCCCACCCGCCCGCCGCGGCCGAGCCCGCCGCGCAAACCCCACTGTCGACCATCGAGTGGGCCCAGGCAGAACCCGCGGTCGAGGGAACCCTGGACGGACACTGCCTGCTGCTGGCACCCGCCGAGGAAGCGGAGAGCCTCCCCCTGGTGCTCGCCCTGCAGCAGGCCGGAGCCACCCTCTCGATCGCCAGGCCGGCGGACAACTACGCGGAGACGACCGGCGAGTTCCGGGTGCGTCCGGGCGAACGAGCCGACCACGCCCGCGTGCTGAGCGAACTGCACCGCCGGGGCACGCCGGCGCGACTGGTCATCCACGCCATGACGACGACGGCCGAGATCTCCGGCGGCACCATCGACCGCGCGGTCGAGCACGCCTTCGGCAGCCTGCTCGCGGTCACCCAGGCGATCGGTGAGGCCGCCTCCGACGCCGCGCCGGGACTCCTCATCGTCACGCACGGCGCGGTCGACGTCACCGGAAGCGAGGCGGTCGATCCGGTGGCCGCGATGCTCGTCGGCTTCGCCCGATCGCTCGCGAAGGAATCACCACAGCTCGGCTGCCGGGTGATCGACGTGTCCGCCGCCCACGAGCGACAGCTCGCTCGCGAGCTGACCTGTTGGGCCGAGCACGACGTCGTTGCGCTACGTGGCGCACGCCGATGGACCGCCGCCGCCCGGCCGTACCACCTGGAACCGGCCGGTACCGCCGCGGCCGCGTCCGTGTTGCGCCGACAGGGCACCTATCTGGTCACCGGGGGCACCGGCGGGCTGGGCATGGCACTGGCGCGCGGGCTGGCCGGCACCGGCCTACGCCCGCGCCTGCTGCTGCTCAGCCGCACCGGCCTGGCCGACGACGCGACCGACGAGCGCTCGCTGCGGCTGCGGGGCCGGATCGCGGAGCTGACCAGGCTCGGGGCACAGGTGCGGGTGCTCACCGGCGACGTGGCCGACCGGCGGGCGCTCCGGCGCGCCCTGGACGCCGCCACCGCCCGTTTCGGCCCGGTCAACGGCGTGTTCCATCTGGCCGGGCTGCCCGGCGACGGACTGGTGCGGTTCCGTGATCCGGCCGACGCCAGGAAGGTCCTGGAGCCGAAGGTGCGGGGCACCGTGCTGCTGGCGGAGGCCCTGCGCACCGGCCCGCAACTCGACTTCTTCGCCTGTTTCTCCAGCCGAGCGGCCACCGACGGGCTGATCGGCAGCGCCGATTACGCGGCGGCGAACGCTTTCCAGGATGCGTTCACGATGCGGCTGCGACACGACGGTGTTCCCGCGGTCTCCATCAACTGGCCGTCCTGGGCCGAGGTCGGGATGGCCGCCGAGTACGGCGTACAGACCTGGTCGATCGACGTCGGACCCGGCACCGATCCGATCATGGACGAACACCGGCTCGCCGGGAAGGCGATCCTGCCCGGCACCGGTCAGCTCGAACTGCTGCTCCGCGGCTACTGCGCGATCACCGGGCGCGACCTGCCGGTCCGCCTCAGCGACGTCGTCTACCACCAGGTGTTGGCGACCGAAACGGTGCGCCGCGTGGAGATCCGGCTCCATCCGGACGGCGTCATCGAAGCGTTGTCGCGGCCGCGGGACGAACCCGACGCCGTCGCGGTCAGGCACGCCAGCGCCAGGGTCGCGCTGGTGGGCGAACTGGGCGAGGCACCGGACCTGCCCGCGTTGCGGAAGACCCACCAGCACCTCATCGCCGAGTCCGACGAGGACGGACCGCGGCTGTTCCAGCTCGGCCGCCGCTGGGACAACGTGGCCGGCGTCCGGTCACGATCCGCGCGGGAAGTCGACGAACTGCTGCTCTCCCTCGAGCTGCCGCAGGAGTTCGCCGGCGACGTGAACCGGTATCTGATCCACCCTTCCCTGATGGACACGGCCTCGACGGCGTTCCGGCGCCCGGAGGACGGCTACCACGTACCCTTCTGCGTCGAGTCCGCGGCCTTCGTGCGGCGCCTTCCGGCTCGGCTGTTCGCCCACGTCCGCCGGCTTCCGGACGGGGCCGGCGTGATCAGGGCGAACCTGGACCTCATCGACCCGGACGGCAACCTTCTCTGCCGTGCCACCGGCTACACCCTGCGCAAGGTGACCGACGGCTGGCAGGTGGGCGGCGACGCGGCAGCGACCGGCGCCGGCAGCAGCGGGACACCCGCCGGGGACGGGATCGACCCGCGCGCCGGAGTCGCGCTCACCCTGAGCATCCTCGGCGCGGAGCATCCCGGTCAGGTGCTGGTCGAGCCGGGGGCGCGGCCGGTCCAGGCGGTGCCGGTGCAACGGGCCGCGAGGCCTCCGGTGGCGCCCCGGCCACCGGCGGTCGTCGCCGACCAGCCGGTCACCGCCGCCGTTGCACCGACGATCGAGCCGGTGGTGGACGCCGAGGCATCCGGTTCCGCGGGGGAGCGCGACCGGATCCAGGCCAGGGTCAAGGCCCTCTGGGTGGACGCGATCGGGGATCCGGGTCTCTCCGTGGACGTCCACTTCTTCGAGGTCGGCGGAAACTCGCTGACCGCGATCACCTTGATCGGGGCCATCCGGGAGACGTTCCAGGTCGAGCTCTCCATCGGCGCGATCTTCGACTACCCCACCGTCGCGGCGATCACCGACCTGCTGTGGGAGCAGGGTGTGCGATGAATGATCTCGTTCGACTGAACGACGACTGGGGGCTGTGGCCGATCGCGCCCGTGCGGGGCGCCGGCATGCCGTTCTCCTGGCTCGCCGGTCTGGCCGGCGACGCCGGACCGGCACTGCGTGACCTGCTCACCGAGCCGGCCTTCCTGGCCGCACTCACGTGGCAGAACCCCGCGGTGGTGGCGAGTTGGGCCGGACGGCCGGAGCCGGCACTCACGTCGTACCGGATCGGCGTGCTCGCGAAGTACGCGCAACGGTACTGCGCGAAGAACGACAGCATCGGCTTCTTCGGCCCGGTCGGCTGGGCGGACCTCACCACCGAGCCGGGTCATCACCTGCGCGTCGCGGGCTCCGGAGCGATCCGTCGGTCGGAGGCGTCCATCGAGCTGTGGGCGGTGCGGGCGCTGGCCGCGGCCATCGCCGCCGACCCGCGGGTAGGACCACACCTGCCGCTGCGCCTGAACCCCGCCGTCCGGGTCGTCGAGGACGAGGTCCGGCGCCCCTACCGCCCCCCGATGCCGCTGAGTTCGGCGCAGCTCGCCGTGCTCCGACGGATCGACGGCACCACGACGGCCGCCCACCTCGCACCGGCCGACCAGGCCCAGCTCACCGCACTCCTCGACGCGGGCGTGATCACCTCCGAGTTCACCGTGCGGCCGGACGCCCACCCCGAGGAATCCCTGCGGGCGCAGATCGCGATGCTTCCCGACACGGCAGGCCGCGACGAGTGGCTCTCCGACGTCGACAAGCTGCTCACCGCCCTTGCCGAGGCGGAGAAGATGGCGACGCGGCCGGCCGAGCTGGCCGGCGCGCTGGCCGAGCTCGATCGCCGGTTCGCGGCGCTGACCGGGGAGGCGGTGACCCGCACCAAGGCCGAGGTCGGCGCCGGGCGAACGCTCGCCTACCTGGACTGCCGCCGCGACCTGGACGTCCGGATTCCGGCGGGGATGACCGAGCGGCTGGCCCAGCCACTGGCGTTGCTGCTGCAATCGGCCCGCTGGCTGACCGCCGAGATCGGCGAAGCCGTCGAGGAACGGCTCCAGCAGGTGTACGCGGACCTGCGCCAGCGACGCGACGCAGTGCTGCTCACGGACCTGTTCCTTGCTGCCGCCGACGTTCTCTCCGGCGCACGGGGCACGCCCGTGCACGACGTCGCGCAGGACTTCACGCTCCGGTGGGCGGAGGTCCTCGCCGACTCGACCGGCGGCAGCGCCGGTCCGGTCCAACTGGCGAGCGCCGACCTGGGCCCCCTGGTCTCCGCCATGTTCCCGGCCCGCGAACCGGGCTGGGCGGCTGCCCGGCATCACAGCCCCGACCTGCTGCTCGCGCACGACGGGCCCGAGTCGTTCTGGGTTCTCGGCGAGCTGCACGTCGGGATGAACACCCTGGAGTCGCGGTTCTTCCACACGCTCGCCGATGAGCCGAGCCGGCTGGACGAGTTGATCGCGGGAGACATGGCGGGCGGGCGGATCGTCCCGTGCTACCCGTACGGCCCACAGATCGATTCGCGCCGGTACCCCCCGCTCGCCATGCATGTGCCCGGCCGCTACCTCTACTGGTCGCACAGCGCTGACCTGGGCACTCCCGACGGCGCACCGGCATGGCCTGCCGCCACCCTGCTGGTGCGGCTCGAGCAGGGCGCGTTGGTCGCCGGCCCGGCTCGGGCGAGCTGGTCACTTCCCGTGCGCGAGTTCTTCGGCGAGTTCCTGTCGGCGCTGGCGGTGAATCTGTTCCGGCTGCCGGCCCCGGGGCCGCGCCTGATCCTGGACAACCTGGTGATCCGGCGAGCGACCTGGACGTTCGAGCTGGACGAGCTGCCCGCCGGGGTACTCACCAGGACCGGCTATCGACCCGAGGTGCTCGGCGGGTGGCTCGCGGAGCGCGGCCTGCCCCGGCACCTGTTCGCGCAACTGCCGTCGGAGCCCAAACCGTTCTACGTGGATCTGGACTCGGCGGTTCTCGTCAGCAACCTGGCCAGATCCTGGCGCCGGGAGACCGCGGGCCCGGTGCGGCTGCAGGAGATGCTGCCGGATCCGGATCAACTCTGGCTCCGCGACGGCGACGGAAACCCGTACACCACCGAGTTCCGGATGGTCGCGGTGGACAGCGCCGCGCGCATCCTGCCGGTCCTCGCCAGCACAGTAGGGCCACCGACATGTTGATTCTCACCCACGGTGATGTGGAAGCCGTCCTGCGCGGGCAGGAACGCGACGTCCTGCAGGCGGTCCAGGACGCCTACGTCGCGCATGCGAACGCCGAATCGTCGCTGCCGCACTCCGTCTTCCTCAGGTTCCCGGACGACCAGCGCAACCGCATCATCGCGCTGCCCGCGTACCTCGGGGGCGCCCGGCCGACGGCCGGAATCAAGTGGATCTCGTCATTCCCCGCGAACATCGAGCACGGCCTCCAGCGGGCCTCCGCCGCCATGATCCTCAACAGCCTCGACACCGGGCATCCGCTGGCGTTCCTCGAAGCCTCCACGATCTCGGCGTGGCGGACCGCGGCCAGCGCCGCCCTGGCGGCCAGGCTGCTTCCCGCGGCCACGGACAGCAACGGGGTGACGGTGATCGGCTGCGGAGTGATCAACTTCGCGGTCCTGCGCTTCCTGCCGCACGTCCTCCCCGGCCTGACCCAGGTCACGGCCTACGACACCCGGGCGGAGCGGGCCGAACTGCTGCGCGAGCGGTGCGCTGCGCAGTTGCCCGAGCTCGACGTGCGCGTGGCACGAGATCTGCCGACCGCGCTGGCGAAAAACACCCTGACCAGCATCGCCACGAACGCCCAACACCCGCACCTCGACACGCGCGGACTCCGACCGGGGACGCTGGTGCTGCACATCTCGTTGCGTGACGTGCTTCCGGAAGCCGTCGTGGCCGCGGACAACGTCGTCGACGACATCGACCACGTATTCCGTGCCGCGACCTCCGTGCACCTCGCCGAACAGCGAGTGGGGCATCGCGAATTCGTGTCCGCGACGATCGGTGAGCTGGCGACGCGGCCGGACGTCACGGATCGCGACCTCTCCCGGGTCACCGTCGTGTCACCGTTCGGGCTGGGCATCCTCGACCTGGCCGTCGCCCGACTGGTCGTCGCCGCCGCCGGGGCACACGGGCTGGGCCTGACCGTCGACAACTTCCTGCCAACCCGGGAGAAGAGCCATGGCTGAGCTGTCGCCACTCAAGCAGCAACTGCTGGCGCAACTTCTCAAGAGAGGCGGCGACGCGGCGCCCGCGAAGGTCGACGTCATTCCGCGATGGAACGGCGAGTTTCCGGCCCGGTTGTCCTATGCGCAGGAGGCGGTGTGGCTGATCGGCGAGCTCGCCGGTGACGTCCCGCTCTTCAATCTGATCGCCGCCGACTGGATCCCCGATGAGGTGTCCGTCGCCGAGCTCCAGGACGAGCTGACCCAGATCGTCGCGCGGCACGACACGATGAGGATGTCCGTGCTCAGCCTCGGCGACGGACCCCGGATGACGGTGCTGCCGTCGGTGCCCGCCAGGCTCGAAGAGATCGCCCTGGACAGCGACGATCCGGCCGTGGCGCACGCCGTGGCCCTGCGCTTCGCCCTCGAGCCGTACCAGCTCGACCACGCACCGCTGTGGCGGGCCGCCGTCCTCGCCACCCCGTCCGGTCGGCGGATGTTCGTGCTCGGCGCACACCACATCGTCATGGACGCCTCCTCGCTGGTCCTGGTCGCGAGTGAGCTCGCGAGGGCGCTGCCGAGGATCTCCATGCCGGTACGGTTCGTCGACTTCGCCGCCTGGCAGCGCGCTCAGGTGACCAGCGGTGCGTTCGCCGGCGATCTGGACTACTGGCGCAACCGGTTGGCTGATCTACCCGGCCCCCTCGACCTGCCGACCGACCACGTCAGACCCGCCGAGCGGAGCCTGGCGGGCGTCACCGTCCAGCGCGATCTCGGCGCGACGGTGATCGAGCGGGTACGCGCACTGACCCGCGCCGAGGGTGCCACCACCTACATGGTGATGCTGGCGGCGTACGCGGTCCTGCTGCGCCGGTACACCGGTGCGGACGACCTGGTGATCGGCTCGACCGTCTCCGGGCGCAACCGGCCGGAGTTGCAGCGCATGGTCGGCATGTTGGTGAACATGGTGGCGATTCGCATCGACACGGCCGGCCGGCTCAGCTTCCGGGACCTGCTCAGGCAGGTACGCGACCGCGTGTCGGAGGCGCTCAAGCACCAGAACGTCCCGTACGACCTGCTGATCCGCGAGGTCCGACCCGGTTATCCGCGCAACCGTGCGCCGCTGGCCCAGGTCGGCTTCAACATGCCGATGGGCGAGAACCGACAGCTCCTGACGTCGACCCCGCTGCCGATCACTCCGCGGGGGTCACAGCTCGACGTGACTCTGCACGTGGTCCCGGTGGTCGGCGGCGGGCTGCGCATCGAACTGGAGTACTCGACGGCGCTGTTCCGCGAGGAGACGGCGTACGCACTGCTGGATCAGTTCACCGCCCTCGTCGACACGCTTGCCGCAGATCCGGCCCTCGACGTCAAGCGGGCCCCGATGGGCGAAGCTGTCGCCCCAGCCGCGGCGCCCGACGAGGTACCGCTGCTGCCCACGCTCTTCCGCGCTCAGGCGGCCCGTACCCCGGACGCGACCGCCCTCGTCGACAAGGGCGAATCGCTGACGTACGCGGAGCTGGAGCGCGCCGTCGAGGCGCTCGCCGCCCGGCTCAGCGGCGAAGGCGTCGGCCCGGAGTCGCGGGTGGGCGTCTACCTGCCTCGCGGCGCGGCCGCGGTGTGCGCCCTCCTCGCCGTGGGCCGGCTGGGCGCCTGCTACGTCACGCTCGACCCGGACCATCCCGCCGCGCGGACCCGGCTGATCATTGACGAGGCCGGCATCCGGACGGTCGTGACGGCCACCGAGCACGCGTCGCGGGTCGCGGCGCTCGGGATCACCCCGCTCTGTGTCGACACCGTCTCGGACGACGGCACGCGGGCCGCGCTCCCCGAGCTGCATGCGGACCTGGCCGCGTACGTGATGTACACCTCCGGATCCACCGGCCGCCCGAAGGGCGTGGTGATCACGTACGGCGGGATCGCCAACCGCGTGCTGTGGCCGGTCCGGCGGCTCGGCCTCGGACCGGCCGACCGGGTGCTGCAGAAGACCGCACTGACCTTCGACGCGGCCGGGTGGGAGATCTTCTCCCCGCTGGTGAGCGGCGGGACGGTGGTCATCGCGCCACCCGGCGTGGAGCGCGATCCGGAGGCGATGGTCCGTGCGGTGGCCAGTGAGGCGGTGACGGTCCTACAGGTGGTTCCGTCGGTGCTGCGACAACTGCTCCTCGCGCCCGGCTGGCAGGAGTGCCGCGCGCTGCGGCTGCTGTTCAGCGCCGGCGAGCCGTTGACCGGGGAACTCTGCTCGCGCGTGCGCGAGCTGGTGGAGGTCGCCATCCACAACACCTATGGGCCGACCGAGTGCTCGATCGACGTCACCGCGTACGAATGGCAGCCGGACCAGACAGCCGGGCCGGTACCCATCGGTGGGCCGCTGGACGGCCTGCGGACGCTGGTCCTCGACCGCGACGGCAACCCCGTGCCACCCGGTGCGATCGGTGAACTCTTCGCCAGCGGGGTCGGGGTCGCCCGGGGCTACCACGGCCGGCCCGGGCACACCGCCGAGCGTTTCGTGCCCGATCCGTTCGGTCCGCCGGGCGCCCGGATGTATCGCACGGGCGACCTCGTCCGCCGTCGTCCCGACGGCGTGCTCGAGTTCCTCGGTCGCCGCGATGACCAGGTGAAGGTCAACGGGGTGAGGATCGAGCCGGCCGAGATAGAGCGGGCGCTGGTCGCCGCGCCGGTCGAGGCCGCCGCGGTGGTCGTGCGTCCCCTTCCCGACGGCGGGCGGCAGTTGGTGGCCTATTTCGTGGCGGACGGTGAACCGGAGGTCGGCGAGCTGCGAGCCCGGCTACGGCAGACCCTGCCCGATCCCATGATCCCGTCGGTGTTCGTCCGGCTCGACGAGCTGCCACAGACCACCAGCGGCAAGATCGATCGCAGCGCGCTCCTCGACCGGGACCTGCCCACCGCCGCACCCGAGGAGAGGGTCGCGCCGAGAGACGTCTTCGAGCTGGGGGTAGCGGCCGAGTGGACGGCGCTGCTGGCGTGCGAGACGGTCGGGGTGCACGACGACTTCTTCGCGCTGGGTGGACAGTCCTTGCAGATCGGCCTGCTCGGAAACCGGCTTCAGAAACGGTTCGGGACGGCCGTCCCGCTGTCCCGGCTCTACGTGGCCACCACGGTGGAGGCGCAGGCCGCGTTGCTGCGGGTACCGGGGCAGGCGCAGCTGACCGCCGACCATGAGGTGGTCCCGGTGCCGCGGGGGCGGCCGCTGCCGCTCTCCGCCGGACAACAGCGCATGTGGATCGCCGAGCAGTTGCGTCCGGGCAGCCCGGAGCAGATGGTTCCGGCGGTGTTCCCGGTCGCCGGCGACGCCACGCTGGCCTCGGTGATCTCTGCCGTGCGGACGGTGATCGACCGACACGAGATCCTGCGTACCCGCTACGTGGTCGTCGACGGGCAGCCGATGCAGGTCGTCGATCCGCACGCCGACCCGGAGATCACCGAGGTCGAGCGGGACGTCGCCGGCCTCGGGGACGACATCCTCGAACTCGCCGGCCGTCCCTTCGATCTGGCCGCCGGCCCCGTGCTGCGCGGTCGGCTGGTCAGTACGGCGGCCGGGCGCCGGTTCCTGGTCCTCATGCTGCACCACATCGCCTGGGACGGCGCGTCCGTCCGGATCTTCGCGCAGGAGCTGCAGGGCGCCGCCGAGACGCACAAGGTGCAGTACGCCGACTACGCCGCCTGGCAGGCGACCTGGCTGGACCGGCACGGCGAGCGGGAACTGGCCCACTGGCGGGAGCGGCTGAACGGCGCGACCGCCACCGAGCTCCCCGGCGACCACCCGCGACCGAAGGTCTGGCAGGGGCGAGGGAAGCTGGTCGCGTTCCGGATCCCGCGGACGGTCTCCGCTGCGGTGGTCCGGATGGGACGGTCGCAGGGGGCGACGCCGTTCATGACCTTCCTCGCCGCGTTCAACTGCCTGCTCGCCGGCGCGGCCGGCACCGACGACGTGGTGATCGGCACTCCGTCGGCCGGGCGCTCGACGCCCGACGTGGAGAACGTGATCGGCTACTTCGCGAACATCCTGGTGCTGCGGACGGCGGTCGAGGCGGGCGACACCTTCCTGGATGTGCTGGCGCGCACCCGGGACACCGCGCGCACGGCATACGCCCATCAGGATCTGCCGTACGACCGGCTGGTGAGCGAGCGGCGGGCGAAACGCGACCGGTCCCGCAACCCGCTGTTCCAGATCATGTTCGAGGTGGGTGCGGAACGGCCGTCCTACCTGCCCGACCTGCCCGACGACGACGAACTCGCGACCGTCCGCATTCCCTGGCCGACCGCGATGTACGACCTGACGGTCACGCTCACCGAAGAGCCGGACGGAAGCTACCTCGGCATCGCCGAGTTCGCGACCGACATCTACCGCCCGGCGACGATCAACCGGCTGATAGGCGAGTACCAGGACATCCTGCGGGCCGCCGTGGCCGACCAGCACACCACCGTCCGAGCGCTCACCGCGGCCACCCTGCCGGAGGTGCTCCTGCGACGCGCGGCGACCGCACCCGACGCGACCGCGATCGAACAGGGCGAGCAGCGGCTGACCTATGCTGAGCTGACCGACCGGGTCGACACCATGGCCGCCGTGCTCCTGGCCGAGGGCGTCGGCCCCGAGACGCCGGTCGCGGTCTGCCTGCCGCGCTCGCCCGACCTGGTCGTCGCAGCGCTGGCCGTCATGCGGGCAGGTGGAGCGTTCGTTCCGCTGGATCCTTCCTCGCCGCGGTCGCGGCTCGCCACCATGCTCGCCGCGATCGGGCCGGCGGTCGTCGTGGCGCCGGCCGGGTTCGCCGACCACCTACCGGCGGACGGGCCGGCCCTCCTGGTGCCCGGCGAGGACATCGCCCGTCGCGACATACCGGGCCGGTCGCGGCGGGACGGTTCGGCACAGGACGGTGAGCCGTCGCCGACCGCACCCGACCAGCTCGCGTACGTCGTGCACACCTCGGGTTCGACGGGTGAACCCAAGGGGGTGATGGTCTCGCACCGTGCCTACCTCAGCCACTGCGAACGGGCCGCCGCCAGGTACGGGCTGACCGCCGCCGACCGCCTCCTGCTCACCAGCCCGCCGTTCGTCGACGTCGTGTGCGAACACATCGGCGCCTCGATCGTCGCGGGGGCGACCCTGGTCCTCGGGCCGGCGCAACCGTGGAGCCCGGCCGATCTTCCCGACTACGTCCAGACCCACCGGGTCACCTTCCTCGATCTGCCGCCGATCGCGTGGCGGGACTTCCTCGACCAGGTGGCGCCCGGCGACCACCGCCTGCGCACCCTGCGCGTGGTCAACATCGGCACCGACGTCGTGCGCGCCGGGGACATCCACCGCTGGTACGCGCTCGGGTTGGCGGGTGACTTCATCGCCTGCTACGGCCCGACCGAGGCCGTGGTCACGGCGACGCTGTTCGACGTCCCGGCCGGCACGGCGGAGCAGCTCGCACCGGAGTCGGTCGTGCCGATCGGCACCGAGGTCGGTGGGCGGGTCGGCCATGTCCTCGACGAGAACCTCCGGGAAGTTCCGGCCGGAACTCGGGGAGAGCTCTACCTCGGCGGGCCGAACCTCGCCCGCGGTTACCTGGGCCAGCCGGCGCTGACCGCCGAGCGGTTTCTGCCCGACCCGTTCGCGGAGACTCCCGGGTCCCGGATGTACCGCACCGGTGACCTCGTCAGCAGAGCCGACCACGGGGTGCTGGACTTCCACGGCCGGGCCGACCGCCAGGTCAAGGTGAGCGGGTTCCGGATCGAACTCGCCGAGGTCGAAGCGGCGCTGTTGACCCATGCCGGGATACGCGCCGCAGTGGTGGTGGCGGTCGAGCCGCACGGAACACCCGAGCTCGCCGCGTACGTCGTGCCCGCCGGGTCAACCGCTCCGACCAGCAACGAGGTGCGCGCCCACCTGCGCGAACGGCTCCCCGCCCACATGGTGCCGCGGCACGTCGCGGCGCTCACCGAGATCCCGCTGACCGCGAGCGGAAAGCCCGACTGGCGCCGGCTGCCGGCCGTCACCACCGCCGGGACCGGGGGCGACGAGGGTGCGCGGGCCCCGGACTCCGGCGCGGAGCGCACCACCGAGGAGCTGATCCGGGGGATCTGGCGCGAGGTTCTCGACCTCACCGAGATCCACGACGATGCCGATTTCTTCGAGCTGGGTGGCAACTCGCTGATGGCCACCCGGGTCCACACCCGGTTGCAGGACCTGTTCGGCGTCACGGTGCCGCTCGGCGAGATCTTCGACGCCGCCACCGTCGACCTGCAAACCGAGATGATCACGAATGCGGTGATCGCCGAGGTCGGCCAATTGTCCGATGACGATGTCGCGGCACTCCTGCGGGACGGCCACGACGATTTCGGGGAAGACGATGAACGAGCTTAGCCAGCCTGCCACGGCCGCCGACCGAGCCGCCGAGCTACGACGTCGTCTCGTCCGGCAGCGCCTGGCCGGCATGGGCGTCCGGGGTGAGCGGCCCACCGCGGCCGGGACCGCGCCCGACGGGCCCGCCCCCCTGTCGTCGACGCAGCGGCGGATGTGGTTTCTGGAGCAACTCAACCCGGGCGGCACCGAGTATCTGGTACCGCTGGTGCTTCGGCTTCGCGGGCACCTCGACGTCCCCGCTCTGGGCCGGGCGCTCACCGACCTGGCCGCCCGGCACCACATCCTCCGTACCAGGTATGAGGTCCGCGACGGCGAGCCGGTCCAGGTCGTCGACCCGCCCGCCGCGGTGGAGCTCCCGGTGCTCGTGACCGACGACATCGGCCTGCCCACGCTGCTCGATGCCGAGTCCCGTCGCGGGTTCGACCTCGCCGAGGGGCCGGTCTGGCGGGTCAAACTGGCCAAGCTGAGCGACGACGAGCACGTCCTCGTCATGCACGTGCACCATATCGCCTGTGACGGCTGGTCGACCGAACTGCTCTGCGCCGATCTGGCCGGCCTCTACCGCGCGGCCCGGGCCGGGACGCCGGCACCACCGCCACCGGGGGCGCAGTACGGTGACCATGCCCGCCGGGAGCGGCAGTTTCTCGACGGCGACCAGGCCAAGGCGGAGGTCGAGTGGTGGCGGGCCACCCTCGCCGGGCTGGATGAACTCGAGCTGCCGACTGACCGGCCGCGCCGCGTCCCGCGCGACCCTGCCGGAGCCCGGGCTCTGTTCCGCGTCCCAGCCGACGTGGGGCAGGGCGTGGCCAGCTTCGCGCGGCAACACCGGACCACCGAGTTCGTCGTGCTGCTCGCCGGATTCGCCAGCCTGCTCTCTCGGGTGACCCGGCAGACCGACATCGCGGTCGGCTCCCCGGTCAGTGGCCGCACCAGGCCGGGCAGCGCCGACGTCGTCGGGCCGTTCATCAACACCCTGGTCCTGCGGATCGACTGCGCCGGCGACCCGTCCTTCGCCGAGCTGGTCGGCCGGACGCGGCAGGTGGTCCGTGCCGGTCTGATCCATCAGGAGCTGCCCTTCGACCGCGTGGTGGACGCGGTCCAGCCGGATCGCGACCTTTCCCGCAACCCACTGGTGTCCGCGCTCCTGCTGGTCGAGGAGGAGAGCATCGGTACGAGGCCGGACTTCGGTGACGTGGAGCTGATCGAGGAGGCCGTGGCACCGACTTCGGTCAAGCTCGACCTCAGCCTGGGTCTGCGCCGCGGCCCCGACGGCGATCTGTACGGTGCGCTGGACTACGCCACCGCGCTGTTCGATCGGGAGAGCGTGGACGCCCTCGCCGCCCGATTCGTGCGGTTGCTGCGGCACGCCGTGGCTCGACCCGAGGCGCCCATCACCCGTCTGCCGTGGCTGAGCGACGACGAACGGGCCTGGCTGCGCCGGCACTCGACGGGCGAGGCCCGGCCGGTGAGCAACGCCGCGCTGCACGAGCTGATCCGGGTACGGGCGTCCAGCGACGCGGTCGCCGTTCGCGCCGGCGGCCGACAACTGTCCTACCGCGACCTGGACGAGCGCTCCGACGCGCTGGCGAAGCTGCTTCGCAGCCTGGGCGTGCGCCGTGGTGACGTGGTCGGTGTGTGCCAGCCGCGGAGCCTGGAACTGGTCTGCACCCTGCTCGCCATCCTCAAGGCCGGCGCCGGCTACCTTCCGCTCGATCCGGAGGACCCGCCGGGCAGGCTGCGGTCCCTCATCGCCGATGCGGGCGCGTCGATCGTGGTGGCCTGGCCCGACGAGGCCGGACCGTTCGCGGGTGCGGCGCGGGTCGTCGCGCCGGACGGAGTCGGGCCCGAGGAGGTCGAGCTGCCGGCGGTCGGCCCACTCGACCTGGCCTACGCGATGTTCACCTCCGGTTCGACCGGTACGCCCAAGGGCGTCATGATCGATCACGCGGGCATCGTCAACCGGCTGGAGTGGATGCAGGCGGCGTACCGCATCGGGCCCGGCGATCGGGTGCTCCAGAAGACGCCGTACACCTTTGACGTCTCGGTGTGGGAGTTCTTCTGGCCGCTGATGTACGGTGCGACGCTCGTGATGGCGCCCCCCGGCGAGCACCGCGACGTGGCGCGGCTCGACGCGACGATCCGCGCCGAGGCGGTGACCCATGTCCACTTCGTGCCGTCCGTCCTGGACGTGTACCTGGACTCCGTCCCCGAGGGTCCGCCGAGCCTCCGGCACGTGTTCTGCAGCGGCGAGGCGCTGCGCACGGTCACCGCCCGGCGTTTTGTCGCCTGGTCGGGCGCGTCCCTGCACAACCTCTACGGGCCGACCGAGGCGTCCGTGGACGTCACCGCATGTGCGGTGCGTCCGGCCGAGCTGGCCGGCATGGTGACGCCCGGAGTCCCGATCGGCACGCCCATCAGCAACATGTCGGCCTACGTCCTGGACCAGCATCTCGCGCCGGTGCCGGCGGGCTGTCCCGGAGAGCTCTACCTGGCCGGGGTGGGCCTGGCCCGGGGCTACCTGCGCCGCCCGGGCATCAGCGCGGAGCGCTTCGTACCGGACCCGTTCGCGGCCGATCCGGGCCGGCGCATGTACCGCACCGGTGATCTCGTCCGCTGGCGGCGGGACGGGACGATCGAGTTCCTCGGCCGCATCGACAACCAGGTCAAGCTGCACGGGATTCGAATCGAACTCGGCGAGATCGAGGCACGGCTGGCCGGGCACCCGCGGGTCGCGGCGGCCGCGGTGGCCGTACACCGCTCCGCGGTCGACCCGCCGCAGCTGGTCGGCTACGTGGTGGGTAGGCGGGACGCCGAGGTCACCGCGGGCGAGCTGCGGTCGTATCTGGCCGGGCTGTTGCCGGCCGCGCTGGTGCCGGCGCGCTACGTGTTTCTCGCCGAGCTTCCCCTGACGAGCAGCGGCAAGGTCAACCAGCGGGCGCTTCCGGCGCCCACCTCCACCCGCGAGGTCGACGCCGACTACGTCGCGCCGGAGACCGCCGACCAGGAGCTCATGGCGTCGGTCTGGGCCGAAATTCTCGGGGTGGACCGGGTGGGGGCCACCGACGACTTCTTCGGCCTCGGTGGCGACTCCATGCGCGCGATCCGCCTGGTCGGCGCACTGCGGGACCGCGGCGTCGGGATCACCGTGCAGGACCTCTTCCAGCACCGCACGGTCGCGGCGCTCACCGCCGTGGCCGCCGCCGCCGGCCCACCGGCCGATGATTCGGCCGCAGCGCCGTTCAGCCAGCTCTCCGCGGCGGACCGTGCCAGCCTGCCCGGGGACGTCGTCGATGCCTATCCCGTGTCGCAGGTGCAGGCCGGCATGCTCTACGAGATGATGTCCGACGCGCGCCGGCTGCCGTATCAGAACGTGACGCTGTACTTCATCGACGACGGCGCGGACCTCTCCGCGGCCGCGTTGCGCGGTGCGGTCCGGGAGGTCGTCGCCCGGCACGAGGTACTGCGTACCTCCTTCGACCTGACGAGCTACGGGGAGCCGCTGCAGCTCGTGCACGCCGACGCCAGGGTCGAGGTGGTGGTCCAGGACCTGGACGGGCTCTCCGACGCGGAACAGACCGACCTGATCCGGGAGGCCGCGCGGGAACAGCGGTTGCGGCCGATGGACATCGGCAAGGCGCCGCTGTGGTGGCTGTACGCCTACCGGACCGCGCCCGCTCGATGGACTCTGGCCTGGGTGGAGTGCCACGTCATTCTCGACGGCTGGAGCCACAATTCGCTGCTCCGCGAGCTGATGGACCGCTACACCGCCATCCGTACCGGCAAGCCGTCCCCGGCGCTGACCGCGCCGACCCGGCGCTGGGCCGACTTCGTCGCCGCCGAACGCGACGCGATCGCCAACCAGACCAGCCGGGACTACTGGGCCGGCGTCCTGGCCGGCGCGCAGACCCTGCGCCTGCCGCAGGAGTGGGGTGGGGGGAGCGGCCCGGCACACACCGTGCTGCGGCCCATCGAAGCCGACGCGACCGGGGTACGTGCCCTGGCCCTGGCGACCGGGGTGCCGGTCAAGAGCATCTTCTTCGCCGCGTTCCTCAAGGTGATGAGCGCGATCACGCCGCTGGACCGATTCCTCTGCGGGCTGGTGTGCAACGGCCGCCCTGAGGTCAGTGGCGGCGACAAGGTGCTCGGCATGTATCTCAACACGGTGCCGGTGCCCGGGGACCGGCCGCGGGGCACCTGGCGGAAGCTCATCCACGCCGCCACGGCGGCGGAGACCGCGCTCCTGCCACACCGACGCTTCGCACTGCCGGCGATGCGGAGCCTCGCCGGCACCACCGAGCCACTGTTCGAGGCGGTCTTCAACTTCCTCGACTTCTACCTGCTGGACGGCAGCGGGGTCGAGGTCACCAGGACCGACGACAACAGCCCGAACGAGTTTCCGCTGTCCGTCACCGTGCTGCCCGGCGCGGTGGCGTTCACCGCGTCGGGGGACCGGATCCGGCCCGAGCGGCTCGCTTGGCTGGCCGAGGCGTACCACCGGGTGCTGGGGCAGATGCTCGCCGATGTCGATGGTCCCGCGAGCGGGCCGGTCCTCTCCGCGGCGGAGTCGAACCATCGGGCTGCGCCCGCCGCGGTGCCGGCCGGGCTGCCGCAGACCACTCTCCACGGACCGTTCTTCGCACAGGCGCGGCGCACCCCGGACGCGGTTGCCGTGCGGGACGACACCGGTGAGCTGACCTATGCGTCCGTCGCCGCCCGCGCTCGGGTGCTGTCCCGTCGCCTGGCCGCAGCGGGGGTGGGCAGGAGCCAGACGGTCGCCGTCTGCATGCGCCGCAGCCTGGCGCTCGTCCCGGTACTGCTCGGCATTCTCGAGGCGGGCGCGGCATACCTGCCCCTGGACCCGAACGATCCACCCGCCCGGTTGCGCGAACGGATCGAGACCGCCGGGGCGATCATGGTGATCGCCGACGACGACCTGCACGATCGGTTCGTCGGTCTCGACCCGATCCTCGTGACGCCCGATGTCGTCGGGCCCGAACAGCCGGCGGCCGAGGCGACCCCTGCGGATGTCGCCTACGTGATGTTCACCTCCGGCTCGACCGGCGGCCCCAAGGGCGTCCTGGTTCCCCACGTCGGGGCGGCGAACTACGCGCACTGGCTCCAGTCGCAGCTGCCCGTGCGGGCCGGCGATCGAGTGATCCAGAAGACCCCCTACACGTTCGACGTGTCGGTACCGGAGTTCTTCTGGCCCCTGATGTACGGCGCCACTGTCGTGGTGCCGCCGCCGGATCTTCATCTGGATCCGGACGGCCTGGCCGCGTTCATCACCAGACATCGGGTCACGCACGCCTCGTTCGTGCCATCCATGCTGGACGTCTTCCTGGACGCGGTCGAGACGGTTCCGGACTGCCTGCGCGACGTGGTGTGTCTCGGCGAGCAGCTGCACCGGTCGACCAGCCAGCGGTTCCGCACCCGCTCGACGGCCCGCATGCACAACCACTACGGCCCGACCGAGGCGTCGATCGTCTGCGTCGGACACGAGGTGCGGCGTGAGCGGCATCCCCATGCCGGCGCCGTGCCCATCGGACAGCCGGTCGGAAACATGCGCGTCCATGTGCTCGACCCGCAGCTCAATCCGGTACCCACCGGCGTGCCCGGGGAGCTCTACCTCGGCGGGATCGGCCTCGCGTACGGCTATGCCGGGCGAGCCGACGCCACGGCGGCGGCCTTCGTGCCCGACCCGTTCGGCCCGCCCGGAGAGCGGCTCTACCGCACCGGCGATCTCGTGTGCTGGCTCGACGGGGACGTGCTGGAGTTCCTCGGCCGGATCGACGATCAGGTGAAGTTCGCCGGGGTGCGGCTCGACCCCGGTGAGATCGAAGAGGTGCTGGCCGACCACCCGTCGGTACGCAGCGCGGTGGTGACCCTGGTCGTGGAGAGCAAGCGACCCTCGTTGGTGGCATACCTCGTCCGGGCGCCCGGTATCACCACGGTCGACGTCGACGAGGTGAGGCGGCTGGCGCGAACCCGGCTACCCGCGCTGCTCGTACCCTCCCACTTCATCGTGCTGGACGCGCTTCCCCTGACGAGCAGCGGGAAGCTGGACCGGCGAGGGCTTCCGCAGCCCGGTCAGCCGTCGACCGGCAAGGTCCGGACGTCGCCCCGAACCGCGCTGGAGGAGACCGTCGCGCGGGTGTGGCAGCGCGAGCTCGACGGTGGCCCGGTCGATGTCGAGCTGGACTTCGCGGATGCGGGCGGGAACTCGCTGGGCGCGATGCGGATCGCGATTCGGCTCAGCCGCCAGCTGGAGATCCCGATCTCGCCGACAGAGGTGCTGCTGCGCCGGACGGTCGCCGGGATGGCAGCCTGGCTCGCCCCGCTCCTGACCAACACCGCGCCGGACAAGGTCCTGGATGCTCCGCCGGCCACGCAACCGCCGAACGTTCTCTCCGTGCTCGACAACGACCCCGGCGCGGACCTGGTGTGGTTCCGGCGCCGAGGCGGCGACGCACCCGTGCTGTACTGCGTGCATCCCGGCGGAGGAAGCGCGCACTGGTATCAGCGGCTCACCCAGCACCTCCCGGACTGGCTCGACGTCGGCGCGTTCCAGCACCCGGGGCTGCGGGATCCGGCCAGGGCCGCGGCGTCCATGGAAGAACTCGCGGCGAGCTACCTGGCCGAGCTGCGGACGTCTCGGCCCACCGGTCCCTACCATCTGTTCGCCTGGTGCGGTGGCGCGCCGATCGGCTGGGAGATGGCACGCAGCCTGGCCGATTCCGGGGCAGACGTGACCTTGCTCTTGCACGACCCGGTGCTGCAGGTCGCCGAGGCCCACGTGGGCGGGGGCGAGAACCTGCGGCAACTGGTCGAGTGCGACGACGCGTACGCGCAGCTCGAGGTGGAAACCGACCCGGGGCAGATCGCGCGGCTGCGCGCGAGGACCGCCGAACTGTTGCCCTCGATCGTGGTGGAGGCCTTCCACGATGCGCTGGACGACCCCGACATGGGGGAGATCTGGCCGATCGCGGTGCGGAGCTGGCGGCGGCAGGTCGAAGCCCGGCTGCCGTACCGGTTCAGTGGCTTCTCCGGTGCTCTTCACCTGCTCGCCTGCGACGAACTGGCCGGCGGCACCCACGACAGCCTCGCGGGGCTGAGCTTCGGTGAGTACCTGAGGCACTGGGAGAAACTCGCTCAAGGGGTGACGGTGCACCGGATCGGCGGTGGAAACGTCACCTCGATGTTGCCGCCGCACGTGGCCGGGCTCGGCTCGGTCGTCGCCGAGGTGCTGCGTCCGGCGGTTCCGGAGTGACGACGCGACGCCGGTGCGGCCGGGCCTTACCGTGCGGCGATCCGCTACAGCTGCGGCTCCGTCGATTTGAACGCCAGGCCCTCGGCCCGCCACCGCCGCATGGTGGCGTCGACGGCGTCGAGCAGCGTTGACCGTTCCAGCCATGCGTCGCTGTAGATCGAGTCGTGGTACTTGGTCGCGTCGTCCGCGGCCAGACAGAGCGCGCGCGCCGGCGGCTCAGGGGACATCAGATCGGTGACGCAGGCGCTCAGGACGCACCCGGCGGATCCGCCGACTCCGATGTCGGTGTCCTGGCGCAACATCCGGCACATCGCGATCGCATCGCTGTCCCGTACCGTGCGCCGCACGTCGAAGCTGCCCGGGGTCAGAAAGGACGAGCGCCGGCTGGCGCCGATTCCCGGCAACAGCCGGGCGCCGGCCCCGGTCGCCGCGCCCGCGGCCGGACCGCTGGCAATGGAGGCGAACGCGTCGACCGCCACGAGTCGCACCGCGCGACCGGTATCCCGGACGTGTCTGGAGATCCCCTCCAGCGTGCCGCCCGTCGACACGGCGACATAGATCGCATCCAGCGCCGCGCCGCCCTGGCGGAGGATTTCCGGCCCGGTGGTCTGTTCGTGGATCTCGGGATTGGCGTCGCTGTCGTACTGGTTGGTCCAGCGATAGTCCGGGTTGGCCGCGAGCAGCTCGCGCACGGTGGCGAGGCGGGTCAGCAGGTAGCCTCCCTGCCCGTCGTGCTCGTCGACCATGTGCAGCGTGGCACCGGCGGCGGTCAGCAGTTCCCGGGTGGCGGCGGGAGTCTTCGGGTCGATGACGGCGATCAGCCTGCCGCCGAGGCGGGCGAGCTGACGGGCCAGCGCGATGCCCAGGTTTCCCGACGTGGATTCGACGAGGACCGTACCGGGTGTCAACGGCCGCTGCCGGTCGAGCGCCCGCAGCAGCCCGACAGCCGTACGTTCCTTCACTGATCCCGACGGAAGATAGCTCTCGTGCTTGACCAGGATCCGATGATGCGCCCCTGCACATGTCACCAGAATTTCTGATACCGGAGTCGGCGTCGGCGGGTCAAGCCACATCGGCAAAGAATGCACGCGCGTCCAATGCACTAGGAAGCCGCTGGCGAGTTGTCGCCAGGAGCGGCTTCCAGTCTTGGCAGCCGGCCCGCCTCGACCCAGCATGACTCGCATGGCTCTTCAACCAGGTGCTGCGCAGGCACAGATCAGCCGGCAGCCGGGACAGCCCGTTGCGATCATCGGTATGGCGGCACGCTTCCCCGGCGCCGACTCTATTGCGGAGTTCCGCGAGAACCTGCTGGCCGGGGTGGAGTCCATCTCCTTTTTCGATGACGACCAACTGCTGGCCAACGGTGCGACGGAGGCGGATCTGGCGGATCCCGCCTACGTCCGCGCGGCGCCGATCCTCGGCGACGTGGACAAGTTCGACGCCGAGCTGTTCGGCTTGAGCGCGCGTGAGGCGCAGCTGCTCGACCCGCAGTTCCGCGTGTTCCTGGAGGCCTGCCACGTGGCGCTGGAAAACGGCGGCGTCGTCCCGGGGCAGACCGAGGACCGCGTCGGCGTCTACGCCGGCTCCAAGGACAACGCCTACCTCGAGGAAAATGTCTTCCAGAACGGCGCCGTCATGCGCGGCACCGGATCGCTCATGGCGATGATCAACAATCACACCGACTACCTCGCCACCAGCGTCGCCTTCCGATTGGGCCTGACCGGCCCGGCGATAAGCATGGTGACGGCCTGCTCGACGTCCCTGGTCGCGATCCACACCGCGGTGCGGGCGCTGCGCGCCGGAGAGTGCGAGGTCGCGCTCGCCGGCGGCGTCGAGATCGGCCTTCCGGAGGTAGCCGGCTACCGCTACAGCGAGGGCGGAATCTACTCGCCCGACGGCCGGATCCGCCCCTTCGACGCCAAGGCCCGGGGCACGGTGTTCGGCAACGGCGTCGGCGTCGTCCTGCTCAAGCCCCTGGCCGCCGCGGTCGCCGATCGCAACCCGATTCACGCGATCATCCGGGGTTCGGCGATCAACAACGACGGCAACAACAAGAGCGGCTTCTTCGCGCCGAGCAAGCACGGCCAGGTGGCGGTGGTCCGAGCGGCGCTGAGCGACGCGGACGTGGACCCGGAGACGATCGGCTACGTCGAGGCGCACGGCACCGGCACGCTGGTCGGCGATCCGATCGAGGTCGGCGCGCTGAGCACCGCCTACGGGGAGCGGACCGACCGCACCGGCTACTGCGCGATCGCCTCGGTCAAGGCGAACGTCGGCCACCTCGGCGCGGCGGCCGGCGTGGCTGGGATGATCAACGCAGTGTGCAGCGTCCAGGACGGACAGCTGGCGCCCGTGATCAACTTCGATGAGCCGAATCCGCGGATCGACTTCGAGCACAGCCCGTTCTACGTCAACCGCAAGCGCGCCAGTTGGCAGAGCAATGGAACGCCGCGCCGGGCGGCGATCAGTTCCTTCGGTATCGGCGGCACGAACGCCAATGTGATCATCGAGCAGGCTCCGCAGCGCCCCGCGGCCCGGCCGGCCCGTCGACCCGTGCAACTGGTCGCACTCACCGCGCACGTCGAGGAAGCGCTCGATGCGCTGACCCTGTCGCTGGCTAAGCACCTCGGCGCCGCCGGCGACGAGCTCGCCGACGCCTGCTACACGCTGAACGTCGGCCGCGGGCCGCTGGCGCTGCGCCGGTACGCGGTCGTCACCGATGGCGCCCAGGCAACCGAGCGGCTCACCGTTGACCTGCCCACCTTCCACCCGAAGCCCGGGCGTACCGCGACCTTCCTGTTCCCCGGGCAGGGTGCGCAGTATCCGGCGATGGCGGCGGAGCTCTATCACACGGAGCCGCTGTTCCGGTCCGAGATCAACGCCTGCGCCGCCGTGCTGCGCGACTCGCACGGCCTGGATCTGCTGCATCTGATCTTCCACGCGGACGCGGAAGAGCAGAACCTGACCTGCCACACCCAGCCGATCCTGTTCGCCGTCGAGTACGCGCTGGCCAAGACCCTGCAGGGCATGGGCATCACGCCAACCGCGATGGCCGGACACAGCGTCGGTGAATACGTCGCGGCGGCCCTGGCCGGCGTGTTCAGCCGCGATGACGCGCTGCGGCTGGTAGCCGAGCGCGGCGCCCTCATGCAGACGGTCGAGAGCGGCGCCATGCTGGCGGTCACTCTCTCGGAAGAGCTGCTGACGCCGATGCTCGACGCGTCGCTGGACATCGCGGCGCTCAACTCTCCCGGGGTCTGTGTCGTCGCGGGGACCCACGACGACATCGCCCGGTTCGAGGAGGAGTTGATGCTGCAGGGCGTGAGCAGCCGCCCCCTGCACACGTCCCACGCGTTCCACTCCCGGATGATGGACGACATCCTCGACCGGTTCGCGGAGGCGGTACGCCGGACCCCGTTGAACCCGCCCAGGATCCCGTTTGTGGCCAACTCGACCGGCACCTGGATCGCCGACGACGAGGCGACCGACCCGATGTACTGGGTGCGGCACCTGCGCGGCCGCGTGCGTTTCTCCGAGTCGTTGCGGCTGCTGACCTCCGACGGCGACCGCGCCTTCATCGAGGTCGGCCCTGGCCGCACCCTGACGGGTTACGTCGCCGCACATGACCGCGCGGCCGTTGCCGTGCCGACGATGCGGCACGCGAAGCAGCGGCAGTCCGATGCGGAGGTCCTGCTGAACGCGGTGGGCCGGGCCTGGGCGGAGGGCGTCGAGGTCGACTGGTCGCAGTTCTGGGGCGACGAGCAACGCAGCCTTGTCCCGCTGCCGGAATACCCGTACCAGCGCCGCCGCCACTGGATCGAACCCGACGCTCCCGAAGAGGCCGCGGCGGAAGGCGGGACAGCGGGAACGCCGGTGCAGGTCGGCGCCTACACCGCACCGGTGTGGCTGGAGAGCGTCCCGCCGGCCGCCGGCTCGGCGTCCGGAGTCTGGATCGTGCTCGCCCGCCCCGGCGACGCGGTGCTGTCCAGGCTCGCCGAACTCGCCGCGGCGGACGGCGCCAGAGTGATCGTCGCCGCCACCGAGGACGAGCTGATCACCGCCATCTCCGCTCGTGATCTGCGGGAGCACGGAACGGTGACTCTGGTGCACGGGCTCTGCCTCGGCGAGCGGCCCGCCGGGGTGACCGAGGCGGATTACGCGAGCGGGTGGCTCCGAGACGGCTACCACAGCGGCCTGACCATGCTCCAGGAGACCGCGCGGCAGCTCCCTGGAACGCCGGTCGAGATCGTCTTCGTGTCCAGCCAGATGCAGGACGTCATCGGCGACGGCCTGATCGAGCCGGCTAAGTCCGCCCTGCTCGGCCTGGTGAAGCTGGCGCCGAAGGAACTCGAGTCGATCGGCTGCCGCAGCATCGACTTCGGCGCGGACCTCGCCGTGGAGCGGGTCGCGGGTCAACTGTTCGCCGAGATCACCGCCGGGGTCACCGACCAGCAGGTCGCCTATCGCGGACGCAAGCGCTGGACCTGGTCGTACGCGTCGACCCCGCTGAAGGCGCCGGACGGAGTGCCGGTCCTGCTCCGGCCAGGCGGTGTCTACCTCCTGACCGGCGGCCTCGGCGGCCTCGGCCTGGTGCTGGCGCGCCAGCTCGCCGCGCAGGTCCAGGCGAAGCTGGTGCTGCTCGGTCGCAGCGGGTTGCCGGATCGAGAGCAGTGGGCGGAGATCCTGTCCACCACACCCGACAGCCCGCAGGCCCGCCGCATCCGGTCGATCCGCGAGATCGAGGCCGCTGGCGGCCAGGTGCTGGTGCTGGCCGCCGACGTCACCGATGCCGACGTGATGCGCGCGGTGAACGAGCGGGTTCAGGCCGAGTTCGGTGCGGTCGACGGCGTCTTCCATCTCGCCGCGGTCGCGGGCGGAGGAATGCTGGAGACCCGATCCCACCAGGACGCGGCCGCGGTGCTCGCGCCGAAGGTGCAGGGCACCTACCTGCTCGAGGAGATCTTCCACCCGCCCCTGATGGTGCTGTACTCGTCGATCGCGGTTCTCTCCGCCGACTTCGGGCTCGGCGACTACGTCGGGGCGAACTGCGTCCTGGACGCCTTCGCCCAGTCCCGCTGGGCGCGTGGGCAGCACACCGTCTCGATCAACTGGCCGCCCTTCGCCGAGGTCGGCATGGCCAGCGAGATCCTGGCGCCGGCGGTGTTCGACCACATCGCCGGCGGTGGCCAGCTGGAGGACGCGCCGCGCACCGCGGTCCGGCATCCGATGCTGCAGGGCAAGTCCGAGATCGACGCCGTCACCACGGAGTTCGGCATCAACCTGTCGCATTCCCTCTGGGTGCTCGCCGAGCACAGGTTGAACGGCGTTCCGACCATGCCGGGAACCGGCATCATCGAGCTGATCCGCGCCGCGTTCGCCGAGCTGACCGGTAGTGAGAACGCGGAGATCACCGGCCTGACGCTGGTGCAGCCCCTGGTGGCTCACCCCGGCCTGCGCTGCCACCTGGCCATGCGCCGCAACGACGACGGCAGCTTCGACGCGGTGATCCGGGCGCAGGACGGCAACGAGTACGCAAAGGGGCGGGTCGGCCTCCCGGCTGCCAGCGAGCCCGTCAAGCGGGACCTGTCGCAGCTGCGCGGGACATCGCAAGAGGTTGACGTCCTCGATGCGGCGGACTGGGACGGCCCGCTGACGTTCGGCCCACGATGGGGCGGAATCCGGAGCGTCCGCTCCGCAGACGCGACGGAACTCGTCACGGTGGAACTCGGCGATCGCTTCCGCGCCGACGAGGATTCCTACTACCTCCACCCGGCGGTACTCGACTGCGCCATCGGCCTCGGTCAGATCATCCACGGCACCGGCCAGTACCTGCCGTTCAGCTACGGTCGCGTGTCGATCCGAGGGCCACTGGTCGGGCGCGTACACAGCGTCATCCGGCATCTGGATGACACCCGGGGCGAGGTGAGCAGCACGGACGTCTCCGTTGTCGACGCCGACGGGAACGAACTCGTGGCGGTGGACCGCTTCATGCTCTTCCGCATGCCGGAGCACCTGCCGGGGAGCGTGAGAGCCGAATCGAACATCGACGACGCGCTCGACGAGGTCCTTCCGCAGCAGGGCGAGGAGGCGTTGCGCGTCATCCTCGGCTCGGGCGCGGGACCACAGGTCATCTGGTGCCCGGAAGGCCTGGACGTCCGGTTGCGTCGTACGTCGAAGGTCAACCGCGAGGCGGTCACCGAGCAGTTGACCGCACAGTCGGGGACAGTCGGTGCCCCGCGAACTCTGACCACCCCGTACGTCGCGCCGGACAGCGACATCGAGCGGATTCTCGCCGAGCTCTGGTCCGAGACCGTGGGCGTGGAGCGGATCGGTGTCGATGACGACTTCTTCGACCTGGGCGGCAACTCGCTGTTCGCGGTCCAGCTGGTGGCTCGGATCAGCCACCGGTTCTCGGTCGACGTCTCGGCGGCGCTGCTGTTCGATTCCCGCAACGTGCGTATGCTCGCCTCCGCGATCGAGGCGGCGCTGATCGAGAAGGTGTCGACGCTCTCCGAGGACGAGGCGCGGCGTGCCCTCGAGGCGATGGGGGCGGCCACGAATGCCGGCTGATCGGATTCGCGTCGGCGCCGTCGTCGACAGCGGCGGAATTCCGCCGTCGGCACTGCTCGGGATCGTCGGTCACGCCGAGGACATCGGCATGGACTCCATCTGGCTTCCGCAGCTGCCGAACCAGCTCGATGTCGCGACAGTTCTCGCGGCGTTGTCGGTGCACACCAAGCGGGTGACGCTCGCGTCCGCGGTGCTGCCGATGTACTCCCGGCCGCCGGTCGTGATGGCACAGTCGGCATTGACCGCCGACGCCATCTCCGGCGGGCGGGTCGGGCTCGGGCTCGGGCTCGGGCACCGCGGTGTGGGGGACTGGATGGTCGGCGGACAGCCGGCTCCGGCCCTGGCGGCGACCCGGGAGTACCTCACCGTGGTGACCTCGATGATCCACGACGGCGATGTGAACTTCGACGGCACGTGGTACAGCGGTCATGCCGCCTACATCGGCGAGCGCCGCGAGGACCTCCCGGTCTACCTGGGGACATTCGGGCCGAAGATGCTGGAGCTCGCCGGTGAGCTCGCCGACGGCGTGATCCTCTGGATGTGTACGACGGACTACCTGACCCAGCACGCGATGCCCGCCTTGAGACGTGGATGGGCCAGGCGGGGAGGGCGCCCGGACGGCTTCAAGATCGTCGCGATGATGCACGCCGGCGTGACCGGAGCACCCGAGGCCGACCGGGACCTCTTCGCCCGCACGCTGGCCGCGTACCTGCGCGTGGCGACCTATCGGTCGCTCTTCGAACGGAGCGGGTTTGCGGCCTCGATCGGCGCGAACATGGCGGACGACGGGATGATCCGGGCACTTGGCGCGTTCACCGAGGATGAGGTGGCACAGCGGATCAGCGGGTACCGCCGGTGCGGCGTGGACGAGATCGGTGTCGCCCCCGCCGGGTCCGCCAAGCGGTCGTACGACCTCTGCCTGAAGACGCTGACCAGGGTGTACGAGATTGCCGACGAGGTATGACCCCAGATCACCTGGTCCCCATCGGCGGCGGGGAGTTCTCCCTCTGGAGGTCGGTCTGCGTCCGCTCCGCCGGACTGCCGTTCGACTGGGTCAGTGATCCGGAGACCATCCGGCGGGGGCCGTTCCTCGAAGCGCTGGCCTGGCAGCACCCGCTGGTCGGCAAACGAGCCCGGCGGGCCGGCGAGGCCGGCGGGAAGACAGCGCGCGACCTGGGCCGGACGCTCGCCAGCTACCGCGCCCGGTACTGCGCGAAGAACGACTCGATCGGCTTCTTCGGCCCGGTCGCCTGGGGAAACTGGCACGACGGAGAAACCAAGATTGGTGACCTGACCTCGCCGCAGCGGGGCCAGCTGTTCTTCGAGATGTGGGCGATCCAGGCGCTCGGTGAGGCGCTCGCGGAGCGGTACGCGCTCGACGAATGGACCGTGCCGCACCGGTGCGCCGCCGTCGCCGTCGCGCCAGAAGGGGTCCACCTGGCCAACGGCTCCTTCCTGCGGCTGTCCCCGTTGCAGCGGCGGATCCTGGAGAACGTCGACGGGTTCCAGACCGTGACGGACGTCGCGGCGGCGTGTGCCGAGTTCGGCGGCGCGGACACGATCGCCCGCGAGGTCAAGGTGCTGCGCGCGATGGGCGTCCTCACCCAAGGGTTCTTCATCCCGCAGGCACGGCATCCGGAGCGACACCTCGCCAGCCAGCTCGCCCGGGTCGCCGACCCGATCAGGCGGGAGAGGGCCGAGCGCGACCTGGCAAGCCTGGTCTCCGCGTTGGACGACGTACGTGGCGCGCTGGGCGACCCGGCGGCGGTGGCGGCGCGACTCGACGTGCTTCACCACCGGTTCACCGAGGTCGCGGCGGCGTCATGGCGCCGACGCGATGGTGAGTTCTACGCGGGCCGGTCCGTCGCGTACGAGGACTGCCCGTCGGACTTCGCGCCCGCGCTCGGCACCGACCTGCTGGCAGAGGTGGGGCCGGCGTTGGAGCTGATCCTGCTCAGCGCCAGGTGGTACTCGGTCGAGATCGCGCGTCGCTACCATGCCGCATGCCGCGAGACGCTCGCGCGCGAGCCCCACCCGGACGGTTATCCGTTGGCGAAGCTGCTGACCGGACTGGCGTCCAGCATCCGCGACGGCGCCGCCGGGCTGGTCGGCGCGGCCACCGCCGAGCTGCGCCGGAAGTGGACCGAACTGCTGTCGCCGGGGACGGGATCCGACGTCGTCGTGCATCGCTCAGCGGACCTGCGCGACAAGGTGGTGGCGGCGTTTCCGGCCGCCGCGCCGGGCTGGCCCTCCGCGCGATGGCACGGCCCGGACCTGATGTACGCCGCCGCCAGCGTCGAGGACCTGCAGGAAGGTCGCTTCCTGGCCGTCCTGGGCGAGTTGCATCCCACGATCAACTGCGTCGACCAGCTCTGCTTCTTCTCCGCCCACCCCGACCAGCCCGCGCTGCGGCGGTGGATCGACTCCGACATGCCGGAGCGGATCGTGCCGCTGTACCCGACCACCGACGGGATGGTCAATTCCCGGACTGCTCCCCCCGAGGCCTATCACGCACCGCACTACACCTACCTGGGCGTCGCGACCGAGCCCTCCTACGCGCCGCGTCGGGCGAAGGTCGTCGCGGTGGGCGGGTTACGGGTACACGACGAGAACGGCCGGCTGGTGGTCCGGTCCATGGTGGACGATTTCCGGGCGGACCTCGCCGAGGTCCTCGACGATTACCTGGCGCTGTCCGCGTACAGCAGGTTCGGTTTCCTCGAAGCGGCGGCACATCACCCGCGCGTGCAGATCGACCGCCTCGTGGTGTCGCGCGAACGCTGGCAGGTGCCGCTGGCCGGGTTTCCCGATCTCCACGGGGCCAAGCTGGACCGGACGGTGGCGCACGTGCGCCGGCTCGCGTCGAGCCACGGCCTGCCGGATGTGGCGTTCTGGGTGATCGCCGGTGAGGCGAAGCCGATCTACGTCGACCTCTCCGACGTGACGCTGGTGGATGCGCTCTGGGCAAAGCTACGCCGCGGCAGGGAAACGAATCCCGCCGGCTGGGTGACGGTTTCGGAGATGCTGCCCGGGCCAGAGCAGCTGTGGCTTCGGGACGCCGATGGCCGCCGCTACACCGCCGAGTTCCGGGTGACCTGCGTCGACAGCCAGCGCTATCGAAAAGGAGCCGAGAATGTTCGATGACGAAGACCACCTGCTCCACGTCGTCGTCAACGACGAGGACCAGTACTCGATCTGGCCAGCCGATCGTCCGGCGCCGACGGGCTGGTCGGCGGTCGGCAAAACCGGTCGCAAGCAGGAGTGTCTCGAGTACATCACCGAGGTGTGGACCGACATGCGTCCGCGCAGCCTCCGGCTGCAGATGGACGGCGAACCCGGATGAGCGTCCGGCAGGCGGCAGTGGGCGGGCAGCCGAGAGCCGCAGGACGGCGAGCGACCCCGGTGCCGTCCCTCGCCGAGGCCCTTGCGGCGAACGGCAGACCCTAGACCCGGTTCTGTGGCGCGATCGATTGGGAGACGAGGCCGAATGTCCGGCGACTCGATTCAGGTAAACGACCTGGTGAAGACCTACCCGAGAAACGTCCGGGCACTGGACGGGCTCACCTTCTCGGTACGGGAGGGGACGGTGTTCGGGCTGCTCGGACCGAACGGCGCGGGCAAGTCCACGGCGGTGCGGATCCTCAGCACCCTTTCGCGCCAGGACTCCGGATCCGCGGTCGTGGCCGGGTATGACGTCGGCCGGCAGCCGGGCAAGGTGCGCGGGCTGATCGGTCTGGTCGGCCAGAAGATCAGCGCCGCGCCGACCGCGACGGTCCGCGAAAACGTGCTGCTCCAGGGCCGGATGTACGGCATCAAGGGCCGTGAGTTGGCCGCCCGCGCCGACGAGGCGATTGCCCGGGTCGGGCTGTCGGACGCGGCGGGACGGCCGGTGGGACTGTGTTCGGGCGGCATGAAGCGGCGGGTGGATATCGCGATGAGCATCGTGCACCGCCCCAAGGTCCTCTTCCTCGACGAGCCGACCACCGGGCTCGATCCGGAGATCCGGTTGCAGCTCTGGGACGATCTGGCCAAGCTGGTCAACGCTGAGGGTCTGACGATCCTGCTGACCACTCATTACCTTGAGGAAGCCGACACGCTCGCCAGCGAAGTGGCCATCGTCGACAAGGGGCGCATCGTCACCTGCGGCAGCCCGTCGTCGCTGAAACAGCAGCTTCGTGGCGACACGCTGGTCGTCGAGCTGGCCACCGACGACGTCGCCATGCGGGCGAGCGGCCTGCTCTCCGGTGTCGGCGAGGTCACGGACGTGAAGGTGGACGGGCGCCTGCTTCATGCCCGTGCCGAGGCCGGCGGCGCCGCCGTGCCGGCGGTACTGGACCGGCTCAGCCAGGCAGGGCTGCACGTGACCTCGGTGACGGTCTCGCAGCCGACGCTCGACGATGTCTATCTCAAACACACCGGACGCCGGCTGGCGGCGGCACAGCAGCGCGAGGCACTCGTACCGGAACGGAGCCAGCCATGAGCGAACTGATCGGCCAGTCTGCGTACGTGGCGAGGCGCCACATCCTGCACTCCTTTCGACAGCCGTGGCTGATCGCCATCAACCTGGTCCAGCCGTTCCTCTGGCTGCTGCTGTTCAGCGCCACGTTCAACCGGATCGCCACGATCCCCGGCTTCGGCGAGAGCAACTACGCGCAGTTCTTCCTGCCCGGGCTGATCGTCATGACGGTCCTCCTGACCGCCGGGTGGAGCGGCATGTCACTGCTGGCCGACATGGAGCGCGGCACCCTCGACCGCATGCTGGCCTCGCCCGCCAGGCCCGCATCGCTGATCATCGGGCCGCTCCTGCAGCAGATCGTCAGCGGCGTGGTGCCGACGGCGATCCTGGTCGCCATCGGTTACGGACTCGGGGTCACATTCCGCGGCGGGCTTGTCGGGGTGCTCGTCGTGGTGCTCGCCCTGGCGGCGATCGCCGCGGCGATCGCCGCACTGTCCAACGCGGTGGCCCTGCTCGTCCGGCGCGAGGAGTCGCTGATCGCGGTGGTGAACTTCGTCATCATGCCGATGACCTTTCTCTCCACCGCGTTCATGCCACGAGGACTCGTGCCGGGCTGGGTGGCGACGGCGGTTGCCGCCAATCCGGTCAACTGGGCGGTCGAACTGAGCCGAGCCGCCTTCAACGGCACGCTCTCGGCCAGACCGGTCCTGATGTACCTGGGCCTGTTGTTCGGCTTGGCCTTCGGCACCGTCCTCCTGGCCCGAGCAGCCCTGGCACACTTCCGGCAGACCGGGTGACCGTCCAGCCCGGGTTCGTGGAGCCCACGCAGGCGCCGGCTCGTTCCCGTCAGCGGGAACCAGCGGTCTGCCGTACGTCGTCAAGTTCGGCCAGCCTGCGGCGAACCTCTCCGGCGCCGGCGACATCACCGAACTGTTGCGAGATGGCGAGCGCGAGGTGAAGGCTGTCGCGCGCGGCATCCAGTCGACCCGTGGTGTGCTGGACCTCCGCCCGCACGATGAGTACCCGCCGCTCCGCCTCGCGGTTACCGGTGGCCCGTAGAGCGGCCAGCGCCCTCTCGAGCCAGGGGTACGCCTGCTGGTACCGACCGTCATGGGCGTAGGCCTGACCCATGGTCAGCATGGTGACCGCGAGGCCGAAATCGTCACCGGACTCTTCGCGCAGCCGCAGGCTCTCCCGCAGGTGCACGAGCGCGGGTTCGGGCTGACCGAGATGCAGCAGGACGTCGGCCAGATTGTTCAACGTGATGCCCATCCGCTGGCGATCGTCGCGCTGACGGTGCATCTGCAGCGCTCGCCTGAACGCCGCCTGGGCTTCCTCGTACCGGTTGGCGGCGCCCAGCATGAGCCCGAGGTGGTCCAGGGTCACCGCCACCGCCTGGGTGTCCCCGTCGGCCTCATTCAGGGCGAGCGCGAGGCGGAGGTTGTCGGCCGCCTGTTCGGTGTCACCGAGCCGGGACTGGGCCATGGCGAGATAGGTCAGCGACAGCGACTCGTCCGGCCGGCTGCCCAGTCGCCGGGCGCACCGGAGCGCGCACTCCGTCACCTCCCGCATGTCGTGGTAGTACCCCCGCATGGGAAGGAACGGGTAGAGCTCCATGCACAGGCGTACCGCGAACTCGTCTCCCTCCGGTGTTTCGTCGCGCGCCGCGCGCCGCGCCGCGGCGACCAGGTTCTCGCGCTCGGTCTCCAACCACCGCAGGGCCTCGCCCTGAGCCGCGAAGGTCACCGTGGGACGTGCCTCGACGAACCTGTCGGGCGGCCGGTTGGTGACGGGCCGGATCTGGTCCCTGGCGCGTCGTGCGGTGGCCAGGAAATAGCAGCGGCTCGCGTGGGTGGCGGCCTGCTCGCCCTCAGGGTCGCGACGGCCGCGCTCCATGGCGTAGATCCGCACGAGATCGTGTAGCCCGTACCGGTCCGTGCCGTACGCCTCGATGAGTCCGGCGTCCGCGAGCCGGTCCAGCAGCGTCCGGGCCTGACGCGCGGACGCACCCGTCAGTACGCTGGCCAGTTCGACGCCGAGCGTGGGAAGTCGCACCCTGCCCCAGCGGCTGAACAGTTCCAGGGCCTCGTGCCCACCGGTTCGTTCGGCGAGGATGTCGCAGGTCACCGCGAGACTCGCCCGCACGGCCAGGTCGTCACAGCTCAGCTCGTCGAGGCGGTGCTGCTCGTCGGTGAGTCGGCTGACCATGTCGGCGAGCGTCCACTCCGGACGGCCGGAGAGGCGGGCGCCGACGATCCGCAGTGCCAGCGGGAGGTGACCACACATCGCCGCCAGGGTCTCGGCGTCTCCGGGCGACCGGTCGAGGCGGTCACTGCCGACGTGCCGGGCGAGCAGCCGGACCGAATCAGCCGGGTCCAGCTCCCCGACGGCCAGGTGCGCGATGTCCAACGTCGGCAGTGCCGCCCGGCTCGTCACGACCACGGTGGCGTTGCCGAGGACGGACAGCAGCCGCCGGACCTGCGCGGCCTCGATCACGTTGTCCAGCACCACCAGCACCCGGCGGGTGCTGAGCCGCGCCCGGAGTTCGGTGGCCTCCGCGCCCAGAGTGGAGCCGGAGGCGGCACCGCCGAGCATCCGGAGCAGACCGGAGATCGCCTCCTCGACCGTCATCGGGGTGAGGCCGGGACTACTGCCGTAGAAGTCGAGGTAGAGCTGACCGCCGGGAGACGCCGCAGCGAGCTGGCTGGCGATCGCGCGGGCGAGCGCCGACTTGCCCACCCCGGCGGGTCCGTGCAGCACGATCGCGCCGGTTGACGTGAGGATGGCCCCGGCCCGGGCCAGCAGGGCTTCGCGACCGACCAGCGCAACGGGCGGTGGGAGTGTCGAGGGGGTCTCCTCGGCGGAGCCGAGATGTTGGCCGGAAGTCCTGCGACGCTCAGCGCCCCGGGGTCCTTCGAGCAGTTCCCGTTGGAAGGACCGGAGAACCCGTCCCAGCCCTCGGTTGTCCTTCGTCCGCAGCGCGGTGTCGGCCGCGGACAGCGCCGCCAAGGCGGCGGCCCGGTCGCCCGACTCGACGAGCGCGTTGACCAGCGCCTCCCAGGCCGACTCACGGGCCGGCTGGTCGCTCACCAGGGCGCGTAGGGCACCAACCGCCTCGGCGTGCCGGTGCCCCTCGACACACGCGGCGGCGTATCGCTCGACCGCCGCCCACCGGCTCTCGTCGAGCGCGTCGAGGCTGCTGCCGAGCAGGCCGTACCGGGGGAGCCCTTCGGCGGCTTCACCGTGCCACCGGCCCAACCCGGCGCCGAGCAGGTCGGCCGCCTGATCGGGATGTCCCGCACGCCACGCCTCGAGGGCCTGCCGGACGTCGTCGTCGAACTGGTCGAGATCCAACTCGCCAGGCTGGAGGGACAGCGCGTAACCGTTGTTCACCCAGGTCAGCCGGTTTCGGTACGGCCCCAGGGCGGCCCGCAGGCGGGTCGCGTAGGTCCGCAGGTTGACCTGCGCCGACGGGGGTGGACTCTCCCACAGGGCGGTCAGCAGACGATCGGTGGAGACCCTTCTCCCGCGTCCCATGAGCAACGCGGCGAGGAGAAGTAGGGGCCGTCCGGCCGGGAGGGCGGCGCGGACGCCGTCGACGTGCAGGGTCACCGGCCCCAGCAGGCTGACCGCGAGTCCCACGGTCCGCGAACCTCCCGTCACCCTCGCAGATTCGAAGCCCTCACCAGTACGGAAGTGGCGATCATCGAGGCTAGTGCCCGGTCCCGGAGCGTTGATCGTGAAAGCCGTCGATTCTTTAGGACTCTCGGTCAGGCCGCTCTCATCGATCAGGGTGGAAGGTGATGGCCGGTGGGCGGAGGGCAGGGGGTGTTCGTCCGGCGCCCTCGAAGCTGCGACCGGGCCGGAAACCGCCGCTGGACTGCCCGCGGACGCCGCCTCGACCAGCCGGGATGATCGGCATGGGTTTGGACCGGCGGCCCGTCCGCTTTACCAGGTACGGCCGCAGTGGCCGGCCGAGGCGAGTGCGAGCCCTGGCCGGCGAGCGTCGGTTGATATTCAGAATCCCGTTCGCTCCTTTTGACGGCGGTCCGGAACTGCGCTTTAGGCGCACGAGGGCTCACGAGTGGTGACGAGAAAACCGCGAAGGGTGATGCGGCTGCGGCGCACCTGCGCCGGCAGCGCTGCGGGCGTGTGAAACGCGGCGGAAAATCCGCCCCGGCCTGCACAGTTATGCGGTCGTCATCGAATCCGAACCCGCGGACGTCTCCGCACATTGTGAGTACATTCAGCGCCCATCTTCCGCATTCGCGTTGACACTCATAACTCCCCTGCTGATAGTTTCGGAGTCGCATTCGAGCCGCTTGACATTTCGGGGGGAGTTGCATGAGGGCATGTTCCTGCGCCGGTCTGCGGTAAATGCTCCCCGCCGCACTCGGCGGATTCGTCGTCCCGGCGGACCGGCGCTGGCGGCACCCGCGTTCAAGGTGTTGCCCCTCAGGCGCACCTCAGCGGGTTCACCGTCTGCATGACACCGCCTTTCGGCGTCGGATGCAAGTTCGCAGTTGATGAGAGCGGAGCTAATTCGCGGGGAGGCCGCCGTCCATGCTCCTGGGCAACACGTCGTACGTCACGAACTCGATTTTCGCTATGAACGAGGATGCTCGGCACCTACATATTTCGATGCTACCGGACTATCTCCGGCCGGTCGTCGTCGCATTGCTGAGCGGAGCGACCGACGTCACCGCGAGTCATCGCCTGAACTGTTCCCCGAGAACGTTCAGCCGGCGCGTCAGCGAGCTGCTCGAACTATTCGAGGTCGAGACGCGCTTTCAGGCCGGCGTCAAACTGGCATTCCTGAGCGTTCGAGAGCTGTCGCCACCAGTGGTCGGCGGGCTCGACGGCCGTGGTCCCGGTCTTCATGAGAGCCGACCTGGACCCTCGACACAATTCTCATCCCAGGCTCTTGTCATGGGACATAGCAATAGATAGGATTCGATCAACTAATAAGGAAAGCAGGAATGGAGGCCAGTATGGCTACGTACATCCGGGCCGTGGGACGTCGCCTACGTAAGGCGAGGGTGAGCGGCGCCTACCTCTACATCCCGAGGATCTGCCGCTGATCCCGATGCCCGGGTGAGCGGTGGCGGCATACCGCCGCCACCGCTCACAGGCAGGAGACGACAATTGGTGCGCACAATTCCCGGTCCACCTGGGCAATGGCTGATCGGCGACGTGACGGCCTATCAGCACGACCGCCTCGGCTGGTTGGCCCGAAATCGGGATCGGTATGGTGACGTCGTTCGCCTGTCCTCCACTGCGGTTGCGGTGCACGATCCAGAACTCGTGCACCAGGTACTGGCCCAGACCAACGGCGCTTACGCCGTGGACAGTGGACTGCGCGCAGGTCGACGTGAGCGGCTGGCCCACGAGGCACAGGTGGCTGAGTGGATGGCGGTCCGCCGCGACATCTGGCACAACGTCGCCGACCAGATCACCCACCTGCATGCCGAGCGGTTCAGTGCGCGAATCGCCGATGAGTTGTCCGGGTTGGCCGGTTCAAGCTTTGACCTGGCCGAAACGTGTCGTCGGCTGCTCGGCCGGGCGTTAACCGACTTCTGTGCCGGAGCCGATGAGGACCCAGGTCGGCTCGAGACACTGGCTGGGGCCGCGGACAGTCTCTTCGGCGCGGCTCTGCATGCCCTCGTCAGCCATGAGGGCCGGGTCGGTTGGTGGCCGCGCCCGCACGCCCGTGAAGCGGTGCGGGCCAACCACCGGCTCCTCGACCTCCTTGAGGACCTCGTCCGGCGCCGCCTGCCGCTGGCCCGACCGGAGCAGCCTCGGGACCTGGTGGACGGGCTGACCGCCGGCATCAAGACCGAGGCCGACGTGCGCCGCGCCGTATCCGTCCTACGGAGCGTCATGTTCGCCTCGCACGGGGTGCCCGGCGCGGCGCAGGCCTGGATTGCGCTCCGGTTGGCCGAGCGTCCCGAGCTCGCGGCGGCCATCGCCGCCGAAACCGATGCCGAGGACCGGTACCTCGGCGCGGTCATCAAGGAAACGCTACGCCTGCACCCGCCGCAGTGGCTCATCACCCGAACCACGGCAGAGCCGGTCGTCATCGGCGGTCACGACATCGGTCGCGGAGTCGAATTCTGCTCTGCCCCTACCTTCTGCACCGCGACCCGCGCTTCTGGCCCGAGCCGGAGCGGTTCGACCCGGACCGCTGGTTGGGGGCCGAGCAACCGCATGCGCGTCATGCCTACCTGCCTTTCGGAGCGGGCCCACGGTTCTGCCCGGGCTACCTGCTGGCGACAGTCCAGCTGACCATCGCCACCCGGGTGCTGGCTCGTGACTACCGACTGGAGCTGCCGCCGCTGTCGGCCGTCGAGGCGTCCACCAACGGGTTGTTGATGCCCAAGTCAGTCGACGCCCACCTGGTGACAGCCGGCCGGCTGCGGGAACCGGAAACCTCGCCGCGGGCCGGCCACTGACCCCACGGGCGAGTTGGAAGCTCGTCCTGGCCGCGATCACCTGATCGCCATGCGTGCCAGGGCACGCTTGTCCGGCTTACCGCTCGGCCCCACCGGCACCCGGTCGATCCACTGGATCGTCCGCGGCGCCGACGGTGCCCCCAGCGCCTCCGCCACCAGGGCGCGCAGGCGTCCCGCATCCGGCACGCATCCGGCGGCCGGCACCACGTAGGCGTGCACCGCTTCCCCGGTGACCTCGTCGGGCCGGCCGACGACGTAGGCCTCGGCGACCGTGGGGTCGGCGGCGAGAATCCGCTCGATCGGGCCGGCGTACACCAGGTTGGCGTGCACGATGATGACGTCCCGGACCCGGCCGAGCAGGTGCAGGTAGCCGTCGCTGTCCCGCCGGGCCAGGTCACGGGTGCGGACCCAGCCGTCCACGAAGACGTCGGCGGTCTCGACCGGATCGCCCCAGTAGGCGGCGGCCTGCGCCGGTGTCCGCACGAAGAGTTCGCCCTCGGTGGCGGGGCGGCCGTCGGCGTCCCGGATGCACAGGTCGGTCACCGGGGGCGGGCGACCGACCGAGGCGAGCGTGGCCGGGGACGCCAGCATCTCGGCCGGCGTCAGCATGGTGATCATGCCGGTCTCGGTCTGGCCGTAGCCGTGGAAGACGACGGGACCGAGCACGTCGAGCGCCTCGGCGAGCCGGCCCGGTGGCAGCGGGCTACCGGAGACCAGCAGGGCGCGCAGGCTGCTCAGGTCGACCGGATCGGTGCGCTGGTCGCGCACGAGCTGGTACAGCTTGCCCACGGTGATCACACTCGCGGTCGCGCGGTGCCGGGCGATCATGCCGGGGAAGCCCGGCGGCCGGGCCGCCACCAGGGTGCCGCCGGCGGCCAGGGTGAGGATGCCGTACTCCAGCATGACCTGGCTGCTCAGCGAGCCGAAGACGAGATAACGCCGGAGTCGGGTGGCGAGGTCGGCGATCGCCGGCGGCCAGCGATCCGGGTACGGCGCCCAGGCCGCGCTGATCGCCGCGTACGTCTGCGCGCAGCCCTTCGGAGTGCCGGTGCTGCCGCTGGTCCAGATGATCCGGGCGACGTCGTCCGGGTGCCCGGCGGCGATCAGCGCCCGCCCGTCGTCGGGGGTGCGCGCCAGCTCGGCGGCCCGGGCGTCGTCGACCAGCAGGGTGTTCCCGCCGAGTTGCCAGGTGCGGTGGGCCGGCGTCAGGTCCGGGCGGATCCCGGAGACCCGGGCGCCGACCGCGAACGCCGCGATGATCGCCGCGAACGCCTCCGCGGTGACGCCGAGCCGCAGGGCCACGCCGACGCCGGGGCCGGCCCCGGCGGCCCGCAGCCCGGCGGCGATGCGGCGGACCAGCCGGGACAACTCGGCGGTGCTGAGGGTCCGGTCGCCGTCCTCGAAGGCCGGCCGGTCGTCACCGGTCGCGAGCAGGTCCAGCACGGGCTGCGGCCAGATCTCAGCCGGCATCGGAGAGGACGCCCTTGACGAAGAGCACGAGCGGCTGGTGGTGCACGTCCGGCAGGTTCCAGTGGTTCTCCAGGTTCTCCGCGAGGTGGTGCGCCGCGACGACCTTCCCACCACGGTGGACCCGGACGACCGGGTGCAGGTAGCTGGCGTCGTGGGCGTGCGCGGCGTCGTTCTCGGCGATCCGGGGCACCGTGATGTCGAAGGGGTCGACCTGGTCGTGGTCCGGCCCGTACTCCAGGGTGATGACGAACGCGAACGGCTCCGGGCCCAGGCCGCCGTCGTGCAGGTACGCCACCGGCACCTCCTCGTGGTAGCGGGCGGTGTCGCCGGAGACGACCACCACGTCGCCGAGGACGGCGAACTGCTGCCACAGCGCCGAGGTGCGGTTGATCCGGGCGATGACCGCGTCGGCGATCGCCTCCGGGGTGGCCTCCAGCGGCGTGGCCGGCCACGGCGTGTCGTGGTGGCGGGCGTTGAGGATCCGGTGCAGGGCCCGCACGCCGTACCGGAAGCCGTGGATGAACCCGTTCGTCGAGCGCTTGAAGTCGCGCTGCTGGGTGAGGGTGCCGGCGAAGTAGAGGCCGGGCACGTTCACCGACTCGTACGCCGAGGTCTGCTCCGGGAAGCGGTCGTCGATGACCAGCCGTGGCCGGGCGGACGGGTCGAAGATGCTCGCGTCGAACCGGAACCCGGTGCAGAGGATGACCCGGTCGTAGTCGATCCGCCGGATCGCCTCGACGGTCCGGGCGTACCGGAAGTCGATCCGGTAGCCGCCGTCGTCGCGCCGGACGATCCGCTCGACGGTGCCGTCGAGGACCGCGTTCTGCGACTTGAGCTGGTACGTGTCGAGGAAGTTGTTGTTCACCGCGCGCAGGTGCCCGACGTAGTGCGACTGCCACGCCAGCTTGATCGAGTGCGGGCCGGCCACGTGGATGACGGCGGCCGTCTCGACGAGCGCGTCCGCCGTCTCGAAGGCCGAGTTGCCCTTGCCGATGATGAGGACGCGCTGGTTGGTGAAGTCCGCCGGGTCGACGCTGACGGTGTCGTACCGTTCGGCGAGGTCGGCGCCCTCGATCGGCGGCACGTACAGCTGGGACACGCCCGTGGCGACGACCACGCGGCGGGCGGTGATGGTGTCGTCGCCGGCGTGCACGGCGAACAGCTCCCCGTCACGGGCGATCCGGGTGACCCGCGTGTCGTACCTGATCCACAGGCCCTGGGCGACGTCGGCGAGGTAGCGCACCAGGTCCGCGGCGTCCGGGAAGTAGCGCCGGCTGTAGTTCTTGAACAGCAGCGCCGGGTCGTCGGTGAGCAGCGAGTTCCAGTCCGAGCGCAGGTTGAACTCGGGGTCGTCGGAGCCGGTCCAGACCTTGTTGATCGAGATCAGCTGCCGGTGTCGGGGATAGCTGGTGAAGAAGGTGCCCGGTGCGGCGCCGGCCTCCAGCACCAGGTAGTCGCGGCCGTCGCGCTCGAGCAGGTGAGCGAGCTGCAGCCCGGCAGGTCCGGCTCCGATGATCAGATAGTCGAGCGTCATGCGGCGCAACGTAGCGAGCCGATCTCAGAGCGTTCTGAGAATTCGTCTCTAGGGTGCGATCGCATGACGACAGAGGTGGACCTCGATGTCCCGCCGCGGCTCGCCGACCTCCGCGCCGCCCGGGACCCGATCAAGGTCGTGGTCGGCCCGCAGGTCCGGGACCGGGTCGCGGCCGCCCGTACCTTCCTGTCCGAGGTCCTCGACGGCAACCGCGCGGTGTACGGCGCCACCACCGGCTTCGGCGCCCTGGTGGGGTACGCGGGCCGCGCCGACCTGCGTGACCAGGCCGACAACACGCTCGCCCACCTGGGCGCGGGCCAGGGCCCCGACCTCGACCCGGAGGTGGTCCGGGCGACCCTGCTGCTGCGGGCCGCCTCGCTGGCCCGTGGCGCGTCGGGGGTCTCCCCGCACGTCATCGACGCGCTCGCGGCGATGCTCGCGACCACCTTCGTCCCGGCGGTGCCCCGGCTCGGCTCGGTCGGTGCCAGCGGTGACCTGATCCCGCTGGGCGCCGCCGCCCAGGCGTTGCGGGGCCGGGGCCACGCCTACCTGGACGGGGTACGGCTGCCCGCCGCCGAGGCGCTGCGGCGGGCCGGCCTGGAACCGCTGCCGCTGGACGGCCGGGACGCCCTCGCACTGGTCAACGGCACCTCGCTGACCACCGCGGCGGCGGCACTGGCGCTGGACGCGGTCCGCGCCGCGCACCGGGCCGTCCAGGTGCTCACCTGCCTGCTCGCCGATCTGCTCGGCAGCGACCCGCAGTTCCTCGACGTCCGGCTGCTGCGCGCGTACGGCCATCCGGGCGCGATCGACGTCGGCGCACGGATGCGCCGGGTCAGCGCCGGGCTCGTCGCCTCCGGGCAACGTCCGTTGCAGGAGCCGTACAGCGTGCGGTGCGCGCCGCAACTGCTCGGCGCCGCCGAGGACGCGCTGCGCTACGTCGACGCCGTCATCGCGGCGGACCTCGCCGGCGTCACCGACAACCCGCTGTTCTTTCCCGACGACGACCTCGTGGTGCACGGCGGCAACTTCTTCGGCCAGCCGGCCGCGTTCGCCGCCGATGTGCTGTCGATGGTCGTGGCGCAGGTCGGCAACCTCGCCGAACGGCAACTGGATCTGCTCGTGGACCCGAACCGCAACGGCGGCCTGCCGCCGATGCTGGCCGCCGGCCCCGGACAGCAGCACGGGTTGCAGGGGGTGCAACTGGCGTCGACCGCGCTGGTCACCGAGATCCGCCGGGACACCATGCCGGCGAGCATGCAGAGCGTGCCGACCAACCTGCACAACCAGGACGTCGTCCCGCTCGGCACCCAGGCCGCGCTGCGGGCACTGGACCAGGCCCGGCTGCTGCACCTCATCGTCGGGTCGCTGGCGCTGGGGCTGCGCCAGGCCGCCCACGTGGGCGCCCGTACGCCGACCGCGGCCGGCTGCGCCGAGGCGCTGGCCGCGGTGGCCGCGGTCGTACCGCCGGTCGACCCGGACCGGCCGCTGGACGGTGACGTGCGGCGCGCGGCCGACGTGATCGCGGAATTCTCCGTTTCTCTTTCCTGAGGGTGGCGCACATGACGCTTGACTACCTGATCGTCGGGGCCGGGCCGGCCGGCCTGCAACTGGCCGCCCTGCTGGAGGCCGACGGCACGCGCGACTATCTGGTCCTGGAACAGGCGGACATCCCGGGGGCGTTCTTCGCCACCCATCCCCGCCACCGGCAGCTGATCTCCATCAACAAGCCGCACACCGGCTCGGACGACCCGGAGCTGAACCTGCGGCTGGACTGGAACTCGCTGCTCAGCGACGACCCGGCGCTGCGGTTCACCAGCTACACCGAGCGGTATTTCCCCGACGCCGACGTGCTGGTCCGCTACCTGGCGGACTTCGCCGCGAAGTCGGGGGCGCGGGTCCGGTACGGCACCCGGGTCACCTCGGTGCGCAAGGCCGACGGGCGGTTCGAGGTCCACGCGGGGGAGGAGGTGTTCCGGGCGCGGCGGCTGATCGTCGCCACCGGGGTCTCCAGGCCGTACCGGCCGCCGATCCCGGGGCTGGAACTGGCCGAACAGTACGCGGAGATGTCCGTCGACCCGCGCGACTACCTCGACCAGAAGGTGCTGATCATCGGCAAGGGCAACTCCGCGTTCGAGACCGCCGACAACCTCATGGAGACCACCACGCTGATCCACATCGCCGGGCCGGGTCCGGTGCGGATGGCGTGGCGCACCCACTACGTGGGGCACCTGCGCGCGGTGAACAACAACTTCCTGGACACCTACCAGCTCAAGTCGGCCAACGCGATCCTGGACGGCGAGGTCAAGCGCATCGAGCGCGACGGCGCCGGCTTCCGGGTGACGTTTGCGTTCTCCCGGGCCAACGAGGTGGTCAAGGAGCTGTGGTACGACCGGGTGCTGGCCTGCACCGGGTTCGCCTTCGACGCGTCGATCTTCGACGACACCTGCCGGCCGGCGCTGACGATCAGGGACCGCTTTCCGGCGCAGACCCCGGAGTGGGAGTCGGTGAACGTGCCCGGGCTCCACTTCGCGGGCACGCTCAGTCAGGAACGGGACTTCAAGCGCTCGACCAGCGGCTTCATCCACGGTTTCCGGTACGCCGTGCGGGCGCTGCACCGGATCCTGGAGCGACGGTACGGGGACACGCCCTGGCCGGCGGAGAAGCTGGACGCCACCCCGGAGCTGATCGCCGACGCCATCATCGCGCGGGTCAACCGCAGCTCCGCGCTGTGGCAGCAGTTCGGCTTCCTCGGGGACGTGGTCACGGTGGCCGGATCCGACGCGCGCTACCACGACGAGGTGCCCGTCGAGTACTTCACCCGCACCGGCCTGCGGAGCGCCGACCACGACTACGGGCACGCCTTCGTCGTCACCCTCGAGTACGGCCCCGAGCACGACCAGGTGGATCCGTTCGACATCACGGTGAGCCGGGTCGCCCAGGACGTGGTGGGCCAGGCCCACGACGCCGCCTACCTGCACCCGGTCGTCCGCCACTACGCCGCCGGCCGGGTCCTCGCCACCCACCACCTGGCGGAGAACCTGGAGAACCGGTGGGACCGTCCGGAGGTCCATGTCGCGCCGCTGGTCGCGTTCCTCGACCGCTGCCTGCGCAGTGTCGAGGGCTGAGATGCGCCCACCGAACGGCGCAACACCGCACGGCCCAGCGTTGGACGGCCCAGTGCTGGACGGTCCAGCGTTGGACGGCCCAGTGCTGGACGGTCCAGCGTTGGACGGTCCAGCGTTGGACGGTCCAGCGTTGGACGGTCCGGCGTTGGACGACACCGGCCCGGACCGCCCGGCGTTGAACCTGGCCGAGGTGGCGGCCGGGGCGCGGCGCCGGCTGGACCCGGCGCACTGGGACTTCTTCGCCGGTGGGGCCGGCGAGGAACGCACGGTCCGCGCCAACGAGGCGGCCTTCACCCGGCGCGTCGTGGTGCCCCGCGTGCTGCGTGACGTGCGCCGGCGCGACCTGCGGGTCTCGCTGCTGGGCAGCCGGATCTCGATGCCGGTGCTGATCGCGCCGACCGCGTTCCACCGGCTGGCCCACCCAGCGGGCGAGGTGGCCACCGCACGCGCCGCCGCCGGGGCGGGCACCATCATGGTGGTCAGCATGGCGGCCACCCGGCCGGTCGAGGAGATCGCCGCCGCCGGCGGCCCGCTCTGGTTCCAGCTCTACCTCCAACCGGACCTCGACTTCACCGCCTCGGTGGTACGCCGGGTCGAGGCCGCCGGCTGCACCGCCCTGGTCGTCACCGTCGACTCGCCGGTGTTCGGCCGGCGCGAACGCGACCTGCGGCACCGGTTCGTCGACCTGCCGCCCGGGCTGGTCTGCGAGAACATGCGCGACGCGAGCGGCCGGGTGCGCGAGATCGGGATGGACGCCGGGCTCGACTGGGCCCGGATCGCCTGGCTGCGCGAGGTCACCACGCTGCCGATCCTGCTCAAGGGGGTGCTCCATCCGGCCGACGCGGCGCTGGCCGTCTCGTACGGCGTCGACGGTCTGCTGGTCTCCAACCACGGCGGTCGGCAGCTCGACGGGGCGATCGCCACCCTGGACGCGTTGCCCGCGGTCGTCGCGGCCGTCGGCGGCCGGCTGCCGGTGCTGCTCGACGGCGGCGTCCGCCGGGGCACCGACGTCCTGGTGGCGCTGGCGCTCGGCGCGAGCGCGGTGCTGGTCGGCCGCCCGGTGCTCTGGGGGCTCGCGGTGGGCGGCGCCGCCGGGGTACGCCACGTGCTCGACCTGCTGCGCGCCGATCTCGACCGGGCGCTGGCGCTGGCCGGCGCCACCGGGCCGGCCGACCTGCACCCTGACCTCGTCGCGACGGTGGCATGCGGATGAGCGTCCTGATCGTCCTGGCCGGGATCGGCGTGGCATGGACCGTCCCGCACTGGCTGCCCCGGACGGTGGTCCGGCTGCGGGAGTGGGTGTTCGTCACCGTCAACGGCGCCGAGGGCGTTCCGGTGCCGGGCCCCACGGTCGGGATGGAGCACTTCGCGCGGGTGTACGCCGATCCGGCCGCGGACGGCCGCAGCCGGGGGGCCGGGCTGTCGGACCTGTTCTGGTACTGGCTGGCGCCCGGACCGCACATGCACCAGGAGCACCTGGAGCCGGGGGAGCGCTACCGGACGGTGGCCGCCACGACCCGGCGGGTGCTCGCGGTACGCCGCGACCGCTGCGACGACCTCGCGACCGCCGCCACCCGGCGGGTGCTCGACCGGCTACCGACCGACCGAACCAGCCACGTGCGGCTGCGCGATCTGATGATGCCGGTCTGGGCCGAGGTCTACTACGAACTCGTCTTCGGCGAGGCGTGCCCACCGCACGCCCGGGCGTTGATCGTCGCCAACGCCGACGACGTGGTCACCGGGCTGAAGTGCACCGGCCTGCGGCACATGCGGCGGCGCGACCGGCTCACCCGGTATCTGCACGACCGGATCCGGGCGGGGACCTGCCCGGTGACGCTGCCGCCGCCGTTCACCGCCCAGGAGACGGCCTGGTACCTGCAGGGCGCCTTCTTCAACACCGCCGTCGTGCAGATGTCCGAGGCGATGGCGCACGTGCTGCTCGCCCTCGCCACGCACCCCGAGGTGCAGCGCGGACTCGACGATGACGACGCGCTGGACCGGGTGATCGACGAGACGCTGCGGGTGCATCCGCTCTTCGGCGTCGCGCACCGGATCACGTCGGCGCCGATCACCCTGCCCAACGGGGTGTGCCTGCCCGCCGGCACGGTGCTGCTCTTCAACTACCTGGCGTTCCAGCGCGGAGGGGCCGCCGGGGACGACCGGTTCGACCCGGACCGGTGGCTGACGCTCAAGCGCGGCGACGTGCACTTCATCCCGTACGGGATCACCGCGAACCGGGCCTGCCCGGCCCGGGGCGTCGCGCCGGTGATGCTGCGCGCCGCGACCCGCGAGGTGCTGCGCCGGTACGCCCTGGCCTCCTCGGCCTCCCATACCCGGTCGCTGCCCAGCCGGGGACCGGCATACCTCACCCCGGTCGGATGCGCCGGTCCGGGCCGGCTACGGCTGGCCGCGATGCGGTCGCGGGACCGGTGGGCCGACGTGGGGCGCAGTCTCCGGCAGTTGGTGTTCGGCACCTGGATGGTCGTCGACGCCCGCCGGCAGCGGTTGTGCACCAACTACTTCGAGAAGGCGGTCCGATGACACCTACGGAGCTGGCACCACGGTTCTTCATCGCGGTCACGGTGATCCTGCTCTTTTGCAAAGGGGTCGCCTGGTTGCTCGGCAGGGCGGGCCAGCCCGCCGTGGTCAGCGAGATGCTCGCCGGCGTGCTGCTCGGCCCGTCGCTGCTCGGGCTCCTGCTGCCGGACGTGCAGAACGCCCTGTTCCCGGCCCCCCTGCTGCCGGTCCTCTACGTGGTGGGTCAGGTCGGCCTGGTGCTGTTCATGTTCCAGGCCGGGTACGCGTTCGGCGCCCACCGGGTCACCGGGCTGGCCGGCACCGCCGGAGTGGTCTCGCTGGCCGGGGTCACCGCGCCGCTCGTGCTGGGCGTGCTGCTGGTCCTGGTGACCGCGGACGCCGTACCGATCCGGGCCGACGGGACCTCACTCGGGGTGTCGGCCGCGTTCGTCGGCGTCGCCCTGGCCATCACCGCGTTCCCGATGCTGGCCCGGATCATCACCGAGCACGGGCACGCCGGCACCCGGCACGGCACCCTTTCCCTGGCCAGTGGCGCGATCGACGACATGGCCGCCTGGATCATGCTGGCCGCGGTCCTGGCCTTCGCCTCCGGGCGGGCCGGTCCCGCGCTCGTCACCGCCGGGGGAGCGGTGCTCTTCGGGTTGCTGCTCTGGTTCGGCGGGCGGGCTGTCACCTCGGCGCTGATGACCCACCGCGGGCTCACCGACCGGGCCCGGCTGCTCGGCACGGTCGCCCTGCTCTTCCTGGTCGCCTGGTACACCGACGAGATCGGCCTGTACGCGGTCTTCGGCGCGTTCGCGGTCGGCGTGGTGATGCCCCGCACCGAGAACACCGACAAGGTGGTGGACACGCTCACCCCGGTCGCCGCGACGCTCTTCCTGCCGTTGTTCTTCACGTACTCGGGTCTGCGTACCGAGTTCGGGCTGCTCAGTTCCCTGCCGGTGCTGCTGTTCGCGCTGGCCTGCGTGACCGCGGCGATCGTCGGCAAGTTCGGTGCCTGCTGGGCGGCGGCCCGGCTGCGCGGGGAGCCGTCGGGGGTCGCGCTGCGGGTCGGCGCGCTGATGAACGCCCGCGGCCTGATGCAGCTCATCGCGCTGAACGTCGGGTTGGAGGCGGGCATCGTGAACCCGTCGCTGTTCACCGTGCTGGTACTGGTCGCGCTGGTCACCACGCTGATGACGACACCGGCACTGCGCTGGATCGAGCGCCGGGAGGCGCACCGGCCCGATACCGCACCCGTACCGGCGCTGGCGGTTTCAGATAGTTGAAGAGACAATTACCGAGGCTTGCATCGATCTTTATCTATGAGATCGTTAACATATGCGGGGTGGAACATCGAACCGGCTGCTGCTGGTCGAGGACGACGCGGACCTGACGGAGCTGCTCACCGAGACGCTGGGCCAGGAAGGCTATCTCGTCGACCGGGCCTTCGACGGCCAGCGGGGACTGCATCTCGGGCTGACCCGATCCTACGAGGTGATGGTCATCGATCGTATGCTGCCCGCACTCGACGGCCTCGACCTGGTCACCCGGCTACGCGCCCGGGCGGTGCCGGCCCGGACGCTGATGCTCACCGCGCTCGGCACGGTCGACGACCGGATCGCCGGCCTGGACGCGGGCGCCGACGACTACCTGGTCAAACCCTTCGACCTGGACGAACTGAGCGCCCGGGTCCGGGCGCTGTGCCGGCGCACACCCGAGTCGACCGACGTGCTGCGGATCGGCGCCGGGCTACTGGACCTGGGACCGCGCGACGCGATCCTGGCCGACGGCACCCGGGTGGCGCTGTCCACCCGCGAGTTCGAGCTGCTGCGGGTGCTGGCGGCCCGGCCGAACGCCGTACATCCACGGGCCGTGCTGCGCCGTAAGGTCTTCGAAGAAGCCGCCGGGGCGTCGATCGTGGACACCTACGTCTACTACCTGCGGCGCAAACTCGGCCGCCCGGTGGTCCGCACCGTCCACGGGCTCGGCTACCGCCTCGGAACGCTCTGATGGAGGCGGCCGAGCAGGCGATCGTGCGGCGGGCCCGACTACGCATCGGCCTGCTCGTCGGGCTGACCATCGGCGGCCTGCTGCTGTTGGCCGGCGGCATCTCGTACGCGGTCCTGGTCCACAGCCAGGAGGCGCAGATCCAGCGTGAGCTGACCTGGGGCACCGAACACGGGACCATCGCCGGTCCGCCCGCGTGCAGTTGGATCTTCCAGTACGACGGCGCCACCGTGTACACGGGCCTGAACCCGCCGCCACCGGGCTTCCCGTTGAGCGACGCGCTGGACACCGTGGCGGCCACCCGGACCACCGAGATCACCACCGTCACGCGTAACGGCACGACCTACCACGTACGCACCGCGGCCCGCGGCGACAACGTGGTCCAGGCGGTGTTCGACGCCCGCTTCCAGCTCTCCGACCGCCGGCACCTCCTGCTCGCGTTCAGCCTCGCGGCCGCGGTCGGACTGCTCGCCGCCATGCTCACCGGTTTGCTCGTCGGCCGTCGGGCCGTCGCACCACTCGCGGAGGCGCTGACCCGGCAGCGCCGCTTCGTCGCGGACGCCAGCCACGAACTGCGAACCCCGATCGCCCAGGTGCACACCCGCGCCCAGCTGATCGCGCGGCGGGCGCGCAACGGCACCGCCACGAACCTGGACGACCTGGAACGGCTGATCGGTACCACCCGCCGCCTCGGCGAGATCGTCGACGACCTGCTGCTCTCGGCCCGGCTCGCCGCCGCTCCCGCCGACCGGAAGCCGGATCCGCCGGTCGATCTCACCTCGCTGACCGGGACGACGGTCGCCGCCGAGACCGAACGCGCCGCCGAACGCCAGGTCACCCTCACCCTGGACGCTCCCGACGACCCCCTGCCCGTGCCGGGCGTCGAATCGGCCCTGCGCCGGGTCGTCGGCGAGCTGCTCGCGAACGCGCTGGCCCACACCCCGGCAGGAGGCCGAATCGACGTGACGCTCCGGGCCGCCGACGCCGTCGCCGAGCTCGTGATCGCCGACACCGGGAACGGTTTCGACCAGGCGGACGCCCGCCGGATCTTCGACCGGTTCCACCGCGGCCCGGGCTCCGGAGACCGCCGCTTCGGCCTGGGGCTGGCCCTGCTCCAGGAGGTGGTCACGAGTCACCACGGCACGATCGAGGCCGAGGGGCAACCGGGGCGGGGAGCCCGCTTCACGGTGCGCCTGCCCATGACGCGATCACCGATCAGCACGGGCCGGGCCGCGCGGGTCCTCCGAGTGCGGCAGTTCGGCGCCGGTACCTGAGCGCCGGACCGCAGCCCCGGAGAGGCCCGGACCGGCGGCCGGTGCCGGCCGCGGGTCCCTCCGGTGTGGCATGGTGGGCGGATGCCCGACACGAGGGCGGCGCTGACGGCGGTGGTCCGGCACGCCGTGGATCTGGAGGACGACTACGACGACGTCGAACCCGTGGTCACGGCGCTGGCCGCGTCCGGGGACACCAGTCTGGTGCCGCACGTGCGGGAGGCGCTGGACCGGTTTCTCGACGCGGGCAACTTCTACGGCCGCGACCTGGTGGCGACCGTGCTGGCCGGCATCGACGGAGTGGCGGCGCTGCCGGTGCTGCTCCGGGCCTCGGCGAGGGACCTGGGCGATGACCAGGACGGCCTGCAGACGGAGATCATCGAGTTGATGCTCACGGATCGGGTGGCCAGCCGGCGCGTCGCGCAGGAGTTCGCCGCCGGCGCCACACCGGAGCTTCGCCGCGTGGGGCGGTGGGCGCTCGGGTTCGTGGCGCCCCGGGACGTCGAGCCGCCCGACCGGCCGGAACCGATCGGTCAGCCCCGGTAGCCGCCCTGGTGGCCCCCGCCCAGCGGCGGCGCGCCCG
>NZ_KQ058827.1 GCF_000982955.1 Micromonospora sp. HK10 | reverse complement strand
GCCCCGGCCTGACCCGTCCGCGTCGGCGGCCTGATCCGCCCGCGTCGGCGGCCTGACCCGCCCGCCCGGGCCTGACCCGTCCGCGTCGGCCTGATCCGCCCGGGTCGGCGGCCGGTCCGTCAGCGGGCGGCCGTCAGCCAGCAGCGGGCGGCCCTGGCCAGCGCGAACCAGGCGGCACTGACCAGCACCGCCCCGATGATCATCGGGGGCCAGGTCAGCGCCGCGTCCCAGAGACTGACCGACCAGCCGAACAGGGCGCCGCCCGCCACGGCGCCGCCGGCCAGGCCGGCCGTCAGCCCGTAGCCGGCCCCGCGGGCGAGCCGGGGAAGTCGTGGCGACGGGTGCCGGGCGGCGAGGAACCCGAGCAGCAGCCCGGCGACCGCCAGCGCGGCGACCAGGCTCCAGATGCCGTTGATTGAGGCGGAGAGGAGCTGGTAGCCGGTCGGTGGGCCCGGGCCGTCGCTCCAGCTCGACCCCTGCCAGGTCAGGTCGCCGGCGGCCAGCAGCACCCCGGCCACGGCGAGCGCGCGCGCCGCCAACCCGCGCAGCGCCCCGGCGGCCAGCTCGGCCTGGTAGTCGGGGGCGAGCTGGGCGGCGCTGCCGAACTCGGCCACCGCCCGCCGCTCGGCCTCCACCGCCGGCAGCCCGTCCTCCCGGTACGCCTCGACCGCGTCCCGCAACGCGTGCCGCGCCTCGGTCAGCAGATCGGACTTGAGGCGGGCCGGACCCCGCAGCCGGCCGGCCAACTCGTCCAGCCGCTCCTCGACCAGCACTTCCGCGTACCCCCGCATGCGACCACCCTGCCACCCGGCGCCGCCCGCCGCGTCCGGGGTTTTCCCGGAATGGGATCGGGGTCCACCCGGGGCGGCGATCCGGGCCGGGTGCGCCGTCAGGCGGCCGGCCCCAGGGCGAGGTAGCCGCGCTCGGCCGCCTCCTGGAGCAGCCACTGGTCCCGGTACCAGCCGGGCCGGTCGATCAGGTCGGCGTGCCGGCCGCGCTGGGTCACCCGGCCGGCGTCGAGGACCAGGATCTCGTCCAGCCCGGCCAGGCCGCTGAGCCGGTGGCTGATCAGCAGCACCGAGTGCCCGGCCGGGGTGGCCGCCAGCGCCGAGGCGAGCACCGCGTCCGCGGCGGCCGGGTCGAGCCCTTCGGTCGGCTCGTCCAGCACCAGCACGGCCGGGGCGGCCAGCAGCGCCCGGGCCAGCGCGAGCCGCTGCCGCTGCCCGCCGGAGAGCTGCCCGCCCTGCTCGCCGACCACGGTGTCCCAGCCGTCCGGCTGGGCGCGTACCCAGTCCAGCAGGCCGGCCGCCCGGGCCGCGACGGTCAGCTCCGCCTCGTCGGCGCGGGGCCGGCCGAGCAGCAGGTTCTCCCGGACGGTGGCGTGGAAGACGTACGCCTCGGCGAGCAGACCGCCGATCGCCCGGGGCAGTTCCTCGGGCGGGTAGGCGGCGACGTCCACCCCGTCCAGCCTCACCCGGCCGGCATCGGGGTGCACCGCGCCGGTGAGTACGGCCGCGAGGGTGCTCTTGCCGGCGCCGCTCGGCCCCACCACGGCGACCCGGCGGCCGGCGGGCAGGTCGAGATCGACCCCGGCCAGCGCCGGCGGGGCACCGGGACGGTACCGGACGGTCACGCCCGCGAACCGCACGTCCTGGCCGGCTGGTGCCGGGCCCGGCCCGGCGGTGGGCTCGGGGGCGGTGAGCAGGGCGGCGACCCGGTCCAGGCCGGCCCGGAGCTGGGTGCGCTGCCGGGCGGCTCCGACCAGCGCGAGGGCGGTCTCCACGGCGGTCAGGGTGCCCACCGCCAGGACGCCGACGAGCACCCCGCCGACCCCGGCGCGGAGCGCCACGTACACCACGGCGGCCGCGGTCACTCCGGCGACCAGCACCCCGACCGCGTCGACCGCGAAGCCGGCCGCGGCGAGCCGGCGTTCGAGCCGGGCGAGGCGGCCGGCGCGCGCCTCGGCGGCGGCCAGCGCCGTGCCGGTCGCCCCGAACGCGGCCAGGTCGGCGGCCCCGTGGGTCAGGTCCACCGCGTCCACGGCGAGCGCGCCGCGCAGCGGGGCCACCTCGTCGGCGGCCCGCCGGGTGAGCACGGTGGCCAGGGCGGGCAGCACCGCGCCGGCCACCAGGAGACCGGCGGCGAGCACGCCGGCGGCCGGCGGCGAGATCAGCGCCGCGCTGCCGACGGCGAGGAAGCTCACCAGCACGGCCGCCGCGCCCGGCACCAGCACCCGCAGCAGCAGGTCCTGCACCGCCTCCACGTCAGAGACCAGCCGGCTCAGCGCGTCGCCGGTCCGCTGGGTGGCCGCGTCCCGCCGGGCGGCCAGGGTGGCGAAGACCCGGGCCCGGACATCGGTGATCATGCGGAGCACGGCATCGTGCCCGGCGAGCCGTTCGGTGTAGCGGAACACGCCCCGACTGACGGCGAGGGCGCGGACCGCGACGATCGCCACCGTGAGCCGGTCCAGCGGCGGCCGGCCGGCGGCGCTCATCAGCAGCCAGGTGGCGGTCGCCATCAGGGCCAGCCCGGCGAACTCGGTGGCCGCGGCGAGCAGCCCGGCACCGACCAGCCGGCCCAGGTAGGGCCGGGCCAGCCGCAGCACCGCCCGCTCGGCGCGCGGCCCACCCGGCCGGCCGTCGGGGGTGGCGGGGGCGGGCCCGCCGGGCAGCAGCTCCGGCGGGTTCGGCTCGCCGGCGGTCGGTACGCCGGGGTCGCGCCCGGCCGGGGTCACCCCGTCCCCGGAGACCCCGCCCGGCACGGCCCGCACCGGCTGGTCGGGACCGGACCGCACACCGGCCGGCCCGGTGGCACCGTGCGGCCCGGTGGCGCCGTTCGGCCCGGACGCGCCGTGGGGTCCGGTGGCGCCGTTCGGCCCGGCGGTACCGTCCGGCCCGGTGGCGCTGTCGGGGCCGGTGGCGCAGTCGGGGCCGGTGGCCGGGTCATCGGGTCGGTTGGTCGCGTCGGTCATCGGGTCGCCGCCTTCGTGGCCGGGGTCAGCTCGGTGACCCGGCCGTCCTCCACCCGCAGGATCCGGTCGGCGTCCGCCAGCAGCGCGGGCCGGTGCGCGACCAGCAGCGCGGTACGTCCGGCGACCAGCCGCCGGGTGGCGGCCAGCACCACCGCCTCGCTGGCGGTGTCCAGCCGGGCGGTCGGCTCGTCGAGGAGCACCAGCGGGGCGTCCCGGAGGAACGCCCGAGCCAGCGCCACCCGCTGCCGCTGCCCGCTGGAGAGCCCGTGACCGCGCTCGCCGAGCAGCGTGGCCAGCCCGTCGGGCAGGGCGGTGATCACCTCGTCGAGCGCGGCGTCGGTGACCGCCCGGGCGAGCACCGGCTCGGGGGCGTCCGGCGCGCCGAGGCGGATGTTGTCGGCGAGCGAGCCGGCGAAGAGGTGGGCCCGTTGCGGCACCCAGGCCAGCTGCCGCCGCCAGTCGTCAAGGTCCACCCCGGCGAGGTCCACGCCGTCGACGGTGACCCGGCCGGCGGTCGGGGTGACGAAGCCGAGCAACAGGTTGAGCAGGGTGGTCTTGCCGGCCCCGCTGGGCCCGATGACGGCGATCCGCTCGCCGGGCCGGATGGTGAGGGTGACGTCCCGCAGCGCGGTGGTCCGTTCGTACGCGACGGTGACCCCCTCGAAGCGGATCTCACCGCGCCCGCCGGGAGCCGGAGGACGGGTGCCGGCGGGTGCGGTGTCCGCCGGGGGCGCCGAGAGGGTGAGCGCCTCGTCGAGCGCGGTGAGCCCCTCCATGCTGGCGTGGAACCGGCTGCCGGCCGCCCGCAGCGGCAGGTACGCCTCCGGGGTGAGCAGCAGCACCAGCAGCGCGGTGGAGAGGGTGAGCCCGCCGCCGAGCAGGCGGATGCCGACCGGCACCGCGACCAGCGCCACGGAGAGGGTGGCGACCAGTTCGAGGACCAGCGCGGAGAGGAAGGCGATCCGGAGCGTCCGCATGGTCGCCTGCCGGTGGCCGTCGGCCATCCGGCGGACCACGTCGACCTGGGCCCGGGCCCGGCCGAACGCGCGCAGCGTGGGCAGCCCGGCCACCATGTCGAGGAAGTGCCCACCGAGCAGCGACAGCCGGCGCCACTGCCGTTCGGTGGCGGCCTGCGCCTGCCAGCCGAGCAGCGCCCCGAAGATCGGGATCAGCGGGATGGTCAGCGCGATGATCAGCGCCGAGCTCCAGTCGGCGAGGACGATCCGGGCCAGCACCGCGAGCGGCACGGTGACGCTCAGCACGAGCTGGGGCAGGTAGCCGGTGAAGTACGGGTCGAGCGCGTCCAGGCCGCGCCCGGTCAGCGTGGCGAACTGGCCGGCCCGCTGGCCGGCGACCCAGGTGGGGCCGTGCCGGCCGACCGCGCGGAGCAGGTCGGCGCGGAGCGCCGCCTTGACGGTGGCCGCGGCCCGGGCGGCCACCGTGCCCTGCCCCCAGCTGACCAGCGCCCGCGCGGCGACCGCCGCCACGAAACCGGCCAGCGCCGGCCGGTGCAGCCGCCCGTCGATCGCCGTGGCCAGCAGCGTCGCCAGCGCGGTGGCCTGCGCCACCACGAGCAGCGCGGTCAGCCCGCCCAGCACCGTGAGCACGGCGAGATCGCGCCGGGCCGCGGGGACCCGGCGCAGCACACGCGGGTCGAACGGGCGGCGGTTCACCAGTACACCGGTGCCCTGCCGTCGGTCCGTCCCCGGAACACCCACCAGCACATCGCCTGAAAGCCTAGTAGGGCCGGCACGAGCGGCAGCGCCAGCCAGCCCAGCAGTGACAGGGTCGGCCCGCTCGCCGCCGCGTCGGCGACCGTGAGGGAGGCGGCCGGGTCGACCGTGGAGACCAGCACCCGGGGCCAGAGCGCCGCGCCGACCAGCGCCACCGGCAGGGCCAGTGCGGCGCTGGTCGCCGCGAAGGCCACCCCGGCCCGGCCCCGGCCCAGCGCCGCGCGGGCCACCAGCAGCGCGGCGACCAGCGCCACCAGCAGGAGTACGGCGACCGCCGGCCGCGCCACGGCGGCGCGTACCCGGTCGGAGAGCAGGCCCAGGACGGCGGCCGTGCCGACCGCGGCGAGTGCCGCCGGGACCAGCCGGTGGGCGAGCCGGGCGACCGGCGCCGCGTCGGCGGCCGGCAGGCGGAGGGTGAGGAAGGTCGCACCCTGCACGGCGACCAGCGCCAGCACGGCCAGCCCGACGGCGGCCACGAACGGGGTGAGCACGTGACCCACCCCGGTGACGTGACCGGATGCCGTGCGCGGCACGCCCTGCAGCAGGCCGCCGAGCAGGGCGCCCCAGCCGAGCGCGGCGAGGGCGCTGCCGGCCACCACCACCCGGTCCCAGCCAGCGCGGGCCGCCTGCGCGCGGGGCCGGCTGCGCAGTTGCACACCGGCGGTCACCAGCACCACCCCGGCCAGCGCGCCGAGCACGACCGGGTAGAAGCCGGAGAGGAGTTCGCCCTCCAGGGTCGGGAAGGCGCCGAAGAGGATGCCGACGGCGGTCACCAGCCACACCTCGTTGCCGAGGAAGAACGGCCCGACGGCGTTCAGCGCGGCCCGGCTCGACGCGTCCGCCGCCCGGTCGTGCTCCGGTGTCGCGGGCGCGGTGGGCCGCCGGGCGAGCAGCAGGCCGACGCCGTAGTCGTAGCCGCCGAGGACGAGGTAGGTGGCGAAGAAGAGGCCGAGCAGGGCGTACCAGGCGAGTTCCACGGCGGGCTCCCTCAGGCGAACACGGGGTGCGGGCGGGTGTCGGTGTCGGGCGCGGGCGGACGGCCGAGCGCCGGGTCGGCGGCGCCCCGCGCGGCGTGCCGGGCCAGCAGGGTCCAGTTGGTGACCGCGAGGGCGCCGAGCAGCAGGGTGAAGCCGACCAGCGAGGTGAGCATCAGTCCGCTGCCCACCGGCGAGACGGCCTGATCGGTCGGCAGCAGCCCGTACGCCACCCAGGGCTGGCGGCCGACCTCGCGGGCGAGCCAGCCCAGCAGCACCGCCGCGAAGGGCAGCGGCAGGGCGAGCAGCAGCAGCCAGAGCGGGAACTTCAGCCGGATGATCCAGTCCCGCCAGAGCAGCGGCAGCAGCAGCCAGACGCAGCCCAGGGTGAAACCGATCAGGATCATGAAGCCGAGCCCGACGTTGGAGAGCACCGGCGGGGTGTAGTCGCCGGGCCCGAACCGGGTGGTCCATTCGGCCACCATGGCGTCGCGGTCCGGTCCGCCGCCGAACTTGGTGGGCTGGAGGTCCCCCACCGGGGCGAACTGGGCGAAGCCGAAGCCCTGCAGGCCGGTCACGGCGAGCGCCATGGTGATCAGGCCGAGCCGCAGCGACGTGCGGAAGAGCAGGAAGTCCGGGGTGCGCCGGAGCAGGTGCCAGGCGCTGACCGCGGCCATCAGCGTGCCCCCGGTGACCAGGGCCGCCATCACCACATGTCCGAACGCGAAGGTGAGCGTCGGGTTGGTGAGCAGCGCGCCGAAGTCGGTGAGGTGGGCAACGCCGTCGCGGACCTCGTAGCCGACGGGGTGCTGGAGCCAGGCGTTGGCCACCATGATCCAGTACGCCGAGGCGTACGCCGTGATCGCGACGCCCCAGAGCAGGGCGAGGTGGACGCCGCGGCGCAGCCGGTGCCAGCCGAAGATCCACATGCCGAGGAACGTGGACTCCAGGAAGAACGCGACCAGCGTCTCGATGGCCAGCGGCGCGCCGAAGACGTTGCCCACGTACCGCGACAGGCCGCTCCAGTTCAGCCCGAACTGGAACTCCATCACGATGCCGGTGGCGATCCCGAGCACGTAGTTGATCACGTAGAGCTGGCCCCAGAACCGGGTCAGCCGCTCGTACACCGGCTTGCCGGTGATGAACCCGGCGGTCTGCAGCCCGACCAGGAGAGTGACCAGGCCGAGGGTGACCACCACGAAGAGGAAGTGGATCGAGGTGGTGGTGGCGAACTGCAGGCGGGCGAGGAGCAGGGGATCCATGGCCGTCCTCCCACGAGTTGACTCGCTTGTCATAGCGAGACTACACGTAGGCTAGCTACCTATAGCGGCGGGAGGCGGCCCTGGCCCGGCTTCCCGCCGGTCAGCTCAGGAACAGGGAGATCGGCAACGCGACCAGCAGGGTCGCGACGGAGAGGGCCGTGGTGCCGAGCACCCGCGGCGGCCGGTCGGCGACCATCAGCCGCTGCACCCGGACGTCCAGGTCGCGGTCCCCGACGCCGAGCGCGCCGGCCGGGGTGACCCGGTGCCCGGCGGCGGCGAACCGCCGCAGCGCCCCGGCCAGGGGTTCCTCGGCGTGCAGCTCGCGGGCCTTGTCGTCGGCGCGCATCTCGACCAGCAGGGCCACCCGCTCGTGCGCGTCGCGGACCCAGCGGAACCAGGGCAGCGCGCGGCAGAGCGCGGTGAACGGCAGCAGCACCAGGTCGTGCCGCTCCTGCGCGTGGGCCCGCTCGTGGGTGAGCACCGCCGCCAGCTCGGCCCGGTCGAGCAGGCTGAGCGCGCCGGCGCTGACCACCACCCGGGGCCGCACCCCGGGCAGGCAGTACGCGGCCGCGCTCGGGTGGTCGAGCACCAGCGCACCGGGGACCGTCGGGTCCCGGCGGGCCACCAGGCTGAGCAGGTCGCGGTGCCGGCGCTGGGCCCGCACGGCGCCGTGGATGCTGCGGACGGTCGTGGTGAGCAGCACCGCGCCGATGCCGAAGCCGACCCCGACCAGGCCCAGGTGCGGCACGCCCAGCCCGGCCGGGAGGGTGCCGTGGGCCAGGTCGTCGGCGAGGGCCAGCAGCGCGCTGCCGGTCGGCAGGTCGTACGCGGCCAGGCCGAGCGCCATGGGCAGCCCCATGGCGGAGAGCCCGAGCGCCAACCCGACCGCCTGCCAGCAGACGATCGCCACCCGGGGGGCCCGCCAGGTCCACCGCGCGGTGGCCAGGACCTGCGCGGTCAGCCAGCAGGCCAGAATGGTCGCGGCGAAGTGCAGGGCGTACGCCACGGCAGCCGCCCTACCGGTCCGTCGCCTCGTCGAGCGCCGGGCCGCCGGCCCGGGGGTCCTCGACCCGGTCGGTCAACTCGGCGCCGGTCCCGCCCGCCTCGGCGCCGAGCGCGGCGCGCAGCACCTCCGCCTCGGTGCCGGTCACCGAGCGGGCGAAGCGCACCAGCGCGGCGTCCCGGCTGCCGCCGAGGTCGAGAGCGTCGAGCATGAGCTGGGCGATGTGCGCCTCGCGGGTGGCCGCCGGCCGGTAGCGCCAGGCCCGCCCCTCGCGTTGCCGCTGCACCATGCCCTTCCCGGCGAGCCGGTCGAGCACGGTCATCACCGTGGTGTACGCCAGTTCCCGCCCGTCCAGGGCGTCGGCGACCTCGCGGACGGTCACGCCGTCCGACGCGGCGGGCACGGTGTCCCACAGCACGTCCATCACCGCACGTTCGAGATCACCAAGCCGAGTCACCCGGCAATCCTACCCCGCGTAGTAGACCAACCCGCCACGCCGACCCCCGCTGACCGGCCAACCCACACCGGAAGGGATCAGACCCCCTTCGGATGCCACACCGTCTTCGTCTCCAGCAGCACGGTCATCCGCGCCACCCCCGGATCCGCGAACCAGTCGTGCCCGGCCGGCGCCGGCCGGAGCACCCGCTTCAGGTTCTCCGCGGCCCTGACCTCCAGGTCGGCCGCCAGCTCGGCGTCGGCGACCCCGGTCAGGTCGATGGCGTTGACGTCCATGTGCGCGGCCAGCGTGGGCGCGGTCTCGCTGATCCGCCCGGTGAGGATGTTGACCACCCCGCCCGGCAGGTCGGAGGTGGCCAGCACCTCGGCCAGGGTCACCGCCACCAGCGGCGCGTCCGGCGAGGCCGCCACCACCACGGTGTTACCGGTGACGATCGCCGGGGCGATCACGCTGACCAGCCCGAGCAGCGCGGGCGCACCGGGGGCCACCACGGCCACCACGCCGGTCGGCTCCGGCGCCGAGAGGTTGAAGTACGGGCCGGCCACCGGGTTCGCCCCGCCGTACACCTGGGGGAGCTTGTCCGCCCAGCCCGCGTACCAGACCCAGCGGTCGATCGCCGCGTCCACCTCGTCGGCCGGGGCGCCGAGCGCGACGAACTGGTCCCGCCGGCCCTCCAGCATCTCGGCGACCCGGTAGAGGATCTGACCCCGGTTGTACGCGGTCGCCCCGGCCCAGCCCTTCACCGCGGCCCGGGCGGCGACCACCGCGTCCCGCGCGTCCTTGCGCGAGGCGAGTGCCACGTTGGCGTCCTGCACGATGTACGACCGTCCCGACTCGCTGCGCGGGAACTTCCCGCCGATGAAGAGCTTGTACGTCTTGCGTACCGCGACCCGCTCAGACATTGAGGTACGCCTCCAGCCCGTGCCGGCCGCCCTCGCGACCGTAGCCCGACTCCTTGTAGCCGCCGAACGGCGAGGTGGGGTCGAACTTGTTGAACGTGTTGGCCCAGACCACGCCGGCCCGGAGCCGGTCGGCCGTCCAGAGGATCCGGGAACCCTTGTCGGTCCAGATCCCGGCCGACAGCCCGTACGGCGTGTTGTTCGCCTTCTCCACGGCCTCGGCGGGGGTGCGGAAGGTCAGCACGGAGAGCACCGGGCCGAAGATCTCCTCGCGGGCGATCCGGTGCGCCTGGGTGACCCCGGTGAAGATGGTCGGCGCGAACCAGAAGCCGCGCTCGGGCAGCTCGCACGGCGGCGACCAGCGCTCGGCGCCCTCGGCCGAGCCGGCCTCGGAGAGTTCCCGGATCCGGGCCAGCTGGGCGGCCGAGTTGATCGCGCCGATGTCGGTGTTCTTGTCCAGCGGGTCGCCGACCCGCAGCTGGGCCATCCGCCGCTTCAGCGACTCCAGCACCCGGTCGGCGACCGACTCCTGGACCAGCAGCCGGGACCCGGCGCAGCAGACGTGCCCCTGATTGAAGAAGATGCCGTTGACGATGCCCTCGACGGCCTGGTCGATCGGGGCGTCGTCGAAGACGATGTTGGCGGCCTTGCCGCCCAGCTCCAGGGTGAGCTTCTTGCGGGTGCCGGCGACCGCGCGGGCGATGGCCTTGCCCACCTCGGTCGAGCCGGTGAAGGCGACCTTGTCGACGCCCGGGTGCTCGACCAGGGCCCGGCCGGTCTCGCCGGCACCGGTGACGATGTTGACCACGCCGGCCGGCAGGTCGGCCTGCTGGCAGATCTCGGCGAAGAGCAGCGCGGTCAGCGGGGTGGTCTCGGCCGGCTTGAGCACCACCGTGTTGCCGGCGGCGAGCGCCGGGGCGATCTTCCAGGCCAGCATGAGCAGCGGAAAGTTCCACGGGATGACCTGCGCGGCCACGCCGAGAGGCTGCGGAACGCCACCGCCGTGCCGGCTCGTCGGCCCCCCGCCGAACCCGGCGTACTCCAGCTTGTCGGCCCAGCCGGCGTAGTAGAAGAAGTGCGCGGCGACCAGCGGCACGTCGACGTCGCGGGACTCCCTGATCGGCTTGCCGTTGTCCAGCGACTCCAGCACGGCCAGCTCGCGGGAGCGCTCCTGGATGATCCGGGCGATCCGGAACAGGTACTTGGCCCGGTCCCGGCCCGGCATCGGGCCCCACACCTTCTCGTACGCCTGGCGGGCGGCGCGGACCGCGCGGTCCACGTCCTCGTTGCCGGCCTCGGCGATCTCGGCGAGGACCTCCTCGGAGGCCGGGTTGATCGACTTGAAGCTGCCGCCGTCGACCGGGTCGACGAACGTGCCGTCGACGAAGAGCCCGTAGGAGGGCTTGATGTCCACCACCGAGCGCGACTCGGGGGCGGGTGCGTATTCGAACATCGCGCTCAGTCCAGGGTGAAGTAGTCGGGACCGGCGTAGACGCCGGTCGTCAGCTTGGTGCGCTGCATGAGCAGGTCGTTCAGCAGGCTGGAGGCGCCGAACCGGAACCAGTCCGGGTCCAGCCAGTCCGGGCCCACGGTCTCGTTGACCATGACCAGGTACTTGATCGCGTCCTTGGTGGTCCGGATGCCGCCGGCCGGCTTCACGCCGACCTGCCGCCCGGTCGCGGCCCGGAAGTCGCGGACCGCCTCCAGCATCACCAGCGTCACCGGCATGGTGGCCGCGATCGGCACCTTGCCGGTGGAGGTCTTGATGAAGTCGCCGCCGGCCAGCATGGCCAGCCAGGAGGCGCGCCGCACGTTGTCGTAGGTGGCCAGCTCGCCGGTCTCCAGGATCACCTTGAGGTGCGCGTCCCCGCAGGCCTCCTTGGTGACGACGATCTCGTCGTACACCTCCTGGTAGCGGCCGGCCAGGAACGCGCCCCGGTTGATCACCATGTCGATCTCGTCGGCGCCGGCCGCGACCGCGGCCCGGGTGTCCGCCAGCTTGACGTCGAGGGGGGCCTGGCCGGACGGGAAGGCGGTCGCCACGCTGGCCAGGTGGACGGCGCTGCCGCGCAGCACCTCGGCGACGTACGGGACCATGGCGGGATAGACGCAGACCGCGCCGACGTGCGGGCAGGACGGGTCCGCCGGGTCGGGCCGCAGCGCCTTGGCGGCCAGCGCGCGCACCTTGCCGGGGGTGTCGGCGCCTTCCAGGGTGGTCAGGTCGACCATCCGGATCGCCAGGTCGATGGCCTGGGCCTTCGCGGTGGTCTTGATGGAGCGGGTGCCGAGTTGCGCCGCCCGCTGCTCCGCGCCGACCTGGTCCACGCCGGGCAGGCCGTGCAGGAAGGTCCGCAGAGCGGTCTCGGATCGTCCCAGCTCGGAAAGGTCCGACCGGGCCGACGTCGCTGTCGCCGTCATGCCCCGAATACTACGCACCGGCGCGCCCTGTGATCTTGGTCACGAGCGGGCTCCGGTGGTGAGCGGCGTCGCTGCTCGACCGGCACCCGCACGCCGGCCCGCCGCCGGGCGGTAGGTTGAGCGATCGTGGACGTACACGTCATTGACCACCCGCTCGCCCAGTCGCGGCTGACCGCCATGCGGGACGCCCGGACCGACTCGGCGTCGTTCCGGGCCGCGCTGCACGAACTCACCACCATGCTGGTGTACGAGGCGGCGCGCTCGTTCCCGGTCGAGAGGTACCCGATCCAGACTCCGGTCACCGCCACCGAGGGCACCCGGCTGGCGAACCCGCCGCTGCTGGTGCCGGTGCTGCGGGCCGGCCTCGGCATGGCCGACGCCGCGCTCGGCCTGCTGCCCGAGTCGTCGATGGGCTTCGTCGGCCTGGCCCGCGACGAGGAGACGTTCCAGCCGCGCGCGTACATGGAATCCCTGCCCCGCGACCTCAGCGGCCTGCCGGTACTGGTGCTCGAGCCGATGGTGGCCACCGGCGGTTCGCTGGAGCACTCCTGCCGGCTGCTCGCCGACCGGGGCTGCACCGACATCACCGTGCTCTGCGTGCTGGTGGCGCCCGTCGCCATCGAACGGCTGGAGCGGTCCGGCCTGCCGCTGCGTCTGGTCACCGCCTCCATCGACGAGGGCCTCAACGACCGGATGTTCATCGTCCCCGGTCTCGGCGACGCCGGCGACCGCCAGTTCGGCGGCATGCCCCGCTTCTGAGCCCGCCGACCGGCCCGCGGCAGCCCCGGCGGGCCGGTCGGTTCCCGCATCCGGCGAGTCCGTGCGCGGGGTGCGTGCAGCCGCTACCGTCTCGGGCCATGACTGGTGTTGCGCTCGCCGAAGAGCTGCTGCTCCTCGCCTACGACGACGAAACCGGCAAGGCGACCATGCCCCGGATCAGCCTGGACCTCGGGATGGCCGCCGCGGTGCTGGTCGAGCTGGCCCTGGTCGGCCGGATCGGGTACGCCGACGGGAACCTGGCGGTGATCGATCCCACCCCGACCGGTGAGCCGGTCGCCGACGACGTCCTGGCCAGGATGGCCGCGGACACCCCGCACAGCCCGTCCTCCTGGGTGCAGCGGCTGCGGCACGGCCTGCGCGACCGGATCCTGGGCGACCTGTGCGGCCGGGGCGTGGTCCGGGACGTCGACGAGACCGAACTGGGCTTCATCCACGTGCACCGCTATCCGGTCGCCGACGCCTCGGTGGAGGCCGACATCCGGCAGCGGCTGGCCGCGGCGCTGACCAGCGGGCAGCTCCCCGACGAGCGGACCGCCGCGCTCGCCACGCTGGTGGCGGTGCTGCGGATGGAACCGGCCCTCAACCTCAGCGGCAGCGCGGCCACCGAGGCCGGCAGGCGGCTGGCGGAGATCGCCGCCGGCGCCGGCTTCTCCGGCACCGTGAGCCTGGACGACTCGGTGGTCCGTCCCTCGGTCAGCCTGGTCATCGCCGCCCTCGGCCAGGCCGTCGACGCCGCCCTCGGCAAGCGCCCGGCGTAAGGAAGGGGCCGTTCTCAACGCCTGCAGGTAGAGCAGGGGCCCCGCCTGACAAGCGGGGGCCCCTGCCTACCTCTACTGGCCGAGGGCGGCGGCGATCTCGGTGCGGAGGGCGGCGATCGACTGCTGGGCGCGGGAGCGGGCCGTGGCGACGTCGCCGTCGGGGACCGGCTCCACCACCTCCAGGTACGCCTTGAGCTTCGGCTCGGTGCCCGACGGGCGGATCACCACCCGGGTGGTGTCGGTGCGCAGGATCACCACGTCCGCGCCGGGCAGCAGGTCGACGACCTCGGTCACCGGGTGCCCCAGCAGCGTCTGCGGGGTAGCGGCCCGGACCCGGGTCATCATCTCGGCGATCATCCGCAGGTCCGCCACCCGCACCGAGAGCTGGTCGGTGTGGTGCACCCCGAACTCGGCGGCCAGCTCGTCCAGCCGGTCGGTGAGCGACCGGCCCTGCGCCTTGAGGCCGGCGGCCAGCTCGGCGACGGTCAACGCGGCGGTGATGCCGTCCTTGTCCCGGACGTGATCCGGCGCGACGCAGTAACCGAGCGCCTCCTCGTAGCCGAAGACCAGCGGCGCGGTCCCATCCCCGGCCCGGACGATCCACTTGAACCCGGTCAACGTCTCGTCGTACGGCACCCCCCGGGCCGCGGACATCGCCCGCAGCAGCGACGACGACACGATGGTGGTCGCGTACAGGCCGGTGACGCCGCGGCGCATCAGGTGGTCGGCGAGGAGCGCGCCCACCTCGTCGCCGCGCAGCATCCGCCAACCGGCGCCGTCCGGCACGGCCACCGCGCAGCGGTCCGCGTCCGGGTCGTTCGCGATGGCGAGGTCAGCGCCGATCGTGCCGGCCAGCTCGACCAGCTTGTCCACCGCGCCCGGCTCCTCCGGGTTGGGGAAGTTGACCGTCGGGAAGGCCGGGTCCGGCTCGGCCTGGTCGGGCACCACGCCCGGCACCCCGAAACCGGCCCGGGCAAAGGCGGCGGTGAGCACCGAGGCGCCCACCCCGTGCAGCGGGGTGTACGCCACCTTCAGGTCGCGCGGACCGGTCGGGTCGACCACCGCGGCGGCCCGCTCCACGTACGCGGCGACCAGGTCGTCACCGAGCACCTCCCCGGCCGGGCCGAGCGGCACCCGCGCCAGCGGGCCGACCGCCCGGATGGCCGCCTCGATGCCGGCGTCGGCCGGCGGCACGATCTGCGCGCCCGCGCCCAGGTCCCCGCCGAGCCGCGCGCCCAGGTACACCTTGTAGCCGTTGTCCTGCGGCGGATTGTGGCTGGCGGTGACCATCACCCCGGCCACCGCGCCGAGCTGCCGCACCGCGAACGCCAGCACCGGGGTGGGCAGCGGGCGGGGCAGCAGCAGCGCCGGCCGGCCCGCGCCGGTGGCCACCTGGGCGGTGCGCTCGGCGAAGGCCCGCGAGCCGTGCCGGGCGTCGTACCCGATGACCAGCGGACCCTCGCCGCTCTGGGCGGCGAGCCAGCCGACCAGGCCGGCGGCGGCCTGGGTGACCACGGCGAGGTTCATCCCGTTCGGGCCGGCGCGCAGCGGGCCGCGCAGCCCGGCGGTGCCGAAGGTCAGCGGCCCGGCGAACCGGTCGGCCAGCTCGGGTGCGCTGCCCGGTAGCCCGTCGAGGACGGCCCGCAGTTCGTCGCGGCTGGCCGGGTCGGGGTCGTCGTCGAGCCACCGCCGGGCCTGTTCGCGAAGTTCGTCAAGATCCTTGGTATCCGCCGCCATTGCCCCTTGATAGCACGCCGGCGGATCACCCCGGTCCCGCGCCCTGACTCAGGCACCCCCGCCGAACTTGAACGAGGTCGCCATCGCGTCGAAGATCGGCCGGCTGGCGGCGAAGTCGGCGTCGTTCGCGGTCAGGTAGAACGAGTAGACCTTGCCGCCCTGGACCACCCCGCGCCACACCCCGTGCCGCTTGGTGTCGCCGTCGCCGCAGGTGTATTCGAACTCGGCCGCCGGCTGGCCGGCCAGCGTGGTCTCCGTCATCGCGAGCTGGTCGTACGGCTTGGCGCAGGACTTGCTCTTCTCGCGCAGATTGCGCGAGGCGAACTCGGCCCAACTGGCCGAGCTGCCGGTCCACTTCTCGGCGAGGATGCGGACCTTGCGACCGTCCTGCTCGGGGTCCACGAAGTCGACGAAGACCCCGCCGGTGTTCCGCTCCCAGCTCTTCGGCACCTGGAGGGTGACGCCCTTGACCGTCTGCTCCTGCATGTCCACCGGCGGTGCGGCCTGCGCCGTCCCGCTGGGCAGCGAGGTGACGATCGGGGGCGGGGCCTTGTCGTCACCGCCGGAGAGGGCGATCACGGCGACCAGCAGCAGCACGGCCACGCCGCCGGCCACCCCGAACTGAACCTTGCGGGGCCAGCCCTTGACGGTGCCGACCAGCCGGCTGCCGAGGCCCTTCGCCGGGCCGAGCGGGCCACCGGCCGGCGCCTCCGCCGGCGTGGCCCACGGCTGACCGCTGCCCGGCACCGACCACTGGGCGCCGGGTCGTGGCGCGTCCGGCCCGCCGGGCTGGACCGGCCGGCCGTACACCGGCTGGGTGGCGTCGACGCCGCGGCCGTACAGCGGCTGGGTGGCCGCCGGCGGGGCGCCGTGCGGCAACTGCTGGGTGGCGTCCGTCGCGGCGATCCGCTGGGTGGCCTCCGGGAGCCCGCCGGCGGGCAGGGCGCCGGTCGGCGTGTGCAGCGGGCCGGCCAGCGCGTCCGCGCTGGTGTCGTCGAACGCCGAGCCGCCGGACGCGGCGGCCGCAGCGGGTTGCTCGCCCCGGCGCAGCGCGGCGAGCCGGTCGGTGAGCGACTCACCGGGCGCGATCATGGCCCGGCCGCCGATCTGCCCGCTCGGCTTCGGCTGCGGGGTGGCGGCGGGCGGCGGCGCGGCGGGCCGCTGCACCGGCACCACGGCGTACGGGTCGGTGACCGAGTTGACCGCGGTGGCGTTGCTGGTCAGCGGGCCGGCGAGCAGCTCGCGGAGCATGCCGCGGGCGGTGTGCACGTCGAGTCGGCGGGCCGGGTCCTTCTCCAGCAGACCCATCAGCACCCGGGTCAGCGGGCCGCTGCGCTGGGGGGTGGCCGGCGGGTCCTCGACCACGGCGTGCATGGTCTCGATCGGGTCGCCCTTGTCGAACGGCGGACGCCCCTCGACGGCCGTGTAGAGGGTGACGCCGAGCGAGAAGAGGTCGCTGGGCGGGCCGAAGTCCTGGCCCATCGCCCGCTCGGGCGAGATGAAGTGCGGCGAGCCGAGCACCATGCCCGGGGTGGTGAGCTGGACGTCGGTGGGCATCCGGGCCACCCCGAAGTCGGTCAGCACGCACCGGCCGTCGGCGCAGATCAGCACGTTGGCCGGCTTGACGTCGCGGTGCAGCACGCCGATCGCGTGCGCCACCTCCAGGGCGCCGAGCAGCGCGATGCCGATCTTGGCGACCGCCCGGGGCGCGACCGGCCCGTCCTCGATCACCATGTCGGCCAGGCTGCGCGCGTCCAGCAGCTCCATCACGATCCAGGGGCGGCCACCCTCGGTGACCACGTCGTACACCTGGACCACGGCGGGGTGCTGGATCGCCGCGGCGGCCCGGGCCTCCCGCAGGGTCCGCTCGTACATCGCGTCGCGGTCGCTGGGGGCCAGCCCCGGCGGGAGGACGACCTCCTTGACCGCGACGTCGCGGCGCAGCAGCGTGTCGGTGGCACGCCAGACCGTGCCCATGCCGCCGTTGCCCACGGGTGAGCGCAACGAATAACGCCCACCGATGGTGGTGCCGGTCGCGGCGCGGCCAGTGGGGGGACTGACTGGTCCGCCGCTCCACGTCGGGATCTGAGTCACAGAAGAGCCACCGGGGGATATCGAGGGGGCTGGGACACAACCCCCCTATATTGCTGGTTCCGGCGGCCGATGCGAAACCCGACGCGGCGGACGTTTACCTACTCGACCGTATGTGGCCAGGTACTCACGTCGGGTCCACGGCCGGCGCGGGCCCGATGTGCGCAATCCCTCATTCATCGATGCGCCGTCGCGTCCTACCATCCGGTGATGAGCGAACGGCGGCACAGCGAGTCCGGCTTCCCGATCAAGGGCGTGTACACCGCGGCGGACCTGCCCGGGGAGCTGACGGAGCGGCTCGGTGCCCCCGGCGAGTTCCCGTACACCCGCGGGGTCTACCCGACGATGTACACCTCCCGCCCGTGGACCATGCGGCAGTACGCCGGCTTCGGCACGGCCACCGAGTCCAACGCGCGCTACCACCAACTGCTGCGCGCCGGCACCATGGGCCTCTCGGTCGCCTTCGACCTGCCCACCCAGATGGGGTACGACTCCGACGACCCGATCGCGCACGGCGAGGTGGGCAAGGTCGGCGTCGCCATCGACTCCATCGACGACATGCGCACGCTGTTCGGCGGCATCCCGCTGGACAAGGTCTCCACCTCGATGACCATCAACGCGCCGGGTTCGGTGCTGCTCCTGCTCTACCAGCTGGTCGCCGAGGAGTCCGGGGTGCCGGGCTCGGCGCTCAACGGCACCATCCAGAACGACATCCTCAAGGAGTACATCGCCCGGGGGACGTACATCTTCCCGCCGAAGCCCTCGCTGCGGCTGGTCGCGGACACCTTCGCGTACTGCCGCAAGGAGGTGCCGAAGTGGAACACCATCTCCATCTCCGGCTACCACATGGCCGAGGCCGGCGCCTCGCCCGCGCAGGAGATCGCGTTCACCCTGGCCAACGGCGTGGAGTACGTCCGGGCGGCGCTCGCCGCCGGGCTGGCCGTGGACGACTTCGCCCCCCGGCTGTCGTTCTTCTTCGTGGCCCGCACCACGCTGCTGGAGGAGGTCGCCAAGTTCCGCGCGGCCCGGCGGATCTGGGCCCGGCTGATGCGCGACGAGTTCGGGGCGAAGAACCCGAAGTCGATGATGCTGCGGTTCCACACCCAGACCGCGGGGGTGCAGCTCACCGCGCAGCAGCCGGAGGTGAACCTGGTCCGGGTGGCGGTCCAGGGCCTCGGCGCGGTGCTCGGCGGCACCCAGTCGCTGCACACCAACAGCTTCGACGAGGCGATCGCGCTGCCCACCGAGAAGGCGGCCCGGCTGGCTCTGCGCACCCAGCAGGTGCTGGCGTACGAGACGGACCTGACCGCCACGGTCGACCCGTTCGCCGGCTCGTACGTGGTGGAGGCGATGACCGCCGAGATCGAGGCGGCCGCCGACGAGCTGATGCAGCGGGTCTTCGACCACGGGTCGGCCGTGGACGCCATCGAGGCCGGCTTCCAGAAGCGGGAGATCGAGCAGTCCGCGTACCGCATCGCGCAGGAGATCGACTCCGGCGAGCGGGTGGTGGTCGGGCTCAACCGGTTCCAGGTCGACGAGGAGGAGCCGTACGAGCCGCTGCGGGTGGACCCGACGATCGAGGCGGCCCAGGCGGAACGGCTGGCGAAGCTGCGTGCCGAGCGGGACTCCGGCGCGGTCGAGCGGGCGCTCGCCGAGCTGCGGGCGGCCGCCGAGGGGGACGCCAACGTGCTCTACCCGATGAAGGAGGCGCTGCGCGCCCGGGCGACCGTCGGCGAGGTCTGCGGCACGCTGCGCGAGGTGTGGGGGACGTACCGGCCCAGCGACCGGTTCTGACCCGTCAGCCGGCGGCCCGGCCGGCACCTGACGGCTGCCGGTGCGGGCCGCCATCGCGTATCCGACCTGGTCGGGCCGGGTTTTTCCGGCGTACAGTCGGTGCTCTCCCGGCGCGCGGGCGAGGGAGCGGTGCGGCACCGGGTGCGGGCCTGCCGGGCGACGCGGCCCGGCCCGTTCGACCCGGCCCTGGGGCAGTGCGGCCCACGGCGGGGCCGGGGTGCCCGGCCGGCGGCGCCGGGGCGGTGGTGCGGCGCGGACCCCCGGCCCCGAGTGGTCGGCCGGAATGCGGGTAAGTCGTTCGGGTGACCGGGACGGACAGCGTGTCCGGTCGCGCTCCGGACCGGCATGTCACCGTCGGGAGCCGTCCGACCGCCGAGCGTTGTCGGGCAATTGCCTGAGCGCCAGTTAATTGTCGCGACTAATGCGACAATTCGGAACGACGGCCCGGGTTTTGGTGACCGCCGGAACGGTTACGCGTTGTAGGAGGTGGGGGGCAGATGACGGCGTTCGACCGCGATCTACCTGCTGTCCCGCAGATTTTCGAGCCCTCCCACCAGGGCATTCGTGACGCTGCGCGGTCCGATCGCTACCCGAAAGATGTTGCGCAGCGTCACCGCCGGAGGTCTAGGCTGTCTGCTGTTCTCCCTGATGATCCATCCATCTCTAGTGATCGAGAATTCGACGTGACGAGTGCGTTGACGCTGCCGTCGAGCAGCCCACTGGCATCGTCCTGGCCGGAGTCGCCGTCCGGGTCCCAACCCCTGCCCTTCGAGCTGGACCACCTGCTCGCCCTCCGGGTACCCGGGCTGATCGCCACCCGCCGTCACATCCACTCCCACCCGGAACTCTCCGGCGAGGAGTTCGAGACGGCCGCCCTGGTCCACCGGGAGCTCTCCCTCGCCGGGCTCAAGCCGCGCCTGCTGCCCAAGGGCAACGGCGTCATCTGCGACATCGACGGCCGCCCGGACGGCCCGGTGATCGCGCTCCGCGCCGACATCGACGCGCTGCCGCTGAGCGACCCGAAGGACGTGCCGTACCGCTCCACCGTGGAGGGCGTCTGCCACGCCTGCGGCCACGACGTGCACACCTCGGTGATGCTCGGCGTCGGCATGCTGCTCGCCCAGCTCGCCGACCTCGGCCAGCTCGACGGCCGGGTGCGGCTCATCTTCCAACCGGCCGAGGAGATCCTGCCCTGCGGCTCCCTCGAGGTGATCGAGGCCGGCGGCCTCGACGACGTGGTGCAGATCTTCGCCGTGCACTGCGACCCGAACCTGCCGGTCGGCAAGGTCGGCCTGCGGGTCGGCCCGATCACCGCGGCCGCCGACAATGTCACCGTCCGGCTCACCGGCCCGGGCGGCCACACCGCTCGCCCGCACCTCACCGTCGACCTGGTCGACGCGCTGGGCCGGCTGGTCACCGAGGTGCCGACCCTGGTCAGCCGCCGGGTGCCGGCCAACAGCGGGCTGCTGCTGGTGTTCGGCCACGCCTCGGCCGGCACCCGGTACAACGTCATCCCCTCCGAGGCGTGCGCGGCCGGCACCCTGCGGGTGATGGACCGGGACACCTGGGACAAGGCGCCGAAGATCGTGGCTCAGGTGGTCCGCGACGTGCTCGCCCCCACCGGGGCCACGGTCGACCTGGAATACCTGCGCGGCCGACCGCCGGTCACCAACGACGCCCGCGCCATCGGCGTGCTGACCGCCGCCACCGCGGCCGCGCTCGGTCCCGAGGGGATCGCGGAAACCCCACAGAGCATGGGCGGCGAGGACTTCTCCTGGTACCTGGAGCACGTGCCCGGCGCGCTCGCCCGCCTCGGCGTCGGCCGGAACGGTCCCAATGTGGACCTGCACCGGGCCTCGTTCGACGTGGACGAGCGGGCCATCCCGGTCGGCGTACGCCTCATGGTGCAGACCGCGTTGCGGGCACTGGCGGCGGCCCGCTAGGCGACGGACCCTCCACCGGACCGGCCGGCGTCGGCAGCACCGGCGCCGGACCGGCCGGCGGCGTCCGGCGTGCCCGCCGGCGCGACCAGACCAGCAGCAGCACCACCGGCACCCCGATCACCACCAGGAACGGCAGCAGGGCGCCCAGCACGGTGAGCGCAACGCGCACCGCGCCGACGAACGCATCCCACCCGCCGCGCAGCCCGACCAGGAAGCCCAGCTCGCTTTCCTCCTCCGGCTCGGCGGCCGCCGCGTCGGGGCCGACGAAGGTCACCGTGATGGTGGAGAGCGCCGTGAGGTCGGCCAGCCGGCGCTTCTTCGCCTCCAGCGACGCCAGGTCGGCCTCCCGCCGGCCCACCTCGTTCTCCAGGTTCACCAGGTCGCCGATGGTGCTCGCCTTGGCCAGCAGGTTCCGGGCGCTGGCCACCCGGGCGCGCTGGGTGGCGATCCGGGCGTCCAGGTCGACCGTCTCCTCGGTGACGTCCTGGGTGCGGATCTCGCGCTGCTCCTGCCGGCCCAGACCGGCCAGCTGGTCGATGACGGCGGTAAATCGGTCCGCCGGCACCCGCAGGGTCAACTCCGCCCGGGCGTCGGCAGAGTCGCTGTCGCGCTGGTCGCCGCCGACGAAGCCGCCCGCCGTCCGGACCCGGTCGGTCGCCTCCCGGGCCGCCCGCTCCACATCGGTCACCCGCACCCGCATCGTCCCGGTGTAGATGATGGAGCGTTGGTCGACCCGCAGGTCCGCGCCGCCGGCACCGCTCTCGGCCGGTGCCGCCTTGCCCTCCGCTGCGCCGGCGTCCGCGTCCCGGGCGCCGCCCACGGCCGGCGCGGCCCCCGAATCCGTGGCCGTGCCCCCGCCGTCCGCGCCGCAACCGGCCGCCGCCAGCACCGCGGCCAACCCCACCGCCGCCAGCTGCGCCCCCCGGCGGCGTGTTCCTCGTACGCTCATCTCCCCGCTCCCATCCTCGATGGCCCCCACCCGGAGCCGATACGTCGGACGTGGCGCGCTACCGCGCCGGTTCCGGCAGACTGCGACGAGGACATCACGATTCGATAATCGAGGAGTCACGATGCAGGTCACCAAGTACGCCCACTCCTGCCTCCGGATCGAGCACGACGGGGGAGTGCTCGTCCTGGACCCCGGTGTGTTCAGCGAGACCGCGGCGCTGGACGGGGCGGACGCGGTGCTGGTCACGCACGAGCACCCGGACCACGTGAACGTCGAGGCGCTCACCCAGGCGCTGGAGCGCCGCCCGATCCCGGTCCACGGGCCCGCCTCGCTGGCCGGCGTGCTCGGCGACGCCGCCGAGGCCCTGACCGTGGTCACGCCCGGCGAGTCGTTCACCGCCGCCGGCGTGCCGGTACGGACCTACGGCGGGCAGCACGCCGTCATCCACCCGGACCTCCCGGTCGTCCCCAACGTGGGCTACCTGGTCAACGACGTGGTCTACCACCCGGGCGACTCCCTGGTCGTGCCCGAGGACGTCCAGGTGGACACGCTCTTCGCCCCGATCCACGCGCCCTGGAACAAGTTCTCCGAGGTGCTCGACTTCATCCGGGCGGTCGCCCCGCGCCGCGCCTACGCGCTGCACGACGCGCTGCTCAACGGCAACGGCCTCGGGGTGCTCGACCGGCAGTACGCCGCGATGTCGAAGACCGACTACCGCCGCCTGGAGCCGGGCACCCGGATCGACGCCTGAGCGATGCCCGACCCGTCCCGTGAGCTGATCCAGCGGCTCTACGCCACGCCGCCGGACCGGTTCGTCGCGGCCCGGGACGCCGCGGTCGCCGAGGCCCGCCGGGCCGGTGACCCGAAGACCGCCCGGGAGATCGGCAAGCTGCGCCGGCCCACCGTGGCCGCCTGGCTGGTCAACCTGCTCGCCATCCGCCGCCCGGAACTCGTCGCCGACCTGGGTCAGCTCGCCGAGTCGCTCCGCTCCGCCCAGCGCGAGCTGCGCGGCAACCGGCTCCGCGAGCTCTCCGCGCAGCGCCGGGCCGTGGTGGGCGCCCTCGTCGCCGAGGTACGCAAGCTGGCCGCCGCCGAACCCGACGCCCCGCCGGCCGGCAAGCTGCCGCTGGGCGAGGTCGAGGCGACGCTCAACGCGGCGCTCTCTGACACCGAGGTCGCCGGGCAGATCCGCGCCGGCCGGCTGCTCCGCGCCACCCACTACGCCGGCTTCGGCGAGGTGCCCCGGCCACAGCTGCGGCTGGTCACCGGGGGCGTCGAGGAGCCACCCGTACCGGAGCGGGCGGCCGAGCGGGCCGACGCCCGGCGGGCGCGCGACGAACGGGCCGCCGAGCGGGCCGCCCGCGCCGAGCGGGCCAAGCGCCGCCGCGCGCTGGACCGTGAGCTGGCCAGGGCCCGTGCGGACCAGGACCGGGCCGAGCGGGACCTGGCCGGGACGGTCCGGGCCGAGCAGGACGGCGCCGCGACGCTGGACCGGATCGAGACCGAACTGGCCGAGCTGGAACGCCGGCGGGCCGTCGCCGAGCAGGAGTTGAGCCGGGCGAAGCTGGCCCGGCGGGGGGCCGAACGGTCGGTCAGCGCGGCGCGCCGGCGGACCGGCGAGGTCGAGGCCGCAGTGGAGGCGTTGGCGGCCGAAGAGGGGGATGTCGCGGCGGGTGGTCCGCAGGCAGACTGAGGGTGATGGATGACCACGGTGGACACCCGACGGTGCGGCGTCGATGACTCCGGAGCAGGTCGCCGCCGCCAGCAAGCCGCTGGTGCTGGAGTTGGGGGAGGCGTTCGCGCGCTGCCCGGCGACGCTGCGCCGGGCCCGGCTGCTCGGCATCTCCGGCTGGGCGTTCTACATCACCGGCCGGGCCGGCGCGCTCGGCGACGTCCGCGCCGGGACCGTCGCGGCGGCGCTCGGCTTCATCGCCCCCGACGCGGTCGCCGACGGCTGGGACGCGGCGGCGCGTACCGTCCGGCCGCTCGCGGTGGCCGAGGCCAACCTGGCCGAGTGCTGCCGGTGGGGCGCCGACCGGCTGGGCGACGCCCCCGGGGTGCCCCACCTGGCCGGCCTGCTGGAGCGCGCCGTCGGCGCGGCCGAGGCCAGCGGCATGCCGCTCTTCGCCGCCTGGCGGGCCATGCCGGTGCCGGACCGCTCCCCGGGGGCCCGGGCCGCGGTCGGGCTGCTGTTGCTGCGGGAACACTTCGCCGGCGCGCACCTGCTCGCGGTCCGGGCCGCCGGCATGACCCCGTTGGAGGCGGTGCTCGCCGGCCCGGAGGGGGAGACGGGAGCCGCGGCCTGCGGCTGGCCGCCCCCGTACCCGCCGGTCGGGCCGCTGGTGCGCCGCCGGCTCTGGGCGGAGGCGGTGACCGACCGGCTCGCCTCGGCCGCGTTCCGGGCGCTCGCCCCGGGGGAGGGGGCGGAGCTGCTCAACCTGCTCTCCGCCGCCCGGCTGCACCTGCGCGGCCGGCAAAAATGAGCGGCGCGACCGGCCGGCGGCTGCCACTATCGCCGGCGTGACGCTTCCCGCCGGCTGGACCGCCCGCCGACCCACCCTCGACGACGTGCCCGCGATCCTGACGGTGGTGCACGCCGCCGACACCTTCGCCGTCGGCTACCCGGACTTCGACGCGGAGGACGTCCGCGACGCCCTGACCGCGCCCTTCGTGGACATGACCCGCGACTCCTGGCTGGTCACCGACCCGGACGGAGCGGCGGTCGGCTGGGCGATCCTGAGCAACCCCACCGGGGTGGGCCGGGAGTTCGTCGAGGTCTACGTCGACCCGGAGCGCGCCGAGGAGCTGCGTGCCGCGCTGCTGGCCCGGCTGCTCGACCGGGTGGCCGAGCGGGCCGCCGAGCGCGGCCTGCCCGACCTCACCGCCCGCACCGCCGTCTTCGCCCCGGAGACCCGCTGGGCGGCCGAGCTGGCCGAGGCCGGCTTCACCCGGCTCAAGCGCTACGTCCGGATGACCCGCTCGCTGGCCGACCTGCCCGCCGAGCCGGCGCCCCCGCCCGGGGTGACCATCCGGCCGCTGCGCGCCGACGACGAGGCCGACCTGCGGCTGTTCCACCGGATCTTCGACACCGCGTTCCGGGACACCCCGGACTACGAACCGGTCGAATTCGACCCGTGGCGGTCGCAGCTGCCGTCGTACGCCAAGATCTGGGACGAGTGGTTCCTGGCCGAGGTCGACGGGGCGCCGGCCGGCGCCCTCCAATCCTCCGACCAGGCCCTCGACCAGGATCTGGGCTGGGTCCGGACGCTGTCGGTGCTGCCCGCGTACCGCCGGCGCGGGGTCGGGGCGGCGCTGCTGCGCCGGGCCTTCGCGGTCTACGCGGCCAAGGGCCGGACCGGGGCCGGGCTCGGCGTCGACCTGGCCAATCCGACCACCCCGGTCACCCTCTACCGGTCGGTGGGGCTGGTCGAGACTCGCTGGACCGACATGTACGAGCGGAGTGTCCCCGCCCGGATTGTGGGATAGGCGACCCCCGCCGGGGTCGCCGGCCGGCCGGGATCCCGGCCGGAGCACACTGGGTGACGTGAGGAACCGGCTAGGCCGACGCGGTGCCCGTGGGGCGGGACCGCAGCTCGGTGACGTAGTCGTCCGGCGCGCCCGCCTTCTCGGCCGCGTTTGCGATCTCCGACAGGTACCACGAGGTCGGCAGGCCGCCCTCGTACCCGTCGAAGACGTAGACCCACGCGGTCACGTCCCCGTCCAGCGTCGAGACCCGGACGGTCAGCCGGCGGTACGTCTCGGCGGTCACGCCCTCGATCTCGTCGAGCTGGGCGGCGTCGTACGGGTGGATGTCGTAGAGCGCCACGAAGACCCGGTCGCCCGGGGACTCGACCACGGTGCTGACCGAGCCCTCCCAGCCGATCACGTCCTCGCCCGCGAAGGTGAGCCGCCACCCCTCCAGCCAGCCGGTACCCACCATCGGCGAATGCGGACAGTAGGCACGCATGCGGGCGGGATCCAGGTTTGAGCCATAGGCGGCGTACAGACGCACGGCGATGACGATAGCCCGGCCGGCCGGTGGGGGAGAATACGACGGTGCGTGTCGAGCACGATGGGGAGAAGAAAGTCACTGTGAGCACCGACGAAAGGATGGCTCAGTGAGCCAGATCGTGATCATCGGCGGGGGGCCGGCCGGGTACGAGGCGGCGTTGGTCGCCGCCCAGCTGGATGCTGATGTCACCGTGGTCGAGGCCGAGGGCGCCGGCGGCGCCTGCGTGCTCTCCGACTGCGTCCCGTCGAAGACCTTCATCGCCAGTTCCCAGGTGGTCACCGGCTACCGGGACACCGAGGAGTTCGGGGTGGACTCCGACGGTCTGGAGGCGGTGACCGTCGACGCCCGCGCGGTGCACGAGCGGGTGAAGCGGCTCGCCCTGGCCCAGTCCACCGACATCCACGACAAGCTGGTCAAGGCCGGCGTCGAGTTCGTGACCGGGACGGCCCGGCTCGGCGAGGACACGCTCGGTCACACCCACCGGGTGAACGTGACCCCGGCCGGCGGCGGCGCGGAGTACGCGATCGCCGCGTCCACCGTGCTGGTCGCCACCGGCGCCACCCCGCGCCAGCTCCCCACCGCCGTGCCGGACGGCGAGCGCATCCTCACCTGGCGCCAGGTGTACGACCTGCCGGAGCTGCCCGAGCACCTGATCGTGGTCGGCTCCGGCGTGACCGGAGCCGAGTTCGCCAGCGCGTACCTGGCGATGGGGGTGCCGGTCACCCTGGTCTCCAGCCGGGACCGGGTCATGCCGCACGAGGACGCCGACGCGGCCTCGGCGATCGAGCGGGTGTTCCGCAACCGGGGCATGACCATCCTGAACAACTCCCGCGCCGAGGCGGTGCGCCGGGTCGGCGACGGCGTCGAGGTGGTGCTCGGCGACGGCCGGGTGGTGCCCGGTTCGCACGCGCTGATCGCGGTCGGCTCGATTCCCAACACCGCCAACCTGGGTCTCGCCGAGTACGGCGTCGAGCTGGCCCGGGGCGGTTACGTCACGGTCGACCGGGTCTCCCGCACCAACGTTCCCGGCATCTACGCGGCCGGCGACTGCACCGGGGTGCTGCCGCTGGCCAGCGTCGCCGCCATGCAGGGGCGGATCGCCATGTGGCACGCGCTCGGCGAGGCGGTCCGCCCGCTGCGGCTGCGTACCGTCGCGGCGAACGTCTTCACCGACCCGGAGCTGGCCACCGTCGGCGTCTCGCAGGACGAGGTGGACGCCGGCAAGGTCCCGGCCCGCCAGGTGATGCTGCCGCTGTCCGGCAACGCCCGGGCGAAGATGGACGACCTGGCCGACGGCTTCGTGAAGCTCTTCTGCCGGCCGGCCAGCGGCCAGGTGATCGGCGGTGTGGTGGTGGCGCCGAAGGCCAGCGAGCTGATCCTGCCGATCACCATGGCGGTGGAGAACAACCTCACCGTCAACGAGCTGGCCCAGACCATCACCATCTACCCGTCGCTGTCGGGTTCGATCACCGAGGCCGCCCGCCAGCTCATGCTGCACGAACTGGAGTGAGGTCGCGCCCGCGCGGCGCGGCGCCGGCCGGGTGGGGGCGTGCCTCGACCGGGGGCGCCGCCGACGCGCCGCCTCCGCGCCGCACCAGCGTGGCCGCGACGACCGCGAGCAGGGTCACCTCGGCCAGCACGAGCAGGCGTTCGGCGAGACCGATCAGGACCCGGTCGCCGGGGTAGGCGGACCAGATCATGGCGGCGGCGAGCAGCAGGCTGGTGACGGTGAGCCCGCGCAGCCAGCCGGCGGCCCGGCCGCCGAGCCGTCGGGCGAGCAGCCAGCCGGCCAGCGGCAGGGCGAGGAAGGCCACCACCGAGGCGTACCGGTGCAGGTAGGCGGCGGTGTCCATGGGCAGGCCGGGCTCGTTGGTGGGCACCACGGCGGCGGCCAGCAGACCGGCCGACCAGGCCGCGAGCAGGGCCCGCGCCGGCCGCGCCGCGCCGGCCCGACGCAGGCTCGGCAGGAGTACCACGGTGGCCCCGGCGAGCAGCGCCATGGCCACGTCGATGACCCCGCCCCGGTCCGAGACGGCGTAGTCGCTGACGGTCAGCGACCAGGGGTTCAGGTCGTCGTTCACCTCGAGGTGACCGATCACCGCGAGCACCGCCGCCAGGGCGATCCCGCCGAGGGCCAACAGCCCGATCGTCCGGTTTCCACGCATGCCTCAGCCTGTCGCGCCCGGCACCCGAAACGGATCCGGGCCGGCCACCCACTTCGACCCCCGGGTCGCCCCCTAGAGGCCCCGGCCCCCGAATTCGGCAGTCTGCCTGCTCAGGCGACGTTCAGGTGAATATTTCCGATCCGGGCGACGATGTCGAGGTGGCCGCCGAGACCCGTCACGTAGGCGCGGAGTGTCTCGAGGCTGGTGTTCTCCCCATTTTCGATCTGACTGATCCTGGCCTGGGTCAGGCCCGCCGCCTCAGCGAGCTGGGTTTGCGTCATACCCAACTGCTTCCGGATCTCCGCGAGCTGAGCGCCGCTGACCGAGGCGAGCATCCGCTCGCGCATCTGCCCCCGCCTAGCGACCCGATCAGGGGCATCCCAGGCCGGGTCCAGCTGCCTGGCCTTGGCCTTGACGTCCTGCCAGTTCTCTCCGCCGGTCATCGCTGCGCTTCCTTCAGGCTGATCAGATGCTCCTGAAACCGTTCGTCCGCCAAGGGTATGGCGGTCAGGTACCAACTCTGCCACTGGCCAGACTTGTCCCCGGCAACCAGGAAGACGGCTTCCCGAAGCGGATCGAATGCGAAGATCATCCGCACCTCCGTGCCGCCGGTTGAACCAGGCCGCAGCTCCTTCATGTTATGGAAAGCACTGCCCTTCAAGCGGTCGACCAGTGGTCGACCGAGCGAGGGGCCATGTTCCGCGAGCAGATCTATCGCCTCGCCGACCAGATCCGCTGTGGTGGGGTCGGTGCTGCACAGATGCAAGAACCACGACTCGACCTCGGGGTGCAGCCTTACCTCCCACATGCCGTGAATATAAGGCCATCTTATATCGCTCGGGCTCGACGACACGCGGGCGAACCCTCAGCCGGTCAGTCGACCGGGACCTTGACCGGAGCCTCCGGGCGGGCGTGCCGGGCGCTGATCGCGGTCATCGCCCAGCCGGCTCCCGCGAACCCGGCCGCCGCCACCCCACCGATCAGCAGCAGCCGCCACGCCGACTGGGTCAACGCCGTGCCGCCGAGGTGACCGACCAGGGTGCCGTAGCCGGCCCAGGCCAGGGCGGCGGCCGCCTCATAGGGCAGGAAGAGCCGGGCCGGATAGCGGCTGCGCCCGGCCGAGAAGCAGGCCGCCATCCGCCCACCCGGGACGAAGCGGCAGAGGAGGATGACCAGCGGTCCCGGTTCGCGCAGGCCCCGGGTCATCCGGGCGGCGGCGCGGCGGGCCCGGCCGACCCGCGCCCCCGGCCGGGGCGGCCGGCGGTCGGGCGCGCCGCGGCCCAGCAGGTAGCAGGCGACGTCCCCGGCGAAGACCCCGAGCGCGCCGACCAGGATGGTGAGCGGCAGGCTCAGCCCGCCGTACACGGTCAGCGCGCCGCTGGTGATCATCAGGAGCTGGGTGGGCACGACCGGTACGAACGCGTCGGCGACCAGCAGCGCCAGCAGCACGGCGTACGCCCAGGTGGGCGACGCCATCTCAGAGATGAGTTGGGCCATGACCGCCACCTCGCCGGATCCCCCCGTTCGACCGCACCGAGCCTGCCGGCGTGTCCGCCGTCACCGCGGACGGGCCCGCCTCGTGGTGACCGCGAACACCCTGCGGCCACCTGGTCAGGACGGCCCGGGGCGGCCGGCCGTGACCGCCCGGCGGGACAACGGGGGCCGGAGCGGGCGGCGGGACGGCCGTTCCCGGCGTACCGTTGTCGGCGCGCGACCGCGCGGGCGTCGGGCCCCCCGTTCCTGACGGCCGGGTCGCTGCGGGTCGCCGGCAGGTCCCGTGCCGGCGACCCGCCCCCATCTCCCGAATTTCAGCTGCGCGAGCCGAGCTGGCGCGCGTACCGTCGCCGCATGCGCAGCGCGGTGGTGACCACGACGCCGGGAATCCCCGGCGCGCCGCACTGACGTAACCGTCGACGAGGCCCCGGGGCGAACCGCCCCGGGGCCTCGCGGCGTTCCGGACCAGGTCGCCTCCGGGTCGTACCCGATCAAGGAGAGCGACATGATCGACCACCGCAGGCTCGGCCGGGAGTTGGAGCTGTTCGTCTCGGACCCGCTGGCGGGCGCCGGGCTGCCGATCTGGCTGCCGGCGGGCGCCGCCGCCCGGCACGCCGTCGAGGAGTACGTGCGGGACCTGGAGCACCGGGCCGGCTACCGGCACGTCTACTCGCCGCCGCTGGGCAAACGGGAGCTGTTCGAGCTCTCCGGGCACCTCGGCTACTTCGCCGACGACATGTTCCCGCCGATGCGGTTGAGCGCGGACGACGAGTTCGTGCTCCGCCCGGCGCTCTGCCCGCACCACGCGCTGGTGTTCCGGGCCCGGGGCCGCTCCTACCGGGAGCTGCCGCTGCGGATCGCCGAGATCGGCGGGATGTACCGGGCGGAACGTTCCGGGGTGCTGGGCGGGCTGTCCCGGGTCCGGGCCATCTCGCTCAACGACGCGCACAACTTCTGCGCGCTGGACCAGGTGGGCGACGAGGTGCGCGAGATCCTCCGGCTGATCCGGGAGGCGCACGCCGCGCTCGGCGTCCGGCCGGCCGGGTACCGGCTGTCGCTGCGCGGGCCGGGGGAGAAGTACGTCGGTGACGACGCCCAGTGGGCGCGGGCCGAGGAGCTGCTCCGCGCCGCCCTCGACGGGGCGGCGGTCACCGAGGCGCCAGGTGAGGCGGCCTTCTACGGCCCGAAGATCGACATTCAGATCGTCGACGCGGCCGGCCGCGAGTCCACCATCTCCACCGTCCAGCTCGACTTCGACAAGCCGGAGCGGTTCGACCTGTCGTACACCGGGCCGGACGGCAGCCGGCTGCGGCCGGTAATGGTGCACCGCAGCCTGGTGGGGAGCATGGAACGGCTCTTCGCGTACCTGATCGAGGCGCACGCCGGCGCCTTCCCCGCCTGGTACGCCCCGGTGCAGCTGCTGCTGCTTCCGGTCGACGACGGGCAGCTGGACGCCGCCGTCGCGGTGGCCCGCCGGGGCGAGGCGGCCGGTTTGCGGGTCGAGGTCGACCGGGGCGGTTCGCTGGGCGCCCGGATCCGCGACGCGGCCCGCCGCCGGGTGCCGTACGTCGGGGTGGTCGGGGACCGGGAGGCGGCCGACGGGTCGGTCGCTTTGCGCCTGCGGGACGGGCGCCGGCTCGACCCGATGCCGGTCGCGGCCGGGCTGGAGCTGATCGGCGCGGTGGTGGCGGCCCGCTCGGCGGACCTGCTCCCGCCCGGCTGACCGGCGGCCCGGGCCGACGGGGCCGCCCCCGACCCGCCGGGGCCCGTCGACCGCCGCGCGCCCCGGGGCGCCCGGCGGTCGGTACCCCGGCACCGGCTCCCCGCCGTCCGGGCGGGGAGCCGGTATCGGGCCGGCGTTCACCTCAGCTCCCGGCCGGCGCCGCCGCCGGACGGGTCCCGCCCGGCCGGGCCGCCGGCACCGGCACCGTGGCGTCCTCCTCGTCGACCGCCGCGCCGGTGAACTGCGACCGGTACAGCCGGGCGTACGCGCCGTCGGCGGCGAGGAGCTGGTCGTGGGTGCCCTGCTCGACGATCCGGCCCTGCTCCATCATGAGGATCAGGTCGGCGTCCCGGATGGTGGAGAGCCGGTGGGCGATGACGAAGCTGGTCCGGTCCGAGCGCAGCGCCGCCATGGCTCGCTGGAGCAGCACCTCGGTGCGGGTGTCCACCGAGCTGGTCGCCTCGTCCAGGATGAGCAGCGACGGCTCGGCCAGGAACGCCCGGGCGATGGTGATGAGCTGCTTCTCGCCGGCGCTGACGTTGCTGCCCTCCTCGTCGATCACGGTGTCGTACCCGTCGGGGAGGCTGCGCACGAAGCGGTCCACGAAGGTGGCCCGGGCCGCGGCGAGGATCTCCTCCTCGGTGGCGTCCGGCCGGCCGTACGCGATGTTGTCCCGGATGGTGCCGCCGAACAGCCAGGTGTCCTGGAGCACCATGCCGATCCGGCCGCGCAGTTCGTCGCGGCGCAGCGTGGTGATGTCCACCCCGTCGAGCGTGATCCGGCCGGCGTCCAGCTCGTAGAAGCGCATGACCAGGTTGACCAGGGTGGTCTTGCCGGCACCGGTCGGGCCGACGATGGCCACCGTGTGGCCCGGCTCGGCGACCAGGGACAGGTCGTCGATGAGCGGCTTGTCGGGCGTGTACCGGAAGGAGACGTGCTCGAACTCGACGCGGCCGTGCGGTTCGGCGATCCGGTCCGGCTCGGCCGGCTCCGGGCTCTGCTCGTCGGCGTCGAGCACCGCGAAGACCCGCTCGGCCGAGGCCACCCCGGACTGGAGCAGGTTGGCCATCGAGGCCACCTGGGTCAGCGGCTGGGTGAACTGGCGGGAGTACTGGATGAACGCCTGCACGTCACCGAGGCTCATCGAACCCGAGGCGACCCGGAGACCGCCGACCACGGCGATCGCCACGTAGCTGAGGTTCCCGATGAAGAACATCGCCGGCATGATGATCCCGGAGACGAACTGCGCGCCGAAGCTGGCCTGGAACAGCTCGTCGTTCTTGGCCCGGAAGGCGGCCTCCACCTCCTTCTGCCGGCCGAAGACCTTTACCAGCTCGTGCCCGGTGTACGCCTCCTCGATCTGGCCGTTCAGCTCGCCGGTGTGCTTCCACTGGGCGATGAACTTGCGCTGCGAGCGCTTCGCGATCTGGCTGGTGACCACCACCGACAGCGGCACCGCCACCAGGGCCACCAGGGCCAGCAGCGGCGAGATCCAGACCATCATGATGAGTACGCCGACGACCGTGAGCAGCGCGTTGAGCAGCTGGCTGAGCGTCTGCTGGAGGGTCTGGGAGATGTTGTCGATGTCGTTGGTGACCCGGCTGAGCAGCTCACCGCGGGGCTGCCGGTCGAAGTAGGGCAGCGGCAGCCGGTTGAGCTTGTCCTCCACGTCGGCCCGCAGCCGCAGCACGGCCCCCTGCACCACGTCGTTGAGCAGCCAGCCCTGCCCCCACATGAGCACGCTCGCGCCCAGGTAGAGGAGCACCGCGAGGGCCAGCACCGAGCCCAGCCGGTCGAAGTCGATGCCGACGCCGGGCACCACGTCCATCCGGGCCAGCATGTCGGCGAAGTTGTCGTTGCCGCCCGCCCGGGCGGCGGCCGCGGCCTGCTCGACGGTGGTGCCGGCGGGCAGCCGCCGGCCGATCAGCCCGCTGAAGATGATGTCGGTGGCGTGCCCGAGCACCTTGGGCCCGATCACGCTGAGCGTGACGCTGGCCACGGCCAGCGCGACCACCGCGCTGATCCGCGCCCGGTGCGGCCGCAGCCGGGCCAGCAGCCGGCGGGCGGACGGCCCGAAGTTCATCGCCTTCTCGGCGGGCATGCCCATGCTCATGTGCGGCGGGCCGCCGCGCCGGCCGCCGGGTGGCAGCCGCTTCGGCGCCTCCTTGTCCTGCACCGCCGTCATGCGGGCACCTCCGCGGTCTGCTGGGACGCCACGATCTCGGCGTACGTGGGACAGGTCTGCACCAGCTCGTCGTGTCGGCCCATCCCGACGACGGCGCCGTCCTCGAGCACGATGATCTGGTCGGCGTCGACGATCGTGGAGACCCGCTGGGCCACGATCACCACCGCCGCGTCCGCGGTGACCGGCTTGAGCGCGGCCCGCAGCCGGGCGTCGGTGCCGAGGTCGAGCGCGGAGAACGAGTCGTCGAAGAGGTAGATCTCCGGCTTGCGGACCAGCGCGCGGGCGATGGCCAGCCGCTGCCGCTGCCCGCCGGAGACGTTCGTGCCGCCCTGCGCGATCGGCGCCTCCAGCCCGCCGGGCATCTCCGCCACGAAGTCGCGGGCCTGGGCGATCTCCAGTGCCGCCCAGAGGTCGGCGTCGGTGGCGTCCGGGTTCCCGTAGCGGAGGTTGCTGGCCACCGTGCCGGTGAACAGGTATGGCCGTTGGGGCACCAGCCCGATCCGCCGCCACAGCTCCTCGGCGGCCAGCTCCCGGACGTCCACGCCGTCGACCAGGACCGCGCCGGCGGTCGGGTCGACCAGCCGGGGGATCAGGGTGAGCAGGGTGGTCTTGCCCGCGCCGGTGGACCCGATGATGGCGGTGGTGCGGCCGGGCCCGGCCCGGAACGAGATGTCGTGCAGCACCGGGGCGCTGGCGCCGGGGTACTGGAAGCCGACCCCGCGCAGCTCCAGCTCGCCCTGGCCGGTCACCTCGGTCACCGGCCGCTCGGGCGGCACCACCGAGGAGTCGGTGTCCAGCACCTCGACGATGCGTTCGGCGCAGACCGCGGCCCGGGGCACCATCATCAGCATGAAGGTGGCCATCATGACCGCCATCAGGATCTGCATCAGGTACTGGAGGAAGGCGGTGAGGGCGCCGATCTCGATCTGACCGGAGTCGACCCGGCCGGCGCCGAACCAGAGCACCGCCACGCTGGAGACGTTGAGTACCAGCATCACGGTGGGGAAGATCAGCACCTGGAGCCGGCCGATCCGCAGGGCGGTCGCGGTCAGGTCGGCGTTCGCGACCCCGAAGCGCTTCGTCTCGTACGGCTCGCGGACGAAGGCGCGGACCACCCGGATGCCGGTGATCTGCTCGCGCAGCACCCGGTTGACCGTGTCGATCCGGGTCTGCATGAGCCGGAAGGCCGGCACCATCCGGCGGGTGAGCAGGCCCAGCGCCACCGCCAGGACCGGCACGCTGACCAGCATCAGCCAGGAGAGCCCGACGTCCTCGCGCAGCGCCATCACCACCCCGCCGACGCTCATGATCGGCGCGGCGACCAGCATCGTGCAGCTGAGCAGCACGAGCATCTGCACCTGCTGGACGTCGTTGGTGTTGCGGGTGATCAGCGAGGGGGCGCCGAAGTGGGCCACCTCGCGGGCGGAGAACCGGTTGACGTGGTGGAAGATCGCGCCACGCACGTCCCGGCCGAAGCCCATCGCGGTCCGGGCGCCCAGGTAGACGGCGGCGATCGAGCAGGCGATCTGGAGCAGGCTGACCAGCAGCATCCAGCCGCCCGTACGCAGGATCTGGTCGGTGTCGCCGAGGGCGACGCCGCGGTCGATGATGTCGGCGTTGAGGCTCGGCAGGTAGAGCGAGGCCAGCGTGCCGACGAACTGGAAGGCCACCACTGCGGCCAGCGGCCCCCGGTACGGCCGGAGGTGGGTGCGGAGTAGACGGATCAGCACGGGCTGCTCCCCGATGGCGTCTCGGTGGTGGACTCGCTGTCCCGGTTCAACCGGCGAACCTCCCCGTCGGACATGGACGTGATGACTTCGATCAGGAACTCGCGGATGACCGTCTTCTTTGCCGGGTCGGCGTCGACCGAGGTGAGCGGGCGGTCGCTGTGGATCAGATCGATGATCGCGAGGGCACGCTCGCGCCCCTTGCCGGTCAGCGTGAGCTGGATGCTGCGCCGGTCGTTCGGGTCCCGCTGGCGGGTGACGAAGCCGTCGCGTTCGAGCGTGTCGACGATGCCGGTGAGGGTAGCCGGCCGGACGAAGCAATGCTCCGCCATTTCCCGGTGGCTGCTGTCGCCGGCGCGGAGCAGGACGAGCAGTACCCGCATGCCGGCCGAGGTGAGCCCGTGGTGCTCGGCGAGGTAGCGCCCCCAGTGCTGTTCGACCACGTGGCCGGCGATGGAGACGAGCCGGCCGAGCGGCGCGTGGTGCAGCGCGTCGGGGAAGCGGACGAGGGGTCCCATGTTCACGGGCGCTAGATTAGCTCCCGGACCATCAGGGCCCAAACTAATTTCGAAAACCCGTCAGCCGCGGTCGGCGCGGCTCCCCGGCGGCTCGTCCGGCGTGTCGGCGACGTAGTCCCGCATCACCTGGGCGACCTCCCGCAGGAACGCGGCGGTGGCCTCGGCCTGCTCGGGGGTGAGCCGGGCGACCGCACGGTCGACGCCGACCAGCATGGGCCGCAGCGCGTCCAGCGCCTCGCCGACCGCGCCCTCGGTCACCTGGAGGCTGAGCCGCCGGCGGTCGTGCGGGTGCGGTTTCCGGGCGACGTGTCCCGCCTGCGCCAGCCGGTCGACCAGGGCGGTGGCCGAGGCGGACCGGATGCCGAGCCGGTTGCCCAACTCGACCGGTCCCAGCGGCTCGGGGCTGGAGACCAGGTGGTCGATGGCCGCCGCGTCGGTGGCGCCGATGCCCAGCCGGCGGGCCAGCGCGGCCCGGGTGTCCCCGGCGATCCGCAGCACCTCACGCAGCGCCCGGGCGGCCTCGCTGCTCGGCGGCGGGGCCGGCGCGGCCCCTCCGGTTGACGGCACCCCCTCCATGGAGATAAAGCTAGCATCTCGGTAGCTAGAAAATCTAGCTAACAGGAGGGGGAGCAATGCGCGGCGACGGGCGCGGACGCTGGTTCGGGTTGCTGGCCATCAGCCTCGGCGTAGCGATGATCATCGTGGACGCCACCATCGTGAACGTCGCGGTGCCGCAGATCATCCGGGACCTCGACATCACCTCCACCGACGCGCAGTGGGTGCAGGAGGCGTACACCCTGGTCTTCGCCGCGTTGCTGCTGGTCGCCGGCCGGTTCGCGGACCGGTCCGGGCGGCGGCGGCTGTTCCTCGTCGGGGTCACCGTGTTCGTGGTGGCCAGCGTGCTCGCGGCGCTCGCCGGCTCCGGCGAGACGCTGATCGCCGCCCGGGTGCTGCAGGGCATCGGCGGCGCGATGATGCTGCCCACCTCGCTCTCCCTGCTCAACGCCAACTTCACCGGCCGGGAGAAGGGCATCGCGTTCGCCGTCTGGGGTTCCACGATCGGTGGTGCGGCCGCGTTCGGGCCGCTGCTCGGTGGCTGGCTCACCACCACCTACTCCTGGCGCTGGGCGTTCGGCATCAACGTCCCGGTCAGCCTGGCCGTGATCGTGGCGACGCTGGTGCTGGTCGCCGAATCCCGCGACGAGCGGGCCGAGCGCGGCCTGGACCTGCTCGGCGCGCTGCTCTCCGTCATCGGCATGACGGGCGTGGTCTTCGCGCTGATCGAGGGCCGCACCTACGGCTGGTGGCAGCGGGAACGGCCGTTCAATCTGTTCGGCCTGGACTGGACCGCCGGCATCTCGCCGGTGCCGGTGGCCGCGCTGGTGGGGCTCGTCGCGCTCGGGGTCTTCCTGGCCCACCAGGTACGCCGCAACCGCGCCGGCCGCCCCGCGCTGCTCGACCTGTCGCTGTTCGGCATCCGCTCGTTCCGCAATGGCATCCTGGCCGCCGCGATCGTGAGCCTGGGCGAGTTCGGCCTGCTCTTCGCGTTGCCGCTGTGGTTCCAGAACGTGCTCGGCTACAGCGCCTTCCGGACCGGCCTGGCGCTGCTGCCGCTCGCCCTCGGCAGCTTCCTGGCCAGCGGCATGGTCACCCCGCTGGCCCGGCGCTGGGGCGCGCCCCGGGCGGTCCAGCTCGGCGTCGCCGCCGAGCTGGTCGGCGTCGCCGGGCTGGGGTTCGTGGTCGCCCCGGACACCCGCTGGTGGACGCCGCTGGCGTTCCTCTTCATCTACGGCGTCGGCGTCGGCCTGGCCACCGCGCAGCTCACCGGTGTGTCCCTGTCCGAGGTGCCGGTCCGGCGCAGCGGGCAGGGATCCGGGTTGCAGAGCACCGCCCGGCAGGTCGGCTCGGCGCTCGGCATCGCGGTGCTCGGCACCGTGCTCTTCGCCGGTCTCGGCGGGCTGCTGGGCGACCGCCTGGCCGACCGGCCGGACCTCAGCCCCGCGCAGCGGGACCAGGTGGTGAGCGCGGTCAAGGAGAGCGCCGGCGCGGCGATCAACGGGCTGGCGGCGGACCCGCGTACCGCGCCGATCGCCGAGGAGGCGAAGCAGGCCTTCTCCGACGCCACCCGCTACGCCGCCTTCGCGGCGGCCGGGTTCCTGCTGGTCGGTCTGGTCGCCTGCCTGCGGCTGCCGAGGGTAGGCGCCGAGGCGACCGGGGATGCCCCGCCCGTCGAGGCGGAACCGGCCCGGGCCTGAACTCCGCCTGGCCGAACCGGGCCGGGCGGCCCCTGCCCGAGCGTGGCCCGTGCGGCCTGGCTGACCCGGGGGCGCCGCGGCGGCCGGCGGTTCAGTTGCCGAGCGCGACCGCCAGCGCGGCGGCCACGAAGACGATCTGGAGCGCGGTGCGCGCGGCCAGCGGGGTCACCGGCCGGCCGGCGAGGGTGAGCCGGCGGCGGGCGGCCGACACGTTCGCCGGAAACATGGCCAGCATCAGCAGCGCCAGCCCGGCCGCCGCCCAGCGCGCGGTGGCCGGCGGCAGCAGGGCGAGCGCGCCGGCCAACTCCAGCACGCCGGTGAGCGTGACCAGCAGGTCGGGCCGGGGCAGCGCGGGCGGGACCATGGCGATCAGGTCGGCCCGGCGGGACGCGAAGTGCGCCACGCCGGTCAGCAGGAACATCAGCGCCAGCCCGACCCGCAGGGCGGGGTGCCACCCGTCCAGCGCGGCCACGCCGAGCAGGCCGGCGACCCGGGCCAGAGCGGTGCCGGTGAGAAGTGCGATGAGGGGTGCCACCACGTGTCCCTTCGACGACGAATCTTGTCGCCGACAAGATTGTCGCCCGCGATGCCATCTTGTCAATGACAAGTTAGGGTGGGGCATGGCCTCCTACCACCATGGCGATCTGCGCCGGGTCCTGCTGACCACCGCCGCGGCGGCGATCGCCGAGTCCGGGCCGGCCGCGCTGAGCATGCGGGACCTGGCCCGCCGGGCCGGCGTCTCGCACGCCGCGCCCGCGCACCACTTCGGGGACAAGGCCGGCCTGCTCACCGCGCTCGCCACGCAGGGCTTCGACCTGCTGGCCGACGCGCTCCGCGCCGCCGACGGGGACCTGCTCGACGCCGGCGTGGCCTACGTCGGATTCGCCGTGCGGCACCGGGCGCACTTCGACGTCATGTTCCGGCCCGAGCTGTACCGGGCCGACGACCCCGAGCTGGTGGCCGCCCGCGCCCGTGCCGGCGAACTGCTGCGCGGCGGGGTGGCCCGGCGCACCGGAGGGCAGCGGGACGCGGACGCGCTGGCCGCCTGGTCGATCGTGCACGGCTTCGCCACCCTCTGGCTCGCCGGCGCGCTGCCGCCCCGGGTCGGCGGGGACCCGCAGGCCGCCGCCCGGAGCGTGATCGGGCGGCTCTTCGCCTGAGCCGGCGCCCCGGAATCACCAACTGGTCGGCAGCGGCATGCCCTCGGTGTAGCCGGCGGCACTCTGCACCCCGACCAGGGCGCGCTCGTGGAACTCCTCCAGACTGCGCGCGCCGGCGTACGTGAACGCGCTGCGCACCCCGGAGATGATCTCGTCGATCAGGTCCTCCACCCCCGGGCGGGACGGGTCGAGGTACATCCGCGCAGTGGAGATGCCCTCCTCGAAGATCGCCTTCCGGGCCCGGTCGAACGCGCTGTCCTCGGCCGTCCGGGCGCTGACCGCGCGGGCCGACGCCATGCCGAAGCTCTCCTTGTAGCGCCGGCCGTCCGCGTCGGTGTACAGGTCACCGGGGGACTCGTAGGTGCCGGCGAACCAGGAACCGATCATCACGTTCGAGGCGCCCGCGGCGAGCGCCAGCGCCACGTCCCGGGGATGCCGTACCCCGCCGTCGGCCCAGACGTGGCGGCCGAGCGCGCGCGCCGCCGCGGCGCAGTCGAGGACCGCGGAGAACTGGGGCCGGCCCACGCCGGTCATCATCCGGGTGGTGCACATCGCGCCCGGCCCGACCCCGACCTTGATGATGTCGGCGCCCGCCGCCACCAGGTCGCGTACGCCGTCGGCGGTGACCACGTTGCCGGCCGCCACCGGGACCGCCGGATCGAGCTTGCGCACCGCCCGCAGCGCGGAGATCATCCGCTCCTGGTGGCCGTGGGCGGTGTCCACCACGAGGGTGTCCACCCCGGCCTCCAGCAGGGCGGCGGCCTTGCCGGTCACGTCGCCGTTGATGCCCACCGCCGCGGCGATCCGCAGCCGCCCCCGGTCGTCCACCGCCGGGGTGTAGAGCGTGGCGCGCAGCGCGCCCTGCCGGGTCAGCACGCCCACCAGCCGTCCCTGCCCGTCCACCACCGGAGCGAGCCGGCGGCGGCCCGCGGAGAGCCGGTCGAAGCCGGTACGCGGGTCCGCGTCCGCCGGCACGGTGTGCAGCTCGGTCGACATGACGTGCCGGAGCTGGGCGAAGCGGTCCACGCCCACGGTGTCCGCCTCGGTGACCACACCCACCGGCCGGCGTTCGGCGTCCACCACGATCACCGCGCCGTGCGAGCGCTTCGGCAACAGGTGGATCGCGTCGCCGACGGTGTCCGTGGGGCCGAGGGTGATCGCCGTGTCGTGCACCAGGTGGCGCTGCTTCACCCAGGCGACGACGTTCGCCACCACCTCGATCGGGATGTCCTGGGGGATCACCGCGATGGCGCCGCGCCGGGCCACCGTCTCGGCCATCCGCCGTCCGGCCACCGCGGTCATGTTCGCCACCACCAGCGGGATCGTGGTGCCGGTGCCGTCGGCCGTGGCCAGGTCGACGTCGAGCCGGGAGCCCACCTCGGAGCGGTTGGGCGCCATGAAGACGTCGTTGTAGGTCAGGTCGTGCGCGGGGACCGCGCCGTGAAGGAACCGCACCCGGCCATCATTCCCGCTGGTGTCCGCTCCCGCCCGCGCTGGTGGCCCAAACCACCCTCGCCGCTCGGCAACCGGCACCGCCCCCGGCTCGCAGCGCGTCCCGGCGGCCGCGCCGCTCCGGTCTCCTGCCCCGGCGGGTCATCCGCCGGACGCGAGTGCCCGGGAGAGCGATATGCCGCCGAGGCAGCTTTATGCCTCAGCGGCATGTCGGTCCAGGGCGTCATCTCGTCGCCGGGTCAACCCGAACGGCCCGGTCGGAGCCGGGCCGTTCGTGGGGCGTGCTCAGGCGATGGTGCAGATGGGGGCGCCGGCGGTGATCACGGCACCGACCTCGGCGGCGAGGCCGCTGACCGTGCCCGCCTTGTGCGCGTGCAGCGGCTGCTCCATCTTCATCGCCTCCAGCACGACGACCAGGTCGCCCTCGGCGACGGTGTCCCCGTCCGCCACGGCGATCTTGACGATGGTGCCCTGCATGGGGGAGGTGAGCGCGTCGCCGCTGACCGCGGCGCCGGCCTTGGCGCCCCCGCCCCGGCGGCCCGGCTTCTTCGCGGCGGGCGCGGCGGTGGTCGTACCCGCGCCGAGGCCGGCGGGGAGGACCACCTCCAGGCGCTTGCCACCGACCTCGACCACGACGGTCTCCCGCTCGGCCGGGCCCTCGACGGCGCCGGCGGGGGCGGCAAAGGCCGGCACGGTGTTGTCGAACTCGGTCTCGATCCAGCGGGTGTGCACCCGGAACGGCTCGGCGGTGAACGCGTCGTCCCGGACCACCAGGCGGTGGAACGGCAGCGCCGTGGCCATGCCCTCCACCACCATCTCGTCCAGCGCCCGGCGGGCCCGCTCCAGGGCCTCGGTCCGGGTCTCGCCGACGATGATCACCTTGGCCAGCAGCGAGTCGAAGTTGCCGCCGACCACGTCCCCGGCCGAGACGCCGGTGTCCACCCGGACGCCCGGACCGCTGGGCAGCCGCAGCGCCGTGATGCTGCCGGGCGCGGGCAGGAAGTTGCGGCCCGGGTCCTCGCCGTTGATCCGGAATTCGATGGCGTGCCCGCGCGGGGTGGGGTCCTCGGTGAAGCGCAGCTTCTCGCCGTCGGCGATCCGGAACTGCTCGCGCACCAGGTCGATGCCGGCGGTCTCCTCGGTGACCGGGTGCTCCACCTGGAGCCGGGTGTTGACCTCGAGGAACGAGATGGTGCCGTCGGCGCCGACCAGATATTCGACCGTGCCGGCACCGTGGTAGCCGGCCTCCCGGCAGATCGCCTTGGCGCTGTCGTGGATCTGCCGGCGCTGGGCCTCGGTGAGGAACGGTGCCGGAGCCTCCTCGACCAGCTTCTGGTGCCGGCGCTGCAGCGAGCAGTCCCGGGTGCCGACGACGATCACGTTGCCGTGCTGGTCGGCGAGGACCTGCGCCTCCACGTGGCGGGGCTGGTCCAGGTAGCGCTCCACGAAGCACTCGCCCCGGCCGAACGCGGCGACCGCCTCGCGGGTCGCCGACTCGAACAGGTGCGGGATCTCCTCCATGGTGCGGGCCACCTTGAGGCCGCGCCCGCCGCCGCCGAAGGCGGCCTTGATGGCCACCGGCAGGCCGTGGTCGACCGCGAAGGCCATCACCTCGTCGGCGTTCGCGACCGGGTCCGGGGTGCCGGGGACCAGCGGCGCGCCGGCGCGCTGGGCGATGTGCCGGGCGGTCACCTTGTCGCCCAGGTCGCGGATCGCCTGCGGGGTGGGCCCGATCCAGGTCAGCCCGGCGTCGATGACGGCCTGGGCGAAGTCGGCGTTCTCGGAGAGGAATCCGTAGCCGGGGTGCACGGCGTCCGCGCCGGCCTTGCCGGCGACGTCGATCAGCTTGTCGATCCGCAGGTAGCTGTCGGCCGCCGTGTCGCCGCCCAGGGCGTACGCCTCGTCCGCCAGGGTGGCGTGCAGCGCGTCCCGGTCGGAGTCCGCGTACACCGCGACGCTCTCCAACCCGGCGTCGCGGCAGGCGCGGATGACGCGGACGGCGATCTCGCCGCGGTTGGCGATGAGTACCTTGCGCACCTTGGTGGCTCCTCCCGGGGGTCGATAGCCGGGAGTGTATCGGCCCTCCTTGAAGGCCCTAACGGTCGCTCAGTGTGGGATGTGGCACTGTCCCGACCTCGCTTAGTCAAGTTTGGTTATTACGCTTGTCGGGTGTCGGCAACCCGAATGATGATCCTGGGGCTGGTCCGCTGGATGCAGCCGGTGCACGGCTACGACGTACGCCGTGAGCTGCTGAGTTGGAGCGCGGACAAGTGGGCCAACGTGCAACCGGGATCGATCTACCACGCCCTGCGCAAGCTCACCGACGAGGGGCTGCTCCGCCCGGTCTCGGTCGAGCAGGTCGGCGCCCGCCCCGCCCGCACCACGTACGAGGTGACCCCGAAGGGCGACGAGGAGTTCGAGACGCTGCTGCGGGCCCAGTGGTGGCAGTTGAACGAGCCGACCGACCCCTTCGTGGCGGCGTTCTCCTTCCTGCCCGCGATGCCGCGCGACGAGGCGGCGGCGGCGTTGCGCAACCGGGGCAATCTGATCCGGGCCGGTGTCGAGTCGATGCGCGCCTCGTTGGACTCCGACTGGGTGCGGAACCGCAAGCCGGTGCACGTCGGGTGGATGTTCGAGCTCTGGCTGGCCCGCGCCGAGGCGGAGATGGCCTGGTGCGAGCGGATCGCCGAGCGGATCGAGTCCGGAGTGTCGTACCTGCCCGCTGGAATGGACCGGGCCGAGGGGTGGTCCGACCGGACGGACGGCGCGGGCCAGCCGGAATAATCAACGTTGACTAAAAAAGTTATATCGCGTTAGTGTCACCGGGAACCGCCGGGGAGTGGGCTGTCCTCCTGGCGGACGACCAGCGGCCGGTCCCGTCCGGCCCGGACGACCAGGAGCAGACATGATCGAGACCAGGGGGTTGCGGAAGTCGTTCCGCTCCCGGGCGGGTCGCGAGACGAAGACCGTGGACGCGGTCCGGGGGGTCAACCTGGAGGTCGCCGAGGGCGAGATCTTCGGTTTCCTTGGCCCCAACGGCGCCGGCAAGACCACCACCCTGCGGATGCTCGCCACCCTCATCGAGCCGGACGGTGGGGAGGCCACCATCGCCGGGGCCGACCTGCGCAAGGACCCGGCCGAGGTGCGCCGCCGGATCGGCTACGTGGCCCAGGGCGGCAGCACCTGGGACGAGTCCACCGCGCGGGAGGAGCTGGTGCTGCACGCCCGGCTCTACGGCATCAGCAAGGCGGAGGCGCACCGCCGCGCCACCCGCGCCCTGGACGCCTTCCAGCTCAGCGAGTACGCCGACCGCAAGTGCAAGACCTACTCCGGCGGCCAGCGCCGCCGGGTGGACATCGCCCTCGGCATCATCCACGAGCCGAAGATCGTCTTCCTGGACGAGCCGACCACCGGCCTCGACCCGCAGAGCCGCGCGCACATGTGGGACGAGATCCGCCGGCTGCGCACCGAGGGGATGACCGTCTTCATCACCACGCACTACCTCGACGAGGCGGACGCGCTCTGCGACCGGATCGCGATCATGGATCACGGCGAGGTGGTCGCGGAGGGCACCCCGGCCGAGCTGAAGCGGGAGATCTCCGGCGAGGTGCTGCTCGTCGGGCTCGACGCCGCGAGCACGCCGCGCGCCGCCGAGTTGCTCGACACCGAGGGGTACGTCACCAAGCTGGAGACCGTCGACGAGGGCGGCCTGCGCCTCTACGTGGACGAGGGCGCCACCGCCATCCCGCAGGTGCTGCGCCGCCTCGACGGCGCCGGGCTGGACCTGCGCTCCGTCGAGCTGCACCGCCCCAGCCTCGACGACGTCTTCCTCACCAAGACCGGCCGCTCGCTGCGCGAGTCCTGACCGACGGGAGCACCCATGAAACTCGCCCGCGACACCTGGCTCATCTTCCAGCGCCAGATCCTGCTGCTGCTGCGCAACCCCGTCTGGCTCTTCGTCGGCGTCTTCCAGCCGGTGATGTACCTGCTGCTCTTCGCCCCGCTGCTCAAGCCGGCGCTGAACGCGCCCACCCAGGCCGCCGCGTACAAGATCTTCGTGCCCGGCCTGCTGGTGCTGCTGGCCATCTTCGGCGGCCTGTTCCAGGGCTTCGGTCTGATCGCCGAGCTGCGCGCCGGGGTGATCGAGCGGTCCCGGGTCACCCCGGTCAGCCGGCTCGCCCTGCTGCTCGGCCGCTCGCTGCGCGACGTGGTCTCGCTGATCGTGCAGGCGATCATCATCACCCTGCTGGCGCTCCTGTTCGACCTGCGCGTCAACCTCGGCTACCTGCTGCTCGCGTACCTGATGCTGGCGCTGATCGCGCTGATGACCTCGGCCGTCTCCTACGGCGTCGCGCTCAAGGTCAAGAGCGAGGACGCGCTCGCGCCACTGATGAACACCGTCGCCCAGCCGGTGCTGCTGCTCTCCGGCATCCTGCTGCCGCTGCTGTACGCCCCCGGTTGGCTCCAGGGCATCGCCAAGTGGAACCCGTTCTCCTGGGCGGTCGACGGCACCCGGGCGCTCTTCGCCGGTGACCTGGGCAACGACAAGGTCTGGCAGGGCCTCGCGATCGTCGCGGTGCTCGCCGTCGCCGGGGTGGTCTGGGCCGCCCGCCAGTTCGCCCGCAGCGTCCGCTGAGCCGCCGCTCACCTGAGAGAGTGTTGGGTAACCCGGTGACTACTTCTGGTTGAGTTCGTCATCGAGACGTCGGGCTGCCTCGGTCTCGATCGGGCCCTGCGGTTCGATGTCCTCGCCGGCGAGGCGGGCGGCCATCAGCCGGATCATGGCCACTTTGATCATCGCTTCGGCGTGCGCGGGCTTGCGTTCGTAGTCGCGGGCCAACCGTCTGCACCGTCCCAACCAGGCAAAGGTTCGTTCCACCACCCACCTGCGGGGTAGCACCTGGAAGCCTTTCACGTCGGCGTTGCGGGCCACGATCTGCAGGTCGACACCGGCGTGCGTGCGCGCCCAGGCCAGCAGCCCCGCATCGACACGGTTGACGTAGCCGGCGTCGGCCCAGACCAGACCCAGTAGCGGGAACGTCTCGGTGATCCCCGCCAGGACCAGCTTGGCTCCGGCACGCTCCTGGATCGACGCGGAATGCACGACCGCCCGCAGGAGCAGCCCGCAGGTGTCGACCAGGACATGCCGCTTACGACCCCGCGTGCGTTTACCGGCGTCGTAGCCGATCGCCTCACCACCCTGATGGCTGTGCGCGGTCTGCGAGTCCAACACCGCCGCCGACGGCTGCGGATCACGCCCCTCAGCCACCCGCACCGCGTCCCGCAGCCGGTCATGCACCCGGTCCCAGGTTCCGTCGGCACTCCAGCACCGAAACCACCGATACGCCACGTCCCACGGCGCCAGATCGTGCGGCACGTGTCGCCACGCAGTACCGGTCCGCAGCACGTACAGGATCGTGTCGATGACCAACCGGCGCGGATACCGCAACGGCCGACCACCCCGACGCGGATCCCGCACCGGCAACAACGGCTCGATCACCGCCCACTGCCCATCCGTCAACGACGAGTCGTAGGCCGGTTTACAGACACAGCGACACAGACGTGATCTTCGCCGACACAGTCAGCAAAGATCACGTCCAGGTATCACAACACTCTCT